>NZ_JAAEDS010000014.1:0-554030 GCF_013344955.1 Snodgrassella sp. ESL0324 | reverse complement strand
GGGAATTGACCGGTATTCATCTGATTAAAGTGCGCAATGCCATCATGGAAGCACAGACATTCACACTGGAAAATGATGATATCTGGCAGTTTTTTACTGATACCTTGGATATTGATCAGGACAGGCTATTCCGGCTATGGGAAGAAGCTAAAAGCAACTATTAACTGATAACCGCTGAAAAGCGGTTTTTTTACGGAGTAAAGATGTCATGACAAAAGCAATTAAATGGTTGTACTGGTTACTGGACTTCCGGTTTTTACCGGACAGACTGCAGAACTGGCTGTTCGGTACCGGCACGCGAATAATCGAAGTACTAAACGGATTCGCTATGCTGGGGTTTGCGCTGGTGTTCGGCCTGCATGGTGACGAGATAATTAAGGAGGATTTATACGGCAAATTCCCGCATTTATACCCTAAGGTGTTTGTGACCATTTTAATTGTGGTTGCTATCGGGCAGTTATTTACTGCCTTTTGTCATTCCAGCCGCAGCAATATTCTGTCTGGGTGCTGCCTGCTGTGGTCGGCGTTGATTTGGTTTGTAATATCCGGTACCTTTATCGCTGCCTATCCGCCACTGTCCACAGGCATGACCACCTATCCGCTGATTGCCATCATATGCGCATTAGCCGGCAGGAATCTGATTAAAAACACCCAGCAGGCAGAAGATAAAAAAGGCGGGAAATAATGAATGAGGTTTTTACACTGTCCAACTGTTTCGCCCTTGCCGGCGGCTTTCTCGGCTCGCTGGTAGTATCTGATTATCGACGCTATGGGGTAATGCTCACTGTGACATTCATCATTATAGGCATGGTTTTTTCAGCTGCAGTAACAGAGTATTTCTTTACACAGGATCACCCGTGGCTGTTTGCCGGTGCCGGTGTATTTGCCGGAATGGCTTCTAAATCTCTGCTGGACGCATTCAAAGCAACTGCGCCTAAGCTGGCTAAAAAACTGATTAATGCTGTGTGTAACAGGGCGGAAAAGATAATCGGTGATACAGATGATAAGCAGAAATAGAGTGCCGGCTGGTGGCTAACTTGATTCTGTTACGCAATCAAATACTATGATGCCATAGGTTTGGGCACCACCCTAAATTTATAATTATCAAATAGTTAGGGGTAAATATGAGTGATTTGGGCACCACCCTGTTTCAGTATCAGATGTTATAGTGATTTGATTGTGTAACAGATTCAAGCCGGCTAAATGCTGGCTTTTCTATTGCAGCCTCAGAGCAGCTTTTTTACAGGACGTTTAATTATGGCTTATTTAACTATTACAAAGGAATTAATGATTTAACTTCCCAAATAACTTATACAAGGGAATACAATAGGCATCTTTAGTGTCGCCATTGGTGGGTATCATCATTTTGATGACCCCCACCTTTGATTGCTTGTTAGCTTTCTCTGTTGTGGCTGCCAAGTTAGCCCTATACCATGATGATATGAAAAAATCATCTTTATAAAAATTAACTATTTGTTGTATATTTAAAATATAAATATAATATATTTACAACTAAGGGGATAGAATGATTAATGGCTTTGAATGGAATCAGGAAAAAGCAGCAAGTAATATCAAAAAGCACGGCGTCTCATTTGATGAAGCTGTTACAGTATTTTGGGACGAAAATGCCTTGATAATAAATGATCCAGATCATTCCGAAGACGAAGATCGTTTCATATTGCTAGGAATGAGTGAGAATTTACGCATATTAGTGGTTATTCATTGTGAAAGAGGCAATACAATCCGTTTGATTTCTGCAAGAACGGCCACCAAGCAAGAACGCAAACAATACGAGGCACATTTATGAAAAAAGAGTACGATTTTAGTCAAGCAAAACGCAATCCGTATTCTGGACAGTTAAAGAAAACAATCACTATTCGGATTGATGAAGATAGTATTACTTATTTCAAAGATATGGCTGATGAAACCGGATTGCCGTATCAGGTTTTAATGAATATGTATTTAAAAGATTGTGCCGAAAATAAGCGCAAGCTTGATATTAAATGGACTAAGTGAATTTTTGGGAATTGAATAAGCTGCCAGCAGGCAGCTTTTTTATGTCAAAAAAATACCCTCAACACGGAGGAGTATTTGAGGGCTTTAAATGTATTAAAGGGGAAACATGATATTAATAATATATAAATAAATTTAAATAGTCAATACACAGCAGCCGTTATGGCTGCTTTTTTTATTTATGAAAGGTTAGATATGTACAAATTAGGCAATCGTTCTCTGAACAATTTACGCGATGTTGACGCCAACCTGGTTAAGGTCGTTAAGCGAGCCATTGAAATCACTAAGCAGGATTTTACCGTCATTGAGGGGAAAAGAAGCAAGGAACAGTGTTTCATCAATTACGGCAAAGGGCGCACGGCTAATGAATGCGTGAAAAAGGGAGTTGATCCGAAATACGCGCGGCCAAATGAAAGGAAGGTGACTTGGGTAAATACACCGCTGGCGAGTAAACACGCAAAAGGGTGTGCGGTAGATATTTATCCGTACCCTATCAATATGAAAGATAACGACCCGAAGAAATTCGCAGCAATTAACGAGGCTATGCAACAGGCAGCTAAGGAATTGGGGGTGAAAATCAACTGGGGCGGCAACTGGCAGAAAAGCAAGGATTTACCGCATTTTGAGGTGGTGTAATGAAAGAGATTAATTACGTGAGCGTTAGCGTACGAATTCTAGTCATTCTCATGCTGCTGTTCATTATTACCGCAATCGGACGTAAACAATACACGAAAGGCTATAACGCCGGTATAGAGGTAATGCAGAAAAAGCAGCAGGCTGAAGTAGCCAGACAACAGGCGGCACTTAATAAAGCCAGTGCTAACTATGAAAAACAGAAAGAAGTAAGCGAGGTGAAACAAAATGAACGTCAAACGCAGGTTACAAAAATTGTTAGGGTGCCTGTCTATACTAATGTTTGTCTGGACGCTTCCGGGGTGCACATCATCAACGAAGCAATCAGCAGTCGTTAGTCTGCCGGCTAACCTGACAGCACCATGCCCTGAGTTAAGCCCTTTAAACGGGACTACAGGCGCAGATGTTTTACCTTGGGCTGTTGGGGTAGTGGACAAGTATAACGACTGCGCAAGACGGCATAGCGCGCTAGTAAACGCGATTAAGTGAGATAAAGCCAGCTAATTGCTGGCTTTAAAAAACAACATTACCTTGATCGTCTACCCATATTTTACGTTTTTCTATTCGGGTTTCCTCGTGTACCTCAATAGGCTGGGATTCGAAATAAGCATTATATTCATCAATCTGACCCTCGCTACCCAATAGACGTTTCCAATGTATTACGAAATGCCTATCTTGTATTTTTACTATGGACGAGGTGACTTCATAGCCGTATTCTTCCTGAATATATCTATAACGAGTATATTTATTTAAGATTGTTATAAATTCATTTTCTGTTAAATTTACTTCTTCATCAATCCTTTCTAAAACTTCTTTTTCAAATTTTGTTATCTGTGCCATGTTAATCTCCTTAAAATTAAAGCCAGCAACTAGCTGGCTTTATTTATGTTCATCAGAACGCTTATAAGTAATCTTCCCTTTAACTCTACCACCATTAATATTTTCAATGGTGAAAGTGTTAACGTCTCCTCTAATCAATCCGCCATCGTTGATAATTTCATCAGCATCAACATCTCCATGTATCTGACCACCATTGATATTTTTAATTTTAATAGTGTTAATGTTTCCTTTTATTACTCCACCATTAATATTTTCAATTTTAATAGTTTTAACGTATCCCTGAATCTCTCCACTATCATTAATAATTTCATCAGCATCAACGTCACCGTGGAGATAACCGCCATTAACTTTAATAACATTAGCTTTAGTATTCCCGAAAATATGAGCAGAATTACGCAAGCTTATACTATTAGCTTTAATTTGTGAGTAAAGATATGCATATTCACCAAGATCAATCTCATCAGAATTTATAAAGTCTTTATTGGTGGAGGCCTCCCCATATTTGTTGACTGTTAATTTCCCATCTACCTTAAGACTTCCTTTGATATAAAAGAACTCTTGAGTAGAAATATCGCCCTTAATATGAACATCATTGGGGTAGAAAAGATTACCTATTAAATTATTAAGCTCTAAAGGTGGATAAGTGATAGGCAAGATATCTACCAACCATTCCCCAAGATTTCTATAATTGAACTTTTCGCATTGCTTTAGTACCTCTAAAGCTTCTCCACCATTAGGGAAATGCTGTTTAAAAGCTTGAAACCCATCTTTATAAGCCCCCACTTTTTCAATCCATTCTTGAGTAACTATAAATTCTTCTTTTTTAGCTTCCATTTTTATTCTCCAATAAAAAAGCCAGCTAATAGCTGGCATGTCTACTAATCCACACAAGCACACTTGTTTAAATGCGCTTGGATTGATTAGCTTGGTTGCAAAATTAAAGCCACTGTACAGTGGCTTTTCTAGTTCTAAGCTAAGGCTTGAGTTATTAGATTCGTTGCGTTTTTTAAGTCTTCACAAGTTCTATAAAGTCGACGTTTATTGTATAAATCCCGGTGCATTTCGTTATCAAAATCAAATTTTATTGAGTGACAATCGATATCTTGTCCATCCATATAAAGACCATACCAAACTTCACAATGTGATTCAGGTATAGATATGATGTAGTTTAGTTTTTCTGGATTTGATATATAGAAGTTATTTACGAATTCAATAGCTAGTTTAAAATCTTTATCAGTTGCATAAATTCTATGTGTTTTTAGCCAATATAGCTCAGTAGTAGTCCCTTTCCATGAATAAAGATGAAAAGGTGAGACATTCAAAAAGAAGTATAGTTGACCAATCTCTGGTGCCATTTTTAGGTATTTAAATTTTTTACTCATCTCAAATTCCTTTTAATGCGTATTATAAACCTTAATCAAAAAGCCAGCGGTTAGCTGGCTTGGGTTAGTTAATCAGGTTTAGTTAATCAAATTGGTATTGTCTGCTTTAGTAGTTGGCAGACTACGTACATCTTCAACCGTTGCGGAGATCACCACAGTTGAATTCTGGCAAGTTTTCTATCCTAGCATTGGGGAAATATCAAAATTAAAGTCAATCATTACCGTCCCAACCTTCAGAATAAATTGTGTTCATAATAAGCCTCTTTAGTTTCAGTGGAGATTACAATAACTTTAACTCAGTTGTGGTGATATTCACCACAACTGGAATTCGTGAATTACATTCAGTCGTTGTGATGTCCACAACAACTGGATTTTAGAAATTTCACCCAACCGTTGTGATTTCCCCAACGGTTGAATTCTACTAGTTTGATTCAGTTGTTATGATGTGTATAACGACTGAATTTTGTGAACTTCTCAGTTTATACATCTGGTACTATCGATTCATGAATGTATATACTATATATATAGTATATATAGGAGTAGTTCAAAAGGCTCCTATTGTGTGACAGTTTTGTGACACAAAATTAATTTAATATGTATTAATATGTTGTTTTATGTGTTTTCTGAAATTAAGCGGAAAGCCAGTAAATACGGGGATTGTGGCGATATTTGGCGATATAATGCGCCTTGTGTAAAATAGCCGCGTTGCTCGTTGTCGGCACCATATAAAAATTAACAATTTATATTTTGTACATCGTATATACGAATGTGTGTTGCTAGTAAAAGCATAATGAAATTATATTGTTGATTTTATTTAAATAATAGGGCAGCCTGTCTGGGCTGCCCTATTTGTTTATATTTATATCTGTATACCGTCTGATTCGTCCGGCCAGATAAACAGTCTGCTATATCAGAAGTGTTATATGGATTAAAAGATATAAATGATTGGAAAAATAAAGATGACAGATGCTGATCCTTTTGTGCATTTTGAAGACCTGGATAGTGAACTAACTCAGTCTTTTATTCAGCAGGCAGATGCAGCTGCTCAGGCTGAGTTTGCATCGAGTGATGAATATACAGCGGTGCGTGATGATATTGTGACAATGTTGCAGGATGAGCAGCAAATTCCTTTTTGTCAGGAACACCGTGCACGTATGTATCATTTTTATCAGTCAGCGGAATTTCCGAAGGGTGTGTACAGGGTATGTTCTGCGGCCAGTTATCGTGCAGGCTTGCCTGAATGGAAAATTTTGTTTTCAGTAGCTGATTTTGATTCTCTGCTTAACGATGATGTGTACTTACAGGGAGTGGCTCATTATGTGCAGGCACCGGAGCATGTATTAATCAGTCTGAGTGCGGGCGGATCTGATGCTGCTTATACAATTGAATTTAATCTGGCTGAGCGTAAAGTTGTCGAAGACGGTTTTCATTTTCCGCTCAGTAAAAGCATTATTAGCTGGCGTGATACTGAAAGCGTATGGGTATGTCCGGCCTGGGATGAGCGGCAGTTAACGCAGGCGGGTTATCCCAGACAAGTGTGGCTGATGCGCCGCGGACAATCTTTTGCAGAAGCACTGCCGATACTGGAAATGGCCGCAGAAGGCATGATGGTTAATGCCTGGCGTTATCTGGATAGCCAGGGCGCACCGATTGATTTACTTGAAGCAGCAGAAGGGTTTTATCACAAACAGTATTATCAGGTACTGGCTGATTTTAGTGTTAAGCCGCTGGGATTGCCGGATGATTGTGAATTGATGGGTTATCTGTACGGGCAATTGCTGGTGCAGTTACGCAGTGACTGGCAGCGGGCAAATAAATCCTATCCGGCCGGCAGTCTGGTGGCAGTGAAGTTGCACAAAGGTGAACTTGGTGCAGCTGAGCTGATTTTTTTACCAACTGAAACTCAGGCTATTGAAAATATTGAAACTACACGACGGTTTGTGCTGGTGTCCATACTGGATAATGTGCATAGCCGTTTGCTGGCGTGGCATTTTGCAGATAGCCGCTGGCAGGAAATTACTTTGCCGAATTTGCCGGAAGGTGCACTGGAAATTACTGATCAGCCGTGGGGCGGTGATGTGGTGTATCTGGCTATCAGTAATTTTCTTGAGCCTCTGACTTTATATACGCTGGATATACATCTGGGTGAGTTGTGTGTTATGCGCCGCCAGCCACGGCAATTTAATCCGCAAGGAATGCAGGTAAGGCAATTTAATGCAGTTGCAGCTGATGGCACATTTATTCCTTATTTTCATGTTGGTAAACAAATCGGTGAGGATACGCCAACAATTGTTTATGTGTATGGTGGTTTCGCTATGCCGCAACTGCCATATTATCTGGGCAGTATTGGCAGGCACTGGCTGGCCAGAGGCTATGCTTTTGTGCTGGCAAATGTCCGTGGCGGAGGTGAATTCGGACCATTATGGCATCAGGCTGCTCAAGGGATTAATAAACATATTAGTGTTGGTGATTTGCTGGCTGTGCTGCATGATTTATATAAACATCATCGAGCTGTGGCGGCACATACGGCGATACAGGGCGGCAGTAACGGCGGTCTGGTGGTAGCATCTGCTTTCTGCCGTGATCCGCAGAGTATGGGGGCAATGGTGTGCGAAGTGCCACTGACAGATATGTTGCGTTACCCTTATCTTTCAGCAGGTTCTTCGTGGATTGATGAATACGGAAATCCTGAAAATTCTCTGGAAAGACCGGCATTAAAGCTGCTTTCTCCTTATCATAATTTGGGTGATTTGCAACACTATCCGCCGGCATTGATTACTACTAACCGGCACGATGATCGTGTGCATCCGGCACATGCACTGAAATTCTATGCGCGTCTGCGGCAGCTGAAGCAGCGGGTATGGCTGGCAGCACCTGATACTGGCGGGCATGCCGGTGGCGGAACACAGGAAAATACAGCAGCGGAGCTGGCTCTGATTATGAATTTTTTATATAAAACTATTGTTAATAATGATTCAATATAAATCATATTGCTTGTCGCAAAAAATCAGGCTGTGCTAATATGGCTGCCGCTTGCTGTTAAATTTGCACTTGGGTGATAAGTAAAAGTGCGGTGAAAATCACTGAAAACCACGGAAAAGACGGCAAAAAACAATTTAAATGGAAAACTCTATTTTTATTAGGTACAATAATATCAACAACTAAAAAAGTTGATTTATTCAATTAACCCTGTCCGCACTTACTGCTGGGCAAAGAAAAGAAAGATCAGTCAATGGATAATAATATCGAACAACGTGTGAAAAAGATTGTTGCAGAACAATTAGGCGTGAGTGAAGCTGAAGTAAAAAATGAATCTTCTTTCCAGGAAGATCTGGGTGCTGACTCACTGGACACCGTTGAATTGGTAATGGCTCTGGAAGAAGCTTTTGGTTGCGAAATTCCGGACGAAGAAGCTGAAAAAATTACTACCGTACAACAAGCTATCGACTTTGTTGGCGCTCACTTGAATTAATTCCGTGTAGTGTTGGTCAAATTCAAATTCCTCTGTCGAAATAAGGCGCTTTTTTCGTCTGATTCGGTAGAGGTTTTTTTCTTACGAGCAAAATTATGAGTAAAAAAAGAGTAGTCATTACCGGCCTGGGTCAGGTATCTCCTGTGGGTAATGATGTAACCACAGCATGGCAAAATCTACTTGCAGGTAAAAGCGGCATTGGCACTATTACCCATTTTGATGCTTCGTCTTTAGTTTGCCAGATTGCCGGTGAAGTTAAGAATTTTGATGTAACTCAGTACATCAGCGCAAAAGAAGCACGCAGAATGGATTCGTTTATTCATTTTGGTGTAGCTGCTGCGATGCAGGCAATTGCAGATGCTGGGCTGGATGACATACCGGGGCTGGATAAAACCCGGGTGGGGGTGAATATCGGTGCCGGTATCGGTGGATTACCTGCGATTGAAGCAACGGCACGGACTGTTGTGGAACACGGGGCACGTAAAATTAATCCGTTTTTCATTCCCAGTTCTCTGATTAATCTGATTTCCGGTCATGTTACTATTCTTAAAGGCTATCAGGGACCGAGCTATGGTATGGTTTCAGCCTGTACCACCGGTGCGCACAGTATTGGTGATTCTGCTCGTCTGATTAAGTATGGTGATGCAGATATTATGATAGCCGGCGGGGCAGAGGCGGCTATTTGTGAGCTGGGTGTAGGTGGTTTTGCTGCAATGAAAGCATTATCAACCCGCAATGATGATCCGGCTACAGCATCCAGACCATGGGACAAACAGCGTGACGGTTTTGTGATGGGTGAAGGTGCCGGGGTAATGGTGCTGGAAGAGTATGAGCATGCACGTAAACGCGGTGCCAGAATCTATGCTGAACTAGTGGGTTTTGGTATGAGTTCAGATGCATATCATATTACTGCGCCCAATACTGAGGGGCCGGCACTGGGTGTGACCCGTGCTCTGACAGACGGTGGTTTAAACCCTGAAGATATTGATTATGTGAATGCTCATGGTACATCGACCCCGCTGGGTGATGTAAATGAAACCAATGCATTAAAACTGGCTTTGGGTGAGCATGCTAAAAAACTGGTTGTGAATTCAACTAAATCCATGACCGGCCATCTGCTGGGCGGTGCCGGCGGTGTGGAAGCGGTATATACAGTAATGGCTATTCATACCCAAAAATCTCCGCCAACAATCAATATCTTTGAACAGGATATTGAAGCGGGATGTGATCTGGATTATTGCGCCAATGAGGCGCGTGATTTGCCGATTCGTGCAGCTATTTCCAATTCGTTTGGTTTTGGTGGTACGAATGGTTCACTGGCGTTTAAACGCTTTGAGGATTAATCATTTTTAAATGTATTTTATGAGCACAGGTTGTCTGACAACAGGCAGCCTGTGTTTTTCTATTCATGCAGCTATGATTGAATTGAGCGGATTAATACCCGAAGTGCTCTTTGCAGACTGGTGCATGATGTGAATCAGCTGTATTCTGCTAATTTGGTACGGTATTTCAAGCAGCCTGAATCTGAGTTTTTGGATACAATATGTTTCGTTAAAGCTGTTTGTGCCGGTAATGAATGAAATGCTGTATTTGTAAGTTGTCTGGCTTCTGAAAGTATTGAGAAACAGGGTAGTTATCTGCTGATAGTTTGTTAAAGGGAATATTTGACATGAATATTGGTGTGCTGGGTGCCGGAGCGTGGGGAACGGCTCTTGCCATTCACTTTTCTCTGCATGCACACAAGGTCTGGTTATGGACACACAATATCCGGCATGTGCAGCAATTACAGCAGGAGCGGGTAAACAAACGGTATCTGCCTGATTTTGTTCTGCCGGAAAATCTTTCTGCTGTTGATGCATTTGCGCCGGCAGATTTAATCATTATTGCCACACCGGTATCTGCTTTGCGGGAAAGTGCCCGGAAGCTGGTTGAGGCCGGTATGGGTGAAGTACCTGTTATTGCAGCCTGTAAAGGATTTGAACAGCAAACCGGCTTGTTACCGCAACAGGTACTGGCAGAGGTTATGCCCGGGAATAACTGCATCGGTGTGCTGTCCGGACCAAGTTTTGCACAGGAACTTGCTCAGCAGTTACCTTGTGCTGTTACGCTGGCATCGGAAAATTTTGCCTGGATTCAGTCTCTGGCGGCTGCACTGAATAATACTGTTTTGCGTTTATATGCGAATGCTGATGTGATCGGGGCGGCAGTAGGCGGGGCGGTAAAGAATGTCATGGCTATTGCAACGGGGATTGCAGATGGTCTGCACTACGGGATTAATGCCAGAGTGGCATTAATGACACGGGGTATGGCAGAAATATCGCGCCTGAATCATGCTCTGGGTGGTCAGGCAGCAACGTTAATGGGTTTGTCCGGTATGGGGGATTTAATTCTTACCTGTACGGGATCACTGTCGCGTAATCGCCGGGTAGGTTTATTGCTGGCAGAGGGTAAATCACTGCCTGAAGCATTAACTGAACTTGGACATGTCGCCGAAGGTGTATATACTGTAGAAGAGGTTTGCAGGCAGGCAGATTCACTGGGGGTAGATATGCCGATTGCCAATATCCTGAAGCAACTGTTTCATGGTCGTACTGAAGTACAGGCAATGGCAGAAATTCTGATGGAAAGAGCGCCTAAAGCGGAATAATAATTATTTGTTATAACGAAAAATAACCGGATTAGCAGTATTGATAAAGCAGGTAATTCATGCTGCATTAATTAAGGACGGAAGCGGGTAGGGAATGGAAAATCAATTAGAACAACTGGAAGATAGTGTTAAGCGACTGGTAATACAATTCAATTCTCTTTTGGCAGAAAAACATCAGCTGACTCAGCAGCTGGCAACTGCGAAAGAACAATTACACAAACAAAATGAAGATTTTCAGTTAGAACGTGAACGGATACGTAGTCAGCATGAGAAGGAAAAGTTTCATTTACAGGAAAGCATGCAAACTACTATTGATGGGCTGATTGCTGAAAAGAACCGATATACTTCGGTAGTGAAAGCATCCAGTGATGAGCTGCGGCGGTTACTGCAACGGCTACCTCAAATGCAGGAGGATTTAAATGGATGAAATTCAACAGGTTCGTGTGGAAATTCTTGGTCGTCCTTTTAATATAGGCACGCCCAGAAGTGAACACGAAACGTTGATGCAGGCAGTAAAAATGCTGAATGAAAAAATTACTGCTATTCAGAGTTCCGGAAGAATTGTTGAAACAGATAAAATTGTAATTATGGCTGCGCTCAATCTGGCTCACGATCTGCTCAAACTGACCGTGCACGGAAATTTGGCAATTGGCGATTATGAGCGTAAAATGCAGGATATGATACAGTTGTGTGAAAGTACTCTCACACTTGTGGTAAAATAAAGTTTTCTTCCCCTGCGGTGTTCGTAAGGACATATATTCCTTTGAACCAATAATTCGCTTTTTTGGCGGTTGGGTAATGGTGGGCGTGAGCATTCCCTGTGAATGAACCCGAAGCCATTCGATACTGCCAGCCTTGTCCTAAAGGTTCAAGCGGATGGCGTCCAAACCGGCACCTGCGGGGGAAACTTTCTTAAACAGGCTGTCTGATGATTCAGGCAGCCTGTTTTCATTAGCCGATTTGCTGGATGTATCAGTTAGCTGCGTAACACTCGCTGAATTTCCAAGCTCCGGCGGCTCAGTTAAATGACAAAGGTTTTATGGGTAGTTTGGTGGCCGGATATATTTCTTTCAACTGTAGAAGTATGAATTAATGCTTTTTGGTCTGTATATTTATATTACTACCCGATTTACTACTGCTGAATAAACAACTAGCCATTTTTTAACCCGGATTATTGCTGTTTACTTGAACAAATCAGGTAAAATTAACGCTGTAATAATGCGCTTGTGCACTGGCTGATCCACTGAATGCTGTTATTTGTAATTTTCAGCATATCGCTCAGAAAGCTGAAAGTTCAGCCAGCCGGTTTTCTCTCTTTTTATTTCGGATAAACCAGATAACAATTGTTCTGGTATGAAAAGTACTATGTCCAAAAATTTTTCCTATGTTCCATTGCGTCTGCATACTGAATTTTCTATTGAAGACGGTATTGTACGGATTAAAGAGGCAGTTAAAAGAGCCAGTGCTTTGGGAATACCTGCATTAGGTATTAGCGACCTGATGAATGTATTTGGCATGGTGAAATTTTATAAAGCATGCCGTAATGCGGGAATCAAGCCGATTATGGCGGTAGACGTGCGTCTGGAGAATCCGGAACAGCCGGACAAGCCTTTTCGCCTGATGCTTGTGGTCAAAAATCATGCAGGTTATTTGCGTCTGAATGAGTTACTGACAAATGCTTATGTGGGTGAAGACCGCAATCCGCATCAGGCAATAGTACGTCAGCAGTGGCTGGCAGAAGGAGACAATACTGGCTTAATCTGTTTATCCGGAGCACAGTATGGTGAAATTGGTCAGGCTTTACTGTCACAGAAACCTGAGCAGGCTGCACAAGCTTTAATTAAATACCGGCAATGGTTTGGTGATGGTTTTTATCTGGAAGTGCAGCGTTTACCTGAGCGGCCGGAATGGGAGGCTGTGGTAGCCGGTAGTGTGGCACTGGCGGCTGAGCATCAGATAGCCGTGGTGGCAACCCATCCGGTACAGTTTATGGATACTGATGATTTTCAGGCACATGAAGCACGGGTTTGTATTGCCAGTGGATATGTACTGGCTGATAAACGCCGTCCGCATGATTTTGTGCCCAGTCAGTATTTTGTTACGCCTGAAGAGATGGCGGCACGTTTTACCGACATACCTGAAGCTTTATCCAATACGGTGGCTATAGCTCAACGCTGTAATCTGACGCTGACACTGGGGAAAAACTATTTGCCGCTTTTTCCGACACCGGAAGGGATGACGCTGGACGATCTGTTGGTTCAGCTGAGTAATGAAGGATTACGTGAGCGCATGTCATTTCTGTATCCGGATGAAACTGAACGGGCACAGAAAATGCCGGAATATCAGCAGCGACTGGATTATGAGCTGGGAATTATTATTCAGATGCAGTTTCCCGGTTATTTTCTGATTGTGCAGGACTTTATTAACTGGGCTAAGCAGAATGGCTGTCCGGTAGGTCCGGGACGTGGTTCTGGTGCCGGTTCGCTAGTGGCGTATTCATTGAAAATTACTGATTTGGATCCGTTGCGTTATAACCTGCTGTTCGAACGTTTTCTGAATCCGGAACGGGTATCAATGCCAGACTTCGATATTGATTTTTGTCAGGAAAACCGTGGTCGGGTTATTCAGTATGTACGCCATAAGTATGGTGTGCCTGCGGTCAGTCAGATTGTCACTTTCGGTACGATGTCGTCGAAATCTGTAGTACGCGATGTCGGGCGTGTGCTGGATTTACCGTTTGGTTTGTGTGACCGTTTGTCCAAACTGATACCGGTTGAAGCAAATAAACCACTCAGTCTGACAAAAGCAATGGAAGCAGAACCGCAAATCCGGCAACTCTTGCAGGAAGAAGAAGCTGAAGAGCTAATGACGCTGGCCCTGAAACTGGAAGATCTGACGCGCGGTCTGGGTATGCACGCAGGCGGGGTGCTGATGGCTCCGGGAAAAATTGCCGATTTTTGCCCGATTTATCAGGCAAGCGGTGATGATGCGTCTCCGGTTTCGATGTTTGATAAGGATGATGTTGAGCAGATTGGTTTGGTGAAATTCGACTTTCTCGGACTGCGCAACTTAACCATCATCGAAATGACGCAAAAATTTATTCTGGAAACCACTGGTCAGAAGGTTGATGTTAATCATATTCCGCTGGACGATGCAGAGACGTATGCCAGTATTTTTGCTAAAGGTAATACCACAGCAGTATTCCAGTTTGAGTCGGTGGGTATGAAGAAGATGCTGGTGACAGCACGTCCGACCAAATTTGAAGAAATTATTGCGTTTGTGGCTCTGTATCGTCCGGGGCCGATGGATCTGATTCCGGATTTTATCCGGCGTATGCATGGTGAGGAAAAAGTAGAGTATCTGCATCCCAATCTTGAACCGGTATTAAATTCTACTTACGGGGTAATGGTTTATCAGGAACAGGTAATGCAGGCAGCACAGGTTTGCGGCGGCTATACACTGGGTGGTGCCGATTTGCTGCGTCGTGCTATGGGTAAGAAAAAAGTTGAGGAAATGGTGAAGCATCGTGCCATTTTTGAGGCTGGTGCCGCTGAAAAAGGCATAGATAAGCAAACGGCCAATGAAATTTTCAATTATATGGAAAAGTTTGCCGGTTATGGTTTCAATAAATCGCATGCTGCGGCTTATGCTCTGGTGTCTTATCAGACTGCATGGCTTAAATGCCATTATCTGGCTGAGTATCTGGCCGGTACGATGTCCAGTGAATTGACTAACACGGATCAGCTGAAAATTTTTGTTGATGATGGTATTGAAAACGGAATTACTTTCCTGCCACCGAGTATTAACGAATCCTTTTACCGGTTTACCCCGAATAATAAAAAACAGATTCGTTATGCACTTGGAGCAATTAAGGGAACTGGCGAAGGTGCTGTAGAGGCCATTGTACGTGCGCGTGAAACAGGTGGTGCATTTACAGATTTATTCGATTTTTGTCAGCGAGTAGATCGCCAGCATCTGAATCGTCGTACGATTGAGGCTTTGGTGCGCGCCGGTGCCTTTGATGAATTGAATCCGAATCGGGCTCAATTGCTGGCCAATATCGGTCTGGCGATGGAGAATGCTGAACAGGTGGCTGCCAATGCGAATCAGGGCGGGCTGTTCGATATGGTTGAAGATGCTATAGAGCCTTTACAAATGGAAAAGGTGGCACCATGGTCACTGGCAGTAAAGCTGGCTGAAGAGAAACAGGCAATGGGTTTTTATTTTTCCGGCCATCCGTTTGAACCATATGCTGATAAAGTACGTGCACTGGTTAGCAGCAAACTGGCAACACTGAAACCATCTAATAATAAGCAGAAAGTAGCCGGTTTTGTTACTGGTGTCCGTTATATTATGGGAAAACGCGGCAAATTTGCTGTGGTGCAGCTTGAGGATGGTACCGCTAAACAGGAAGTTGTAGTAGCTGGGCAGGCGCTGGAAGAATACGGAGCCAGCCTGAAAGCAGATCAGGTATTAATTATGGAATGTAAAGTTGCTGTTGATGAATACAATGGCGGTGACGGATTACGTATCACTGCTGATGATGCATTCACGCTGGCACAAGCCAGCGCCCGCTATGCACGCAGTCTGCATTTACACATTACTGCGGATACTCCTGTCGGACAATTGGCCAGATTACTGGAACCATACCGTGAACAGCAGGCTCATGTGCCACTGAAATTTTGCTGCCGGCATCAGCAGGCATATGGTGAATTGCGTGCGGATAAAAACTGGCTTATCAAGCCTGAGGCTACCTTATTTGATGAACTGTATACCTTGCTTGGCGATGAGGCGGTACAGGTGAGTTTCTGAGTGTAAACCGAAAAATTGAGCGTATTTATGTACGATAAGTACCCTCTTGTCTGAATGCATGATAAAGATAATTATTTGAAGTTTTATGTGTTATTGGCAAATGTTAAAGAACATCGGCGAAGCGCGGCCGGGTGTTCGGCCTGTATTTAGTATCTGTAAAATTTGAAATTATCGGTTTTTGCTTAAAATTATATTATTTTATTGCTGTGAAATAAGTGTGTTTATTATTAACACTCTGTATATCATAATTTTTGCCGGAGTTTGGAATAACTGAATTTCAATCAGCCCGGGATTGCGGTTTATATTGAATTATGAAGCTGATTTTGTCTGCATCTGTTCTGAATGCATTACCACCCTTACCCCAGATAGATGCTGATTGGGCTGTCTATTTTTTATACTGTGCTAATGATACATTTTATTGCGGGATAACTAATCGGCCGTTAAAGCGCTGGCAGGCGCATTATGCGGGTAAGGGGGCAAGATATACACGCATGTATCCGCCACTTGAGATGCGTCTGATTTGCCGGAACATTACTAAAGCCGCTGCAGCACGATGTGAATATCGGCTGAAGCGGCTTAAATCTTCAGACAAGGCAGTTTTATGGCAATTGCTGGAAAATTATCTTCCTTAAAACTGAGTTTATATATCAGTTAAACTGCTAGTCCGATGTTACATCAGAGAATCAAAACCTTCATCGGATGAGGCAGGAATGGTTGTAATTGGAACCTTCTTTACTGATGTGGGTTGTTTTTTTGCAGGTGTGGTGGTTGGATGTAACGGAGTAATATTTTGTTGCTTAGGTGTTTCGTCCGTGTCCTCATCTACTTCAATACTACTGCTTTCCGGTGTGATTTCCTGTTTAGAATTGATATTGTCTGGATTAACGTTTTTGAATTCTACAGTTTCACCTTTACCGCTTGTCCACTGTAGTGAGCTCAGATTGCCGCTAACTTTGGTTTTGCCAGTACTGCAGGTAAGACAAATCAAAGTATTGGCCGGTTTGCCAAGAGCATTGTTTAAACGTTGCTGGTCAACCCGAAGCTGATGCTGTTCTGCCCATGAACTGATACTCTGGTTTAAGAGCTTTTTGTTCAGATTTCGTTTATTATAAGGATCACGATAAACGGCAATCCAGATATCATTTTGTTCATCTATATTAACTGATACCTGCTGGTAAATGACAGCAGCATCAGCTCCGCTTTGTACTGTTGCGGCAAAATCCAGTGCATTCGGGCTGCGTAAACGCACACAGCCATGGCTGCGTACTCCGGGCACACTGCTGGGTACATTGGTACCATGAATGCCAAGCCCTAGTCGAGGTTCACCAAGACGGACAAATACCGGTCCGAGTGGATTATTCGGGCCGGGTGGTACGGATTTCTGTACAGCTTTACCGCTAGCTGCCATTTCTTTCTGGATACTGAGCGGAACACTCCAGGTAGGCTTGTTTACTTTGGCACCAATTTTGTATTCACCCAGCGGTGTTTGTGTGCTGGCTTTACCTACAGTTATGGGATAAGTTTTAATTAATTTTCCGTCCTGAAACAGAAATAGCCGCAATTGCGGAACATTCAGGATAACTTGCTGTCCCTGACTGGGTACTGCGTAGTCAGGCATGGGAATGGCAGCATATGCACCTGTGGAGATAAGGGTAGTGGCCACTGCATAAAGTATTGGTTTTAACATTATTCTTAAAATCCAGTATGGCAATATGGATATAATCATAACGTAATTTGTCTGTAATGTGAGAAATTAAATACAATTAAATTTATTTAATTTCATTTCTGGCTTGAGGTTATAGCTTGGAACAACGATTTACAGCACAAATTACAGACTGGAATCAGGAAGGCCGCGGCGTTGCCCGGGTAGACGGTAAGGCGGTATTTATTGATGAGGCATTACCGGGTGAATTAGTAGAATGGCAGCCGGTGCGGATAAAAAAATCCTATACTGAAGGTAGGATTAGCCGAATACTGATGCCGGCTAATGCTCGTGTACAATCGCCTTGTGATTATTATGCTCATTGTGGCGGTTGTAACAGCCAGCATATCGAGTTTACTGCTCAGGTGGCACTAAAACAGCGTGCATGGCTAAGTCAGATGCGGCGTCTGGGTAAGGTTTTGCCTGATGAACTGATGCCGCCTGTCTATGGCTTAGCATGGCATTATCGCCAACGAGTGCGATTACATGCAGTCTATGAAAAAGGCCGGTTAAAGCTGGGTTTTCAAGCCAGACAAAGCCATGCAATTGTAGATATTGATTATTGTCTGGTATTACCTGAGGTAATGTCGAAAGCTTTAAAGCCAATTAAGCTTTTTTTACAAAACTGGTCTGCAAATACGGTTAAGGGCATTATGCTGCATCAGGGTAATGATGCTATTGCACTCACTATACAGGCTGATGAGTTAAACCAGACCAAACGTATGCAGATTGATGGTCTGCTGCAACAGTTACAGCAGCAAAGCGGTTATGTGTGGCAGTGCTGGTTACAAAAAGGTAATAAAACCACTTTAATATCTTCATCTGCGACTGCGGTTCTTGCTTATCGTCTGCCTGAATATCAAATTGAGATTCCATATCAGCCTGAAGATTTTACTCAGGTTAATCATGTGACTAATGCGCTTATGGTACAGCGGGCAATGCAATGGTTGCAGCCATGTGCCGGCGAGCGGATTATTGACTGGTTTTGTGGTTTAGGGAATTTTAGTTTACCGATTGCACGGATGCAGGCAGAGGTGCTGGGTATTGAGGGTGTTGCTGCTATGTGTCAGCGTGCTGCGCGTAATGTCAAGCATAATGGTTTGGCCAAACTTGTACGTTTTCAGCAGGCTAATCTTTTTGCTATGAGTACGCAGCGTCTGCGTGAGCTGGGTTATGCGAATAAATGGTTGCTTGATCCGCCACGTGCAGGTGCTCAGGCATTAATACAGTCTTTAAATGAAATTGAAGAACGGCTGTTACCACGCCGGATAGTTTATATTTCCTGCGATCCGGCTACTCTGGCACGAGACGCAGGTTTACTCGTTAAGCGCGGTTACCGTTATCGCGCCGGCGGTATTATGAATCTGTTTGCGCAAACAGCACATGTGGAGTCGATCGCTGTATTTGACTGGTAAAACAATAATAATGAAACAGGTAAAATTATCTGGTTAAAAGTAGATGAATATTCTGTAATTATTTCCTGATAAGAAATAATATTTTTACTCTTCGAGATGTTGTTATCTGGTTATTCACGTTAATATTGTTGCTGTCAGACAAATGTTTAGAGGTGTTTCTTCATGAATAAATTAGCCAGTATTTTGATGGCAGCGTTGCTGGGAATAACCGTGCCGGCTGTAGCTGCAAATTATAAAATCGATCCTTTGCATGCCAATGCCCGTTTTACACTTGATCACTTTGCAACCTCCAGTAATGTGGGTGGTTTTTATAATCTTAATGGTGAACTCCAATATGATGCAGGTGCGAAAACTGGCTCTGTAGATATAACCATCCCGCTCAGTACCCTGGATACTGGCCGCAGTGAGTTCACGAAACACCTGCAAAGCGAAGCTTTTTTTAATGCGGCAAAGTATCCGAATCTGCGTTTTTCTTCACACGACTGGATTTTTGATAAGCAAGGCAAAGTTAGAGCATTACGCGGCCAGCTGACTATGGTTGGACGAACTCATCCTGTGACATTACGGGCAACTAAGTTTAATTGTTATAAAAGCCCTATGACTCAGTCTCAGGTGTGCGGCGGTGATTTTGAGGCTATTATTGATCGCTCACAATGGGGGATCGATGAATATCTGACGGCCATGCCAGCCAGCCGGTATGTTAAAATTAATATTCAGATTGAAGCAGCCAGACAGTAAATTAATTGGGTAATTTACACGGATTATCTGTTTTAATAGCAGATAATCCGTTTGTGCTTTGCACAATACTCAGTTTTTAGCCGCACAGGTATTTAATATACCGGATTTGTAATACTTAACCGAGTGCATTTTGATTAAAAGGTTGCTTCTTTTGAAAATAATATTAGATCACAGAATGGATTTTAAGCTAGAAACAGGTGGAAAGCTGAAATGTTGATTCAAAGATTTGATATTGGTACTTTGTTAATATTATGATTAGGGTTATGGTGTGAATAATCAGATATTCGTTCTTAATGTAAAAGGTGGAAATCGTTATGTGGTGTATCAAAAAATTTAATGAACTTTCATCACACGATTTTTTTCATATTGCTCGCTTGCGTATCGATACTTTCATAGTAGAACAACAACGTATTTATCCTGAGCTGGATGATTGGGATTTGCAGGCTAAACATGTCTATTATCAGCGGGGCGGGCAAATACTGGCTTATGCGCGAATGTTTCTGGCTGGTGTTCACTTTACCTTTGGTCGGTTTGTGATACATCCAACGGTACGGGGTACCGGACTGGGTGATCAGCTGGTTAAGCTCATTCTGCATTACGCAAAAAATCATTATGCTGAATATCCGGTTAAAATTGAGGCTGACCGGCGAGTACTTAAATTTTATCAGCGGCATGATTTTCAGATACAGGGAACACCCTATATTTCTAATGGAATCCCTTACGTACAAATGCTGTATCAGCCAAAAAAAGCAACGGGCTGAACAGAGTCGGTTATTAGAACTTGTTTATCGCAGTGATTAATATTCTGGCAATAAAAAAACCGGTACGATTGTACCGGTTTTATTTTTCAGCAAAACTTATTGTTCATTCAGACTAATACCATTTTTTTGTAAAAGCTGATTAATTTGTTCCTGTACCTTTTGCTGTTTGGCCTGTTCACGCAACTGCTCTTTAATCTGATTAAATGCAGGTGCGTTAGGGGCCTGACGCATACCGGCTACTTTCAGCAGAAAAAAATGACCATCAATGTTGATAACATTAGGTGATATCTGACCATTCTTCAGCTGAGAAGCTAACTGAGCAAATTCAGGCGGCAACTGTTGCGGGTTCGTCCAGTTGCTGGCAGGAGCTTCCGGATTAACCTGTTTATACAGGGTTTCGTAAGCCAAACCTTTTTTCAGTTTAGTTAAGCCTTCTTCAGCCGCTTCTTTGCTTGGAAAAACAATTGGCAGTAAATTGATTTCCTGACTTACCTGCTCATATTGCCGGCGCAAATCACTGTCGTTGATTTCAGTTTTGGCAGCTAGATAATCCACATACTGGGCAGCATAAAATTGTGCCTGTACATTTTGCCATGCAGCCTGAGTATCAGGTTGTTTATCAAGCCCGGCCTTAATAGCTTCAGCTTTTAATATTTCAGCTGATTGCAGGCGCAAGGTGATTTCTTTCTGAATTTCTGCCTTATCCGGTGCCGGAGCATCTGGCTGAGTCTGCATCTGACGCTCAATCTGTTTCAGCATAACGTTAATACGCTGGCTGTCAATTTTGGGCGCATCTGCAAAAGCGAGCCCGGCCGCCATGATACTCAGCCCGGCCAGCCAAGGAATGCTTTTTTTCATGTTGAGTATTCCTTATTTTATCTTCTGATTAGTCAATCAAACCAGAGTTAAATTATTATTTGATTGTTGCATTTTTATAAAGCTGATCAATTGCCTGTGCTATTAAAGCGCTTTGCAGACGGCGTGACAGAACAGGCGTCATTTCTTTCTGACTCGGCAGTTTAACATTGCGCTTATCGTTTACATAGAATACAGCATATATATTGCTGTTACCCTGTACTGGTGTGGCAGTGTACTGACCTTTTTTCAGGTCTTTAATTGCGTTATAAACCGGAGTGGCACTTTCCTGTAAATCTTTAATGGCAACGTAACCTTTAGGAATGCCTCCGTTTTCGCGACCGGCAGGATCAATAGTGTATTCTTTAGCTACAGTGCTAAAGTTTTTATTCGCTTTTAACTGAGCAATGGCTTTATTTGCAGTATCAGCATCACGGGTAATGATTTCACCTAATTGTACTTCCTGTGTGCCGCTGTAATATTTGACCATGTCGTTATATGCATTACTTACATCCTGAGGTTTTACCGGGTTGTTTTTTGCCACGCTGGCCAGATAGGCCTGAGTCAGCAAATTGTCTTTAAAGAAAGACCATTCTTCTTTGAAACCCGGTTTTTTATCATCGCCCAGACGTTTAGCTTCAGCTTCAGCCTGACTTAATGCTTTCAAGTATTCAGGATCTTTATCGAGATTCTGGTTTTTTGCAGCCTGAATCAGCAAAATTCGGGTAATCAGGCGGTTGGTAATATTTTTACGCAATTCAGGGGAGTCCTGAATCTGATTCTGGCTTTCCTGTACCAGTATGGCTACCTGATTATCGACTTCTTTGCTGTCAATTTTGGTTCCGTTAACAGTGACTACTGTCTGGGCGGCAGCAAGACCGGTTAATCCAAACATAATGGCAGCAGCAATAAATTGTTTTTTCATGGTTAACTCTCTTTTAGTTTATGTAGATAAAGTAAATTATTATCTGGTTAAATATTCAATGTTTGTGCATGCCCTGATGCTTAAAGCATGAATGGTATTTGTTCTGAATAAATCTTCAAGTAATTGATGGATCTTACGCTGTCGGGCCAGGCGTGATAAACCGATAAAAGCATCGCTGACAATCAGCAGGCTGTAATGTCCGCCACCCCTGTGACCTTTATGTCCTGCATGTAAATGACTGTCATCGGTCAGTTCCAGTTGCTGCGGAGCCAGTATTTGCAGACGCGTTTGAATAATAGTCTGAATATCAGTCATTTGGCAGAATTTTTTTAAAAGGACGGATGAGAATTTCTTCAAATACTCCGGCATCAACATAAGGATCCTGCTCAGCCCATGCCTGAGCTTCATCCAAAGATTCAAATTCGGCAACAATCAGACTGCCGGAAAAATGGCTGTCGTCGTCCGGAAGGGGGTTGGGACCTGCCAGAACCAAACGGTTTTGTGCCTTTAGTTCTTCTAAACGCGCCAAATGTTTTGGCCGTGCTTTCATACGTGCTTCGTGACTGTTATCGGCATCAGTGGCCATTAACATAAACAGCATTACAACTCATCCTTTTTAGTATACTGACTAATATATACTGCTTGTCCAATAAGAAATAAAAATAATATGGTGGTACTGCCAAAGAGTTTGAAATTAACCCATTGTGTTAGAGTAAAGGTATAAGCCACCCAAAGATTAAGCGAACCCAGTGCCAGCAGAAATACTGCCCAGATATAGGTAAGTTTACGCCATGCAGGTTCAGGCATATTTATTTCTTTGCCAATGGTATTTTTCAGTACATTTTTACCACACAAATGTGAAATCATCAGACCGACGGCCATAACCCAGAACAGAACGGTCGGCTTCCACATAATGAAGTGCTCATTTTCTAAAATTATAGTCGCTCCGCCCAGTATGACGACCAGTAACAGACTAACCCACTGCATTGTTTGCAGGCGCCGGTATTTGAACAGGCACCACACAGCCTGAATAATACCTGCTGCGACGGCTACTTCGGTGGCAAGAATAATATTTTTAGTTAAGGTATAGGTAGCAAAGAAAAGAATGACTACCAAAAATTCAAATGCAGCTTTCATTATCAGGACTGGATATCTTTATTTTCCGGTTACGGGTTAAATTAAAGGTGACAGATAGTTGCCATGATACCCTGAGTTTTTACACTTGGCACGTGTTAAAGCAAGGTATTAAACAAAATTTAACTATTGTTGTATATTGGTTTCAGACCTTCCTGAGTGTGGTTCGTATGAAAATGTCCACAGATAAATACAGTTAGAAAGCAAATCAGGTACAGGTAAGTTGGCATTAAAGTGTCGCAAAAGCTATTATAGCGTGAGATAATATAAAAACAGGTTTAGTGAAAGTTAAACGCCAATTGCATTTATTTAAGTATACTTGTAGAAATTTTCATAATGAATAGGCACACGCCTGACGGCATTGGTGCATTACCGGTGAGGGTACGGGATTGAAAAACGCAAATAATTTAAAGATCATCGCACTGTCTTTATGTATGTTGGCCAGTGCACCTGCATGGGCAGGTCTGGGTAGCTTACAGGTTAATTCGGCGCTGGGAGAGCCGTTCTCAGGTAGTATTGTAGTAACTGGTGATGAAGCCAAAGCAGCATTACACGGGCGGCCTGCTGTTTCCGGAGCTCCGTTACAGGTGCGTGTATCAGCACAAGGACAGAATGCCGTAATTCATTTGCGCTCCAGTAAACCTGTGCATGATCCGATGCTGACTTTCAGTCTTGTTACCGGCAGTCAGGGGCGGCAGTATACTGCGTTGCTGGATCCGCCTGAACGCCATCATTCAGCAGGAAAAAATAAAGCAGCCGGCAAACATCATAAGCCTGTACATTCTGCACCAGTGCGTTCTGCAAGAGAAAAATCAGCAGCACGGGCAACTGTCGCACTGCAAAACGGTCTTGCTTCCGAAAATGCGGTAGTGAAATATAATGTCGATAATAATGAAACCTTGATGGATGTTGCGCGTAAGGTACGGCCGCAGGGACTGAGTTTAGAGCAGACAATGCATGCTATACAGGTTGCCAACCCGAATGCTTTTCGTAACGGTAATCCTGATTTGATGTATCGCAATATTAGTCTGGATATTCCTTCTACTTCACAGCTGAAAAAGTTATCCAAAGTACCACTTAAAACAGCTGTAAAACCGGAAGTGACACAAAATACAACACCGGCGGTAACAAAAGAAAAAGACAATCCCAAAGTAGCCGCTAATACCGGAAATACCGCCGCGTCGGAAGCTCAGACTAAAGAAAATACTGTTAAAGCAGAAACATCAGCAGCGTCTTCAGTTCCTGCTCAGGCTTCAGCCACTATTCAGGCTTCAGAAGTTGCTCAGGCTTCAGCTCCGGCTGCAAGTGCGGCATCTGTGGTGAAGGCAGTACCAGTACAGCCTAAGGTTAATACACAACCTGTTCAGCCTGCAGAAGAACCGGCTGAAGAATCCATGCTGCCTTCATGGTGGCCATATGCTCTGGCCGGTTTGGCCGGTGTTCTGTTAATTGCTGCCTTACTCTGGCAACGAAGCAGAAAACGCAACAGTATAGAATACAGTACTGAGTATGATGAAGATTACTCTGATGATGAAGATGATGATGTGGTATTTGAGACTGAACCTTCTGAAGTCACTCAGTCTACGTCTACATCTGTACCGGCTACTACAGCTAAAACAGCTGCGGCTGCTACAGCAGTAACGACTACAGCCAATGCTGCTGCAGATGACGACGACTGGTCGTGGCTGAATGATGCCGCTGCATCGGATCAACCGGCTCAGGCAGATAATAAATCTGCTCCTGCTAAGGAAGTACATTCAGAGCCTGTATCACAGGTGCCTGATAAAAAAGTAACAGAAGCCAAGCAGGAAGAAGACGATACTGACTGGCTGAATTTCAATTTCACTGATGATACACCTGCAACTAGCGCAGATACGGCTGCACCGTCATCTGCTGAACTGGATAGTAATGACGATTTATCATGGCTGGATCAGATTGATGAAACTGAACAGCCAGAAGTTCTGACCTCGCATGAACCGGTTGTTACAGAACCTCAGGAAGATGTGGCAGACAATACGGATTTTGAATGGGTAGTTGCAGAAGAGCAACATCCAGATGAATCTCAGGCTGAAGCACATCAGGATTTTGTGTTACAGGATAACGCATCATCAGACAGTGATGATTTACAACCGTCAGATATATCCTTCAGCTCTGATTTAGATGCCGTACAGCCCGAACAGCAGTCTAAACCGGCAGCATCAGAAGATGATTCATTAAATTCTCTGGCTGATTTGCAGTGGGATGAAGACTTTAAATTTGATGATGAATCTAAACAGGATAATTCTGCCCCTGAGGAAGTGCATTCTTCTATTGAGCAGACTTTGGCTCCGCATGATCAGCATGCATTTGCAGCAGAAGATGATGCTATTTCCACAGATATTGATTGGGATTCATTAGGAATAAGCGATGATTCCGATAATCAACCTGTTGTTGCTCCTGAGGCCGACACGGAAGAGATTGATATTCCGTCCATGGACTTTGCGCTTGAAGACGATAAATCTGAACCGGCACCAGCTGTTAATGCAACTGCTGCACCAACAGGACCAACCTCTTCATTTGCTACCGGTGATGGTGGGCAGGACTGGCTGGAACAATCAGCTGAACCTGAGCAGGTTGATAAACCTCTGACTCCTGAACAGCAGGCTATTCCATTACAAGCCAAGCTGGAACTGGCAAAAATGTATCTGGAAATGGATGATGCAGTTACTGCTCGTCAGACGTTGCGTGAATTGGTTGATGAAGCTAATGGCACGATACTGGCAGAGGCACAAAATCTGTTACAGCAATTAGGTGGCTAATTCTCCTTGCTTTGGTTGAATTGTCAGCTGCATTAATTTCTGTATTTGAAACACTAAATAGCCGAATTCTGTTTATGGAATTCGGCTATTTTATTTGTTGTAAATTTGCCGTATTTTTTAATATATTCCGTATATAAATTTCAGTTATTAATTGATTTTATTGCAGGTTATAAATTTGCTTTTAAGGTGTATCAGCTTATGAAACAAGCTGAATGTAACTGTTAAGAGATAGGATAGTGGTGCGTAATGGCGTGCAGAAACGGGCATTGCAGCCAGATAAAATCATTCTGAACTAATATATATTCTGATTTGACTGGCCTATTAATAATGTAAGCATTATATTATCAGGCTATTTTTTATTGCTGCTTTGCAATGAGCAATTACATAGGTTTCAAATATGAAGGCAGTTAACGGCTATGCGATAATAATGGGTGTGGTTGATGTGATTTATTTGGATTAGAAACAGGCATGGTTGCTAACAGAGAAGAAAATCAGGTAATTACGCATGAAGGTAGTTTGCCTGTACAGCGCTGGGCATTAACTCTGGCTTATGATGGGCGTGCCTTTCATGGCTGGCAAAAGCAGCCGGATGGTTTGTATACTATTCAGTCGGTTTTGGAAGATGCTTTGAGTTCCATTGCCGCTGAACAAATCAATGTTGTGGTAGCAGGACGTACCGATGCCGGTGTTCATGCAACGGGGCAGGTGGTACATTTTGATACATATGCGCTGCGAAGTGCCGAAGCATGGTTGCGCGGTACGAATACTGCGATGGATAAAAATATTCGTATTATCAAAGCACAACCGGTGGCTGCTGAATTTCATGCCCGTTTTGACGCATTCGGGCGACGTTATCGTTATATGCTTGAATCCAGCCGGGTACGTATGCCGCAACTGCGTGGTCGTGTCGGCTGGACTCACTATCCGTTGAATATGGCGCTAATGCGTGAAGCTGCGGCAATGCTGGTGGGAGAACATGATTTTTCCAGCTTCCGCTCCAGTGACTGTCAGGCTAAATCACCGGTAAAAACCTTATATAAATTAGACCTTGTCGGCAGCCCGGAATTAATGGCGATCGATTTTTATGGCAGTGCGTTTTTACACAATATGGTACGTAATATTGTTGGTGCTTTGGTGTATGTGGGTGCAGGTAAATTGAGTGTGGCCGGTTTTGCTCAGTTGCTGGCAGCCAGAAGCCGGCGGCTGGCACCGCCAACATTTATGCCGGACGGATTATATCTGACCGGTATTGATTATCCGCAGCAATGGGGTGTGGAAACAGCTGTTTTACCCGTATGGCTCTGGCCATATCTGGATTAATGCCAATATTGCGGGCAAGTTTGAAAAGGGGCCGAGGATGAAAATTCGAAGCAAGATTTGCGGGATGACCCGCGCTGAAGATGCAATACTCGCTGCCCGGCTTGGGGCAGATGCAATCGGACTGATATTTTTTTCTGGCAGTAAACGCTGTGTCTCTATTGAACAGGCGCAGGCAATTACTCAGTGTATACCTCCGTTTGTAACAGTAGTCGGGTTGTTTGTTAATGCTGCTACAACTGATGTACAGGAAGTGTTGAGGCATGTGCCTCTGGATGTACTGCAATTTCACGGGGATGAAAATGCTGAATTCTGCCGTCAGTTTCAGCGCCCGTATATTAAAGCAATAAGAGTAGGTGATACAGCTGATATTGAAGCTGCGGCAGCTACATATACAGATGCCCGTGCCTTGCTGTTTGATGCAGCTGTTGCCGGGCAGTATGGCGGTACAGGTCAGACTTTTGACTGGCAGATGCTGCCAGACAGGCTGGATATTCCATGGATACTTTCTGGTGGTCTGAAACCGGAAAATATTGCTTTGGCTATCAGACAAAGCAAAGCTATGGCTATTGATGTATCCAGTGGTGTGGAAGCATCGCCCGGAATTAAAGATGAGAAAAAAATGCGGGCTCTGATGGCTGCTGTTAATCAGTTTTTTGAATAAGTAATAATCTGATTTTATAATAAAAAATAAGAATTTTTATGCGGTATTTATTATTATTGCATAGAAATTGAAAGCAATATCTGCAAGTCTGAATTTTATTCAGTCTATTACTGAGCAATAAAAATATATTTATCAGGAAAATGTGGTTCTGGTTTTGAAGATGAAAAGCCGGAGAGTGAAATCATCCTGTTTGAATATTATTTTTGTACTCAAACCAATATGGCTGAAATGATTGAGCTTGTGGATATTCTGGTGCTGAAACTGGCTATTTTATGTTTTACTGACAGATTATCATAACAGACCCGATAAAAATAATACTAATCAGTATGAATGATTTGTTTTTTTCGGTTTAAAACAGAAGTATAAAAGCAAATTTTGCATAGTGATTCTATTTTCCCAGATTTTTATTGGAAGTAATGTCATTGATGCTGGCGCTAGATTATCTGACAGCCAGTATCGGTTTATTAAGATTAGGTTTTTTAAATGATGACATATATAACAATAAATATGTAATCAAAATTCATGTTGTTATTTTAAGCAGCTCTTATTTATAAAATTAATAACCTGCATTTTTTATTGGCACAGAAGCAGAACTCTTTTATTTATTCCGGATTAAGTATGGATAACGGGATAATGGATTTAAAAGGTGATAATATGACCGGATAGTTTTACTTTGCGGGTAAATTGTCGCTCAATGGAAAAAAATATGGAAAATTATCACTATCCTGACGAACAGGGTTTTTTTGGTGAGCACGGCGGGCTGTTTGTATCGGAAACACTGATTGCAGCTTTGGCTGAATTAAAACAGGTTTATTATGAAGCGAAAGCTGATCCGGCATTCTGGGCACAGTATCATGAGGATTTAAAATATTATGTAGGCCGTCCCAGTCCGGTTTACTATGCACGGCGCTTGTCTGACTATCTGGGCGGAGCGCAGATTTATCTGAAACGGGAAGATTTAAATCATACCGGTGCACATAAAATTAACAATACGATTGGTCAGGCTTTGCTTGCACAGCGAATGGGTAAAAAGCGCGTTATCGCTGAAACCGGTGCTGGTCAGCATGGTGTGGCCTCTGCTACGGTAGCCGCGCGTTTTGGTCTGGAATGTACTGTGTTTATGGGTACTGAGGATATCCGCCGTCAGGCACCGAATGTATACCGGATGAAGCTGCTTGGTGCTCAGGTGGTTGGGGTGAATTCCGGCTCATGTACGCTGAAAGATGCCATGAATGAAGCATTGCGTGAGTGGGTGGCACGGGTAGATGATACCTATTATATTATTGGTACCTCAGCCGGTCCGATGCCTTATCCGGAAATGGTGCGAGATTTTCAGTGTGTTATCGGAAATGAAGCAATACAGCAGATGCAGGAAGCTATCGGTCGTCAGCCTGATGTAGCAGTAGCCTGTGTCGGCGGCGGTTCGAATGCGATTGGTCTGTTTTATCCTTATATTAATGTGACTGAAACTCGTCTGGTAGGGGTTGAGGCAGGTGGTCTAGGCTTATCCGGTTCTCAGCATGCCGCACCTATCAGCTCGCACAGCCCGATGGGAGTATTGCACGGATTCCGGGGTTATCTGATGCAGGACGAAAACGGACAGGTGATGAATACTCATTCTGTTTCCGCCGGTCTGGATTATCCCGGTGTGGGTCCGGAGCATGGTCTGCTGCATGACATTGGCCGGGTTGAGTACGAAGCCATGGGTGATGAAGCTGCTATGGAAGCGTTTCATTTGCTGTGTCATAAGGAAGGTATTATTCCTGCACTTGAATCCAGCCATGCGCTGGCATGGGCAGTAGCCAATGCACCGAAAATGAGTCCGGATGAAGTCATTCTGGTGAATCTATCCGGCAGGGGGGACAAAGATATTAATACGGTTGCCCGGCTGGACGGAATTAGTCTGTAGTAAATATTTGTTGTATGTATGAATAAGAGTATTAAACTGTCTTCCGGTCAGATTTTTATGATGGCTCTGGCCATCGGTCTGGCCGTAGCCAGTAATTATTTTGTCTTTCCGCTGATAGAAGTAACTGCACGCTATTTTGGTATGAATGTTGCCAGTAGCGGCATGTTGATTACGCTGACGCAGCTTGCTTATGCGCTGGGGCTGATTTTTCTGGTACCGCTGGGTGATTTGCTCGATAACAAAAAGCTAATTGTATCGCTGTATGTTGTAGTGGGTATCAGTGCGCTGCTGATAGCATTTGCTCCTGATTTATGGCTGTTTATTGCCGGTCTGGTAATGGTCGGCGCCTTTTGTACGGTGGCTCAGGTGCTGATGCCGCTGGCCGCCAGTCTGTCAGAACCCGAACAGCGCGGGCGGGTAATCGGTACGCTGATGAGTGGGCTGTTACTGGGTATTCTGTTGTCACGTACTTTTTCCGGTATGGTTGCCCATTGGTGGGGCTGGCGTACGGTATATATGCTCGGTGCGGCAATGCTGCTGTTAATGGCACTGATTTTGCAATGCAAACTGCCTCATGTACAGCGTGAACACAGTACTCTGGGTTACTGGAAAACGCTGGTATCGGTTTGGTCGTTATTATGGCGTACACCGTTATTGCGGCAGCGTGGTGTGCTCGGGGCGCTGGATTTCTGTTTGTTTTCAGTGTTGTGGACACCATTGACGTTATTGCTCAGCCATGCACCTTATCATTTCAGTTTGAGTACAATTGGTTTATTTGGTTTATTTGGTGCGCTGGGGATTTTTGGTTCCAATGTAGGTGGCTGGGCTGCGGATAAAGGCCACACTTATGCGATGACAATAGTTTGTGCCTTACTGTTTTTGCTTAGCTGGTCACTATTGTATGCCGGAGGGGTGCATTTATGGGCATTGATCGGCGGGGTAATTTTGCTGGATTTTGCGATTCAGGCATTGCATATCAGTAACCAGTCGCTGATTTATCGTTCTGATCCGGCGCTCAAAGGCCGGATTACTTCCGGTTATATGAGTATGTATTTTATCGGTGGTGTACTCGGCTCACTTGCTTCTGCTATGGCTTATGCACATTATGGCTGGAACGGGGTTTCGTTGCTGGGCGGAGGAGTGGCAACACTGATTTTACTGTGTGCATTATTCTTTAAATGTGAACGTATATCTTAAATCTGTGCTGCTGAACTGATCTGGCTGCCGGCTGGCGACGGATTAGTTTCTGTGGTTGGTAATAATTATTATTGTGAATAGGATTATTTATGTCTAATCATGCTGTGATGACAGTGATTGGTAAAGACCGTATTGGTATAGTTGCTGAGGTAGCCACGCTGCTGGCAGAGCATCAGGTTAGTATTGTGAATATCAGTCAGCAATTAATGGATGATTATTTCACTATGATTATTCTGCTGGATGCGGAAAAATGTACTTTACCGCGCTTAGAGTTTAGTAAATTTCTGGATAGTGAAGGCGAAAAACGAGGATTGCACATCCGTGTGCAGGATGAAGCATTGTTTAATGCCATGCACCGGATTTAGGAGTTATTTATGTCTTTTTCTATTCAGAATAATGAAATTCTGGAAACTGTACGAATGGTATCTGACCAGCATTTCGATGTGCGTACGATAACTATTGGCATTGATTTGCATGATTGTATTGATACAGATATCAAGCGCCTGAATGAAAAAATTTATGCCAAGATTACCCGTGTCGGTAAAAATCTGGTACAGACGGCAACTGAGCTGTCGGCTAAATATGGTGTACCAATTGTGAATCAGCGCGTTGCTGTAACACCTATTGCTCAGATTGGTGCTGCCACCGGTGCTGATTCTTATGTATCGATAGCACAGACACTGGATAAAGCGGCAAAAGCCATTGGTATTTCGTTTATCGGCGGTTTTTCTGCATTAGTGCACAAAGGAATGAGTGCTGCTGATGAGATATTAATCCGATCAATTCCTGAGGCTATGGCCTGCACAGATGTCGTATGCAGCTCAGTAAATATCGGTTCTACCCGTGCCGGCATTAATATGGATGCTGTACGGCTGATGGGCGAAACCATCCGCCAGACTGCGGCAATCACCCCGGAAGGTTTTGGCTGTGCCAAACTGGTAGTTTTTTGTAATGCAGTGGAAGATAACCCGTTTATGGCCGGTGCCTTTCATGGTGCGGGAGAAGCGGACTGCGTCATTAATGTCGGTGTATCCGGACCGGGCGTGGTATGTGCTGCGTTGCAGAATACACAAGGGCTGTCCCTGACCGAAGTTGCCGAGCTGGTGAAAAAAACCGCATTCAAGATTACTCGTGTGGGTGAACTGATCGGCCATGAAGCCAGTAAAATGCTGGGTATTCCGTTCGGTATTCTGGATTTGTCTCTGGCACCTACTCCGGCAGTGGGGGACAGTGTTGCCCGGATTCTGGAAGCGATGGGGCTGAGTGTCTGCGGAACGCACGGCACGACTGCGGCGCTGGCATTACTGAATGATGCTGTGAAAAAGGGCGGTATGATGGCTTCCAGCGCAGTAGGCGGATTAAGCGGTGCGTTTATTCCGGTATCTGAAGATGAAGGTATGATAGCAGCGGTAGAAGCCGGTGTGCTGACGCTGGATAAACTGGAAGCTATGACGGCGGTGTGTTCGGTCGGGCTGGATATGATTGCTGTACCGGGCGACACTCCGGCCAGTACATTGGCGGGAATTATTGCTGATGAAGCTGCTATCGGCCTGATTAATAGCAAAACTACAGCAGTGCGGGTGATTCCGGTTACCGGTAAGGATGTCGGTGATTACGTAGAGTTTGGCGGTTTACTCGGCCGAGCTCCGGTTATGCCGGTGAAATCCGGTTCCTGTGAGGTATTTATTAATCGTGGCGGACGGGTACCGGCACCGGTGCAGTCAATGAAAAATTAAGGGATGTGCTGTACCGCATGGTATGATGCAGGCTATGATAATCAGCACTGGCAGTGTTGCAGGCAGATAAAATCTGGCTGTCCGCGGGAGCGGCAGGATGATGGCTGGCTGAATCAATACACTGCTAAAGTGTTCGGAAATGAGTTGAGAACATAATGAGTAGAATTCAACATACGTTTGAGCAGCTGCATGGACGGACTGCTCTGGTATCGTATATCACTTGTGGTGATCCGGATCTGGCTACAACAGTACAGCTGATGAAAACGCTGGTAGCCAATGGTACAGATATTATTGAACTGGGTGTGCCTTTCTCTGATCCGATGGCCGACGGACCGGTGATTCAGTCAGCTGCCGAGCGTGCTTTACGCCAGAATGTGTCTCTGAATGATATATTTCAGGTGGTCAGACAGTTCCGGCAGGAAAATCAGACGACACCAGTGGTGCTCATGGGTTATCTGAATCCGGTTTATCATATGGGTTATGAACGTTTTGCCAGTGCTGCTGCGCAGGCTGGTGCGGATGGTGTGCTGACAGTAGACTGTCCGGCCGAAACGATTGATGATTTGCATGAGCAGCTCAGGAAATACGGGCTGGACTGCATTTTTCTGATTGCCCCTACTACCACAGATGAGCGGATTAAACTGATTGGCAGTAAGGCCAGTGGTTTTGTTTACTATGTATCACTTAAGGGAGTGACCGGTTCATCACAGTTGGATACGGCCGAAGTTTCGCGTAAAATTGATCATTTACGCCAGTTTATACAGGTGCCTATCGGTGTGGGTTTTGGTATTCGCGATGCCGACAGTGCCCGCCGTATCGGAGCAGTAGCGGATGCCGTAATCGTTGGCAGCCGCTTTGTGCAGACAATAGCCGAGCATACTGGTCATGAGGCCGAAGCTCTGGCTCCTGTTGTCGCCGAGCTCAGACAGGCTCTGGAATAATCTGTGTAACATCCTAATTCTGTATGGCGGCCTGTTCCGGCTGCCGGCAATAACCGGGAATAAAAGAATGAGTTGGTTAGATAAAATCCTGCCGCCTAAGATTAAGAAAGATGCAGCGGTTAAATCCGCAGGTATCCCTGAGGGATTGTGGCAGAAATGTCCGTCCTGTGCGGCAACTTTATATGCCACGGATTTGAAAAAGAATATGGAAGTGTGCCCGAAGTGCGGATATCATAATCCGGTGTCAGCACGGGAACGTATCAGTATGATGCTGGATGAAACCAAACAGTATGAAATTGGTAAAGACATTAAACCAGTTGATATTCTCAAATTCCGTGACAGCAAGAAATATACTGACCGCTTAAGTGCTGCCCGTAAGCTGACGCAGGAAGATGATGCGCTGCTGGTGGTACGCGGAACCATGAATGGTGTACCTGTGGTTGTGGCCGCTTTTGAATTCAACTTTATCGGCGGTTCAATGGGTTCTGTTGTGGGTGAGCGCTTTGTTCGCGGCGTACGTGAGGCGGTAAAACATAACTGTACCTTTATCTGTGTGGCCGCTTCAGGTGGTGCACGCATGCAGGAAGGTCTCAATTCATTAATGCAAATGGCTAAAACCTGTGCTTCATTACATTTGCTTGCTGATAAATCACTGCCTTTCATATCAGTATTAACCAATCCGACTATGGGCGGTGTGTCTGCCAGCTTTGCGTTTATCGGTGATGTTGTTCTGGCTGAGCCGAATGCTCTGGTTGGATTTGCCGGTCCGCGGGTGATTGAACAAACTGTACGTGAAACTTTACCGGAAGGCTTCCAGCGTTCGGAGTTTTTACTGGATAAAGGGGCAATCGATCAAATTGTTGACCGGCGCGAATTAAAAGATCGAATTGTTCGATTGATTGGTTTGTTACGCTCAGAAGCCAGTGCGGATGCCGCCTGATACAGTTTGTATCTGTATAATCGAATAATGGTTATAAAAATGCCCTGATATGTTTTTCAGGGCATTTTTATTGATAGAGACTAAAAGGATACATCAGTTAATTTTGAGCTATGCCTGTAACTGTGCCAGTAATACCGGTACATGGCTGTGGGCAATATCTTTGGCTGCCGTGAGCAGCCATAGTTGCTGATGCTGCTCATGCAGTTGCTTCAGTGTGCGCAATGCTTCCTGTTGTTGTGGCAGGCTGAGTTCCTGCTGATACAGCCGGCAAAATTCCTGATAATGATTTTCAGGATTCTGGTGCAGCCATTTTCTGAGCTGGCCGGACGGGGCAACAGCTTTAATCCACTCAACTCCGCTTAGTCTGATTTTGCTGATACCGCGTGGCCACAGACGGTCTATTAATACTGACGGCTGCTGATGCTGATAGGTATATACACGTTGAATGTTATACATGGCGATTGATCTTAACTCTATAAATTATCAATCATAATTTTCAATATCTGTATCGGCAAGCATGGCAGTGTACCAGTAGCAGAATGGGTAGGCTGATGTGGTAAAAAACTAATAATCAATATCGGCCGGTGTCATGGTTCCAATGTAATAATCCGTATTGTGTATCGTAACAGAAAATTAAAAAGCAGCCGGTGCGGCTGCTTTTTCTATGAATAATGCTATTTCTGATTTTTATTCAGTTCCTGCTCTAACTCATTTTTAAGCATTAGCCCTGAAATGGTTTTGCCATTCGGGAAGACCAAAGTAGGTGTGCCATCAAAGCCATATTTATTTCCCAGTTTTATGATGTCAGCTACCGGATTATCACAATTGGCAACAGCAGCAGGTTCTTTGCCCTTGCGCATCCACTGAGTCCATGCGGTTGTACGCTCTTTCTGACACCATATCTGCACAGCCTTTTTCTGTGCATTTGGATGTAAATCAGGTACCGGCATCAGGAAAGTATAGACAGTAATATTGTCTATCTGGGCAATTTCTTCTTCGAGTTTTTTACAGAACGGGCAGTCAGGATCGGAGAATACAGCCATTACTCGCTGACCACTACCGCGAACCTCTTTAATTGCTTTTTCTAATGGCAATTCTTTAAAGTCTATTTTGGACATATCGCTGACTCGCTGTTCGGTAAGATTTTTCCGGTGTTCCAGATCAATCAGATTGCCAATCATAACATAGGCAGCATTTTCATCAGTATAAATAATCTGATTGCCGGTAATTACTACTTCATAAATACCTTGTAACGGTGTGGTATATACACCCTGTATATTTAATTCAGAACCCTTGAGCATTTTGCTCATTTTACTGGCCAGATTGGCATTTATTTTTTTACTGATTTCCGCATCAGCAGGGCGACCTGCGTCAGTTACATTATTGGCTGCTGATACAGATGCAGTTGTATTACCTGAGGCCGACTTTGCCGCAGAATCAATATTATGTACAGGTGTACCGTCGCATGAAGCAATTAGCGGTATGGCCAGTAGGGGTGCAAGCCATTGCCATAGATAAGATTTTTTCATATTGAAATTCTTTTTCTGTCTGTTAATGTATGCCCTGACTGAGAAAGGCATAAAAGTATCCAAGTGGGAAGTTTTGCTATTTTATCGCTAAACAGGATAAATCCGGCAGAACGCCAGACTAGCTGAAAACAACGAAATCTATAGTCTGTTTTATCTGCTTTTATGCAAGGCCTGTCCGGCTACGCGTTAGTATAAAGCAATCATGTTATAAGTGTAATGTTGTTTTGTAGTTAAACGGCTGGCGCAGCCAGTGGCTTCATGCCACAATACTTATCCGATAATTAATATGAATTCTTGCTATGACTCCGATTTTGGCTTTCGACATAGAAACTGTGCCGGATGTAGCCGGCATTCGTGTTCTGAATCATTTGCCGGCAGAGGTCAGTGATGCTGATGTGGTGGAATTTGCCTTGCAGCAACGACGAGCCAAAACCGGTAACGATTTTATGCAGCTGCATTTGCAGCAGGTAGTGGCTATTTCCTGCTGTATGCGCTGGGGGACGGATAAAATTCATGTGGGCAGTATCGGAACACCGGAAGACAGCGAAGAAACTTTAATTGCACGTTTTTTTGAGCTGATTGAAACTCATACACCTCAGCTGGTGAGCTGGAACGGTGGTGGCTTTGATTTACCAGTATTACATTACCGTGCTTTGATTTATGGCATCAGTGCGGCTCGCTACTGGGATATGGGCGAGGGTGATTTTGGCGACAGCCGAGATTTTAAGTGGAATAACTATATCAGCCGCTATCATGCACGCCATTGTGACTTAATGGATTTACTGGCTTTATATCAGTCCCGTGCCTGTGTACCTCTGGATGATATGGCCAAACTATGCGGCTTTCCGGGAAAGCTGGGTATGGACGGTAGTAAAGTCTGGGCAGCTTATCAGCAGGGCGAGCTGGCACAGATCAGGCATTATTGCGAAACCGATGCAGCCAATACTTATTTAATGTATCTGCGCTTTAATCTGTTACGCGGTTTTCTGGATGCAGACGAATATGAGCAGGAAATCCGTTGTCTTAAAGGTTATCTGAGTACGCAACAGGCAGCGCACTGGCAGGAGTTTCTGAGTGCATGGGGCAGATCGGTCTGATTATCAAAACAAATAAGCCGAAAACTGAAATGATGATTTGTATGAGATGTTTTCTGAGATGAATATGCGCAGGCTGGTGCTGGTCGGAGTGGGGCTGATTGGTGGCTCTCTGGCACTGGATTTAAAACGTGCCAGACTGGTTGCTGAAGTAGCCGGCATTGATATCGATGCCGATAATCTGACTCGTGCACTGGAACGGCGGGTAGTTGATTATACCTATACGCAGATTAATGCAGAGAGTGTGGCAGAAGCCGATATGGTGCTGATAGCCACTCCGGTGAATACTTTACCGGCAATTTGCCGTCAGCTGGTTCCCTATTTATCTGAGCATTGTATTGTTACTGATGTGGGCAGTACCAAGCAGCTGGCATTAAAAGCCTTTGCTGCTGAATTACCACATCATTATCCGCGCTGTGTGGCCGCTCACCCGATTGCCGGTTCAGACCGGCATGGTGCACTGGCGGCGCAGTTTGGTTTATTTGCCGGAAAAAAATGTATTGTTTGCGCTCATGAACAGCAGGACGAAGCTGCATTACACACAGTTGTTGCTATGTGGCAGGCTGTACAGGCGCAGATTTATCATCTGGATGCGGCACGACATGATGCAATTTTTGCCGCTGTCAGTCATTTACCGCATATGCTGGCTTATGCATATGTACACCAGTTGGCCGAAGCAGCAAATGCCGATGAATTGTTGCAATTTGCCGGCAGCGGGTTTCGGGATTTCACTCGCATTGCAGCCAGTAATCCGCAGATTTGGACAGATATCTGTCTGGCTAATCGTCAGGTACTGGCTGGTTTACTCCAGCAGCAACAGCATGAACTGGCATATTTACAGGAATGTCTGCAACAAGGGGATGCACAAAAGTTGACTGCTTTTTTTGCAAAAGCACAGAAAATACGCGAAGACTGGCATAATTAGTATTTATAAACCGAAGTCAGCGGTAGTGTTGTCTGATGACGGTTTGGTTTGGACTAAGTTATGGTTAGATAAAGTGTTTTTTTATGCTTTTTGCGGGAAAAGATATGTGCAGTTAATGAATTTTGCGGTATTTTTAATTAAAATAACTATATTTTGTCGAATTAATACAAAATATGACTTGCTATGCATGCGTAGTTGAGGCATAATTCGCTTCGTTAAATCAGCTCCTAGTTGGTTTAACAGTTTCTCCTCTATTTCTCCTTTGTAGACTTGGCGCACACTTAATCGTGTGCGCATTTTTTTATCCTTTTTTCTTTATGTTAATGGAATTTTAAATCTGATGGTCTGTATTAGTATTTTTTTGATGGCTGAGTAAATAAATATAGTCTGATGTGTAGTTGCTTTCAGCTTCGGTGACAGAATTATTCATAATGGCTTGAGTAAGTGAATTTGCCAGACAGATACTGGTAATCAAAGGTATTCGGTGCTGTCATGCAAATAGAATTAATGCTAGGATAAATTTTTTTGACCAATTTAGTCATTAGATGACCGGTCTGATTGTTTCTGAGGATACTTTGATATGGACGCTAAAATCTCTGGTGAAAGTAATCTGCAAATTTTGCTGCAATCTGCTTCACCGCAGCATAATCCGGGCAAATATGTATTTTGTACTGTACAGCAGCCTGCATCAGCATTACTGACCGCTGCTGTGGCGATTATGCAGGAAAACGAAGGTACTACACTGGTTTTACCGCAGGCAGTTGCTGATGAATATCAGCAGAATTATGAATATATTGCTGGCTGGATTACATTAATGGTGCATTCTTCGCTGGCTGCTGTCGGGCTGACTGCTGCATTTGCGCATGCACTGGCACAACAGAATATCAGTTGTAATGTTATAGCCGGTTATTATCATGATCATATTTTTGTAGCTGATGATGATGTGCAGCAAGCTTTGGTTATTCTGAATAATCTGGGTCAGGCATCATAGTTAGCTTATGCGATAGATAAAACCATGAATGATGATGTTCAATAACGGTGTTGGTGGTTTTGTTGAGCGGAGAAAGAAAATAATTTTGACTGTTTCTATGCTTTGCTGAAACTAAGTTCAGGTATTCAGGGGCTTATCAGTACGTATAATTTTACCGGTCAGCAAAAAAATAACCATGCTAAGTGTTAACGCTACTATAGTTGTCTTTCTGTATTTAAAAACTGGGATTTTTGCAGAATAAACAGAACAGGGCAGACAATTTATTGTTTGCCCTATGGTTCAGGATAAGTACTTAATGGTGATGCGGAAAGTCTGCCGGTAATTCACTGGCCGGACAGTTAATAACGTTTTCATCATTTTCGCCACAATCTTCAATAAAAGTAATGGTGGCAAATTCGTCAATAACTTCTGTCGGATAAACCGGGCCTGCTTCACGATAGGCTTCCATTTGTGCAATATGCTCGTTCTGGAAACAAACAGTATGTTCGGGATTATTCATTACCCAGCGCGGGAAAAAGATGGTGCCGTGAAATAATTTGTCTTCCAGATTGATAATCAGGCTGACATCTGTACCGGTAGGTTCTGTCCATGAAATTTTATATACGCCGGCTGCTACGCGTACCAGATAAACTTTCTGATCTTTTACCCAGCGGTTACCCACCAGACCGCTATGAATACGATAATCGATAGTGGTGGCATTTTTAACATAAACTTCGTAGTTCCAGCCATTGTCGTAGGTATAAACCAGATGTTTACCAAGAATGTTACTTAAATCGGCAGTATCAAATGCAGGCATTTTTTCACCTTTTGAATTGTAGTTAATCTGAATAAAAACAAATGAAGTGTAAACCTGTATTTATCTGATGAATAACGCTAATATTGGTTTAAACTGTTCCAAAATTTCGATTGATTAAGTAATGAAAACAACGCTGGAGCAATGGCAGTTATTGCAGGCCGTAGTCAGTTACGGCAGTTTTGCCCGTGCTGCTGAAGCTTTTAATCGCAGCCAGTCTTCGCTAAGTTATCAGCTGACGCTGATGCAGGAACGTCTGGGGGTAACGCTATTAACTATAGTCGGCCGTCGTGCAGAACTGACGGCATCCGGACAGCAGTTGCTGGCACAGGCATTACCACTGTTACAGGGATTTGAAGCACTGGAAAATCGTTCACGGGCTCTGAAACGCGGTGAGCGGGCAAGATTAGACTTGGTAGTAGACAGTATTTTTCCTAAATATCGCCTGTTTTCAGCATTGCGCTGTTTTCAGCAGGCTTATCCGTCTACTCAGATACATCTCACAGAGGTGTTGCGCAGTGAAAATTGTGCTGTTTTACAACAGCGGCAGGCGGATGTTTATATTATCACCCCAAGTGCTGAGATGATGAGGCAGGGTAAGTTATTGCTGGAGGTGAATTTTGTAGCAGTTGTGCGGCATTCGCACCCTTTACTGGATTTACCGGCACCATTGAGTCAGGATGTTCTGATGCGTTATCCGCTGATTGAAATTGTTAGTCGTGAACAACAGCAACTGCCTTACAGGCAGATTACTGCATCTGAAAACTGGACATTCACCACGATTGAAACAGCTATTGAGGCAGTCAGTCAGGGGGTGGGTTATGGCTGGCTGCCGGAAGAACGGATTAAAAATCAACTGGCCTGCGGAGAATTAAAATTATTGCCATTGCGCCAGGGTATGCGCCGTGCAACGCCGGTTTATTTATTTCTCAATCAGGATGAAGAACAGCTGGATGATGAAACTGCATTACTGGTAAAGTATATTCAGGATGCTGAATAAGTATACAGCTGCGATGTAATGTAGTACCGGACATAATGCAGCCGAAGATTTATTCCAGATGCAACATCTGCTCTTCTTTTACTTCTTCCATAACAACATAACTGCGGCTTTCGGCTGCTGCCGGCAACTGTAACAGAATGTTACCCAGCATATTGCGGTAAGCGTGCATATTCGGCAGGCGAACTTTTATCAGGTAGTCGTATTCACCGGAAATCAGATGACATTCGAGCACATGCGGAATAGTCAGAACTTCACGCCGGAAGTCTTCAAAAATATTGCCGGATTTAGAGCGCAGTTTGATTTCAACAAATACCAGCAGGCTCTGATTCAGGGCGCGAGGATTGAGGCGGGCGTGATAGCCGGTAATAATGTTTTCCCGCTCCAGCCGCCGTACCCGTTCGGTAACCGGTGTGGTGGAAAGGCCAACCTTATCGGCCAGCTCGGTCATGGTCATCCGGGCATTTTTCTGAAGCAGGGACAAGATTTTCATGTCCACTTTATCTATATGGTGCATGGTTTTTGATAGTTTGAATGTGAGTATTTATTAAAATACTCCATTTTTTTGTTTAAATAAAGTGAAATTCACTATCAGGCTTTGTTTACACTAGGGAAAGTAACTGAATTAAGATATTTGTGAAATTTGTGGTTAAACCAATAGGTTATTCCGGTTAAGTACCAGAGAGAGGATATTATGAAAGTGCTGATTATGGGAGCCGGTATTGTGGGGGTAAGTACTGCATGGTATCTGGCTAAAGCAGGACATGAAGTCACTGTGCTGGAGCGCGCTGATCAGGCTGCAATGGAAACCAGTTTTGCCAATGCCGGTCAATTATCATATGGTTATACCACTCCGTGGGCAGCACCCAATATTCCGGCCAAAGCATGGAAATGGCTATTTAAAGAACATTCCCCTTTGTTGTTTCGTCCTGATGGCAGTCTGTTTCAGCTGCAATGGCTCTGGCAGATGTACCGTAATTGTAATGCCCGAAGCTATGCCACCAATAAAGAACGCATGGTGCGGATTTCCGAGTACAGCCGTGCGATGTTACAGCAATTGCAGGCAGAAGAAAATATTCAGTTTGAAGGTCGCAGCAAAGGTACTTTACAGATTTTCCGTACAGAAAAAGAGGTTATCGATTCCCGTTCCGATGTAGCTGTTTTACAGGAATTCGGTGTGCCTTTACAGGAGCTCAGCAGTGTTGCCGAATGTGTCCAATACGAGCCTGCACTGGCACATATGACCGGAAAGCTGGCCGGTGCCCTGTATTTACCACAGGACGGCACGGGTGACTGCCATTTATTTACTACTGAGCTGGCCAGAAAATGTGAAGATCTCGGTGTAAAATTCCTCTACAGGCGTGCTATTACTGAAATACAGCAGGATAAATGCAGTATTAAGGGTGTTATGGCCAATGGTCAGTACTTTACTGCCGACCATTATGTTTGTGCTCTGGGCTGTTTTAGTCGCAGTATGCTGAGCGGACTGGGAATTAATCTGCCGGTATATCCGGTTAAAGGTTACTCACTCACTATTCCGATTACCGATGAAGCAAAAGCACCGGTTTCTACTGTGATTGATGAAACTTATAAAGTGGCAGTAACGCGTTTTGATAAACGTATCCGTGCCGGTGGTATGGCTGAGTTGTCTGGTTATCGTATTCATCTGAACCCTAAACGTAAAGCAACACTGGATTTGGTGGTGAATGATTTATTTCCGGATAGCTGCCGGACTTCGGAAGCTTTTTTCTGGAGCGGTCTGCGCCCGATGACACCCGACAGTACGCCGATTATTGGCGCCAGCCGTTTTGTGAATTTGTCTATCAATACCGGACACGGTACGCTGGGCTGGACAATGGGGCTGGGTTCGGGAAGAATTCTGGCTGATTTGATTAGTGGTGTTAAACCGGAAATTGAAACCAGTGATTTATCGCTGGCTCGTTATGTTTAAGCAAGTTCAGAACGATTCGGGTAAATTTTGCTCTTATCGGCGCTTATTTTGTCCCGTTTGTCAGGGCAGACAGAAACGGTAAAATTTTTTATCATAATATTAATATATTATTAATTTATCTGATACGGCTGGCAGTTATGGTGATATATGAAATTCAGATAGAGATAATGATAAAATTTTATTACTGAAAGCTGTTGCTGCATGGCGGCTTTGCTTAAATAATGAAATTTGATAATCAGGATAACAGGGGAGCAATGATGCGTCCGTTAGTTGCGCAGATTCGTTTGAATCACTTGCGTGATAATTTTCTGGCTTTAAAGCAGATGCATGGCGGCGGCAAAATGCTGGCCGTGGTTAAGGCCAATGCTTATGGACATGGCGCTGTGCGCTGCGCGCAGGCACTGGCTGATATAGCTGATGGTTTTGCAGTGGCCTGTATCAGTGAGGCAGTGCAGTTGCGTGAAGCAGGTATACAATTACCGATCATCATGCTGGAAGGGGTTTTTGCTGCTGAAGAATATGCGCTGGCAGACCGTTACCAGTTGTGGCCTGTAGTAGGTAATTTATGGCAGCTGGAAAGCTTACTGGATTATGACTGGCAGAAACCGGTAACAGTCTGGCTGAAAATGGATTCCGGTATGCACCGAACCGGCTTTTTCCCTCATGATTATGCACCTGCCTTTCAGGCTCTGATTCAAAGCAGTAAGGTAGCTGATGTGGTGAAAATGACCCATTTTGCCTGTGCAGATGAGCCGATGAAAACCATGACGGCTGAACAGATTCGTACTTTTGAGCTGACCTGTGCCAATTTGCCCGGTGAGGTAAGTCTGGCTAATTCGGCTGGCATAATGGCCTATCCGCAAACACAGTGCGGCTGGGGACGGGCGGGGCTGGCACTTTATGGTATTTCGCCGATGGGTGGTGCTGATAGCCGTTTCAAGCCGGTAATGCGGCTGGTAAGTAAAGTATTCGGAGAACGGGTTTTGCAGATGGGAGAACCGATTGGTTATGGTGCCAGTTATGTCACTACCCGTTCAACTCGTGTCGGGCTGGTGGCCTGCGGCTATGCAGACGGCTATCCGCGCCGTGCGGCAACAGGCACACCGGTGGCAATTGACGGGGTACGCAGTTGTGTTCTCGGTCGGGTTTCCATGGATATGATGACAGTTCAGCTGGATGACCACCGGCAGTCACTCGGCAGTGAAGTGGAATTATGGGGTGATGTTGTTAATGTAAATGAAGTAGCCGCCGCCGCCGGAACCATTTCCTATGAGCTGCTGTGTAATGTTAAACGTGCTGAAATGGTGTATGAATAAATGGTATGGATTGTCAATTATTGGGTAAATGTTTGGCAAGACAGAAAAATTGGTTTATAAAGATGTAATATGTTCTCAGGCAGCCTTTCAAGCTGCCTGAAGTTATTTTTTTTGAGTTTATGATAATGGAAATAGAAACACTGAAACTGGCCAAAGATTTGATAGCACAGCCATCTGTCACACCGGATGATCATGGTTGTCAGCCGTTGCTGATGAGCCGTCTGACAGCACTGGGATTTAATATTGAAACCTTCAGATTCGGGGAAACGGATAATTTTTATGCTGTTTACGGCCGGCAGGGGCCGCTGGTTTGTTTCGCCGGTCATACTGATGTGGTACCAACCGGCGATGAAAGTCGCTGGACTTCGCCTCCGTTTACACCTGCAGAGCGTGATGGATACCTGTATGGGCGTGGTGCTGCCGATATGAAAAGCAGTATTGCAGCTTTTGTGACTGCTTGCGAACGCTTGCTGGCTCAGCAACCTGAATTGCCGTTGCGTCTGGCTTTGCTGATTACTTCTGATGAAGAGGGTGACGGGCACGATGGTACCAAACGTGTGGTCGAAGTTTTAAAAGAGCGGGGAGAGCATATTGATTACTGCATTGTGGGTGAGCCTACGGCAGTTGATACACTGGGTGACATGATAAAAAACGGACGACGTGGTTCTTTGTCGGGTACGCTGCAGGTGCACGGACGCCAGGGACACATCGCTTATCCTCATCTGGCTGCCAATCCGGTACATCTGGCTGCTGCGGCACTGGCTGAGTTAACTGCCACGCACTGGGATGACGGAAATGCTTATTTTCCGCCTACCGGATTTCAGATTTCCAATATTCATGCTGGTACAGGCGCTACTAATGTAATTCCCGGAGAGCTTACCGTACAGTTTAATTTCCGGTTCTCAACGGAATCGACAGCGGAAAGTCTGCGCCGGCAGGTACATGCCATACTGGATAAATATAATTTAAACTATGATTTGCAGTGGGCTTTGTCCGGAGAACCGTTCCTGACCGCTGCAGGACGTCTGACTACGGTAGCACAGGCCGCCATTGAGCGTGTTTGTGGTGTGAATGCTCAATTATCTACCACAGGCGGTACGTCAGACGGTCGCTTTATTAAGGCTATCGCCAGCGAATTAATAGAACTGGGTCCGGTTAATGCCACGATTCATCAGATAGATGAGTGTGTGGATATTGCCGCAATAGCTCAGTTATCGGCTATTTATGAGAATATGCTGCAACAGCTGGCACAGGCTGATTTTACTCATGCTGCATAAGGAGAAACTAATGGGGATGCTGAAACAGAAACATTTTTTAAAACTGCTGGATTATACGCCGGCAGAAATTCAGACGCTGCTTGATCTGGCTGCCAGCCTGAAAGCTGAAAAGAAAAATGCAGCGGAGCAGCCGCGTCTGACTGGTAAAAATATTGCTCTGATATTTGAAAAAACATCTACCCGTACCCGTTGTGCTTTTGAAGTGGCTGCGCATGATCAGGGTGCACATGTGACTTATCTGGACAGCAGTGGCAGCCAGATCGGGCATAAAGAAAGTATCCGTGATACTGCACGGGTTCTGGGGCGCATGTATGACGCGATTGAGTATCGTGGTTACGGACAGGAAATTGTCGAGCAGCTGGCTGAATATGCCGGTGTTCCGGTGATTAATGGTCTGACCAATGAATACCATCCGACGCAAATGCTTGCTGATTTGCTTACTATGAAGGAAAACAGCAAAAAGCCCTTGAATCAGATTGCCTATGCTTATGTGGGTGATGCCCGTTACAACATGGGTAATTCTTTGCTGGTTGCCGGGGCCAAAATGGGTATGGATGTACGTATTGGTGCACCGCGGGCTTTCTGGCCGAATGACGCTCTGGTAGAACAGTGCCGCTCAATTGCAAAGCAGACCGGTGCACGGATTACATTAACTGAAGATGCAGCCGCAGCTGTTAATCAGGCTGATTTTATTCATACCGATGTCTGGGTATCAATGGGAGAAGCGAAAGAAACCTGGAAAGAACGGATTGAGCAGCTCAGACCTTACCGCGTTGATGCCCGTCTGATGGCTGCCAGCAATAATCCTGAAGTGAAATTCATGCATTGTCTGCCAGCAATTCATAACCGCGATACTCAGGTAGGACAGTGGCTTTTTGATGAGTTTTCTCTGGATGGCGCCGAAGTAAGTGAAGAAGTATTTGAAAGTGTTGCTTCTATTGTTTTTGAACAGGCAGAAAACCGGATGCATACCATTAAAGCAGTATTGGTAGCATTATTAACTACCTGACCGGGGCAGGCCTGTAGTAAATGGAAAGAATGGTTATGAAAACATCCCCCAATCAGTTACCTATTAATCCGCATTATCTGGCATTATTGTTGTCAGTGATGGTGGCTATTATGCCGTTTTCCACAGATATTTATTTATCTTCTGTACCGGAAATGGCGACTTCTTTACACGCACCGATTGATCAGATTGAACGCAGTCTGGCCAGTTTCATGTTTGGTGTTGCGCTCGGACAATTGCTTGGGGGGGCAATATCCGATATTAAGGGGCGCAAAATCATTGCTATGATTGGTCTGAGTGTCTATCTGGTGTCAGCTATTGCTATTGTCTTTATTCACTCAGCCGGAGAATTGCTGTTCTGGCGCTGGATTCAGGCACTGGGCGGCGGTATGGCCACTGTTACAGTTGGTGCAACTGTACGTGATTTCTTTCATGGCAATGAAGCCGCGAAAATGTTTGCCACCATTGGTATTATTACTCTGGCTGCACCACTGGCTGCGCCCATGCTGGGTACAGCACTGGCTGCTCTTGGCGGCTGGCGGGTTATCTTTATATTTCTGCTGGTATATGCTCTGGCCGTACTGATTTGCGTATGGCGGTTTATGCCACAGGTTAAAATGGATATTCAGCCATTGGATAGCAAAGTTTTTCGCAAGATAAAAGAAAATTTTTCAGTGGTTTTTCATGAACGCGAAGCGTTGGGATTCATGTTTTTTCAAACTGCTGCTTTTGCAGCTATGTTTGTATTTCTGACTGAATCTTCCTTTTTGTACATGAATATATATGGTCTTAGCCCGCATCAGTATTCATGGGCCTTTGGTGCCAATGTGATTACTATGATGCTGTTTAACCGGGTAACAGCCTATCGTCTGCGTACTACGCCGGCTCGCAACATTTTGCTTGGCGGTGTGCTGTTGCAGTTAAGCTGTAATTTATTATTAACCATTGTGGTATGGAGTATGGATCGTCCGCCTTTCTTCCTGTTACTGTTGCTGATTATGTTTTCAATTGGTTCACAGGGTTTGATTGGTTCCAATACTCAGGCGTGTTTCATGAGCTATTTTCGTAAAATCGGCGGCAGTGCCAATGCTGTACTGGGAACAATGCAGTTTCTGATTGCCGCTACTGTAGGCTGGCTGACTACACTGCTGCATAATGGTTCGACACATGTGATGCCGACAATGATGCTGATTTCCACCAGTTGTGGTGCCGTATTATTATGGGCTTTATCACATACCGCATGGCAAAAAAAACATAAATAATAACGGGCAGCCCGCAGTAGGCTGCCTTTTTCTTGTTTTTCTGAATAAACTATTAATAACACTACTAATTATGTCTGATAACGATAAACTCAAACCACACCGCGATGCTATAGACCGGATTGACAGTGAAATTCTGCGTTTGTTAAACCAGCGAGCCACTCATGCTCAGGCCATTGGTACATTAAAGGGGGAAGGCATAGTGTACCGTCCTGAACGTGAAGCAGTTGTTTTACGCCGGATTCAGGAACAAAATCCGGGGCCGCTGTCCGGTCAGGCAGTTGCCCGTTTACAGCGGGCGATTATGAGTGAATGTCTGGCACTGGAACGACCGTTAACTGTCGCTTATCTCGGACCTAAGGGTACATTTACCGAACAGGCTGCTATTAAACATTTCGGTCAGGCTGCACAGACACATCCGTGTACTTCAATTGATGAATGTTTCCGTCTGGTCGAAGCGCAGCAGGCCGATTATGTAGTGACACCTGTCGAAAACTCTACTGAGGGGTCGGTGGGGCGCAGTCTCGACCTGCTGTTAACCACACCTTTAAAAGCTTGTGGTGAAGTCAATCTGCGCATTCATCATCAGCTACTGCGTGCTGTAGCATCGCAACAGGATATCACTAAGGTTTATGCACATGCTCAGGCACTGTCGCAATGCCGGAACTGGCTGGATAAAAACCTGCCGGAGCAGGTAGCCCGGATAGCTGTTGCCAGTAATGCAGAAGCAGCACGACTGGCTGCCGCAGACAGTAGTGCAGCGGCCATTGCCTCAATGATGGCTGCCGATTACTATCAGTTGCAGATACTGGCTCAGAATATCGAAGACGAACCAAATAATACTACCCGTTTTCTGGTATTAGGGCGGAATATCACGACCAGCAGCGGTAAAGATAAAACGTCACTGGTAGTGGCTGCTCCCAATAAAGCTGGTGCCATGCATGATTTACTTCAGCCTTTTGCAGATCATCAGGTATCTATGACAAAACTAGAAAGTCGTCCCAGCCGCGGTGGTTTGTGGGAATATGTGTTTTTTATTGATATCGAAGGTCATCAGCAGAATGAGGATGTGGCAGCTGCATTGGCTGTCTTGCAACAGCGTTCAGCTTTTCTGAAAATAATTGGTTCTTATCCGCAGGCTGTGATTTAAATGCAAAGTTAATATTTATCTGAAGCAGATACCATTGACTGCTGGCATGGAGATAAAACAAATATGAAAAATATTGTTGTATATTGTGGTTCTAATCTGGGGCAGAACAAAGCTTATTTCGACGCAGCTCAGCAGCTGGGACAGGAAATGGCTCAGCAGGGATACCGTCTGGTTTATGGTGGCGGCAATATTGGTCTGATGGGTACGATTGCTACTGCTGTACTGGAGCATGGTGGTGAAGTTATTGGTGTTATTCCGAGTTTTCTGAAAAATCTGGAAGGTGCGCATCCGGGGTTAACCGAATTGTATGAAACCACCAATATGACCGAACGCAAAAATAAAATGATTGAACTGGCTAACGGCTTTATTGCCATGCCCGGCGGACTGGGAACTTATGAAGAACTGTTTGAAGTTCTCTCACAAGCTCAGCTGAAACTGCATCCTCATCCGATAGGAATTCTGAATGTAGCCGGTTTCTTTGATCCCTTAATTCAAATGCTGCAAAATACAGTCACTGCCGGTTTTATGCCGCCGGAAAACATGGATTTACTTTGTCTGTCTGCCAAACCAGCGGAGCTGCTGGAACAAATGCGCCTCTGGCAGCCGCGTGATGCAGTTAAATGGGTAACTCCGCAATGGGCGCAGCAAACCAGAGAAACTTTATGCTGACCTTAGCTGTTCTTAATCACCTTATCCAGCAGAATGTGGAACTTAAAGTGCGCTGGCAGCAATACCGGCAACGGGTTGTAGCGCTGGTGTTGCCTATGCTGACTCTTAAAGGGCGCATTGATGATCAAGGATTCTGGCAGGAAGATTCTGCAGAAGCTGAAACCACCATTATTATCGCTCCGACAGCTCTGACTAAAATGCTCAGTGGTGTACAGCCGGGAGTGGGTGACGTACAAATTACTGGTGACCGTACCCTGGGTATGGCGATTTTGCCGCTTATACAGGCATTGCAGTATGACTGGCGTGACGATCTGGCCAGACTGCTTGGTGATGCTGTGGGCGGAAAAGTGGCGCTGGAACTGGAGAGTCTCTATCAGCAAGGCTGCGCTATTGGTCAGAATATTGCAGCACAGGTTGCAGATTATGCACAGGAAAGTGATGCGATTGTGGTCGGGCAGAAGCAATTACAACGTTTTTCTGCTCAGGTCGGGACATTACGTGATGATACAGCCCGACTGGCCGCCCGAATTTCTCGCTTGCAGCAGAAAACTGACTAATACTCCGGCACGTGAGTGGTTTATGAGCCGTTACTGTAGCAGAGAAACGGCTCTGGTATAATTTCAACGATTTTTACTAGATTCTAACGATACATCAATCATGACAAAACAACGCAAAATACTGGTTACTTCAGCCTTGCCCTATGCAAACGGTAATATTCATCTGGGACATATGGTTGAACATATTCAGACTGATATCTGGGTGCGTTTCCAGAAAGCCCGCGGACATGAATGCTATTACGTCTGTGCAGATGATACGCATGGTACACCGGTCATGCTGGCGGCACAGAAACAGGGAATAACACCGGAAGAAATGATTACTCAGGTACGTCAGAATCATCTGGCTGATTTTACCGGTTTTGGTATCGGCTATGATAATTATTACAGTACGCACTCACCTGAAAATGAAGCTTTATCACGCAGCATTTATCTGGCGTTAAAAGCCAATGGAAAAATTGAAAGCCGTACTATTGAGCAATTATTTGATCCGGAAAAGAATCTGTTTTTGCCCGATCGTTTTGTTAAAGGTGAATGTCCGAAATGTCATGCACAGGATCAGTATGGTGATAATTGTGAAGTTTGCGGCACTACTTATAGTCCTACCGAACTGATTAAACCGTATTCTGCTATTTCCGGCGCTACTCCTGTGCTGAAAGAATCTGAGCATTTCTTCTTTAAACTCGGAGAATGTGCGGATTATCTGAAACAGTGGACTGCCGGCAGTACCCAGCTGAAAAATGGTCGTGAGCAGCCGCATTTACAGGCAGAAGCCCTGAATAAAATGAATGAATGGTTGCAGAATGATAGCCTGAGTGACTGGGATATCAGTCGTGATGCGCCTTATTTCGGCTTTGAAATTCCGGATGCTCCCGGTAAATATTTTTATGTGTGGCTGGACGCACCTATCGGCTACATGGCATCATTTAAAAACCTGTGTGAACGTCTGGGTATTGATTTTGATCAGTGGTTCTGTGCAGATACTGATACTGAAATGTATCATTTCATCGGTAAGGATATTTTATATTTTCATGCATTATTCTGGCCGGCTACTTTGCAATACGCCAATCTGCGGGCACCAACAGGCATATTTGCACACGGTTTTCTCACGGTAGACGGACAGAAAATGTCCAAATCACGCGGTACTTTTATCACAGCCCGTTCCTATCTTGAGCAACGACTGAATCCCGAATGGCTGCGTTATTATTTTGCAGCCAAACTCAATAGCAGAATTGAAGATCTGGATTTAAATCTGAATGATTTTATCGCCCGGGTTAACAGTGATTTAGTTGGTAAATACATAAATATCGCCGCACGTGCTGCCGGATTCATCAGCAAACGCTTTCAGGGAACACTGGCTGATGTTAGCAATAGCGAGCTATTGCCACAGCTACAGGCACAAAGTGAAAATATTGCTGCCAGCTTTGAAGCACGTGAGTATGCGCGTGCCTTACGTGAAATCATGGCATTAGCTGATGTGGTCAATGAGTATGTCGATGCCAACAAACCATGGGAGCTGGCGCGACAGGAAGGACAGGAGACACGTTTACAGCAAGTATGCAGTGAACTGATTAATGCTTTCCGTATTCTGACCGTATATATGTCACCAGTATTGCCTAAGCTTGCTACAGAAGCAGCCGCTTTTCTGAATGTGGCGCCATTAAGCTGGGCTGATAGTACAACCTTATTACCTGCCGGTCATCACATCAATGCATATCAGCATCTGATGCACCGGGTGGAACAGAAACAGATTGATGACCTGATTGCCGCGAATCAGCAGAATATTCAGACAGTTGAGACTGCTGCTGAAACAAAGTATGAGCCTGTGGCAGATACAGCTTCATTTGATGACTTTATGAAAATCGATATGCGTGTTGCCAAAGTGCTGACATGCGAAAAAGTCGAAGGCAGTAGCAAACTGCTCAAATTTCAGCTTGATCTTGGTTTTGAGCAGCGCACAATATTCTCTGGTATTGCCGCCAGCTATCCTGAACCAGAAAAACTGGCCGGAAGAATGGTCATTGTGGTAGCCAATTTTGCGCCGCGTAAAATGGCAAAATTTGGCATGTCTGAAGGGATGATTACTTCAGCTGCCGGTAATGGCAAACTATTTTTACTGGATGTGGATAGTGGGGCTGAACCGGGTATGAAAGTCGGCTGATTATTTTGCTGAAAAACCAGACCAGCTAATATTGCTGGTCTGGTTTTTTTATTTATGAATTAAAAAAGTGATGAGATGGTTAATCTCATCACTTGGTATAAGGAAATCAGATTTCTGTAAGCAGAATTTTAAGCTGTATGAAGTGCTTATTTCAGTACTTCATGTAAACGTTCTTCATCAAGGCTTTTTTCCCAGCGCGCAACCACAATAGTGGCACAGGCATTACCTACCAGATTAGTCAGAGCACGACACTCAGACATGAATCTGTCAATACCCAGAATCAGCGCCATTCCTTCCACCGGTACAGAAGGTACTACCGATAAGGTCGCAGCCAGGGTGATAAATCCTGCTCCTGTTACACCTGCGGCGCCTTTTGAACTTAACATGGCAACCAGTAACAGCAGTATTTGCTGTTCCAGTGTCAGGTCAATATTACATGCTTGTGCAATAAATAATGCCGCCATGGTCATGTAAATATTGGTACCGTCCAGATTAAACGAATAACCGGTTGGTACTACCAGTCCGACAATTGATTTCTTGCAGCCGGCTTTTTCCATTTTCTGCATCAGTGTAGGCAGGGCGGCTTCAGATGAGCTTGTACCCAGTACCAGTAACAGCTCTTCCTTAATGTATTTGACCAGCTTGATAATCGAAAAACCGTTATAACGGGCTACAGCACCCAGAACAATCAGAATAAACAGAACGGAAGAAATATAAAAAGTCAGAATCAGATAGAGCAGATTACCAATAGAACTAATACCGTATTTACCTATGGTAAAAGCCATAGCGCCAAATGCACCTATCGGGGCTGCACGCATTAGAATAGATACCATTTTGAAAACGGGCGCCGATAAATCCTGAAAAATATTAATCAGCGGGCGGGCTTTTTCACCAATCAATGCCAGTGAAATACCGAACAGAATAGCAATAAACAGAGTTTGCAGAATATTGCCATTAGTTAGCGGGCTCATGGCGGTAGTCGGAATAATATCCATCAGAAAACCGGTCAGGCTGGATTCATGGGACTTCTGCACATATTCGTGTACCTTGGCACTTTGCAGTGAGCTCGGGTCAATATTCAGACCATGTCCCGGCTGGGCAATATTGGCCACAACCAGCCCGATAGCCAGAGCCAGAGTAGAGAAAGTAAGAAAGTAAACCATAGCCTTGCCGGCGACCCGCCCCATGGTTTTCATATTGGTCATCTCGGCGATGCCGGTTACCACTGTAAGAAAAATAACTGGGGAGATGATCATTTTCACTAATTTGATGAATGCATCACCTAAAGGTTTCATGCTTTCGCCAACAGTAGGGAAAAAGTTGCCAAGTAAGATACCAATAATAATGGCAATAATTACCTGTACATATAGGATCTGATACCAGCGCTGTTTTTTCGGTGGTGGATTCATTTCCTCAATTTCGAGTGGTAACATGTTTACCTTTCAATGGGTTGTGTTTAAAGGCTACAGTTTTTTAACGTTATTATGTAGTAGGATGTAACATAATTGGCTGATTATAAAGCCTACATAACTTAACAGAAAAGCATTATTAATTACTAAATGACAGTTATAAGCCGGATTAAGTTGCGAAATAATTTTTTTCTTTATAAAAATAGATGGTTAAATTGAATATAATTATAGTTTACAATCATATTTTTACAGAAAAAAATAATCACTATTTCCTAGTTTAAAGTAATTTCATTTAATATAATTTATTTTTTTATAAAAAAACCGTTTGCCTGAAATTAAGCAAACGGTTTTTAAAATATGGTCGGAGTGAAAGGATTCGAACCTTCGACCCCCTCGTCCCGAACGAGGTGCGCTACCGGGCTGCGCTACACTCCGAAAGAAGTTGTGCATTATAGGCAGCGACGAGGACATTGACAAGAGTGAAGCGCAAATTAATTTCAAAAAACATCAGTTACAATTATCCGGCATAAATAACGAACAGACATGGTCTTTTTTTCAGCGGTGGCAATGCCGGCATTTTTCGCCATGCTGCTATATTCTGACTAATAATAGTTTGGGTCGGCATAGTTAAATCTGCGGCAATACACAAACGGGTTTCAGAATGTAAAGTCGCAATAGCGTCAGCCAGTAAAACATCATTACGGTAAGGAGTTTCAATAAAAAGCTGGGTTTCATTTTCCTGTCGTGAGCGCTTTTCCAGAGTATGCAAACATTCAATACGTGCGTTTTTTTCAGCAGGCAGATAACCTTTGAAAGCAAAACACTGTCCGTTGGCGCCAGAAGCCATCAGAGCCAGCATGATACTGGACGGTCCCACGAGCGGCATTACAGTGAACCCGGCCTGATGTGCCAGCGCCACCAGTTGGGCTCCCGGGTCTGCGACAGCCGGACAGCCTGCTTCACTAAGTAATCCCATGTTGCGACCGGCCTGCAAAGGTTGCAATAATTTAGCGATATCCTGTTCAGGAGTGTGTTCATTCAAAGTGCGCAGATTCAGCTCACGAATCGGTGTTTGCACACCGAAAGCTTTTAAATGAGCCCGTGCTGTTTTTTCTGCTTCAACAACAAAGTCGGTCAGGTTAACAATGCATTTTTGTTCATGCGCAAGCAGACAGGGTGTATCTGCATTTCCCAGTGGTGTCGGGATAAGATAGAGTATAGGACTGCTCATAAAATATTTATTCCTTCTGCCAGCAAAAAATCCACCAGACGAAAAACCGGTAAACCAATCAGTGCATTCGGATCGGTGCTTTCGATGCGTTTAATTAGTAAAGCGCCCAATCCTTCACTTTTTGCCGCGCCGGCACAATGTACAGCATCCGGTTCACGATTCAGATAATGCTTAATCTGCGCATCAGTCAGTGAACGCATCATGACGCGTGTTTCATCAATATGCTGATGCAGGCGGTTTTCAGCAGCATTCAGTACCGTAAGTGCACTGTAAAATATCACTTGCTGACCACTCAAATAGTGTAACATCTGTTGTGCTTTTGTTACGGTTAGTGGTTTGCCCAGTTGCTGCCCGCGACATAGCGCAACCTGATCGCAACCAATAATCAGAGCATCCGGATAAAGACTGGCTAGAGAGTATGCTTTGCCGCTGGCCAGACGCAACGCTGTTTGTGGTGCGGTTTCAGCAGAAAGTGGCGTTTCATCAAAATCAGGTTTAACCGCGTCAAAAGGGATGTTTAACTGCTGAAGTTGTTGCTGGCGAAAACGGGAGCTGGAAGCCAGAATCAACTTTTTCTCTCTTGGCATAAGTGCGAACTCATTGACATTATAAAGTTTAAATTATATCATCCGCCGTTTATGTTAGACCCTATTTTGATTGATACGGCCACGTTCACACGTGAACAGCAGCAACGCAGCGGTCAATTGCAGCTTCAGGCACTTGACCGGCGGGTTTGGTCGCATGAACTTTTAGCGCAACGCGAAGGCATTATCCGGTATCAGGTTTGCGGTGGTATTGACCGCTGGCAGCGTCCTTTTCTCGATATCAGTGTGGAAGGTCAGCTGGAACTGGTGTGTCAGCGCTGTTTACAGGCTGTTTCCTGGGCGCTGAATGACCAGTCGCATGTGGTGCTGTTTACCAGCGAACAGTTGCTGGACGAGGCCATGGCCGCTGATGAAACACTTGAAGGCGCGGTATGGAGTGCAGAATATAATCTTGCTGCACTGCTGGAAGACCAGATTTTAATGGCCATTCCGGTTGCACCGCGACATGAAGACTGTGATCACACTCTGGCAACCCAAACCAATCAAGAATCAGGTAATCCTTTTGCCAGACTGGCAGGACTGAAAAGCGGCCACTAACGAATTAACTTACATTACCCAGGAGCTTTAACATGGCAGTACAACAAAACAAAAAATCACCTTCAAAACGTGGTATGCACCGTTCACACGATGGTCTGACCGCTGTACAGGTTTCTACTGATACCACTACCGGTGAAGTACATTTGCGTCACCACATCTCTCCAAACGGTATGTACCGCGGACGTAAAGTAGTCAAAGCCAAAGGTGAATAATTCACACCTTTGATTATTCAATACGTATGAAAGCCAGACATTGCATCTGCAATCACTGGCTTTTTTGTATCCAATATTAGCAGGGTAATTATCCTGCTAAAATAAACTGCTTCCACTTTCCCGGCAGCCTCAATGGCCTGCTTTACACTGACTCGGGTTTCCCATGAAAAAAATCTGGTATAACTACGAAGACATACATCGTGCCATTAAACAGCTGGCAGAAAAAATTCAGAAATCAGAGCATTCATTTGATGCAATGATCGCTATCGGTGGTGGTGGATTTATTCCGGCACGTATATTGCGTAGTTTTTTGAATATTCCTGTATATACCGTTACTTTGTCTTATTATGATGTTAACGACTGCCCGACTGACCAGCCGCAGAAAATACAGTGGACCAATGGTTTTGACGAAAAATTAAAAAACAAAAAACTACTGATTGTTGATGAAGTGGATGACAGCCGGGCTACGCTCGAATACTGTATTCGCGAATTACAGCATGAAGGATTCCAGCATCTCGGGGTAGCAGTACTGCATGAAAAGCGCAAACCCAAAAAAGGGATATTGCCGGCAGGTTTACCTTTTTATAGTGCAATACAGGTTGATGACTGGTGGATTAACTATCCTTGGGATGCGCTTGATATTGATGAGCACTACGAGCATGTTGCAGCCCAAGCTACATCAGAGGCATGATCTATGACCCTGAAAACCATTGCTGTAGATGCCATGGGCGGCGATTTCGGTCTGGATATAACCATTCCGGGGGCGCTGACATTTTTACAGCAGCAAACTGACGCAGCACTGATTCTGGTTGGTGATGAAGTCAAAATCAGAAATGCATTAAATAAAGCTAATGCTTCCATGGAGCGGATTACCATTTGTCCGGCCAGTGAAGTGGTAGGCATGGATGAAGAACCGACTTCTGCGCTCAAGAATAAAAAAGATTCTTCGATGCGTGTGGCTATTAATCAAATTAAAGAAGGCCAGGCACAGGCAGCTGTATCAGCCGGCAATACCGGTGCACTGATGGCAACTGCCCGCTTTGTATTGAAAACCATTGACGGTGTTGATCGTCCGGCAATTGCTAAATTCCTACCCGGCCGCAATAATCATATGACACTAGTGCTGGATCTGGGTGCCAATGTCGATTGCAGCAGCACCCAGCTTTTGCAGTTTGCTATTGTTGGTAGTCAGCAGGTGGCGGCACTGTTTCCTGAAAATACGCAACCAAGAGTAGGTTTACTCAATGTCGGTACTGAAGACATTAAGGGTAATGCAGCTGCTAAAGAAACTCATCAGCTTTTACGACGCAGTGATCTGAATTTTGTCGGCAATGTTGAAGGTAATTCTATTTTTACAGCTGAAGTTGATGTGCTGGTAGTTGATGGTTTTACCGGTAATGCAATGCTCAAAAGTATCGAAGGAGCGGTGAAATTTGCCGGTTCAGTTGTTAAAGAAGAGTTTACCCGCAGCTGGTTTAATAAACTGGCCGCATTAATTGCGTTACCAACATTAAAGGGGTTTAAGCGACGTCTTGATCCGCGGCGTTTTAATGGTGCCATTTTTCTGGGATTACGTGGTGTCGTAATTAAAAGCCATGGCGGTACGGATGCTACAGGTTTCTGTTTTGCCCTGCAGGAAGCTTATAAAGCCATTAAAGCAGACTCAATTACAAAAATTCAGGCCGGTGTTGCGCGTCAGCTGGCTGTTATGGAAGAATAAATCACCTTGTTGCAAAGGCAGACAAGTTAAATGACTTTGTTTAAAATATGCCCTTTGCCGTAAATTAAAGACTATGCCATGCTGAATGCCCATATTCTGGGTACAGGCAGTTACCTGCCTGCACGCCGCCTGACTAATGATGACCTGAGCAAATTTGTTGATACCTCGGATGAGTGGATTGCAACGCGTACCGGTATCAAAGCGCGTCATATTGCTGCAGAAAATGAACAAACCAGTGATATGGCTGTTTCTGCAGCACAGATTGCGCTGGCCGATGCAGGTATTGATGCAAACGAAATTGATCTCATTATTGTGGCTACCTCAACTGCGGATATGACATTTCCTGCTACTGCCTGTATTGTGCAGAATAAGCTGGGTATTTCCGGCTGTCCGGCATTTGATGTTCAGGCAGTTTGTGCCGGATTCATGTATGCAATGGCTACTGCCAATGCTTATATTAAAAGTGGCATGGCCAGTAAGGCACTGGTTATCGGCGCGGAAACGTTCAGTCGTCTGCTTGATTGGAATGACCGGCGTACCTGTGTGTTGTTTGGTGATGGTGCTGGTGCAGTTATTCTGGGTGCTTCCGAACAGCAAGGCGGTATCATCCATACCAAATTACAGGCTGATGGTAATTACAGTCATATTCTGCAAACACCGGGAAAAATTGCAGCAGGTAAGATTGAAGGTTCACCCTATCTGTATATGGACGGGCAGGCTGTCTATAAGTTTGCAGTAAAAGCGCTAGCCAATATTGCAAAAGAAGTCATTGATCAATCCGGTTTACAACCGTCTGATATAAACTGGATTATTCCGCATCAGGCCAATCTGCGCATTATCGAATCTACTGCACGCCATCTTGGTGTATCAATGGATAAAGTTATTGTTACCCTTGCTGAGCAGGGCAATACATCTGCTGCCTCTATCCCGCTGGCACTGGATGAAGGAATTAAATCCGGTCGGATTAAGCGTGGCCAGACCTTGTTGCTTGAAGGTATCGGAGGTGGTTTTGCCTGGGGTGCAGTTACCTTAATATATTAATAATATTCCTATCAGGATCGGATTATGCTATCTCAATCTGCGTTAGTCAATATGTATCCGGTTGTAATGTCGCCCAGTCATGACGGGCGGTATTTTGGTAATTATGTACAATCATTGCTGGCTTTAGTTGCTGAGCATACCAGTGCAGGTTTTCCTATACAGGTATTTATGCATCAGGGTGAAAGTCTGATAACCCGTGCACGGAATAACTGTGTAGCAGAATTTCTGTCACATCCGGAATGGACGCACTTATGCTGGATTGATACTGATATCGGTTTTTCACCGGAAGCTTTTCAGCGTCTTCTGCTGGCAGATCGCGATATTGTTGCAGGTGTCTATCCGCTCAAGCGTGAGTCATGGCCGGAAGAAGGTATTCCTGCGCATATGACCCAGCAGCAGTTTAATGCTGCTTATACTCGCTATACCATTAATATCAGCCAGGCAGATACTAATCATGAGGTGCATGTACAGGTAGATGATGAAGGCTTTATTGAGTTGCCGGAAGCACCGACCGGATTTATGGTTATCAAGCGGGAAGTATTTATCCGGCTGATGGAAGCTTATCCTAAGCTGCAATATCATCCTGATTCTATCGGTGTTGCTGATAGGGGATATCACTATCGTTTTTACGATTGTCTTATTGATCCGGTGACGAAGCGTTATTTATCTGAAGATTTTAGTTTTTGCCGCTTATGGAATCAGTTAGGCGGTAAGATTTATATTGATGCACACTCTGATCTGACCCATATGGGTAACAAAATCTACCAAGGGCCTTTTGCCCAGTCACTGGAAGCTAATCTTGCTTACGCAATAGGTGCCCCGGCAGGTGCCAAAATGTTTCTGCATTACGAACAGCCATTACAGACCAATCAGTCTCCGGCACAATAATTGTCCGGACATTAGTTTTATTCAATTCAAGGAAGATCATGAGTATTGCTTTTTTCTTTCCCGGACAGGGGTCACAAAGTCTCAATATGATGTCCGGCTTTAATGATATGCCGGTTGTTAAAGAAACATTTGAACAGGCATCAGAAGCACTTAATCAGGATTTATGGACATTGATGAACGGGGAAGACAGCACAGCCCTGAACGAAACCGTTAATACTCAGCCCCTGATGCTGACAGCCGGTATTGCCACATGGCGTGTATATCAGCAATTGCATGGTCAGTTACCTGTGATGCTGGCCGGACACAGTTTAGGAGAATATACTGCGCTGGTCGCTGCCGGCAGCCTGGCATTTCATGATGCTGTGAAACTGGTTCGTCTGCGTGCACAATTAATGCAGGAAGCTGTACCGGCCGGAGAGGGTGCCATGGCCGCAATACTGGGACTGGATGATGATATTGTGCGTCAGGTATGTTTACAGGCACAAAATGAATTATCCGGTACAGTGGCCGAAGCCGTAAATTACAACTCACCCGGTCAGGTGGTGATTGCCGGGACTGCTGTTGCCATTAATCGTGCCTGTGAGCTTGCTAAAACTACCGGAGCCAAGCGTGCACTGCTGTTACCTGTATCCGTGCCTTCACACTGCTGTCTGATGAAACCAGCTGCAACCAAACTGGCTGCGGCCATGGAGCAGATTAATATTTCAAAACCACAAATTCCGGTATTGCATAATGTTGATGTTGCGGTGCATTCAGAACCGGAAACAATTAAACAGGCTCTGGTACAGCAGTTATATTCACCTGTGCGCTGGACTGAAACAGTAAGCAAACTGGTAGCTGACGGAATAACAGACTTTGCTGAATGCGGTCCGGGTAAAGTGCTGGCCGGACTGGCTAAACGGATTGATAAGAGCGCCAGTTGCGTTGCATTAACCAGTGTGCAAAGCATAGAAAGTTTTATTGCTGCACATGCTGAGAGCTAAAGGAATAAGTTATGAATCAGGATTTAACAGGTAAAATTGCGCTGGTAACTGGTGCTACCCGTGGAATTGGCGCCGCTATTGCCCGTTTTCTGGCAGAAAAAGGTGCTAAAATAATTGGTACAGCTACTTCTGCTGCAGGTGTGACCAGTATCAATGAAGCACTGGCTGATTTTGGCGGAGAAGGGCGGGAATTACGTATCGCTGAAGAAAATAGTATTGAAAATCTGATTGCCGACATTGAAAGTAATATCGGTAATATTGCCATACTGGTTAATAATGCCGGTATTACCCGTGATAATTTGCTGATGCGCATGAAAGAATCAGAATGGGATGAAATCATGCAAATTAATCTGAAATCTGCCTTCCGTGCCAGCAAGGCAGTCACCCGCAGTATGATGAAAGCACGCTGGGGCCGGATTATCAATATAACCTCTGTAGTCGGTTTTATCGGTAATGCCGGCCAGGCTAATTATGCTGCAGCCAAGGCTGGATTAGTCGGATTCAGTAAATCAATGGCGCGTGAAGTGGGCTCGCGCGGGATTACCGTAAATTGTGTAGCTCCTGGTTTTATCGAAACCGATATGACAAAAGTTTTACCGCAAGAGCAGCGTGATTTTTTTGCTGGGCAAACGGCATTGAATCATTTTGGAACTGTAGAAGATGTGGCCGCCGCAGTTTTGTTTCTGGCCAGTGAAGAAGCTCGTTACATTACCGGACAAACACTGCATGTGAACGGTGGAATGCTGATGCCCTGATATCAGTTAAAGTATTTACAAAGCCATTTTTATCATCTGATAAAAATGGCTTTGTTTTGTATCGGGGATAAATACTATTAAATTGAAAAATCTTCTTCGTAAGAAGAATACAGGGCAGATTCAATCCGCGACCGTGTTAACCCAGGAGCGAATAAGGCCAGAAACTCATAGCCAAAACCACGCAGATAAACATCCTGTCTGAGTATTATCTGGATAAAGGAAGGTTCAAACAGATGTTCTGCACTAATCTGCTGTAAACCTTCATCTTGTTTACTGTCAAAAGCCATGGTGGCCAGCAATCCGATACCCAGCCCCTGAGCAACATAAGTTTTAATGACATCCGTATCGGCTGAAGCCAGTTTAACTCTGGGTAACTGATAGCCTTCCTGAGTAAAAGCACGGGCGATTTTAGATTGTTCAGCGAAAGCAATATCATAAGTGATGAGCGGATAAGCTGTTATGTCTTCGAGCCGTAATGGCCGCTTTAAATCAAGCAGAGGATGATTATCAGGAACTACGATACTGCGATTCCAGGCTTTACAGCTCAATTTGCGTAATTCAGGATGCTCACTTTCCATTTCCATACCAATGGCAAAATCTACTTCTCCCTCCAGCACCATATGACTAATGGCTTTAGGGCTGGCTGTATGGATGCTCAGCTGTACCTGCGGATAACATTCAACAAACGCTGAGATAATTTTTGGCAGAGCATATCGGGCCAATGTATGTGTGGTGGCAATGGTCAGGGATCCAATATTCTGGTCGGCAAATTCTGTACCAATACTTTTAATATTCTGTACTTCACGTAAAATCCGCTCGGCAGTTTCCAGAACAATTTTTCCCGGAGCTGTCACTGCAACCATGCGTTTTCCATGACGAACAAATAATCGTACGCCTAGTTCTTCTTCCAGCATGCGTATTTGCTTGGAAATACCAGGCTGAGAAGTAAACAGTACTTCCGCTGCTTCTGAAACATTCAGATTCTGACGATAAACTTCAACTGCATAACGTAACTGTTGCAGCTTCATAGTATTTCAGCCCCTTTTAGGTTTGGAGTTTTTAACTGTCGCTCAAATACAACAAAAAAGCTTCTTTATCTGCATCATAACTCAATTTACCCATTCTGACATGGAACACTTTCACTCTAAGCTTAACATTTTTACACGTTAATCCACCTGTAGCAGACCCTTAAGATAATAGAAGCTTGCTTGTTGTTTTCATGCAACTTAATTAGGGTAAGGATGTGAATTTAGTTGTAAATAAGTGACACAAAGCTATTTTTTAGGCATCATGCACAGATAGGAAGCGGGTCGTCTAGCAGCTTCGCCTTGGTAGTTTGCATATTGACAGTTTATGCTGCGGTTTTTTATAGTATAGACTTGATTTACCAAGCTACCCGCCCGGTTTGAGCGGCCTGTAAATGGTATTTGTGTTTTGATCAGACGAATTTCAGGCTGAATCAGCACATAACAAATTTTTTGATGAGGGAATAACATGACCAAACAGCTAAAATTGAGCGCATTGATCGTTGCTATGGCTGCTTCAACTGCCGCTTTTGCCAATGGTGTTGTACCGGGTGCCGACTGGACCGGTGAACCTGCTGGTGCTTACAATGGCTATACTACCAGCTCTGCTCCTGAAAAAGGAACTGGCGAAATTATCGTCACCCGCGAAAATGGTGCCGATGGTACACCTGAATGTGTGAAAAACCGCTTTAACAATGATAATGAACCAACTCTGGGTAACAATTGTGGTCACCCAATTGCACAGGCTGCTCCTGAAACACCCAGATTTGTTGATGAAACATTATCTCTGTCTGCTAACTTCCTGTTTGGCTTTGATAAATATACTCTGCGCTCGGAAGCAATCGAAACTCTGGATAATTTGGCTACCCGTCTGGCAGACAGCAGCGTACAGGTTGTACGTGTTGAAGGTCATACCGACTTTAAAGGTTCAGATGCTTATAATCAGACTCTGTCTGAGCATCGTGCTAACACTGTTGCACAGTATCTGGTTTCTAAAGGTGTTCCTGCTGGGAAAGTTTCTGCAGTCGGCTTGGGCAAATCTGAAGCCCGCATGACTGAAACTTGTCAGCGTGAAGTTGCTAAATTAGGCAAGAAAGTTTCAGCTGCTAAGAAACGTGCTGCTTTGATCGAATGTATTGCACCTGATCGCCGTGTAGACGTAAAAATCCGCACTCTGGTATCTAAAAGAGTTAGATAATTCTTCTAATTTTATATTAATGAAAAACCCTGCTTAAAGCAGGGTTTTTTGTGCCATTAAAAATTTTAAGGAACTCAGGAAACCTGTATTATTTTTTGTATAGAAAACTGATATTTTTATTTGACAATAATAGGTTGGATGAGCTGGTATCAATTTAAAAATCATCAGAATTGTGCTACTTTGAAACATTCAGATAAGTGAATAATTATTAATAAAGTGTTAATATGCATGCTGGTAAAAATAAACTAATATTGATATGAATTATTTGTTCATTATTTCTATTAGTAACGGTTTATCGAATATGCAATTAGTATATAAATAAAATAAAAATGGCATATTCATATATAACTAACTAAACATTAAATCTATTTAATGATAAGTATTCTGTAAAATATAAAATCATTTCATCTATGAAATTTTTTAAATTCCTGTTTTTAATTTTATGCTGTAATTTACTTTTTGCCTGTACTGCACAGTTTCAGCGGGTTCCTAATGCTTCGGGTGAAAAAAAACATGTATCAGTAAAGTTTCAGCGACAAAATACTGCGCCACAGACAGGAGTAGTATTGGTTCAGCCAATGGATTTACAAAGCGGTGATATTTTATTTTCTGCCGACTCAAGTCTCAATTCCCGTGTTTTGCGCTTGTTTGGTAATACTTCGGTTAGCCATGCATTTCTGTATTTAGGAGATGGAGAAATAGCAGAAGCCGTGGGTGGTGGTGTGCATATTATGTCTCTGGCTGAAAGCGTTGATGAAAGTCCGTTACTGGCCGTTTATCGCCATCCGCAGCTGAATGATTTACAGGCTGAAAAAATCCGTGAATTTGCCAGAGCAGAGGCTGGCGGGAAATATAATTATATGGGGATTATCAAGCAGACACCTTATACAGTTACCCGTAAAGTGTGTGAATTGCCAGTTATTCCGCGAGCTTTTCGCCATTTGTGCCTGAATACCATGGCTGTAGTACAGGTAACGCCTTTTTCTTCAGACCGTTACTTTTGTTCGCAACTGGTTGTCGCTGCCTATAATTATGCAGGATTGCCTTTAACCAAAACGCCGGCTGAATGGGTTGCTCCCGGGGATTTATTGCATATGCGTGCCGGTGATATCCCTTCAGTTGTACCAGTATATCCATTACAGTATATTGGTCATTTACGTTGTAAAACCTCTTTATGGCAGCGCAATTGTTCCCTAGCAGATATCTGATATTGATAAACTTCAGATATCTGCCTAATGTATCAAACAGCAGGATATGATTAAATTATTGATTAAATAAATTAGGTAAATTAAAACATGTTTGAATTAATTTATTAATAATAAATATGTATTTTTTGCTTTCAATAGATTTAATTTATTATAAAAATTAATAGTATTCGTTTTTGAGATTAGTTTTATATATGAATCCTGAGTAGTTCTGCTGAGAGAATCAAATACAGAATTGAAAAGGAATAATTTCAGCCAAATCTCCGGGCGCATATAAAAAGTGTAGTACACGTCTGCCATTAGTCTGAATAGCTTTTGACGAAGAATGCACAATAAGTGGTCGCATGATAACAGCTCCTCCTTTAGACAGGGTGCATTCCTGCTCGCCTTTTTGGTCTCGAAGCTGTGGTAGCGATGATTCATTGATTCTTCCATATTCATGAGTACCGGCAACTACTTTGAGCGGACCATGCTCATGCTGGCAATCATCTATGTGTAGCCTCACAGCTACCAGTTGCTGCATATATTGTGCCGGCGGTTGTACAAATAACATATTTTGTTTATGTGACCAGCCGGTAAACTGAGTATCAGAAAACTGATGTCTGACTGCTATGCTTAAATCCTGATGTAAAGGTACCTGCCAGTTTTTATCAGCTGATTTTTTGAATAATGTGCATTGGATAGCCACCGGGTTTATTGGGAGCAAGGAAGTAAGCTGAGTATTATTTTTCAAATTGTTAGCAAGTATCTGACACCATGGTTGTGTCAGAAACTCACGACTGCCAGCAGTAGTTAAATTAATCTGTTCTAATTGTTGTTCTATATCTGTTAGTTGCTGAGGAGTAATTAAATCATTGATAACAGCATAACCATTATGTTCAAAATAATCACGTATCTTCATTATATTTTCCGTTTGTATCTGTTTATCTGAATTAATATTAATATCTTCTAATTTTATTAGGATTAGGTAGATCCTATTTATAGGATAATATATTGATATTTTCAATTATTTATTTAAAATGATTTATTTGTAATATTTATCTATACTATAGTTTTTCAAGGTAAGCAGAATATATACTCCTTACAATAGTCAATTTTTTTCTTAATAAAATTAAATTGATTAATTTCTGTATCTCATAAAATAGCCCCAGACACTATATCAAGTTTTTATGCTGTTATGTCAAAGATTGGTAGTGCTAAGCCTGTCAAAATATGTGCTTATGTCTTCATATGGCTACAAAACTTGAATTTATCTGTATTTTTTGCTCGTTTGTGGATTGAATTCAGTCAAGTATATGATTTATAGATATTATAAACTATCATTCATCATTAAGATATTGTATAAATGAAAATTTATTTATAACCTGATGTATATCATAAAAATTATGATAAAAGAAAAATATGACCAATTTTTAACTTATACTCAGGCACTTATTTGGTATGGTTTTTATCAATCAATTAAGGGGAAGCTTTATGTTTTTTAAAAAATTCTGGAGAAAAAAATCAAATTCTGATATTCAATCAGTACAAGATAAACCAATCGCTCAAGATAAGATATCTCTCGCTATTCAAACATTCTGGACACAGGTAAAAGCATCTGAGCAGACATTTAATACGCTAGAGCCAATCTCTATCATGGAAAATCTCAATAATCTTTTAATAGATAATCAATTAAATGTTATTGTTGAGCTTACACGAGGAGATAAAAAAAATCATAAAATAATTTTTACGGCTGAAGGCCGAATTGAGCAGTTTGAGCTGGTGATACGAATCATTAAACATGCACCGGATCTGAATTTTTTTGAAATAGAAGCGTTTAGGACGCGGGTTGAAAATTTGGATGCATTCTCTATAACGCATCATGATCATTCTTTTTCATTGAGCCCGGCTGATTTATTGATTTATCATCATGAAGAATATCGTAAAGTCTCTTTGGAAATTGCGTTTGGTAAAACTATTCCTGAAGAGATGAAGCAAATCGCCCAGTCGACTGTATTTATCTTGCTTGATCATGCATTAGGAGAATATGATTTTGCTATTAAAATCGGGTGTGTCAACTTTTTAGAAATTCCTAAAGAGGCAACCGCTGTACCTCTTAATGAATTTGTAACGGTGTTTGATCAGTTATGGCAAGATAAATTAAGGCATACAGGTATTTTTCCTCTTTCTGATAAAGAAGATAGATGGAATGTATTTGAAATCAGTGATCAAAATGATCCTGATAACAAAAGACTTGTGCAAAGAAATGAGACAGCCGATGTATTGGTAGGTGATTTCAATTATTGCTATGCTTTAACTATAACAGCCTATGTGGATAGTAAGGAAAATTTATCTCTGGTTTATGAGCTAGAAGATACTATTAATCCGGCTCTACGATTTAATAAACAGGGCATTCATTGTCAAAATACATTTTATCAGGGCGTAAGAACCATGTTATGGTATGTGCAGGATAAACAATCAGCTATCGCATTGGCACAACGTCTGGCAGACCAGTATAGAACCCTTTCAATTAAAATTGAGTGCGAATTTGATCCGGGCTGGTCACAATATTTAAGTTGGGTAGAAAAATGAAGACAACGATATTTTAATTCATAAATATTTTTATTTTTCTATTAGTTAGCTGCTTTATATTTGTCCTCTTATCAATAAAGGATAAATTAACAAATATCCTTTTTTATAAGATACAACCAGATACTATTCTGATTAATTTTTTAGTAAGTATATAAATAATAACGGGATATATAACTTAGCTGTGAATAATTTAAAACGGTATAGCATAACCGGAAGTATGAATTATTCTGTATATTCAGTGTATCATCTGATATTTCTCGGTCAATAAAAGTAATATTTAAGTACTTTCTCAGCTTCAAATTTTTTATTAGAATTTATAAAAATATCACAAAATGTGAACTAATCAAGTTTGGCTGTTCGGATAAGCTGATATTTTTTATAAACAGATTTTGCAGTTATAAAATAAATTATAAAAAATTGAGTAGTACTGCTTTAAGTATAAAATTGTATTGAGCCAATTCGGTAAGTTCTTTTAGAATGGTGAATAGTGCCAATTACAAATCAATATCAGAGCCGTACTAATGGTTCACGATTAGCTACTTTTTTATATTAATCATATATACATGACTGTTTTAAACTGCTTATTTGAATAATAAAATACTTTGTTCAGTAATATTAAAATCTTAAGAGTAAAATGGTAATTTATATATAAATAAATTATTATTTGATTAATCGATAATAGATGCTGAGTTCTATCTAATAAAGAGGAAGATATGAGGGAGAAGTGTCAATATGATTAATTTATATACGCTTTTACATATTAGTATAACTGCTACTGATGAAGAAATCCGTTTAGCATTGAAAAAAGCAGCAGATGAACAGACTCTGGATTGGGAAAAATGGCAAAACTGTCGCAAAGTATTGCTTAATCCTGAATTACGGGAAAAATATAATGCTAAATTGATTAAAGAAAATCCACAGTTAAAGCATGAAATAATTTTTTCATCTCGTTTACCAGAATCTGTTGAAACTAAAGAGGAGGAATCTGAGTATTATAAGCAGCCAGTTCAAGAAAATCATCAGCCGGAGCAGACCTTTACAATCAAGATACCTTTTCTGGCATTAAATAGAAAGCTAATACCCATGTTTAATCCTGATACAGGTAAGATGAAAATAGCCTATACGGGATTTACTGCGGCACCCATTATATTAGCTTTTTTTACTCCTTTACTGGTTAAAGATATACGTGGTACGTTTTACTGGTTTATATGGTATGTAATTGCTAGTTTTCTTGGTGTTCAAATAAATTTGCCCAGATTCTCAGTAATCCTGTTTATTATTATCATGTGTTTTTATTACTGTAATCGGTACACAAAAAGTTTACTTAAACAGGGTTTTAAATTTTGTGGGTCAATAGAGCAAAATAATCGTGCAGCCAGATTTTTAAAGATTGAATTAAATTTAGCTAATACAGTAAGTAATGTTAAAGTCGATCAGGTTAAAGAAGGTATTTTTGATAAAATAATCAGATTATTTATTCTTTTTCCTCTCGCAATATGTTGTTTAGCGATACTCAAGCTGCTTATTAGCCTGCCTTTTACTATATGGTATTCTCTGCACAATCCGACCGGCGATACAGCAGGTAATGTTATTAATGAAGAAAGTCAAAGTGATGCAGGGGAGGATAAATATCTTGGGCAGCATGAAAGTATAAGCATACCTTTTGATGAGCCTAATACTACTTATACTTTAATATGGCACCATAAAAAAACTGACGGCTTGGTTGAAGCTGTTTCACGACGAGTAGGAGTTAGCGGAACAAGCTATAGTAAAAAAGAAATTAACTGTGAGGAGCACAGTTCGCGTTATCTAGGAGAAGGAGATAGTATTGAAGAGGCATTGATTTTACGACCTGATGATCATTTAACATATGCTGATTCAGGTTCAGCCGGGGCTACTATAGATACAGTTTGTTCTTTGATAAGTAATTAAATCATATTATTTATTGTTGCAATTTATTTTTGAATAAAATAAAAAACCGGATAATAAATTAGTATTATCCGGTTCTAGAAATGATAGATTTTTATAAGATATCTTTTTTATCAGTTAACTGAGGTAGCAGTGCATCCTGACTTACTGATAACAGTCCACTCTGAGTATATATACCCAGTTTATTACGGGTATCGATAATATCCAGATTACGCATGGTAAGCTGGCCGATACGGTCAGCAGGGGAAAAGGCAGCATTATCTACTTTTTCCATGCTTAACCGCTCCGGCTGATAAGTAAGATTGGATGATTCGGTATTGAGAATAGAGTAATCATTACCGCGGCGTAATTCCAGCGTAACTTCACCGGTAATGGCTTTGGCTACCCAGCGTTGCGCAGTTTCACGCAGCATAAGCGCCTGTGAATCAAACCAGCGTCCCTGATACAGCAGTCTGCCCAGACGCAGACCATTAATGCGGTACTGTTCAATCGTATCCTCGTTATGGATGCCGGTAAGCAGGCGTTCATAAGCAATATGCAGCAATGCCATTGCCGGTGCTTCATAAATACCGCGTGATTTAGCCTCAATAATACGATTTTCAATCTGATCTGTCATGCCAAGACCATGTCGGCCGCCAATACGGTTGGCTTCCAGAATCAGCTCTACCGGATCATGGTATTCAACACCATTTAAAGCTACTGGTACACCTTCTGCAAATCGCACACTTACTTCTTCAGCCGGAATGGTTACCTGTTCATCCCAGAAAGCCACGCCCATAATCGGCTGTACGATTTTCATGCTGCTATTGAGCATTTCCAGATCTTTAGCTTCATGGGTAGCACCGAGCATATTGGAGTCGGTTGAGTAGGCTTTTTCAACAGACATTTTATAGTCAAAACCCTGAGCAATCAGAAACTCAGACATTTCATGCCGTCCGCCCAGTTCATCAATAAATTGTTGATCCAGCCATGGCTTGTAGATGCGTAAAGCCGGATTAGTTAACAGCCCGTAGCGATAAAAGCGTTCAATATCATTGCCTTTATAGGTGGAACCATCACCCCATATATGTACATCATCTTCTTTCATTGCGGCTACCAGCATTGTGCCGGTAACAGCCCTTCCCAGCGGAGTAGTATTAAAATAAGGCATACCACCCGTATGTACATGGAATGCTCCGCTTTGTATTGCAGCAATACCTTCATGCGCCAGCTGTGTGCGACAATCAATCAGGCGGGCTTTTTGAGCTCCGTATTCGAGTGCTTTTTGCGGAATAGCATCATAATCATCTTCATCAGGCTGTCCCAGATTAGCCGTATAGGCATAAGGTAAAGCGCCTTTCAGTTTCATCCAGAGTAATGCTGTAGAGGTATCCAGCCCGCCGGAAAAAGCAATGCCGACTTTTTCGCCAACGGGCAGGTGTTGCAGAATAGTGCTGTGGTTACTCATATTAACTCCCTTGAGTGATGTATTTGCAAAATATGAAAATTTATTGCCATACCAGTAGTGCATGGTTGCGTTTACCGCGCCGCAAAATGGTGTAGTGCCCGAAGCGTTTGTCATCGCTGCAGAATACGTAATCAGCACTGTCAATTTTTTGCCCGTTAACCATGACTGCTCCCTGACTGATAAAGCCGCGTGCTTCATTATTGGATTTGGCCAGTGACGCAGTAGTTAAGGCCTGCACGATATTGATGGATTCGGTAACCGGAAATGCAGGTAAGCCATCCAGAGATAATTGCTGAAAATCGCTTTCAGTAAGTGCACTCTGATCTTCGGCAAACAGGCTGGCAGAAATACGCTGTGCTGCAGCCAGAGCTTCTTCACCATGAATCAGGCGGGTCATTTCCTCTGCCAGAATGCGCTGTGCCTGTGGCTTGCTGCCACTGGCCTGATCGCTGGCTTCAATAGCCTCTATCTCTGCCACACTGAGGAAAGTAAAATATTTTAGGAATTTATATACATCCGCATCAGCAACTTTTAACCAGAACTGATAGAACTGGTAAGGAGAGGTTTTTTCTGCACTCAGCCAGACTGCACCACCTTCGGTTTTACCAAATTTAGTTCCGTCAGCTTTAGTCACCAGTGGTAGTGTCAAACCATAAACGGTAGCCTGATGCAGCCGGCGGGAGAGGTCAATCCCTCCGGTGATATTACCCCACTGATCCGAACCGCCGATTTGCAATACAGCACCGTGGCGGCGATACAGTTCAGCAAAATCGTAACCTTGGAGCAGAGCATAGGCAAATTCGGTAAATGAAATACCTACATCATCACGGCTTAGACGCTGTTTTACTGACTCTTTGTTCAGCATGGCATTTACAGAAAAATGTTTGCCGATATCGCGCAGAAAATCCAGACAATTCATGCTGCCGAACCAGTCAAAATTATTTGCCATAATGGCAGCATTGTCACCACTGAAGCTAAGGAAAGGTTGTAGCTGCGCGCGTATCTTGGCTACCCAGTTCTGCACGGTTTCTAAAGTGTTGAGCGAACGTTCCTGTGCCTTGAAGCTTGGATCACCAATCATACCGGTAGCACCTCCTACCAGCGCGATTGGTGTATGTCCGGCCAGTTGAAAGCGGCGTAAAACCAGAATAGGTAACAGGTGACCGATATGTAGACTGTCGGCTGTCGGGTCGAAACCGCAGTACAGAGTAATTTTCTTTTCGTTTAATAATGTATCAAGGGCCTGTGCATCAGTGGTTTGAGCTATCAGGCCTCGTTGCTGTAAGTCGTGAACAACGCTGGTCATGGTTGGATTTTGTTCTTTCAAATTAAATAAATTGGCTAAAATTAAGTTTGTCTGGCTCAGACTGCTCATAAAAACAAAATAGCAATATCATATTTTTGCTGGTTTCGGGTGATTAGTTTGTTTTACCGCCTAATAATAATGATGCATTATTTTACACGATTTGTTTATTGCTGCATTTGTGGTTGTAATAAATAGATAATTCATTAGTTTGGTAGTGGGCGGAAATACTTTTTCAGTTTCTGTTTATAAATTGGTATGATGATATTTATAATAGGTAAATCATATGGATAACCAATATTAAAGCTGATATTTATTGGTTGCCGGTAGATGGTTTAGATAACCGAACCGAGAGGATTCGATATGTCAGGCTAAAAAATAAATTTATTATTAACCGGAATGCATAAACCAGCCACATTCCGGATGGGAATATAGCTGGTTCAAGAGATTAATGGTTATACGTTAAACAGGAAATGAATTACATCGCCATCATTTACAATGTATTCCTTGCCTTCAGCACGCATTTTACCGGCCTCTTTAGCTTTGGCTTCACCTCCGCAGGCAATGAAATCTTCGTAAGCAATAACCTGAGCACGGATAAAACCACGTTCAAAATCGGTATGAATAACACCGGCAGCCTGAGGGGCTGTATCGCCTTTATGGATAGTCCATGCTCTGACTTCCTGAACGCCGGCAGTGAAATAGGTTTGCAAACCGAGTAAGTCGTAGCCGGCGCGAATCAGTCGATTCAGACCCGGTTCTTTTAAACCCATTTCTTGCAGAAATTCGGCTTTATCAGCCTCATCCAGATCGGCAATTTCGCTTTCCATTGCTGCACATAGTGCAACAACAGGTGCATTTTCCTGTGCCGCCAGTTGTTGCAGACGTTCCAGATGCGGGTTGTTATCAAAGCCGTCTTCAGCTACGTTGGCTACATACATTGCCGGTTTTACAGTAAGCAGACATAAAGGTTTAATCAGTGTTAGCTCATCCTGATCGAGTCCTGCCGAGCGTACGGGTTTACCTTCAAGCAGATGTTGTTGTAAGCGTTCCAGAATGGCTACCAGTTTTTGTGCTTCTTTATCACCGGATTTGGCTTTCTTGCTTTCGCGTATGATAGTTTTTTCTACACTGGCTAAATCTGCAAGTGCCAGCTCGGTACCAATGACTTCAATATCCGAAATCGGATCTACCTTTCCAGAAACATGCACAATGTTATCATCATCAAAGCAGCGCACAACGTTTACGATGGCATCAGTTTCACGGATATTGGCGAGAAACTGATTACCCAGACCTTCGCCTTTACTGGCTCCGGCTACCAGTCCGGCAATATCGACAAATTCAACGATGGCCGGCTGGGTTCGTTTGGGATTAACGATTTTAGCCAACTCTTCCATACGATCATCCGGCACTTCAACAATACCGACATTAGGCTCAATAGTACAGAAAGGATAATTGGCAGCTTCAATACCAGACTGGGTAAGGGCGTTAAACAGGGTAGATTTACCTACATTGGGCAAACCCACAATGCCACATTTCAAACTCATGATATTCCTTGAAAACAGGCGATATTTAAAAATGGCTGAATTGTATCATAAAGCATGCAGATACCTGTGCCAAACCGGTAAAACACTGTGTTATTCCCCTTTAAATACGCATTTATCGCTCTTTAAACGCCAGATAAATACCATATGAATTGAAGTCATATAAAATGATTTATAAAAACAATAAAATAAAAAATTTTTCTTTTTGAGTACTTGCATAATCAGAAAAATGTCGTATAATTGCGTCTCTCTTGAAATGAGATACGGCGAATTAGCTCAGTCGGTTAGAGCAGAGGAATCATAATCCTTGTGTCCGGGGTTCGAATCCCTGATTCGCCACCAAATAAATCGCAAACTCTGGTTGAGTTTGCGTTTTTTATTATCTATGTAATTTTATGCGTATAGCATATAATTTGATTGTCCTGACAGTTTTCTGCGCAGATGTTTTCCGGATTTATTAGTAAACTGTAAAATACAGGCAGCTGTTTATTTAGCTGCCTGTGATCTTAAATACGTATTTATGTTGAATTTTCTGGTTAACATTAACTATTGTGTACTTCTGTTTATTCAAATTAAATTCTTTGATCCATTTCCTGAGCAGGACTTTCATGATTATCTGTTTTGCTGATAACGCGCGCTGGTACACCTACTACTGTTGAATATTCCGGAACATCATTAACTACGACACTGCCGGCACCTACTTTGGCGCAGGTATGTACACGAATATTGCCTAATACAGAGGCATTGGCTCCGATCATGACACCGTCACTGATTTTCGGATGCCTGTCACCGCTCTGTTTACCGGAGCCACCCAGAGTAACACCGTGTAACAGTGAAATATTATTACCCAGTACCGCTGTTTCGCCAATAACCACACCCGTACCATGGTCAATCATAATTCCATAGCCCATTGAAGCAGCTGGATGAATATCAACTCCTAATACTTCGGAAGCACGATTTTGTAAAAAATAGGCTAGAGTATGGCGATTCTGTTGCCAGAGCCAGTGGTTAATGCGATGGGTCTGTATGGCGTGAAAACCTTTGTAATACAATAATGGTAAACTATAGGTTTCACAGGCAGGATCGCGTTCATAATAGGCAACAATATCTGCCAGAGCTGCATGAATAATAGAAGTATCCTGATGTAAGGCCTCCAGATAAATCTCGAATAATGCGCGCGCATCCATTACAGCACTGGACATTTTGGTAGATAGATGAAAGGCCAGCATGCGGGCAAAATTTTTATGGCGTAATACACTCAAGTGCAGAAAGCTGGCCAGTATAGGTTCATTGCTGACTGCTATTTCGGTTTCATGACGAATGGTTTGCCACAGGTTTTCAGCCTGAGCAGCATCAGGTAAATTCATATGTTTAATTTCTCGTTTGCAGATTAAATTTATTGAATCACAATATCATATTGTTCCTGAGTGTAAGTGGTTTCTACTGCCAGAGCAATCGGCTTGCCAATAAAATCACTTAGCATTTTCAAAGCATCGGCTTCCTCATCCAAAAACAAATCTATGACGCTGGGAGAGGCCAGTATGCGCAGTTGCTTAATATCAGGACGACGTGATTCGCACACTATTTCACGCAAAATTTCATAGCACATAGTTTGTGCTGTTTTGATGCGACCGCGCCCCTGACAGGCAGGGCAGGGTTCACACAGTATCTGGGTCAGATTTTCCCGGGTACGTTTGCGTGTTAGCTCTACCAGACCTAAACTGGTAAAACCGTTAAGTGTAACGCGGGTACGGTCGTAGGCCAGCGCTTGTGCCAGCTCGGTCAGAATTTCCTGCTGGTGTGTTTCGTTGGTCATATCGATAAAATCAATAATGATAATCCCTCCCAGATTACGTAAACGCAGTTCACGTGCAATCACATGGCAGGCTTCCAGATTGGTTTTAAAGATAGTTTCTTCAAAATTGCGTGCACCGACAAAACCACCGGTATTGACATCAATAGTGGTCATAGCTTCTGTCGGCTCAATAATAATATAGCCGCCAAAATCCAGATTCACCCGTGGTTGCAGGGAACGGTTAATTTTGGCTTCAATATTGTATTTTTCAAATAACGGACAATCATCCTGAAATAATTGCAATTTATCCAGCGCACCCTGAGAATAATTCGTGGCAAATTCGTGCATGCGTTGATAATGGCTGGTTGAGTCCACAATAATGTGATTGATATTGTCACTGTACATATCACGCAATACACGTAAACTCAGGGGTAAATCCTGATACAGTAATGTTTCAGGCGGGCAGGTTTTTGATAGTTGCTGAATATGCTGCCATCGCTTGGTCAGATAATTGATATCAGCCTGCAATTCTGCATCAGTCGCATTTTCGGCACTGGTACGGATAATATAGCCATGAGCAGCATCCGCCGGTAACAGATTTTCCAGCCGTTCACGTAACTGGTTGCGTTCCTCTTCGTCTTCAATACGCTGTGAGATGCCGATATGCTCATCCTGAGGCAGATATACGAGAAAACGGCCTGCCAGTGATATCTGCGTAGACAGACGTGCGCCTTTAGTATTAATCGGGTCTTTGATGACCTGTACAACAATTGGCTGTCCTTCATGCAGCGTGTGTTCAATACGCTGAATCTGCTCTGGTTGCTGACGCTGCTCGAGTACATCAACAATATGCAGAAAAGCGGCACGTTCCAGTCCGATATCAATAAAGGCGCTTTGCATACCGGGTAATACACGGCGCACCACACCCAGATAAATATTGCCTACCAGACCATGGCCGCAATTACGTTCGATATGAATTTCACACAACGTATTTTCTTCCATTACGGCTACTCTGGTTTCTTGCGGAGTAATATTTACCAGTACCGTTTCAGCCGGCCGCTGAATATCCTTCGGCAGCGATATGTCGCTGTTATGCATGATGGAGCTTTCAATTTAATCAAATCACTTTGTGCAGTCTCCATCTGTACAGATAAAAACTGTACAAAGTAATCTGGTCTGTTTGTATAGTGCGATTGACATCATAGCGCAGGCAAGAGTTTCCTGCCAAACGCAGTTGCATACAGTTGTCTGGCAAAGTAGTCTGCAAATAAATATAAAACTTAAATTTGTAGTATTTACTGTAATAGCGGATACATTATTTTAACTGTGAGCAGCTCTTGATACATTCGGCAACTAACCGGGGACCTCGAAAAATCAGACCTGAATACAACTGGATGGCGGAGGCACCAAGGCGGATTTTTTCTGCTGCATCTGTACCAGTCGTAATGCCACCTACACCGATAAGCGGGATTTGTGTATTAATGTGTGCAGATAACTGATTCAGAACGTAATTACTCTGTGTCTGTACGGGATAACCAGACAACCCGCCGGCTTCCTGAGCAAATTTATGCGTACCCAAAGGAGTTTTGTCTATAGTAGTATTGGTGGCAATAATTCCGTCTATTTGAGTATTCAATGCAACCTCTGCAATAGCTTCAATTTGCTCTTCATCCAGATCGGGAGCAATTTTGATGGCAATAGGCACATAGCGGCTTTGCTGAGTAGCCAGCTGGGCCTGACGGTTTTTCAGGTGGTTTAATAATCTGTCCAGCTCTCCGGCACTTTGCAGACTGCGTAAATCACGTGTGTTGGGTGAAGAAATATTAACAGTGACATAACTGGCATGCGGATAGGCTTTTTCCAGACAAATCAGATAATCATTCACTGCTTTTTCAATCGGTGTGGCAGCATTTTTGCCAATATTAATCCCCAATATACCGCGATACCTGCTATTTGCAATATTATTGATTAAAGTATCAATACCATAATTGTTAAAGCCCATACGATTAATAATTGCCTGTTGCTTTGGTAATCTGAATAACCGCGGCTTAGGATTGCCTGCCTGAGGTAGTGGTGTCACAGTGCCTACTTCTATAAAACCAAATCCCAGCATAGCAAGTGCATCAATATATTCACCATTTTTATCCAGACCGGCAGCCAGTCCTACAGGATTGGGGAGCGTTAGTCCCATCAGTGTTGTGGTATTGTTAATATTGTTGTCAGGAAAAATACCATTGGTATTTTTCTGCATGAATGAGAAGCCTGGTTTGCATCCCAGTAAAAAACCACAATGATAACGATGTAACCATTGCAGCGATTTTAATGTCAGGTAATGGGCTTTTTCAGGATCCAGTCTGAATAGCAATGGTTTAATAATAGGATACATGATATTGATGATTGAAAAAGGAAGAAATATTATAACCAACAACACTATCAATTCGGGTGGAAAATAATCAAATTCGGTATGTGTAGGTGAATAAATTATTTAATTGCTGCCGATAAATATTTTATGTTTTATAACAATAGCCTCTTCATCTGATGATATATAACAATATACCCGTTTATGGTTCTGTAATTCAGAGCAGAAAGCATAAACGGGCATGATAATCAGAATATCTGTTAATTAGTGTGGTTATTGACAGATATCACCATGGTTTATCAGCCATACCCTGAATATTTTGCTGTAATGTGCTGCCTATGCTTCGTCCGAAGCGCTTCCAGTTGGTTTCATCAGTGTAATCTATCAGTTCCGGAGCTTTAATAACATCGCGGGCAACTGTGTAAATATTGCCAAAATCATCTACTAGTCCGACTGCTTTAGCTTCTTCACCGGTATAAGCACGACCGCTGAATATGTCCGGATTATCAGCAACTTTTAATCGGTCACCACGCCCCTGCTGCACCGCCTGAATGAATTGCTTATGAATACTGCTTAGCATTTGTTGCCAGATTTCTGCCTGTTCCGGGGTTTCCGGCACAAATGGATCACCCATATCTTTATTGTTACCGGCTATTTTTACCCGGCGTTTAATTCCAAGTTTGTTGATCAGACCTGTAAAATCAAAACTGCTGCCAATAACACCGATACTGCCGACAAGGCTGGACGGATCTGCATAAATTTTATCTGCGGCACTGGCAATATAGTAACAACCGGAGGCACACATATCCTCAGTTACAACATATAAAGGTATCTTCGGATGTTTTGCTTTCAGATGCCGGATTTCTTCATAGGCAATACTGGAAATGACCGGTGAACCGCCCGGACTGTTGGCACGAATGATAATGCCTTTAACATTTTTATTCTTATAGGCTGTTTTAAGGCTTTTACGTAATAACTCTGCCTGATTATTCTCGCTGCTGATCACACCACTCAGATCAATGACCGCTGTGTGCGGGCTATTAGGTATTGAGCTTCCCATCGCTGCTGTAATGATAAAAATAATAATGCATAGCCAGAGTAACCGCCAGACCCAGCGCCAGATTCGATTGCGCCGTTGTTCGCGGTATACCTCAAGTAACAGCTTCTCCAGCATATTGCGTTCCCAGCTGCTATTTTTTTCAGGATTGCCATTTGTCGACCCTGATCCATTAATTTTGATTGTCATTTGGTTTATTCTCTGCTATTAGTCTGTGTCAGTCTATCCTGCTTCTGTCAGCACTGTTAATTCTATAAAGTGGTTTATATCTGAAATTAAACCGGAATCTAATTATATCTGAATTAATATTTGTCTATGTTCTTATTGTTTAAGAATTCGGGTCAAGCTTTATCTGTATGAGTGTCTAAATTATAATAGCGCAGCTATTAGCCGGAGCAAGTTAAATCAGACGATAATTAATAAGCTGAAACAATAGAGTAAAGGAAATTGTTGTACTACATCCGGTACTGTATTTTATAGATAAATTTAAACATTGTATCGAAACTGAAGCTGAGTCTGTTGGTACTGATATCTGTATATTTCGAAGGATGAAATCGATTAGTCTGTTTAATGTGCTTTGTCTGTATTCAGCATCATTCATGTTTGTTATTTTGTAATTAAAACTTGGAAAATCATGTCCAGATTCTTTTTTAACGATCGTAAACAACTGGTTAATGAAGCGATTGAGGGTTTAATTATTTCCGCACCTGAAGGTAACCTTGTCAGGCTGGATACGGACCCGGCAATTCGGGTAGTGATGCGTAAAGACTGGGATAAAAGCAAAGTAGCAGTTATTTCCGGCGGTGGTTCCGGTCATGAGCCCGCACATGCCGGTTTTATTGGCAAAGGTATGTTAACTGCAGCAGTGTGCGGAGATTTATTTGCTTCGCCCAGCGTCGATGCGGTATTTAGCGCAATTATGGCGGTAACGGGAGAACAAGGTTGTTTGTTAATCGTCAAAAATTATACCGGAGACCGGCTGAATTTCGGACTTGCGGCAGAAAAGGCTAAAAGTCATGGGATAAATGTGGAGATGGTTATTGTTGCAGATGATATTTCTCTGCCGGAAAACAGACAACCCCGCGGTATTGCCGGTACGGTACTGGTGCATAAGATAGCAGGTTATGCGGCAGAGGAAGGTAAATCCTTATCTCAGGTACGCGAGATAGCACAGCAAACCTGTGACAATCTGTATAGCTTAGGTGTAGCCATGCAGACCTGTAATTTACCGGACTATACAGAAGAAAGACGAATTAAAGCCGGACAGGTCGAACTTGGTCTGGGTATTCATGGCGAACCGGGTGCTTCAATAGAGGATACGCACAATAGCAAAATACTGATCGATACACTGGTTCAGACATTATCAAAATCAGCCGGAGCGGGCCGTTTTGCTGTTTTAATTAATAATCTGGGTGGTGTGTCTGCGTTAGAAATGGCCGTACTGACACGCGAGCTGGCGCATTCAGCTATTAGTAAACAGACAGATTTACTGATTGGTCCTGCGTCACTGGTAACCTCCTTGGATATGAAAGGTTTTTCACTTTCGTTGCTTAAGCTGAACGATTACTTTAGTAAGGCACTTAATGCGCCCGTAGAAACACAGGGATGGCAGAAACCCGTAGTTTTACAGCCACTAAAAACCGTAGTATGTGAAACTGAATATAAACAGTCAGTTTATATTCCATCCGAAAATGCCCGGATAGCAGAATATATTACTGTCATTACTGATACTTTGATCCGGCTGGAAAATCGGCTTAATGCTCTGGATGCAAAAGTAGGTGATGGCGATACTGGAAGTACATTTGCTCATGCTGCTCATGCTATTGCCTCGCAGCTGGCACAACAACACTTACCGTTAAATGATTTGCCTCAACTGTTGTTGTGCATTGGCGAGCGACTGTCTGTTGTTATGGGTGGTTCAAGCGGGGTATTAATGTCTATATTTTTCACCGCAGCCGGTCAGAAATTACAGACAGGCGGTACGCTGGCAGAAGCATTATTAAACGGGCTGGCACAAATGAAACATTATGGTGGTGCAGATATAGGTGACCGAACTCTGATTGACGCATTACAACCGGCGTTAGAGGCATGGCAGAACCGGGATTTTTTTGCCGCCATACAGGCAGCCAGAGAGGGAGCAGAAAAAACTGCTGGTATGCATAAAGCCGGAGCAGGGCGTTCATCTTACGTTAATCAGCAAAATCTCGCCGGTGTGCCTGATCCGGGGGCAGTGGCAGTAGCTGAAGTGTTTACTGCACTGGGTAAGTTACAGATTAAACTGTAAGATGAAGGTTAAAGTGTTTAGATAATACTTATAACTTGATTTTGATTCTGAATAACAAACAGGCAATAAGTATGAAATGTTTTATATTAAATTAAGCTGGTAATTTTTTGTTTTAAAATAATATATTTAAACTATTTGATAGGATTGAATTAGATGAAAGCAGTGATTCCTGTAGCAGGATTGGGTACACGTATGTTACCGGCCACAAAAGCTATTCCAAAAGAAATGCTGACTGTGGCCGATAAACCATTAATTCAATATATCGTTCAGGAATGTGCTGCTGCAGGAATTAATGAAATTGTTCTGGTTAACCATGCATTTAAAGCGGCAATTGAAAACCACTTTGATACAGCATTTGAGTTGGAAACACAGTTGCAGAACAAAGGTAAAATGGTTTTATTGGATGAAATCCGAAACGTATTACCTCGTGGAATGCAAATAATACAAGTCCGTCAAAGTGAAGCTAAAGGTTTGGGTCATGCAATGCTGTGTGCTCGTTCAGTTATTGGTGATGAACCATTTGCTGTTTTACTGCCAGATGTGCTGATAGATGAAAAAGCCTGTAATCTGGCTACAGATAATCTGGCTGCAATGCTAGAACAGTTCCGGACTACGCAGCGCAGCCAGATTATGGTTGAACGTGTACCGATGAGTGAAGTTAATAAATACGGTATCGTTGATTGTAATGGTCAGCAGGCTGACTCTGGAAACAGCATCAGGATGAGTGCCATTGTTGAAAAACCTTCAACAGAACAGGCTCCGTCTGATCTGGCTGTGGTTGGTCGTTATGTACTTTCAGCCGGTATCTGGTCTGAACTGGAAAAAACACTGCCCGGTGCAGGAGGCGAGATTCAGCTTACTGATGCCATCGCCGCCCTGATGCAGCAGGAAGCTGTAGATGCTTTTGTGATTCAGGGTTATTCACATGATTGCGGTAACAAACTTGGCTATATGAAAACTTTTATTGAATATAGCCTGCGTCATAATCAATGTGGTACCGCACTCAGACAATGGCTGCAGCAGCAAGCATTTTGATACAGGCAGATACAGACAGATATAAACATCGTTTACATTTTGCTAGAGGTTTCTGGCAAATGATTCAGGAATAGTTGCAGATCATCCGGTAAAGGAGCGGTAAGCTGTAAAATATCGCCACTAACCGGATGAGTCAGCGTTAATTCAGAAGCATGTAAAAACATTCTTTTCAGCCCGGCTTTTTGCAGGCGCTTATTTATCTGATAATCACCATAACGCTCATCTCCGGCAATAGGGCATAACTGTGATTGCATATGGACACGTATCTGGTGGGTGCGGCCTGTTTTAAGTGTTGCTTCCATTAGTGTTAATGCTCTGATGCCCATATGGTGTAATTGTTCGCCTGCATAACGTTGCAGTATCCGGAACTGTGTATGTGCCCGTTGTCCTTCCTGAGTATTACCGGCGATACGTACCATTTTTTCCCCTTGTGCACCGGTATATTTCAGCAGTGGAAGTTTAACTTGTCGTATATTTTCCGGCCAGTTGCCAATGGCCAGGGCCAGGTACACTTTATGCGGATGATTCTGGCGGATTGATTCATGCAGTTTGACCAAAGCACTGCGTTTTTTGGCTATCATCAGCAAGCCGCTGGTATCTTTATCCAGCCGGTGAACCAGCTCCAGATAACGGGATTCAGGGCGGGCGCGGCGCAGCTGCTCAATGACGCCAAAGCTAATACCACTGCCGCCATGTACAGCAATACCTGCTGGTTTGTTAATCACAAGTAATACATCATCTTCATAAACAACCGTAAATTCCTGAGCAGGAATAGCTAAAGTTGTTGCGGATGCGTGTCTGGCCGCAATGCGAATAGGAGGTAAACGGATCTCATCATTGGTCTGAATCCGGTCTGTTCCTTTACAGCGTTTTTTGTTCAGCCGGACTTCCCCGCTACGGATAATGCGCTGAATATGACTTTTCGGTACTCCTTTTAATTCCCGTATTAAATAATTATCCAGTCTCTGACCGGCACTTTCTGCACAGACAGATAAAAACTGCACTGAATCTTTGCTTAAAACCGTCATATTGCTTATAATCCGTAAGCTTTTATAAATAAATAAAAGTCATCAGTGGTCATGACCAAATATCGTATTGGCAGACTGAACTGAACCAAAAATGGCCGCATTTTGCCCGAAGCTGAAAAAGTGCCTGAAAGCGCAATTTGGCTGTAAATAATGAAATGTTAACGTATTTACCGGAAAAACGCACTGTTGCAGGCGTATTTCCCCGTGTTGCTGACCAGCCGTCAGCAGCAAGGGTTAGTGATTAAGTTTGACTCCATCAGGTGGCAAGCCACGGCTTCAGACGTGATCAGGCAGGACAAAACCTGAAAACGCAGCCGCTAATGTGCCCGAGCACCTGACAGAATAACAGAAGAATGGCTACCCCAGTTAAGTGTCCAATCCATACTGATCGGATACCGGACACACCCTGTTTAGCAGGAATTATGATGCTGAATGGCGGATATGATCTTTACACCTTCTTTATGATGAAAGCCTGTTTAGTTTGCCGCGAATGACTTAATCGGGCAAGGCTATGGGTGTCAAATACTAATTACAACGCCTCGTCAGTGCACACAACGAGGTTTTCATGAAACGAATGTTATTCAATGCTACACAGGCGGAAGAGCTGCGTGTGGCTATTGTGGATGGGCAAAGTCTGCTTGACCTTGACATCGAAACGCTGGGGAAAGAACAGCGTAAAGGCAATATCTATAAAGGTGTCATCACCCGTATCGAACCTTCTCTGGAAGCATGTTTTGTAGACTATGGCACAGACCGTCATGGTTTCTTACCATTTAAAGAAATCTCACGCAGCTATTTTCAGAATTATGAAGGTGGCCGTGTCCGGATTCAGGATGTACTTTCAGAAGGTATAGAAGTCATTGTACAAGTGGAAAAAGATGAGCGCGGTAATAAAGGCGCAGCTCTGACCACTTTTATCAGTCTGGCCGGACGCTATCTGGTACTGATGCCGAACAATCCGCGTGGCGGCGGTGTTTCCCGCCGTATTGAAGGAGAAGACCGGCAGGAGCTCAAGCAGGCAATGAGTGAGCTTGATACACCGCGCGGAATGAGCCTGATTGCACGTACAGCCGGTATTGGACGCAGTACGGAAGAATTACAGTGGGATCTTAATTATCTGATTCAGTTGTGGCGGGCAATTGAGCAGGCGGCGCAGCAGCATAGTGAGCCTTACCTGCTGTTTATGGAAAGTTCCTTACTTATTCGTGCCATTCGCGATTATTTCCAGCCGGATATCGGGGAAATCCTGATTGACTCTCAGGAAGTGTATGATCAGATTCGTGAGTTTATGTCTTATGTGATGCCCGCCTATATTAACCGGTTGCGGCATTATACCGATCATATTCCGCTGTTTTCCCGTTTTCAGATAGAGCAGCAGATTGAGTCTGCGTTTTCGCGTGAAGTTGCTCTGCCATCCGGTGGTGCTATAGTTATCGACCACACCGAAGCATTGGTATCCATAGATGTTAACTCTGCCAGAGCAACCCGTGGTGCGGATATTGAAGATACCGCTTTCAAAACCAATATGGAGGCTGCTGAAGAGGTTGCACGGCAGATGCGTGTGCGTGACCTGGGCGGACTGGTAGTTATTGACTTCATTGATATGGAGAACAGTAAAAATCAGCGTGATGTAGAAATTACTCTGCGTGAAGCGCTGAAAAAAGACCGTGCCCGGGTACAAATGGCTAAATTGTCCCGCTTTGGTTTAATGGAATTATCCAGACAGCGCCTGAAACCATCATTGGGAGAAAGCAGTCATACCATCTGTCCGCGCTGTGCCGGCACTGGCTTTATCCGAAGTATTGAATCAACTGCATTACACATCCTGCGTATCATTCAGGAAGAGTCAATGAAAGATAACACCGCCGAAGTACGGGTACAGGTACCGGTGGATGTGGCTACTTTTCTGCTGAATGAAAAACGTGCTGAACTGTTTGGTCTGGAAGAACGCCTGGATGTATGTGTATTGCTGATTCCGAATATTCATCTGGAAAATCCGCATTACAGCGTGACCCGTGTACGTACCGATAATGTGGAAGAAAATACCGTTCCCAGCTACCATCAGGTACAGGAACCGGAAAATATAGGCGAACTGCCTTTTTCTATTGGTCAGAATAAACCGGTTAAGCCAGAGGCGGCTGTTAAAGGAATTCATCATACTCAGCCTGCTCCGGTTATTGAGAAAACTGCTACAGGTAAAACTGAATCAGCAGGTATGTGGAAAAAACTGACTGGCTGGCTGGGTAATCTGCTGGGTGGAAAAGCGGTTGAATCTGCTGCATCAGATCGAACGGTAGCAGAAAAAACTGTCAAAACCACGCATCAGAAAAAAAATCAGAAATCACAGACACAGGAACGTCGTCAGGCACGTGCTGGCCGGTTGGCTAAAAATACTGATTCAGCCTCCAAAGGTAATAGTACCAATAACAATAAAGTATCAACTGATCCGGCAATAACTAACCGGTCAGCCAGTGAGAATCGTAACCGGCGTGAAGAAAAGCGTGCTGACAGATATGCAACGGCACAGGCAGATATGGTAGCTGATTCAATTCAGGAACAAAATACTTTTAAACAGGAGCAGAATACCTCGCGCAGACGACGTCAGCGGACATCAGGCAAAAATGAAATGCCTGTGCAACATGCTGATATAATTAATCCGGTTGATGAGGCTCAGGTCGGAGATCCTCTGATTATTACTCTGACAGATACCGGATCGAAAAATGAACGGCATAAAGCACGGCATGATAAAAACAGCCGTCGACAGAATGGTAAGAAAAAACGCAACTACATTGTTTCTGCCAGAAAAATAAGTAGAAATATTGATATTGCTGCTATTACTGCGCAAATACAGTTAACTGCTGAGCATGTACTCAATCCTGAAAAAGATATTCATCGTATTAGTATTTATTCAGCGCAACCGAATACGTTGAGTGAAACTCATGATGTAATCGTGCAAAATGCAGTCGCACAGGCAAAGCTGGCTATTACACATGTGCTGGCGCAGTTAGAAACTGAGCAGCAATTATCTGCTGTTGATAAAGCAGATATTGTCGGTACTGAAACTATTATTCAGACTCAGGAGGCAATTACAACTGAGTCTGAATTAATGAATACCAGCACAGATGCAGATATCAGTTTGTGCCGTATTGCTGAACAAGGCGGGCTGATACTGGTTGAGACCAGTGCGGATAAGACAGTTTTAACCGGTAATGATGCAGAACCGGTTCCTGGGAAGCCTAAACTGCGGCGTAAAGATATTATGCTTAGCAAGACGGATGCTGCTGTGACACCGGCTGCCTTGGAACAGGTTGAAACCAGAGCATAGACAGATGTGCGCGCTTTTGATAGATAAATGATTAGTATTTCGTTTGTATGAATACCATCAGCGCTTCTGAGAAAATATCATTCTGAATTAAGAGTAATATTTATAATTTATTAATTAATCTGTACAGTACTGGTAACCAATTAATCAGCTATTGGAATGTATTTTGCACAGGTGACAATGAGTTACCTCTGATACAATAGCTGCTCGGACTGATTATTTAATTCAGTTATTGTGTTGAAAAAGTACAACACTTTTTAAAACTGAAAATATTTTATTTTAATGGATTATTTTTTATATAATTCATTGAATTTAATTGAAAATATTGTTATTTACCTATTATTTGCCGCAGCAGGATTGGTCAAAAGTGTTGTGTGTTTGCAAATGAATTTGTTTTTTTGCAACTAAAGCATTATATTGACAGCCATGAAATCGCTAATGCGGCGATTAATGCAAAACTTTAAAAGCTCTTCATTAGGTTTTTGAAGTTTGTTTTTTCGACATAGAAAAGGAATACAGCAATGAAAAAAACCCTGATTGCTTTGGCTTTGACCACTTTGCCGGTTGCCGCTATGGCTGAGGTTGTTTTGTATGGCCAAATGAAAGCAGGCTATGAAGTTTCTTCTACTAAAACCAGTGGCGAAACCCGCGGTCCGTACCAGAATGGTATTGGTGACTACGGTTCACGTATCGGTTTCAAAGGTTCTGAAGACCTGGGTAACGGTCTGAAAGCTATCTGGCAGGTTGAATCCCGCATTCATTTGGGTAATAGCAATGGCGGATCTGATGGCTGGGCTAACCGTGACTCTTTCTTAGGTCTGGAAACTAAATACGGTACTATTCGCGCCGGTCGTATCAGCAATCAGATGAATGCTAATATGGATATTGTTGATGCTTGGGAATACAACAATCAAGCATTGGGTCTGGGTAAATTCACCCGTACTGATGCCCGTTATGTAGGTATCGCTTACGATTCTCCGGAATGGGCTGGCTTCAATTTTAATTTATTGTACTCTCCGCGTGATAATGTAAACGGTGGTGATCGTCCTGCTGAGTACGCAGCCGGTATCGGTACTGGTGAGAAATACAGCCTTGGTTTGAACTACCAAAACTCTGGCTGGTTTGCTAAATACGGTTTTGACTACCTGAAAAATTCTGCTGTTAAAACTGATGATGACGGCACAACAGATCTGAAAGATGGTCAGGTACACCGTGTTGAAGGTGGTTATGATGCCAATAATTGGTTTGTAGGTGTTGGATATCAGTACACTAAAAACACTACTTCATACTACAGAGGTTTAGGTGAAGCAAGTGTTGGTAGCATTGGTGACCACAATTTAACTGAAGACAACCAGGGACAGGAAGCAGCTCTGACTGTTGGTTATCACTTTGGTAACATTTTCCCGAAAATTTCCTATGCTCATGGCTGGGATGTGAAAATTAACGGTGACAAAGAGAAAAACACCAAATACGATCAGATTGTGTTAGGTGCTGATTATGACTTCTCTAAACGTACCACTGCTAACGTACAGGCAGGCTGGTTGCGTGAAGGTAACGGCGAAGGCTTTGGTAAAGACAAAACTACCGCTGTCGGCGTTGGTCTGAAACACACATTCTAATTAGTGTTTAATTCTTACTGATTAGTATTTGAGTCTGATCCCTGATTGAAGAATAGTTTAGTTTGTTCTTCAGTCAGGGATTAATTTTTTAACAATATAAATAAAATGCTATCCCAAATTATTTAACAGCAGGTTCTTCTGCATTTCATTCTCGGTATTCCTTTCAGAATTTCAATACGAATACATCAAAACCTAATGATTAATGTTATATCCGAATAAATCATTTTTAGATAAATATGTATGGAAATACTCTGATAAATTATTGATACAGAAACAACTAAATAGAAATTATTATTTTTATAAAAAATATAGATATTGATATTACTGAATTATTATATTGTGATGAGTATATGCTGATATAAATTATTATTTAAATTCAAGAATTATTTGTAATTAAGTTCAGAAATCAATGAGAATTCAAAAAATAAACCATATAAGAATATTGATATTTATCTTAACAGTACTGGTTTAACTGAATACAAGTAAAAAATGGTTTATCAGTATTGTGGTTCCGGTCAAGGATATTTATAAATTAATTCTCCGGTTGTTGTAAATGACTTTTCTATACAATTCTTTTCTGAAAAATAAAAAATGTATTTTTAATATTTAGTAAAGTGAATTGGTGTTTTTTTTAGTCAATATTATTTTAGTATCTAAAAATATAATCAGCATTTAAATACATTTCTAATATTTATTTTACCTATTCTTTAATGTGGAAAATTACCTGAATCAATAATTAGAATCAGTGGTTTGCTTTTTTATTACCCGACCAGTATATTCCGCACACTCGTCGTAATGGCGATTGATGTAAAACTTCAAAAGCTCTTCATTTGGTTTTTGAAGTTTGTATTTTTGACGTTGAGACTAGGAATACAGTAATGAAAAAAAACCTGATTGCTTTGGCTTTGACCACTTTGCCGGTTGTTGCTATGGCAGATGTTGTTTTATACGGCCAAATGAAAGCAGGCTATGAAGTATCTTCTACTAAAACCAGTGGTGACAGCCGTGGTCCGTACCAGAATGGTATAGCTGATTATGGTTCACGCATCGGTTTCAAGGGTTCTGAAGATTTAGGCAATGGTCTGAAAGCTATCTGGCAGGTTGAGTCTGCTATCCATCTGGGTAACAGTAATGGTAAAGCTGATGGCTGGGCTAATCGTGATTCTTTCATTGGTTTTCAGTCTGAATTCGGTACTGTTCGTGCCGGCCGCATTAGTAATCAGATGAAGGCCAATATGGATACAGTAGATCCATGGGAATACAACAATGAAGTGCTGGGTTTAGGTAAATTTACCCGTACCGGTCAGCGTTATGTAGGTATTGCTTACGATTCTCCGGAATGGGCCGGTTTCAAATTTAATGCATTATATTCTCCGCGTGATAATGTAAATGGTGGGGATCGGAACAGTGAGTATGATTATGGTATGGGAGCAGGCGATAAATACAGTATCGGTCTGAATTATCGCAATGCCGGATATTTTGCAAAATATGGCTTCGATTATCTGAAAAATTCAGCAGCTATAATTACTGAATCCGGTAACACTAAATTAAAAGACGGTCAGGTACATCGCGTTGAAGGCGGCTATGATGCTAATAATCTGTTTGTAGGTGTAGGTTACCAATATACCAAAAATACCAGCTCTTATTTCAATGGTTTAAAAGGTGCTTCTATTCCTGTAGGCGTAAATGAGCAGGGTAATTTAATCACCATGAATGTTGGTGATCATAATGTAACCTGGGGTAATCAGGGACAGGAAGCGGCTCTGACTGTTGGTTACCACTTTGGTAATATTTTTCCGAAATTCACTTATGCCCATGGCTGGGACATTAAGCTGGATGGCGATAAAATGAAAAATACCAAATACGATCAGATCGTGTTAGGTGCTGATTATGATTTCTCTAAACATACTACTGCTAATGTACAGGCTGGCTGGTTGCGTGAGGGTAACGGCTACAATGAACTGAATGAAAGCAGAGGTAAAAATAAAACTACTGCATTTGGTGTTGGTCTGAAACATACTTTCTAATCAGGCTTTGTTAGCTGATTTTTATAATAAACCCCGCAGCAGCGGGGTTTATTTTTTATATCCGGTAAATCCAACCAGTTAATTATTGAAATAAAATACATCTGTATTTTGTATCTGCAATCAGATTTGCATAATTATTTAATTACTGATTTTGCTTAAAAGCCGTTTTTGTTTCTGTTTTATTTATTACGATGCCGTTTGATATACCAGTATATCAGCAAAGCAAATACAGCTACTATCAGAATAACAGCAAAGAGCAGTTTCGTGTATTGCTGAAACTCTGCAAACAGCCATTGCGCTGATTGTCCGAACAGATAACCAAAACTAACGATAATGGTTGCCCAGAGTAAAGCGCCCAATGCATTAAATAACAGAAACCGATGGAATGTTACTTTACTCATACCGATGGCAATCGGGCCGGCAATACGCAAACCATACATGAAGCGTACTCCGATAATAATGACAGAGCTGTGTTTACACAGCAAACGATCAGTTTTGGCTACCATCGGATCCAGTTTAGGGAAATGCTGCAATAGGTGTTTACCATAATAACGGCCGAGCAAAAAACATATCTGGTCACCCAGCATCCCGCCGGCTGCCGCACACAGGATTGAAGGCACAAATAATAAATAGCCTTTGTGTACGAAAAAGCCGGCCAGGGTCAGTATGGTTTCACCTTCAAGAATGCTGCCGATAAATATAGCCAGATAGCCATAGTGATTCAGTAATTGCTCAACATTCATCTGTTTAATAGGGTTAGAAAGAAATCATTTGTTAAACATAATGTTGTTTGAACCGTTCTGGCAATCTGTTTTGCCAGAACCAGACAAAATTTACACGCCATATTGTTTGCGGTAATCTGCTACCGGCTGGCGATAATCAGCCAGTGTTGAGTCATTTTCTAATAACAGCAGTAAATCTTCCAATGTGGCAATGGCTGTTACCGGTATTTGATACTGTTGTTCGACTTCCTGAACGGCGGATTGATTTCCCTGACCTTTTTCCATGCGGTCAAGTGCAATGGCTACACCTGCGGTAACCGCGCCTTCACGCTGAATGATGGCAACCGATTCACGTACGGAAGTACCGGCTGAAATAACATCATCTATAATCAGTACACGACCTTTAAGCGGTGCACCAACCAGTACGCCACCTTCGCCATGGTCTTTTGCTTCTTTACGGTTATAGGCATATGGTACATTACGCCCTTCTTCCGCCAGCATCATGGCTGTTGCTGCGGCCAGAATAATGCCTTTATAGGCCGGTCCGAACAGCATATCAAATTCAATACCGCTGGCAAGAATCGAGCGTGCATAAAAACGTGCCAGTTGCAGAATACTATAGCCATCGTTAAACAGTCCGGCATTGAAAAAATAAGGTGATTGTCTGCCGGCTTTGGTTGTGAACTGGCCAAATTTTAAAACATGCTGTTGCAGAGCGAAGTGCAGAAAATTCTGACGGAAATCAGACATAATGATCCTTAATGGTAAAATGGCTAGATTAAAAATTTTAAGATGTAAATTTTATCATTAATCGAAAGGACATGCGGATGCGCATTATTTCAGCCAATGTAAACGGAATACGTTCAGCTACCAGTAAGGGTTTTATTGATTATCTGGCGCAGGCACAGGCTGATATTGTGTGTGTTCAGGAATTAAAAGCCCAGGAAGCGGATTTGACGGAGCAGATGAAGCATCCGCTGGGCATGTATGGTGCGTGGCATACCGCAGTGAAACGCGGCTATAGTGGTGTGGCAATTTACAGTAAACAGCAGCCTGATGATGTGCAAATCGGCTTAGGATGGGAAGATTTTGATCATGAAGGCCGCTATGTACGTGCTGATTTTGGCAAGCTCAGTGTTATTTCAGTATATCTGCCGTCTGGAAGCAGTTCGGAAGAGCGGCAGCAGGCTAAATTCTGTTTTCTGGATAAATTTTTACCGGTTCTGCGCGAATTGCAGGCCTTACAGCGCGATATCGTAATCTGTGGCGACTGGAATATAGCGCACCAGAATATTGATTTAAAAAACTGGCGCGGCAATCTGAAAAATTCCGGTTTTTTGCCGGAAGAGCGTGAATGGCTGAGTCAGATTATCAATGAGCTTGGCTGGGTGGATATCTGGCGTACGCTGTATCCTGAGATTCCCGGTTATACCTGGTGGAGCAATCGCGGGCAGGCTTATGCCAAAGATGTAGGCTGGCGTATTGATTATCAGATGGCTACGCCGGCACTGGCTGCCTGTGCACAAACTGCTACGATCTATAAAGAAGAAAAATTTTCTGATCATGCGCCTTTGATTGTTGATTATGACTATCAAATAAAGTGCTCGAAGTAATGCAATTGGTTTTCGGCAGTCATATAACAATCTGAACAGCGGGTAGGGCAGCATGCTTTATCCGCTTATGATAAATTCTATTTTCCATCGCTATCATTAATTGCATTCGCGTAAAGCATTCAGTAAACGCCTGTATATTGATTGTCTGATGGTAGGCTGATATTTGCCGTGGTAATAAATATGGGAATATCAGTAGCAAGTATTCATAGAACTGAGTTAATGTGATTTAATTAATAGTCTCTATAATCTCGTATTCCTGCATTTTATATAATAATGTTCTTTTGCTGACGCCTAGAGAGCGGGCAGTATTTTCCCGGTGACCGTTATTCAGCCTCAATTCATTAATGATTAATTCTTTTTCATAAATTTTGACTTTTTCTTTTAAGGTAGCACCAAGCTGTTCATCCTCACTAAAATCAGGATGAAAATCAGGTGTTTTTTTATGAGCAATAATTTGTGCAGGCAAATCTTGCGGATAGATAAATAGTCCGTTAGACATGACTACTGCATGTTCGATGGCATTAGACAATTCACGCACATTGCCCGGCCATGGGTATTGATTAAGTACTTCTACCGCACTAATCGAAAAATCCAGTAACTCCTTATTATTTTCATGGCAAAACTGATTGGCAAAATAGCGCGCCAACAGCATGACATCATTTTTCCGGTCGCGTAAGGGTGGTAAGCTTAATTCCATTACATTCAGTCTGTAGAATAAATCTTCGCGGAATTCACCAGTGCTGATCATATCCTGAAGGCTGCGATTGGTAGCGGCAATCAGCCTGAAATCAGTTTTAATTAATCTGCTGCCACCGATTGGTTCGAATTCTCTTTCCTGGATTACCCGCAGAAGCTTAACCTGAAGATTGGTTGACATTTCAGCTACTTCATCCAGAAAAAGTGTCCCCTGGTGTGCCCGCTCAAATAAACCAATCTGGCGTTGATAAGCACCGGTAAATGATCCTTTTTCATGTCCGAACAAAGTACTTTCCAGCAAAGTTTCCGGTAATGCACCGCAGTTTACTTTGATAAACGGGCCGGTTGAGCGGGTACTGTAATAATGAATGGTTTTGGCGACTAATTCTTTACCCGTACCGCTTTCACCAGTAATCAATACGGTGGTTTTGGTTTGTGAAATTTTGGCAATATTGCGGCACAGTTCCATCATATTCGGGCTGTTAGTCAGAATATGACCCTTATTATCCGAGCTGAATAATTCTATTTTTGGCGATAAATCCATTCCCTCTTTTTTAGCTTTGCTCAACTCCAGAGTACGTTTTATCAGTGCTTTCAGTTCATTCAGGTCAAAGGGTTTAACAATATAATCAATTGCACCGAGTTTTAATGCTTCTACCGCCGTATCCACACCGGCATAGGCAGTCATAAGGATGATGGATATATCCGTATAGTTCTGTTTAATTATTTTCAGTGCTTCCAGCCCGCTCATCTGAGGCAGGCGATTATCCATTAAAATTAAATCAACCGGCTGCTGTTCTAAGGTTTCAATAGCGTCTTCTGCATTATCAACAGCAATAACCTGATAATGTTCCTGTGATAAAAAAATAGATAACAGTTTGCGCAGATTTAATTCATCTTCGACAATTAAGATTTTTTCTGACATAAATTCCGGATTATTGTGTATCAGTTAACGGGAAGTGCTACTTCAACCGTAACACCATTGCTGTGTTCATTATTTTTAATGCTAATTTGCCCTTTATGTGAGGAAACTATTTTCTCTACCATGGCCAGACCCAGTCCGGTACCAGAAATTTTAGTGGTAAAAAATGGTGTAAAGATTTTATCCATTATTTCGCTTTTAATGCCTTCACCATCATCCTTTATCCGGATTAACTGATACTTTTGGTTAGCAGACATTAATGTAGAGATTTCAATTTTGCCCTGATCACTGACTGCCTGGATGGCATTGATTAATAAATTCAGTATTGCCTGTTTGATTAATTCTTTATCCAGATACAATGGCGGTAACTGGCTGGCTAATGAAAGAGTCAGGACGATGTTATTTGAGCGGTGAGATGAATTAACCAGTACCAGCACTTCATTAATCAGGTCGTTTAATTGTACCGAAACATAATAATTTTTTGAGGGTACTGAGAAATCAAGTAGCTGCTGAATTACCTGATTAATCGAATCTACTTCTTTCAGAATAATATCAAGATATTCATTTTGCTCCGCACGGGGTAAATCATTTTGCAGATATTGCACGAAACCGCGTACTGCAGCCAGCGGATTGCGGATTTCATGGGCAATGCCTGCCATCAGCTCGCCCAGTGCCACCAGACGTTCGGTTTGCTGGATTAACTTTTCTACTTCTTCCCGTTCGGTGATATCTTTAAAAATAACGACGGCACCAATAATATTGCCCTGATAATCTTTCAGATGGCTGGTGCTGGCTGAGATTCGGATAATTTGCCGGGCAACCGGGAAATCTACTTCCACACCGACATGATCGATACCATTATATAAAGTATCCAGTAAAGGACTTTGAAAATTTTTATCATCAACTATGGTTGAATATGGCCGACCAAGGACTTGTTCCAGCTGATAGCCGGTGATTTTTTCTGCAGCCGGATTCAACATGGTAATAAAGCCATTATTATCCACAGTAATAACCGCATCCAGTGTGTTTTCCAGAATCAGCTCGTTGATGGTTTTGGTTTTTCTGAGCTTTTCGGCCAGACTGTTAATTCCGCTGACAATTTCATTCAGCTCACCGCGTATAACCGGCAGACGCCTGTCCAGCGAGAAGGGGAGTTTTTCCAGCCCCTGTTTGATTATATTGATATCAGTATTCAGTTTTCTGGATAAAACAGAAGCAATACAAATACAGCTCAGCATACAGATCAGGCTGATAATAATGACATTTTTATCAAATACAAAGGCCTGTTTTTCAATGTCATCCAAAGTTTCATTAGCCCAGATATAGCCGATTATCTGATTATTGCGCACAATAGGAGTCATGGCATTCATGATATTGCCGCGGACTTGCTGTCCGGTTTCAATCATATGCCGGCCGCTGGTCATGACTTCACGCCCTTTATGCTCAGCCGGAATAGATTTACCAACATTCACACCATAGGCTGACTGTGGGGCATACAACACAATGGCATCTAATTGTTTATGATAATAACCGGCTGCAATATTCGGCATGTTTTTCAGCAGCGGTTCGATTTTAGGAGAGAGATACTGATTAAGCTGGGTTATTTGTTGTGTTCGGGGCAGGCTTTTATCCACCTGCTGGTAAGCATCACCTAAAAGCAAGTCCAGAGTTTTGGTAATGGCATAAAGTTTATGGCTTTTTTCCTGTCTGAGAAGTTCACGCCCTTCTTTATCAATTAGAACGGCACAGACAAAAATTGAAAAACAGGATAGGAAGGTCACCAGTAAAAAGATACGGGCACTGATTCGTTCCGGATATAGGCGCTGAAGAAAACTGGTGTTCATAAGTGCTCAAATATCCATAATTATCAATAAAATATTTTTAGTATCCGGCTGGTATACAGCCAAAATATTTATCTGAATTAATTTTAAATTATCAGATGAATTATGCAAATTAACAAGTCAGGCGATATCGGAGAAATTCATTACCACCTGACTGTTTAACCTAATCATATGTCTGTTAACCAGACATAACTATTAGTTTGACCGGATTGTCATTAACAGCGTTCCAGAATAACAGCCGTACCTTGTCCGCCGCCAATGCATAATGTTGCCAGACCCAGCTGTTTATCACGATGAAGCATAGAATAAAGCAGGGTAACCAGAATACGCGCACCGCTGGCACCAATAGGATGACCCAGGGCAATGGCACCACCATGAATATTGGTTTTGTCCATGTCAAAATTCAGCTCGCGTCCGACACCGAGGAATTGGGCAGCAAAAGCTTCATTTGCTTCGATTAAGTCGATATCAGACAGCTGCAGTGCTGCTTTTTGTAAAGCCAGCCGGGTGGCCGGTACCGGACCCATCCCCATTATGCTCGGATCAACGCCGCCAGAAGCGTAGCTGCGAATATATGCCAGTGGTTTTAAGCCTAATTCTTTTGCTCTGGTTTCTGACATCAGCACAAGAGCAGCGGCACCGTCATTAATACCGGAAGAATTACCCGCAGTCACTGTACCGTCTTTTTTAAACGCCGGTCTGAGTTTTGCCAGACCTTCCGCAGTGCTGTCTGCTTTGGGATATTCATCCTGTTTAAAGATAATATCGCCCTTGCGTGAGCTGATGGTAACCGGAACAATTTCTGCTTCAAAGTCACCATTGTTATTAGCTTCCGTAGCCAGCTTTTGAGAACGCAGTGCCAGTTCGTCCTGTTCCTCACGGCTGATAGAATACTGTTCAGCAATATTTTCTGCCGTAATTCCCATATGGTAATGATTGGTAGCACAGGTTAATCCGTCATTCACCATGGTATCGTACAGTTCGGTATTACCCATTTTCAGTCCCCAGCGGGCTTTACTGCCAAGCAGATAGGGTGCCTGAGACATATTTTCCATACCGCCGGCGACAACAATATCATTGTCACCGGTTAAAATACTTTGTGTGGCCAGTACGATTGATTTAAGTCCGCTGCCGCATACCTTATTTACAGTAAAAGCCGGTACGCTGCTGGGAATACCTGCATTCAGTGCAGCCTGCCGGGCAGGATTCTGTCCCAGTCCGGCCTGAAGCACATTACCCATAATCACTTCATTTACCGCACCGGCATCCAGTGCAGCACGTTTTAAAGCTTCGTCAATAACAACTTTCCCCAAATTAATGGCACTGACAGAGGCAAGTGAACCATTAAAACTGCCGATGGCGGTGCGTGCAGCACTGACGATTACGGTTTTTGTCATAATAAACTCCCTTTTTTTAACTAGAAAAAGTACAGACCAATCAGGAATATCGGCGTAGTGAATATCAGCGCTGTCATACAATATCCCATAATGTCACGCACCCCGAGACCGGCAATAGCCAGTGCAGGTAATGCCCAGAATGGTTGCAGCATATTCATCCATTGTTCGCCGTAGGCAATTGCCATCGTAGATTTACCTAAATCAGCACCCAGAGCCTGTGCGGCAGGAATTACGAACGGGCCTTGAATAACCCAGTGGCCGCCACCTGACGGTACGGCAAAATTAATAATGCCGGAGCTGAAGAACGTCCAGATAGGGAAGGTATCCTTGCTGGCAATATTGATGAAAAATTCAGTGATAAGACCACCCAGACCGGAATGTTCCATCATCAGCTGAATACCCGCGTAAAACGGAAACTGAATGATAATACCGGCTGTGCTTCTGGCTGCATTGGAGACAGCACGCATGTACGCCATAGGTGTACGGTGTAACAAAACACCGGCAGTCAGGAAGATCAGGTTAACGGTATTAATGGTGATATTAAAACCATTATGATAGAAGTAAATCAGCAGATAACTGATACCCAGAGCACCTACCAGCAAAGAAAGCAGCTTACTTTCTTCCATTTTTTCAGCTATGGTAGCTGTTTTCCGGTCAAGCTTACGCTGAAAATCGGGTTCCGGTGCCAGCAGCTCTGGATTAACCACATTCACCTTACCGTCAGTTCTGACCATAAACCGCACCAGAAGAGGTAAACAGATAATCAGCATAGAAGTAATAAAAATATTACTGGCTGAAAACATGGTCTGAGAAATCGGCACAATGCCCTGCGGATTAGTGTCACTAATCATAAAGTGTGCAACAGGATTCCCCGGAGTTGCCGCCATTAAAGGCATTGACCCGGACAAACCCCCACCCCATGTCATAAAAGCAATATAAGCACAGGCGATCAGTAAGCCATAATCCACATTCTTAACCTGTCTGGCCACTTCCTTTGCCAGCATGGCACCTACAACCAGACCAAACCCCCAGTTTAAAATACAGGCAATGCAGCCGACAAAAGTAACCAGCATGGCTGCTTGTGTAGGAGTTTTGGCCAGAGAGGCAATAGATACCAGAACAGATTTCACCGGAGGTGAGCTGGCTAAGGCATGGCCGGTAACCACAATCAGGGCCATCTGCATACCAAAGGCCAGCAAATTCCAGAAGCCGTCCCCCCACATTTTTATCAGACCTAAAGGCTGTGAATCAGTTAATCCCCAGGCCATGAAAAAAATGATGAAAGTAAGCAGTAAAGCAAATATCAGCGGGTCAGGCAGATATTTACTGACCAGATTAGTCGTATGTCTGGATAAACGTGAAATCATAAAACTTATGCCCCTGTAGCAATGGACATCGTTTTCAGATTATCCGCAACAATAAACTCTGCCGTGGTGTGCGCTTTTACGGTATCAACATCTACACCCTCAGCGGTTTCAATCAGATACATTTGACCGTTTATAAATTCAAATACAGCCAGCTCAGTAATGACCATGCTGACTTTACCTTTCGCAGTAAGTGGTAAAGTGCATTCCGGCAATATTTTCGGTTCACCGGTTTTAGTACAGTGTTCCATGGCAATAATTACCTTTTTCGCACCTGTAACCAGATCCATAGCACCGCCCATACCCGGCACCATTTTGCCCGGTACCATCCAGTTAGCCAGATTGGCATGCTGGTCAACTTCCAGTCCGCCAAGCACACAGGCATCGACATGGCCGCCGCGAATCAGCATAAAAGAAAATGCACTGTCAAACATCGCCGCACCGGGAACAATGCCGCAAGGCTGACCGCCTGCATTAACAATATTCGGTTCATCAACTGTTTTAGGCCCCAGCCCCAGAAAGCCATTTTCTGATTGCAGCGTAATATTGATACCTTCAGGCAAATAATTCACCACCTGAGTTGGTAAACCAATCCCCAGATTAACAACATCCCCATTACGTAATTCCTGAGCAACACGGCGAGCAATTAATTCTTTTTTATCCATTGTCTTTATTCCTTAATCGTTAGTGCTAACCATAAAATCAACTAAAGCTGCCGGTGTCATCACCGCATCAGGATGTATCTGACCGACTTCTACCAGTTCATCAGCCTGAGCAATCACCGTGTCAGCAGCGGTAGCAATCAGCGGATTAAAATTACGTGCAGCATACTGATAGACCAGATTACCGTTGTAATCAGCCTTATGCGCATGAATGATGGCTAAATCAGCACGGATTGGCAGCTCAAGTAAATACTCACGATTATTAACTGATAAAACTTTCTTGCCTTCTGCAACAATCGTACCGACTCCGGTAGGTGTTAAAACTCCGCCCAGTCCGGCACCGCCGCAGCGAATCCGTTCAGCCAGCGTACCCTGAGGTACCAGCTCAACTTCCATCTCACCGGCAATCATTCTTCTGCCTGTTTCACGATTGGTGCCAATATGGGAAGTAATCACTTTTCTGACCTGATTATTGTTAATCAGCGGTCCGACACCAGTGTCTACAAAAGCTGTATCATTTCCGATAAGTGTTATATCCTTAATACCCGATTCCAGAATTGCATTAACAATCTTTGACGGCGTACCACACCCCATAAAACCGCCAAACATAATCGTCATACCGTCATTAAGAAAATCCCGGATTTTATCGGTAGTGATTAATTTTGTTTGCATCAACGGCTCCTTGTTACACGTTAAAAATTCATCTATGCTTAAAAGCAAGCCACTTTGCTATTGCAATTTGTATACCAGATTGGAATAAGGAAAATAAAATAATAAAATATTGATTTATATATAGAAATTTTATATGACAAAAGATTTTTAAATAAACTTGGCGCAGAAAATTGCACTTGCGTGCAAAAAAAATTGCACGATTAAAGATTTATTATTTATTTGACATTAATGATAAGTAAGAAATTACATTGATTTTAGTTACACCAGCAGACAAGAAAATAAAGTATCAGAATAATCTGGGAAAATAATTAATATTATGATTTATTGGATAAATAATTCTATATTGATAAAAATACTTTCAGTTTATTTTTATCATAAATTCTTCAGGAAAATTCCGATAAAGTAATTTGTACAAGGAAAAAACTATACAGTATTTGCTTGACGTGAATAAACCATAATATATTTTATCAATTTTCAGGTCTGAACTAAGAAGCGCAGAACCTGAATACGTTCATTAGAGTATAAAAGCAAATAGAATTTAAGCTATACAACCATATCTGCAATTAAATATATAGAACTACCAATGATTTGTATTTATCAGGCAGTTTTTGAGGATTAAAATGGCTAAAAAGGCTTGACGAGTTTAATATCGACCCCTATAATGCGCTCTTCCTTTCCCTGATAGCTCAGTCGGTAGAGCGACGGACTGTTAATCCGCAGGTCCCAGGTTCGAGCCCTGGTCGGGGAGCCAAAGGGTCGTTAGCTCAGTCGGTAGAGCAGCGGACTTTTAATCCGTTGGTCGAGCGTTCGAATCGCTCACGACCCACCAATACATTTTCTGATTATCTGATGATTAATTTGGCGGTAAGCTGAAAAACTCAGCAATAAACAGCATCATATTTACCCTATTCACGTACAAAAAGATCATCAGCGATAATAAGATTAATACTTAATATTTAATATAATTATTAATCAGTATCTGTCGTATCAGCCGGAAATAAATGCAATATCACATTTCAGGCAAAATTTATACTGAAAAAATGTTATCAAGAAATGACTTTAGTTTCGGTTCAGCTTCATCTTCCCACTTTTTTATCTCACATTCCCAGAGAATCAGAACCCGCCATCCCTGATTCAGAAGATTTTCTATATTTTTTTTATCACGTTTGATATTAAGCTCAAATTTTTTAATCCAGAAATCCTGATGTGATTTAGGAGCGGATGAATACTTACAGCCGTGCCGGTGCCAGAAACATCCGTGTACGAATATCACAGCTTTCCGGGATCTGAATACAATATCAGGCTTACCAGGCAGATCTGAAGCATATAGTCTGTATCTGTAATTGTTCTTCCATAACCATTTACGTACCAGAATTTCCGGCTTGGTATTTTTGCTCCTGATCTTTGACATATTAAAGGAGCGCTTTTCCGGTGAATGAACATCCATATCTGAATAATATAAACAATAATACTGGAATTTGATTGTTGCCGGTTACAGTGGCAGTTTTATGATATTAACATTTAAATTTAAATGTTTATACAATGATTTCAAAATTTAAATACTTTATAAAAAATAATCTCCGGTGTTAAGGATAACAGATACGGCAATTATTGTAATTTTTAAAAGATTAATTACAGTTTGATTACTGAAATCATCTTCTGGGCAATAGCTTTTATAACCGGTACACATACACTGTTCCCGAACTGCCTGTATGCCTGCACATCAGAAACAGGAATTTTAAAATAATCAGGAAACCCCTGTAATCGTGCGGCTTCTCTGGGCGTAAGCTTTCTGGGATTCTGCCCGAGCTGCTCAATCAGAATTTCACTGCCGTCTTTATAATATCTGGCTGAAATAGTATTAGTATATTCAGAATTGCAATTGACTAACCCGTAACCGAAGCCTTTACCTTTATTTCTGTTTTCAGCTTTCCGTCTCTGATGGCCGGCCCATAATTTATCAGAAATAGTGTATTTAACATCAACTTTCTGTTCCAGTATATCACCCACCTTCGTGGGAATTTTTAACGGTTCAGGAAATGTAAAATCTGCTGAATGATCTAAAAAACCTACTATATAAATTCTTTCTCTGTTTTGCGGAATTCCAAAGTCTCTGGCTTTCAGAACATCATAAAAAACTTTATAACCGGCTTTTTTTAAATGATCTAAAATAGTCAGCAGAGTACGTCCCTGATCATGCCCCTTCAACTGCTTTACATTTTCCAGCAGAAATGCCTTAGGCTGTTTTTTTAATAAAATACGTTCAATATCAAAAAACAATGTACCCCTGGTGTCGGAAAATCCTTTTTTGAGACCGGCCTGGGAGAACGGCTGGCAGGGAAACCCCGCCAGTAGAATGTCATGATCGGGAATATTATCTTCATTTATCTGAGTAATATCTCCTGCAATATTTTCTTTGCCATAATTTTCGGCATAAGTTTTTACAGCATGGCTGTCTATTTCTGAGGTAAATACGCACTCAATATCATCTGAAGCCTGCTCAAACCCTAAGCGAATACCACCAATACCGGCAAATAAATCTATTACTTTCATGACATTAAATTTAATTTCATTTCCAATGATTCAATACTTCAGGAATATCTTTATTGAAATAAGTTTCAAAATCTATAACATTATATTCATTTTTCATTTTTTTTAAAACTTTAACGGAATTAAGAACCACCAGGGTAATGTTATGCATCCCAATTTGTCTAACTTTTTTTTCGGAAATATCTTCATCTACAGTAAGTAAATAAATCCCCGGTACATTTGATCTGCCAATTTCTTCAACAACCTCCTGCCACCGTTCTCTCAAAGTTGTTTTCATTGAACCGATAATTGTATGCCTTCTCGATTTTCCGAATGAATCAACCCCGGGAAGAACTGAATCAACCATTTTACCTAAATGGAGATCAGAGAAAGCTTTTCTGCCAACGCCTTTCTGCGACTCATACGGATAATTAAAATAATCATATAATAAATATATAATTCCTTCAAATACCTTTCCCGCCCTGGATCTTCTGGATTGTGTATTGCTTAAACATAACTGATAAATATACGGACTGATATAACCGGAATAGACACCGAATAATTGATTTAATTTATCATGAAACACTTCTTCTGTAATGCCGGACAAGGAGTATAATTCATCACTGATACTATGAAGCATTTCCCGCGGAGAATTAAAGATATTAGCAATTTCCTTTAAAATTTCTCCGTTAAATATGTTCTCCTGCTGCAGAAAATCGTCATAAGCCAGTTCCCTTAATTTAACAATGGTTTCGGAAATGCGACCTTCTTTAAGTAAGACATTAATTGTTTCTGCATGATTTTCTTTTATCTGGGCTATTGTGTCTTTAGGTGAAAGAAATAATCTGTTCCTTTTTTCCCGTATGATTTGATTGAATTTTTCTACCTCATTTTCAGGTAAACGAAGTAATGGTGTAATAGTTTTCATCGTTTTCATTTCTGTATCAGTTTAATAATAAATTACATAATTTAATAAAAACGATATTTTATTATTGACTAGTAAATTTTCAAATATGGTTTAGGGTGATTTTATTCAAATGTTATAAAAAAACTACACATATTTTTATTCAAAAATGTTATAACTTATGTATAAATATATTATTTTTAATTAATGGTATTCAGAAATAAGTGATATTTTATATCATATCAATATTACTGATTGCCGGTAATAATTTTAAATGTATGATAGTAAAATGTTTGATTTAATTTGTTAATTTTAAATGACTAGCCTTATTTATTCTTAATGGCACCGCACACAATCCCGGATAGCTCTCTGACAATCAGGTTATATTATCTTTTTTATTCACAGCAATGATGCACTTTTTCATCATTTTCCTAAATGGTTTTGATAAAAAATGGTTTGATAAATATATTTGTAGTAATGATTTTTTCTTTGTAGACATTTTCTGACTAAATCATTGGCAAAATTTATCGTATCAGAACAGATAAAAGAATTACAAAATTCAATATGTAAATATATTTGTTGATTAATTAAGAAAAACCAGTTTATATTTAATAAAATTATTATTTATTAACAAATTGACAGGAAAGTTATATGAAGAAAATTGTGAGTTTATTGATAGGGTTATTTATTTCCTTAGCAATTGCTGCATGCGGTGGTAATTCTTCACCAGAAGCTGCTGCAAAAGTATTTACTGAGGCTGTATATAGTGGTGACAGCCAAAAAGTAATTTCTATGATTTATCTTAGTGAAAAAGATAAAAAAGAAGCAGGAGTACAGGATATATTATCCGGAAAAATTAAAATGAGTGTTTCGCATGCCAAAGAAGTTGCTGATAAAAATGGCGGGTTGAAAAATATATCCATTGAGGATATCAAATATGAGGATGATAAAAAATCAGCACATGTTCAAATAAGTGTAACTTTCAAAAATACTGAACAAATAAAAAAGAAAAATTTATATTTAATTAAAACAGATGATGGCTGGAAGGTAAAAAGTTAACCGATGAAGACCTGCTTAAAGCAGGTTTTATTATGTATAGATATTTAATATATTTTTTAATGATTTGCCTGATTCTGCTGACCGGCGGTTCTGCTTCATTTATATTTGAAAGACATCCTCCTTCATATCCACGCTTGATCCGTGATTTACCCTTACTCGAAGTTGGAGACTGGGTTGTGCGTTCAGGTACTGCGAATGACAGTCGATGGATTCGTTATTTGGGAAAAAGTGAGTATTCACACATTGGGATGATTGTGCAATTGCAGCCTAAGGTTTTAGTTATCCATGCTACAACAGATGACGGAGAATCAGTTTCAAATCAGGTGATGATTTCCGAATTAGAACATTTTTTTAGTCCGGTATTGGCTCAGAAAGGTGCGGTTATAAGACCTTTATTTTTGAATAAGCAAGAAAAGCAACGGATTACTGCACAAGTTTTGAACCAGCGCGGAAAACCTTTTGTCTTAGATAACAAAAACGAATCTCATTTATATTGCACAACATTATTATTTGACTCAATTGCTAAATTTCATCCGTCATTTAAACCTGAATGGAATTATATATCAGTGCCGTTTTTTGAGGGTGAATATCTGTTTCCTCAGGCATTTGTTAATTATCCCGATACCAAAGTAATTTATCAGATTAAGAATAACTGAAATTCGGGTTGATATATTATTGTTTAATATAAAATATATTTCTATTATTTGGCATTTAAGATTTAAATCAGATTTTTCAACATGAATAGGTATGTTTAGTAATCTGTATAGCTATACAGATTACTGCTGTTATTCCTTTCGGAATATTCATTCAAAAATTTTGATTATGGTTTGACTATAGATTATATGCTTAAAATGGTAAATACATTTAAAAGACATAATAGTACTGTCGAAATTAAGACTTTGTGAATAAAGTTAGTTCTGATTTATTTTTATACATTTTGTGATTTCAGAACAGATTAATCAGAAGCAGGGGAGGTAAATGCTCAGATTATGGTAGCTCCTAAAGTATTTTGAAAGTGCTTTAATGCCCATGAATGTCCTACCGGGTCAAAGCTGGCCACAGCATGCTGATGAACGAGAATCTGATAATTGAGGTTATATGCATCAACCGCTGTATGTAATACGCAGATATCAGTACATACGCCGGTTAAATGTATTTCGGTAATATTTCTTTCACGCAGGCGTAAATCCAGGTCTGTTCCGCTGAATGCAGAGTAGTGACGTTTATTCATCCAGTAAATTTGCGGATTGGTTTGATTGGCTGTGTAGAGCTGTTTCAATGAACCGAAGAGATTCTGACCGTGGGTACCAATGATATTATGCGGCGGAAATAATTTATTTTCCGGATGGTACTTATCATCAGGCTCGTGCGCATCAATAGCAAATACGACAAAATCTTTCTGCTCAATAAACGTTCTGGTCAGATTTACCATTTCATTTTCTATGGCTTGGCCAGCCTGACCGGTTGTCAGTGCTCCGTCTGTGGCAATAAAGTCGTTGGTATAGTCGATTGAAATAAGTGCTTTCATATGTCATTCTTCAAATTGTTATTGTTGTCTGAGCTCTGTAAATTATAAATTATAAGTTAAACTAATTTCATTTTATTGTGTCTATTGGTGTTTATATAATTTTATTTTTAGTCAAGGTTGAATTCGTGAATTCGAACCTCGTTTCCGTACTGAATCTTCTCCTAAGAATTTCTAAAATTTATATAACTATTTGAAATAATAAAATTAATATTAAATTTATTGTCTATTGCAATCTATTTAACTCTACTTATTAAAGCAAGTACATTTAAGTCCACCGATAAGTCCACAGCTATATTCATTTTAGACAGCTGTTTTAACTGGGTATTTTATTTCCTATAATATATTTTTTAGGTCAGGTAGATACTCGATCATTACAAGGTAGTGTTTCTTAGTTCCTAGTTATTTTTGTCATGAAAATACTTTGAACAACGAATAAGAGGATAACACTTCCAACCGATTTATCAATCCGATGAGCCAAATCTACCCTTAATGTATATATCCTTAAGGACAGGGCTGGTCTTTACCTTAACATTAAGCAGAACATTACTAGGCAATGGCAATTTCGCTTTTACTGAGAAAGTATACAAAAATGGATCTCTTTCGAGGATTAACTCTGATATAAATTTATAGAAAGTACGTTCTTAACGGCAACAGTCTCTGTATTTAATCACATCGGGTGTTAACCCATGTACGGGCGAAAAACAAGATTAAAATTTTTGGAAAATTTTTTCAGATAAAATTAATTTTTGTTGAGTATGTACGAACATAGAAGGAGTTTAAGTTTAGAAAGTTAGAAAGGCCAAGTTAATTATCGATAAAGTACGCATATTCAAATAGAGCAGCGAGGAGGATTATCTATTGCGAAGAAGTATCGAATCTGGTCAAATAAGATTTTTCGTATGCCATCACTGAAGGATTTATTGACCGTAATCCCGCAGGGGATTTAGATATTGTAGCCTTACAATCATTAAAGACCAAGTAAAAAGATATCAACGAAGACAAGAATACTTATAGGAACTGATTACTATCGGCACTGGTTCCAACTAGTACAGATTAAATTTTGATGATAATTATTGCTATCAATTAGGATATGCAAATATATCAAATTCTGTAAAATTAATTCTATCATCTAAACTATCAAAAATATTTTGATTAAAAATTAATTCATTTTCCAATATTTTTAGAATTTTTTTATCATTCACCCATGAATGGTTCCATAGTTGTATCTGTTTATTTTTTAAAGCTATTTGGCATAGATGTTCAGAAAATTCTATATCAGGTAACTTATTTTTTAACATGCGTTGTAGCCATATTTGAGCAAATCCGGAATCAGACATACGTTCTAGCTTTTGATAAACTTTCATTGCAAGATTTTTTTGGTCTTCATCATTCAATATAACTAAGAATTGACTAATTATAGCGCAACAAACCGAAATACTTTTAGGATTTAGATAAGCAATATCTGCGACAATACTGATGATTTGTCTTGAGTATTGACTAAGATTTTTATCCTGTTCTTTTGTAATACGTTTTTGAAATTTGTTAAGTGCTGTTGTGAGACTACCAGAGTTTGGATACTCTAAAGAATGGTATTTAATTAATAGAATATGTTTTTGTAATGTAAGATTATTTATTTCTGGATTTGGTAATTGCAACCAGGCTAGTTTATCTTTTTTGATAGATGCCATGACAACATTATTATGATTTTTTGTTTTACTTGAATTAAGTTTTAAACCGAATGGTCTCAATATTTCAGATAGTAATTTTAAAATAATTTTTCCATCATTCGTAGAGTTTACAAAAATTCTATAATCATCCCGGTATCTGAGTATAAAATAATCATCAATATTATTTTCTTTTATTTTTTCTGTTAGTAGCTCATCAACATATCCTAGAACCATTTCGGCTATAAAATCCATTAAAACAGAGCCTTGTGGTATACCATTTGTTTGTTGGTACTGGGCCTCCTGAATACTAGAATCAATAAAATTGCCAAGCAAGTCTCTCCGACGATTTTTTTTTGCAATCTCTTTTGTTTCAATAGCCCATGCGATAGAATGTGTATAAATTGAACTATAACAATCTGCTATATCTGTTTCAAATATAAAATCATAATCAATGGATAACGCTATTGACTCCTGTTCTACAGCTTCCCACCATTGTGAGATTTGTTGAGCTTTGTCTCTTTGTTTATTTTCTGCTTTGACAGGTATGCTTAAACAGCGAATTTTAGGGTTCTGTTGAAATTCTTTAAATCTTTCTTTTATTTTGTCCCAGTTTTGTGGTTCTGTAATTTTATCTACTAAAGCAACATATACTAAAGGATGGATGATCTGTAAAGGTCTCCATGAGAGCTTGCCATCTTTATTTGTATAAAGAGTATAATTTACATCATCTAGATTTTTTATTTTTTTTAAGTCAGATAATTCATTCAGTGTTCGATGATTTAATTCCTCAGCTAATTTTTGCAGCAACTCTGTAAATGAGAAATATATTGGTAAATCAATATTGCAATAGCTTTCATGTTTTAGAAAAAATTTTTTTGCTGAATCATTTTGTAAATCTAAAAGAGATTTTCTAGATGCCATTACTTAATTCTCATATTGCTTCTTATAAAAAGCTACATTTTATAATTATTGTGAAGAGGATTGACTGATAATTTTTTAAACTTGCTTAGATAATATCCATAAATCGTTTTTAGTTGGAAATGTTAGTCAAAAATATAACACTGTTTTCTGGCTATTGTAAATAAATGGTATTAGCTAAAACAATGATATGTATTTTATAATTTTGTTAACTATTTAGACATTTGCTAGAGAGAAAGTCTGACAAAATATTCAATACTTTGTTGCAGGGCACTAGTCTGGTTTTGTTTATCATTGAGCTAAAGCATTTGTAGTGCCAACTATTATTCTTTCTTAATTAATATATTTAGCGTTAGTGATTTCAGTATTTTACTATTGTTAATAATTCTTCTCTGTACTTTATTAAGTGGCGTTGTAATAAATATTGCAGCAGCCTGATTTAAGAAATATTTATCATTATTTAATTTGGTAGATTAAGCGAAAAGTTTATTCCTCCTTACCATTGTGACTACGAAAGGGAAGTTTATGTTTTGTTTCATCGGTTCTGATACAAGGCATTTTCTTCTTTCCTACAGGACAGTTAGTTAATGAAGCTCTTGCTCCTTGAGCTTCTAGATTTTGAATAGAATGCTCTAAATAAGTTAGCTCTGCACGTCTGTTTTCTATTTCATCAAAAGTAGGTATATAGCAAATTACAAATATGAGCATCATCACAAAGCATAAAGCTAAAACGGACCAATTAATAATAATTATCTTCCATTTTAATTTTTTTGCTGCTTCAGCTAAGGTATCTGCAGTTTGTTGGGCTTTTCTATCAAGTTCTTGTAAGTCACCTATTACTTTTGTGGAGACAATATTGGCGCTTGTTTCTGCGGCACCTTTAATGGTATTCGGAACATCTTGAATAAATTGGTGAACAGTATGTTCAATAGTTTGATGCAGTTGCATTGACCTTTTAATAGCATTTTTGATGTCTTCTTGGCTTTGTGTTTGGTTATTCATTAATATAGCTAATGCATCAAAGCCATCTTGCAATTGTTTATTCATTACTTTGTATTCGTCGTTATTATTCATAATTACCTCTCAAAGCTTGGTTCATCTCTTTCTATTTCTCTTCTATGTCTGATGATGTGTTGTTGTTTAATTTCTACTTCTTTTCCTTTCCACTCTTGCTGTAGAGAGTTTCGCCAGTATTTATAATCCTTTCTTAGATCCATTATATCTTTCATCACCACATAATGAATTTCACCTTTAGTATTGGTGGATAGTAATAATCCTCCTGAACCACATTTTCCACCATTACCTAATGTTTTACGTACTATATTTAAATACCTTTCAGCATCTTCTGGAGTATAGTCATCTGAACCATTGGAGACATCGCTTGCGATATACTCAATAAATTTATTAAATACATTTGGCTGATGCTCTGGTAGTGAATTCATCTCAACATAAGGGCCAATTCTGCTGACTAAGGTGTGGTTATTCAAATCATCTTGGGTTACGCTAGTTTCTATATACCAATGGATTTTTTTAGAAATTGATAGCAGGTCGTAATATTGCTCATTCTTTAAGATATTTTCTAGCATCTTATGACGGATTAATTCTTTGTTAGAACGATTCTTAGCTTCCTTGAATTCAATTAAGTAAACTTTGTTTCCTAGCTTAGCCATTAAATCACCTAATAACTTATCAGCAGGTGTCTGCTGCAGTAGATTAATATGGCTAGTAAATGATAAATCAGTATTTTTAGAGCCAATACGATAGCCTAATCCAAATAGAAAGTTACCGATAATGATGTTCTCGTAGATTTTCATAAAGTGTTTGACCTTAAGACAAAGAATTTTCAACTTTCTGATTGTTTAACTTCATTAAATAGTATATTTTCTAAGGCTTTATTTATTAAGATGACCGCTTGTTTGGCGCAAAACATCCGTAATCCTGCGAAGTATTTGTTTGGGATGATTTGTAAGTCTCAGTTAGGAGCGTTTAGGACCACTAGGTTGGATTATCAAGATCAGGTTTAGTCTTTCATTATAACACTCACATATTAGCTTCAAAAAATACTCGCTTTAGTCAAACTAAAGCGAGTGCTGTTATTTCACGGTGACTTGACCATTCATTAGCATGGGGAGGAGAAAATCTCTTAATGATTGCAAATTATTATTTTCTATTTCAAGTTTATATTGCTTTTGTAAGAGCGGCGTAATCATCTCTGTAAATTTCTTTATAACAGATAAATTTGCATAGGCGAAAACAAAATTTTTTAACACCCCATGTCTAATTCCTTTGTGAATACTACCTGATGATGAGTTTTTAGAAAAAACTTTCATCTGCTCGCTTGATAGTAGTTTAAATAAATATTCACTAGTTACTAATGACTCATTAGCCCTAATAGTAAAAACTGACTCATTAATATTCCAATTAACAGGTTTTTCATGAATTAAATATGTGAGCCCAACAGGTTGTATACTTGTAAAAAGTATATCTCCTACTTTGATATCTGATCGTTTATTAATAATATCAAGTGTTACATCACTTACTCTATCCGTTTTATCAGAGAAAATTATTCTGCCCTGTTCGATATCTTTGATAGTAATATAATAATTATTACCTTCTCCTAATTTGAAATTATCTCTTGGGTTTAATCCTGTTCCAATACGTTCTACTACACTATTAAGTTGCTTATCAACCCAGCCATCTGGTATTTCTTGTTTCAAAGTAGTGTTATAAACCATCTTACCGCCTGAGCTTTTATAGGGTTTACCTTCTTCATTAGGAAAATCAAACTGCACAAACCAGTAGTCATATAAGGTTTTTGCCATCGCTTCTAATTCAGCATTGATGCGGTTGTTTAGTTCAATTTTTTGATCTAAAGTTGATAAAACATTAGCTATTTTAGTTTGATCATCTTTACAAACATGGTTTAAAGTCAATGTTTCCAATGCTGATATGTATAAATTTTTTTGAATACTACCGCCAGATTTATTTATTAGTTCATTTCTTTTGTGTTGCAATGTATAAAAAACATACATTAAATTTGATAAATTCTGCTTTACATGAATGTTGATAATTGCCCTATTACCACACATTTCATCTTTTAATATTCCTAATAAACCAATAGTTCCAGACTTACTAATTGCTATAGTATCTTTGCTAAACAGCTTTGCACTTTTTCCAGCACTTTCAAAACCTTTTTCCGTAAGAGTTCTTTCAGTATCATATACGTATCTATTATTAAGATCAGAAGCTCTTAACCACTTTATATTTCCACCAAAATACTCAGGTTGCTTTTGAGATGGATTTACATAGCCTTCTTGGAAATCACAGCAATCTTTTAATGTAAAACTTTTACTCATACTTCAACCTCGCCAACTGCTTTTTAATTTCTTCTTCCATCGTATGCGACTCTTTAAATAGCTCTTCAAGGTTTTGAGTATAGCCTTGCATTTTGGTAACGAATTCTTCGGGGGTAATATCCACGTACTCAATTTTTACGTCAAAATATTGCCCTGCGCTTAGGGAATAGTTTTTGTTGATAATCTCCTCATAACTCACCACCACAGAAAAATCTTCGTGTGCTTGTTTTTGGTTGAAGGCTTCGGTAATTTGTTGTTCTTCTGCTGGGGTGAGTACAGTTTTTTGGTTTTTGCCGTCTTTCACTTTTTTACCAAGGTTGGAGGCATCAATCAAAATTACCTTATCTTTATTAGTGGTATCAATAAAGATAATTGAGACATTAGTGCCAGTGGTGGCAAAAATATTGCTGGGCATGGAGACTACGCCTGCCAGCATTTTATTATTCACCAAATGCTCACGGATTTTTTTATCAATGCCTGATTGAGCGGTAATAAAGCCGGTGGGCACGACTACTGCTGCTTTACCTGTGGGTTTTAAGGAAGTGATAATATGCTGTAAGAACAATTGGTAAATCTCCATTTTGTCCTTATCTTTAGCTTTGATTTTTGGAATGCCTGCAAAAAAACGATCTTTATTAGCTTTGGTGTCTAAATCATCGCGGTAGTCGCTAAAATCCAGTTTAAAGGGTGGATTAGACACAATGTAATCAAAATGTTTTAGTTGATTGCCTTCTTTATGATAAGGGTGCAATATAGTATTGCCCTGTATTACATTAGGAATAGAATGCACGAGTCGATTCAATATTAAGTTTAAGCGTAATAGGTTAGACGATTTTTGTGAGATATCTTGGGTATAGATGCTGCATCTGGTTTCACCAATAGCATGGGCAACGTTCATTAATAAAGTGCCCGAACCTGCCGAGGGGTCATAACAGCTAACGTTATTTACTTTCCCTCGTTGTTCAACAGGTACTAGTATCGCCGTCATAATACGGGCTACAGCATGAGGGGTGTAATATTCGGCATATTTACCGCCGCTATTGCTATTATAGTCTTTGATAATGTATTCAAAAATAGAGGCGAAAAAATCAAAGCCTTTTGAGAAATTATCTTTAATCTTAAATTCCACTAGTTTATTGATAATGGCACGGCAGAAGGCATCTTTTTTACTGTCATCAGCAATAAAGTTACTGAGACGATCAAACAAAACAACCTTAGCACCGCCTCCTGTTTTAATGGAGAATACGTCGGTATTGCTACTGGCAATATCGATAAGCGTGTCATCAAATATTTTAGCAAAATTTTCTTGATTTTGGTTGTTAAACAAATAGCGAATAAAATGCACAGGCTTTAAATGCGCAATTCCCGCAGGTAAACTCAACAGGAGCATTTCATAATCATCTTCATCATTATGCTCCATTGAAGCCAAAGATTCTTCCCAATTATCGGTTTCAGCTATGTGAGGTTGAATTTTTTTAACGGCTGAAGCAAATTGGTCGTTTAAAAACTTATAGAGAAAAGCTTGGGTAATGATTTTAAATTCGTTGCCATCGTTACCCAGACCGTAGTTAGCACAAATAGCCTTTAGATCGTCAATTAATGTGCGAGTTTTTTTTTGAAAGTCGAGTTCGAGTTCATCTACCACTGAGAAGCTCCGTTAGTAAATTCCTTAAGGTATTCTTTAACCACCAGTTCATTAATATAATGAGAGGTAGCAGGATCTAATTTTATCTGATGTTGTGTCTTAAATTGGTTTATGATAGCTTGCATTGTAATTTTTTTAAAATATCCTTCATTATTTATAATTGGTAAATTTTGAAATATTTGCTCATCGGTATCGTGCTTTACATCATTTAGAGCTTGAAAAATTTGACGTTTATTGGCGCTCATTATATTTTTTTCTATTAAGCGTTTATGAATGCGGGTGTATTTTTCATCGCCCGAGTATTTTTGACGAAGTAAATTATTCTCTCTATTTAATTCATTAACACGCTTATAAATATTATTGAGTATTTCGGTATTGGCTTTCATTTCTTCTTGGGTGGTTGCACTCAAGTTCTTTTTCCTAAATAGCCGTTCCAGTTCTTCTTTTAGGGTGATGAATTTGGGGTCGTCTTGGTCAAAATTATCGTTCAGTGCCTCACGGGTACGCCTGAGTGTTTGCTGATAAGCATCGGCCAGCTGAAGTTCTTCTTCACCTACTTTAATAAATTCAAAAAGAATATCTTCTAAGGCGATATTCAAGAGATTGTTGGTTTCTGTGCCTTTTTCTAGGCTCTCTTTTAAATTGAGCAGATTCAGCCGATTAGTCGCCTCACGGTAAAGCAGATTAAGTTTGTTAAAATCGAGCTGGTCTAAGAAGCTAACCTCTTCTTGCAGACGAATAAGATTGTATAGGCTCTTAGCATTAGCCAAGGCTTTTTTAAGAGCTAAGATTGTTTCTCGGTTGTCTATTTCATTAATCTGCTGTGAAAAAATTTCTGCATTGGTGATATTGTAATTAAATAGCAAATCTTTAATCTGTTCGATTTCTTGCCGAATTTCTTGTTGCGATTTAAACAGCTGTGAGTAGCTTTCTATTTCATCGCCCAGTTCGTCTTGCAGCTCTTTGAAATAGGCTTTATTGGTCTCATCAAATTCTTTGCGAATATCGGCAAAATCAACCACATAACCATAGCGAAAATCTTTATAAGGCCGATTTACCCGTGTTAGGGCTTGCAGTAGATTATGAGAGCGGATGACACGCCCTAAATAAAGCTTTTTTAATCGTCTGGCATCAAAGCCTGTTAAGAGCATGTTAAATACAAAGAGTAAGTCGATTTTGCCTGCTTTAAAGTCTTCAATCCAGTCTTTACGCTGTTGTTTTGTACCTACGTCGTGCAAAATTAACGCAGCTGTTTTAACTTTGTTATCTTGCTTACGTTTAACAGTATATGTTGTGATTGGTTCTGCTACTTTTAATGGAGTCAGTTCGTTATCGTTAGCCGCTGCCTGGTTGAGCAACTGGTTATTTTGTAGGTAACGGTCATTAAATAGCTTAAAGAGTTGCTTGGCTTGTTCCGCACTGTCACAGATGACCATTGCACCAATGGTGGAGTCAGCAAGGACGCCTCTGCTTTTTTGAAAATCAGTAACAATATAATCCAGCATGGGTTCAACAAAGCTAGAGTGGGCATAAATAAATTTTCTATCCGCATCCCCTTGTTGAATCTCAGCTTCCTCTAGGGCTTTTTGTAAAGCCATTTTGTAATGAGTGGCGATTTCTTCACGAATTAGCCTTAGGGTGTAGCCATCGGCAATAGAGGCGTTATAGTAGTATTTATGAATATAATCGCCAAATAATTGGCGCGAGTTATAGTCTGTACCCAATAATGGCGTACCGGTTAAACCGATTTTAATCGCATTACGGTCAGATTGCTCGAGATTGGCTAAAAAGCTCCCTTTCGGATTATAGCTGCGGTGTACTTCATCTAAAAAGTACACCCGTTGAATACTGAGGTCATAATCTTTCGTAGAAACGACATCAGGATCATCTTCAAACTTTTGGATATTGACTACGGTAATTTCGGGCTTACCGGTATTATTATGAATCGCTTTAGTAGATTTAATATCTTGACTAAATGTCTCGCGTGAGTCGATGGTATAAACGGATAAGCCACGGCAGGTAAATTCACGCTGTGCCTGAATGAGCAGATCAATCCGATCCACAATAAAATAAAATTTAGGGATAATCTGTTTTTGCTGAAAATAATCGGTTAAGAATCTAACATTATAGTAGGTTAGGGCTGTTTTGCCACTTCCTTGAGTGTGCCAGATAATGCCTTTTCTAATACCCTCATTAAGTTTGTGCTCAATCGCTTTGGTTGCAAAAATTTGGGGGTAACGCATTATGTGCTTTTCAATCCTTTGTGTTTCTTCCACATAAGTAAGCGCATAACGTAAAATAAAAGCTAATCTGTCTTTGCTTAATAATGAAGTACAAATACGGTTTGTTGGCCTAAGCTCATTTTTATTGAGCTGAAATTCTTCACTGCTTCGAAGAATGACTTTATTGTTATCTTTGAGAATTTCTAGTTCTTTTTGCTCATCCAGCGGCTTAGAAAGCTCAGGTAAAATTAATGTTTGTTCTTCTCTAAAGTAGTTAAAAACAGGTTCACCATAAGAAGTACTAGCATAGAACGCGCCTTGTAGTGGTTGAATAGCGCCATCCTCATATTCCATGTTATTAGAAAAGATCATAAACTGTGTTATATTTATAAAACGCTTAAATTTTTTATTTTGAAAGCGTTTATTAATCCGATCACGCTCAGCTAATATTCCTTCAGGATTATTTGGTTTTTTAACCTCAATAAAGACTAACGGCATACCATTAATGAGTAATGTTATATCGGGTCTAAATTCTTCATCCCCATTTTTGTAGGTTAACTCAGTCACCACATGAAAGCTGTTGTTATTAAAACACTCGAAATCGATAAGTTTTGGACCTGAACTCGCTGTTAATTTTTCATAAAAAGCTTTCCCTAAATCCTCATTATCTAAACTTAGCTTCACTTCTTCCAGTAATCGCTTTGCATCATCTTGTTTTAATTGAGGATTGATTTTTTCAATCGCTTGAAGGAATAATTCAGGGAAAATATTGGTGTCAATATCGCACTGCGGTGTTTTAAGTGATAAATACTGATATCCCAAACGAACCAAATGCATTATGGTTGGTATTTTAACGCGTGTATCTTCATTGAATGCCATGGCTAATCCCCTCAATTTTTATAGCAGCCAAGACCAGATTTTATAATAACCCACTCTGATGATGATTTCAGTCGGGTGGTATCTAGCCTGAATTGTCACCAAGTAATGTTTGTGCAGATGCTGTTACTCGATGTATTTTTCCTTAATCAGTTAGATTATTATTATTGTAATAATCTACGTATTCGTCCAGATAAAATTTGAATGTTTTTTACTCGATATAGTAATTTTTAGTATAAATTAAACTTTTATTAGCTTGGGAAACTGGCTTCAATTTGTATTGAATATAGATATTATTAACTTTTTTTGAGAATACTCCGCTCTTAACTGAATGTTCTTTGATTTTTGGATGAATCCCATTTAAAAGGCAATCTTGGTTATGGATAGTCTGTGTAAAGTATTCAGATAGTTAATATTTCTGGAAATCTGGTAGTGATGCAGTTGCTTAGCTGAGTTCGGGTCATAAGCCAGTCGCCGGATTGCAGTTCGCTGCCAAGCCGGATGCTGCTGCGGCCGTAGCGGCTGATGATGTTGTCCCATGCTCTCATTAGTTCAGGGCGGTGATTGTACTGGCTATGGCAGAGTAAATCTAACTGCCGGAAGGTGTGCACTGGTTCGATGCCACTCAGTTCAATTCCACATTTTTTATATTCGTAGCCGGAACGGTAAATGCTGTTTAGCAGGTGCCGGGCAATGTGGTTGAGGGTGAGTGTGTCGTTACTGGCCTGAGGCAGTTTGGTAATCCGGTAGCCGTTGTATTGTGGCAGGTCGTGGCGAAAGCGGTTGGTGTAGATAAATACACCAATGATATGTGCCTGACTGTTTTGTTCGCGCAGTTTGGCTGATCCGGCGGTAATGTGATGGCTAATGGCCGCCTGTAAACCGTCAAGATTGGTGACCATGTTGCCGAAGCTGCGGCTACGGACGATATTCTGGCGACCGGCTTCTTCTGTGATGAGTTCGCTACAGGGAATTCCCTGCATTTCCCGCTGGGTACGTTCGAGTACAACACCAAATTGTTTTCTTAAGGTTGGGGTATGGGCATTGATGAAATCCAGAGCGGTGTGAATGCCTTGGGTGGCGAGCTTGTGGCCAATTCTGCGACCGATACCCCATATTTCGGTAACCGGCTCGCTGGCAAGGGCTCGTTGTCTGATATTCTGATTCCAGTCTGTCCAGACAATAACGCCATTGAAATGATGGCGGTGGCGTTTGGCCAGATGGTTACAAAATTTAGCTAGTGTACGGGTAGGGGCAATGCCGACACATGTCGGTATACCTACCCACTGCTGGATACGGGAGCGGATATTGTGGCCGAGCTGATGCAGGTTGTTCAGACCGTGCAGGCTGGCAAAGCATTCGTCGATTGAGTAGATTTCAATGGCCGGTACCAGTGAGGCAATGGTACTCATCATGCGTCGCGACAGGTCGGCATACAGCTCGTAGTTGGACGAGAAGACGATTAGCTTGCCTTGCCGAACTAGGTGCTGAATCTGAAAGTAAGGTACACCCATTCTGATGCCCATGTCTTTGGCTTCATTGGAGCGGGAAATGACGCAGCCATCGTTATTGCTCAGTACGATAACGGGTTGCTGCCTGAGTTCGGGGCGATAGGCTCTTTCACAGGAGCAATAGAAGTTATTGCCGTCAATCAGGGCAAACATGGGCAGGATTCAGGGCTTGCAGCAGATGTTTATGCTGACGGATGATTTGATAGATGTCGCGATCAAGCTGTCCTTGCGGCTGATTGAGCAGGGTTTGCAGTTCGTCGGTATTGCCGGCGCTGCCCAGATAAATCCAGTGGTGAAAGATGTGGTATTTGTGCTGTTCTTTTATATAGGCGTAACCACTAAACGGCCATGCAGCCAGTTTAATTTTCTGTAAAGCCAGTGCAAGTTTGAGGTTGTGCATGTCGGCGGTAATTTTGTTGATGCAGGCACCACTGCACTGATGCAGCTGATGGCGGAAGCAGGGGCGGTTATTGCTGCCTTTTTCGATCCCCAGAGTTTGCAGACACAGATCGGTGTTGCTGATGATGTTTTTAATGCTTTTCTGTGCATCACTTTTGCTGTGAAACAGGCCGTAATAGTGCTGTTCGCGGTTAAGCTGAACGTGGCGCATGGGAACAATGCTCAGGGTGTTGTATCCGTTAGTATTGGTATTCAGCCGGAAGCTAAACAGGTCTTTCTGACGGCGCAGGCGACGGTTGAGGATGGGCTGGCGCTGTTTAATCTGGGCTGATTCGGTGAGCAGGGCATCCAGTTCGCCGCTACAGGGGATAATGTCGATTTTTCTGGCTTGCTGTGACAGGCTCATTTCTTTGCTGTTGTGTACATCCTGACTGAAATGGCTCATCAGGCGGGTTTTAACTTGCTTGCTTTTGCCAATATACAGAGGAATGTCGTTGTCACCATAAATAAGGTACACGCCGTAATCGTCGCTGATGTTATCCAGAACATCGCTGTGCAGGTGAGCGGGCAGGCTGGGGCGCTGCATGATGGTTTTACAGGCCTGATGCAGGATATCTGCGGGAAAGTTGTGTCTGAGCTGCTGCCAGAAGTCGTAGATAGCCCGGGCATCGGCAAAGGCTCGATGACGGTTTTGCATGTCGATGTTATGGCGGGCAATAATTTTGTCCAGTCCGTGATGTTTGTGTTCGGGATAAAGCAGACGCGACAGTTTAACGGTGCACAGTTGCTGCGGGTTGAATGTTCTGCCCAGCCGTTTAAAAGCGGCTTTGATGAAGCCGTAATCAAAACGCACATTGTGCGCTATAAAGATTCGCTCTTTGAAGATGGCAGCCAGTCGGTCGGCAATTTCATTATCGAAATAAGGTGCTTTTTCTACCATTTTATTGCTGATGCCGGTAAGAGACTGAATAAAAGGCGGAATGCTGGTATCGGGATTAAGCAGGGTATGAAAAGTTTGTGGTTGCTGCTGTCCGGCTTCTGTGTAAATAACCGCGATTTCGGTAATACGGTCACTGGTGGTGCGTCCGCCGGTAGTTTCGATATCGACAAAGGCAAGTTGCTGATCTGAAAACATGGTTTCTTGGTTAGCGGATGTGTTTGATAACGTAGGTTACGACGCCGACGATGGCAAGGGTATCGCCTTCTTTTAGGCTGAAATTGGGATAAGACTGGCTGCTGTTTTCGGAGTGTAGTTCGATATGGCTGTTATCCAGTTTGTGTAGCCGTTTGATGGTAAATTCATTACCTAAATCGGCCATGACGATATCACGGTGTTTGGGTGTGATGGAGCGGTCGATGATAAGCAAATCGTTGCGGCTGATACCGGCATCCTGCATAGAATCACCACCGCAGCGTACGGCAATGGTGGCAGCCTGATTTTTTATCAGGTACTGGTTGAAATCCAGATAATCGCTGATATAGGGTTCTGCCGGGCTGGGAAAGCCGGCGGGAATGGTTTCGGTGGCTAAGGGAATGTTGAGCTGCATGAGGTTGTCGGCTATTTTCCAGCAGTTAGCAGGCAGATGCTGTGCCGGTCGCAGCGGGGTAACAGCCAGCTGATTCATCAGATGTTCTACTGCCGGTATCAGGCTGACAGGAATACGTTTGACTATTTTGGGTCCGGCAATTCTGGCTTTGCGTCCGGCGCCGGCTCTTACGCCGCCATGCTGATTGTGTTTTGCTGCTGTATCAACCACAATTGTGCTCATCTTGATTAAGTTATTTAATCAAGAATGGTAGATTTTTGATTTTTCTGCGTCAATTATGCCTGCTGCGGATGGCTGGTAATGGTTTGTTTTTTAGCTGTTATGCTGTCGGATATTACCCATACTAATCAAAGCTAACTTATTTTATAGTTTTGAATTGGTTTGTATTGATGTTATCGAATGCAGATAAATTGTGATGGCAGACAATAGGTTTACTGATGTTGTGCAGGCAGGGAGGCAGGACGGGCCGGATGGCTGTTTGAGCCTGAAGCGTTACTGGCTGAGTTTATTTCATCCGCAATCCGGTCCAGGGTAGTGGTGGTTTCCAGATGGGTACTTTGGATATCCGAAGCGGTGATAGCCGCAGCTTCACTGATGCTGTGTGTGCTCTCATTATGTGAACAGGCTGTCAGGCAGATAAGTGTAAGAGTGAATAGTGGAAGAGAAATTTTCATGGTAGTTGTACGGATGCTGATTTAATTCTGCTTATTATGATCGGGTAAGTGGTGTACAGCCACATTGGGTAAGCAGCTGAGTAGTTTCGTATACAGGCAAACCCATGATGCCGGTGAAGCTGCCGCTGATATGCTCGACCAGCATTCCGCCCATCCCTTGGATACCGTAAGCTCCGGCTTTATCCAATGGCTCACCGGTAGCAATATAAGCGGCAATCTGTTCATCATTTAAGGCGGCAAAACTGACTGTACTGGTTTGCAAGGTCTGAAAGGTTTGATTTTGCCAATAGATGCAGACTGCTGTATGGACATGATGTTGTTGTCCTGACAGCAGTTTAAGCATACGAGTTGCGTCGTTGATATTTTCCGGTTTACCAAGAATCAGGTTATTCAGGCTGACGGTGGTATCGGCACTGATAAGGGGAAACTCTGGTGGCTGCTGTTTGTTTTGCTGCCAGGCATTGAGTGCTGCACTGTTTTTCATGCTTGCCATGCGCCGGACATAATCTGTGGCGTTTTCATCCGGATAGGGAGTTTCATCAATCTCTGCATTTAGCCGCAATACATGGTAGCCAAGATTAATGAGAATTTCATGCCGGCGCGGGCTGCCTGATGCAAGATAGACGGTTAGCGGATTCATTGATACAGGATGATTATGTATGGTTGAAATTGACTACGGTTATTTTAGTATTGCTTTAAGTTAGCATGTTTCTTGTTAACAATATAATAAAAGATTATGCCGGATATTTGTTAGCTGCAAGTCATATCCGGCAGCAGATTAGGTTTACTATTATCGGTTTAATGGTTTACATCGACAATAAATCGTCCTCGGATTTTACCACTAATGATATCTTCTGCAATGTCGCGACACTGATTCAGCGATATGGTATGCGCGATATTTTCTAATTGCTGAATGTCCAGATGTCTGGCAAGAAAATCCCAGGCTGCAATACGTTTTACCCGTGATGCCATGACGCTATCAATACCTGCCAGGGTAATACCTCGCAAAATAAATGGTGCAACTGTGGACGGAAAATCCATACCCTGTGCCAGTCCACAGGCAGTAACAATGCCACCATACCGGATTTGTGCGCAGATATTAGCCAGACTATGAGAACCAAGCACGTCAATGGCTGCCAACCATTGTTCCTTTTGTAATGGCTTGCCTGTACCAGACAAGGTTCTGCTGTCGATAATATGCTGCACACCTAGTTGCTGCAGATAATCTGTATCGTTGATTTTGCTGGTAGCTGCGGTAATGGTATAGCCCAGCTGGGTGAGTAACATAATCGCCACTGATCCGACACCGCCGGTGGCTCCGGTAACCAGAATATTACCCTGTTCGGGGGTAATGCCATGCTCGAGTATACGTTGTACACACAAGGCTGCTGTATATCCGGCGGTTCCGATAATCATGGACTGTCGGGTAGTTATGCCTGCGGGTAGGGGGATAAGCCAGTCTGCATTGAGAAAAGCACGCTGGCTCATGCAGCCCCAGTGGGTTTCTCCACAGCCCCGGCCATTTAAAATCACTTTATCTCCGGCTTTGAAATGCTTACTGCTGGTGCTGATAACGGTTCCGACACCATCTATACCGGGAATCATCGGCCACTGCCGTACCACAGGTCCACTGTTGGTAATAGCCAAAGCATCTTTATAATTCAAACTTGAATACTGCACCTCAATCAGGGTATCACCTGGTTGTTGCAACAGGGTGTCTTCACTAATATTTTGGATGTTGCAGGAAAATTCAGTCTGATTTTTTTCTAAGAGTATGGCTTTGGATAGCATGATGATATTCCTGTTATTGTTAACTAGACGAATGGTCTGTTTTTATTATAGACCGGTTGTCTAGTTGTAAGCAATTATTGCCGAATCTATTCAAGTATAAGGGATTTTGATTAAATTTCAGTTAAGTAGAGTGTTATTGATTATGACTGGTAACAGATATTGGAAGCTGATTAATGGTTTTTTATCAGATTAAAAAAATGTTTGGTAAAGATATCCAGCGGCGTTGCATTTTTGAGCAGTTTGGCACGGCTGACTGCACCTTCCCAGCCAAGCCAGAAAAAGTAAGCCAGTTTTGTGCAGTCTGTTTGTGAACTGATTTCTTGCTGCTGTTGCGCCAGCTGCAAACAGCAGGCTATTTTATCCTGCCAGTTGTGCAGGATGTTGTTGAGTAAAGCAGGATAATTTTGTGGCAGAAGAGATTCATCCTGCATTAGCTCACCCACCAGACAACCTCTGTTGAAATGATATTTGGCCATGCTGGTTTTGGCATCTGTGCAGAATGCATTAATTCTGGCCAGTGCGGAAGAGATATTCCGGTTTAATAAATGTTGTTCCAGTTTTTCAGTAAAAAAGTGGTCGTAGTATTGGAGTATGGCTATGCCAAACTCTTCTTTACTCTTGAAATAGTGATAAAAAGAACCTTTGGGTACGCCTACCTGTTTCAGTATGCTTTCAATATTGGCACTGATGTAGCCGTGTGTGGTCATGGCTGCTACGCCGCTGCGGATAAGGGCGATTCTGGTGTTATTACCTTTGCGGGATAATGAGGGTGTACTGAATAATTCTGTCATTGTTATAAGATTTTTGCGGGCTGGTTGGGACAAATGGCTGTGGCAGGGGTCAGTTTGATTTTCCCTGTTTTCTGACGGCAGTGCGACACAGCCAGTCCAGACAGCTGATGGGCAGGAATTTTTTCAGATACCAGAAGAGGTGTGCCGGTACGGTAACCGGGTAACGTGCTTTAGGTTTGCTGGCATTGAGTGCACGGGCGCAGACCTGAGCGCATTGTTCGGCAGTCAGTGTAAACGGTGCGACAGAACCGGCAGCCTGCAGGCGGTTGAGCTGTGCCTGATAGGCGGCACGATGCACGCTGTTTTCAACATCTATATATTGTTTGAATTTAATCAGAGCATTGGGACGAAAGCGACTGGTGATCGGTCCGGGCTCAAGCAGGCTGATATAAATACCACTGGCATGAGTTTCATGACGCAAGGTATCACAAAGTCCTTCCAGTGCAAATTTGCTGCTGGTATAAGCACTGCGCCAAGGCATGGCTGCATAGCCCAGTATGCTGGAATTTACCAGAATACGGCCATGCTGCTGACGCCGGAAAATTTTCATTGCTGCGTTGATGCATTGCCATGTGCCGAATACGTTGGTATTAAACTGTTCCTGTAAGGCTGCCCGGCAAAGATCCTCGGCTGCACCTGTCTGACCGTAACCGGCATTGCAAAATAAAGCATCAAGGTGGCCGAATTCGGCTATTACGGTTTCGATAGCTGCCAGTATCTGTTCATCATTGGTAATATCCAGTTGCAGACTGTGAAAACCTTCTGAACGTAAGCGCTCTACATCTTCTGCCCGACGGCAGCTTGTATAAACGCGCCAGTTGTCTTGTCGCAGAAGCTGAGCGGTTGCATACCCGATACCGCTGGAACAGCCTGTGATCAGAATAGTTTTCATCATATTTATGTCGGTTGGAATTTATTTACCGGATGTAGTTTAACATGCCGGAAAATGGATATGTCCGGGTTGTTTGACAGTTATGCTGTTAGCAGCAGGCGGTAAAATATCATTTTCCTGTCTGTGCGGAATATGCAGCTTCTGCCGGTAATCAAATTATTTTATTGCGTTATCAGTGTGCTCAGATTAATCATTAATCAAAAGATTACTGTTCTTTTTCAGCTGCTTCATCATAAGCGTCGACAATTTTCTGTACTAACGGATGGCGTACTACGTCTTCGCTGGTGAATACGTGAAAATAAATCCCCTCAATGTTGCTGAGTTTTTCACGCGCATCTTTCAGACCGCTTTTGATAGTTTTAGGTAAGTCGATCTGGCTGATGTCACCGGTAATCACTGCTTTGGCTCCGAAGCCGATACGGGTCAGGAACATTTTCATTTGTTCTGGTGTGGTATTCTGGGCTTCATCAAGAATAATATAAGCCCCGTTAAGTGTGCGTCCGCGCATATAGGCTAAAGGTGCGATTTCAATCAGCCCTTTTTCCAGTAGTTTGGTCACACGGTCGAAGCCCATCAGGTCATAAAGGGCATCATACAGGGGACGCAGATACGGATCGACTTTTTGTGCCAGATCGCCAGGCAGAAATCCGAGTTTTTCTCCGGCCTCTACAGCCGGACGAACCAGTACGATACGTTCTACCTGATGTTTTTCAATGGCATCTACTGCAGCAGCGACGGCAAGATAGGTTTTACCGGTACCGGCAGGCCCCAGCCCAAATACGACATCATGTTTTAATAATGCCTGTATATAACCGTTCTGACGCGGGGTGCGCCCGCTGATGTTGCCGCGGCGGGTGCGCAGAGTCCAGACTTTGGGTTCATGGTGGTCTGAATTTTCCTGTGTGGTGGTTTTGGCTTCTACCGCAGCTAAATGGATGTCACTATCGCTGATATCGCGCTCACGCGCTATGCTGGCCAGATTCTCCAATGCTTTCACTCCTTGACTGATATGTTCTCCGCTTAAGGTAAAATGGTCAAAACGACGGGTAATTTCAAGATCCAGAGCTTTGCCCAGGCTGATAATGTGCTGGTCTAATACGCCGCACAGACGTTGCAGAGAAATATTGTCTATCTGATGTAACTGATAATGGCTGGTTTGACTCATAATTACAATAAATAAAAAGATAAATATTGATTTTAATATGTAGTCAGGCTGATCGAAAGCAAGAGAGGATGATTTGATAATATTTTATCTGATAAACGTGTTTTTTGTGTTTGCTGAAAAGAAAACACCGGCTGACCTTGCCGGCAGAAATGAGTTGATATAGATTGTAGGTGTAGTGGAGAAATGCCGCAGGCAATTTATACTACTGCATATATAAATAATTTTGAAATGGAACATTGCATGCGAACTGCGACAATTACGCGTAATACCAGTGAAACAAAAATACAAATAAGTATTAATCTTGATGGCACCGGTATAGGAAATTTTGATACCGGAGTGCCTTTTCTGGAGCATATGCTCGATCAGATTGCCCGTCATGGGTTAATTGATCTGGATATCCGTTGTCGCGGAGATCTGCATATTGATGATCATCATACTGTTGAAGATATTGGTATTGCGCTGGGACAGGCGTTAAAACAGGCACTGGGTGATAAATGCGGTATTACGCGTTATGGACATAGTTATGTGCCGCTGGACGAATCTTTGAGCAGGGTGGTGCTGGATTTATCCGGTCGTCCCGGTCTGGTTTATAACGTAGAGTTTACCCGGGCGTTAATCGGTCGGTTTGATGTGGATTTGTTCAGTGAATTTTTTCATGGTTTAGTGAATCATGCCATGATGACTCTGCACATTGATAATTTGCGTGGTTTGAATGCTCATCATCAGGCAGAAACGATTTTCAAAGCGTTCGGGCGTGCTTTGCGAATGGCTGTTACTCAGGATGAGCGAATGGCAGGGGTGATGCCGTCGACGAAAGGGACGCTGACTGCATAATGGTTTTGTATAGATTCTAATCCGCTGGTGTGTATACATTGGCGGATAAATTTATTTATGTCGGTCTGTACGAGTAATTATGAAACTATCTGCAATAATTTATTTTGCAAGTCACAATTACTGATGGCTGTCTTATATACGTTATGTTGTGTTGGAAGTGATTGATTACAGTTTCTATCGGCTTTTGCAATCAATTGCTGATGAATATGCCGGTTATTTATATCTTCAGGATTATTTTTTTACGGTAAGTTGTCATTGAATTTAACGGATAAAAATAAATGAAATCAGTCACCGGATAATAAAATTCTGATGGATAATATGGAAATAATCAGCATAATTGCTGATAAATATGTGTTTTTTTAGCAAGATTATGGCTACGTATCATAATCTGCCAGTTTCAGATTTTCAGCTATCCGGTGTTCATGTATGATAACAAGCTGTTTCTTAGCAGGCAGCCCGTTAGTGATAACCGGACTCCGGATAAACTTTTGCTGCAGGTATGTTCAGTTGATTTTATAAAGATATGAAGATGAAAGTAGCCATTGTCAATTATGGTATGGGTAATCTGCATTCAGTGCTGAAATCTGTACAGGCGGCAAACCAGTTACAGCAGATGCAGGCGGAAGTTATTCTGACAGCCGAACCGGATGAGGTATATCAGGCTGATAAAATTATTTTTCCTGGTCAGGGGGCTATGCCGGACTGTATGGCTGCTTTGCAGCGGAGCGGATTGGCTGATGCGCTGGAAGACGGATTGCGGCGCAAACCGTTTTTTGGTATCTGTGTTGGTGCACAATTGCTGTTTGAATGTAGCGAAGAGGGTAATACGGCCGGATTAGGCTGGTTTCAGGGTACGGTACCGCGTTTTCAGGCTGCATTAAGTACTGATGGCAGGCCACTGAAAATACCGCATATGGGCTGGAACCGTGTACATCAGATGCAAGAGCATCCTTTATTTGCCGGTGTGGCTCAGGATGAATGGTTTTATTTTGTTCATAGTTATTATCTGCGACCAGAGGATCCGTCAATTATTCTGGGTACGGCTGATTATGCCGGTGATTTTGCCTGTATAGTAGGCAGAGATAATGTTTTTGCTACGCAGTTTCATACTGAAAAAAGCCATGCGGCCGGTTTGCAGCTGCTGGGTAATTTTTTACGGTGGGATGGTACGTTTTAATTGAAGTAAAGGTACCGGTGTTTAACTCGTCAGTATATTTGAATTTAATATGTTATTGATTCCAGCAATTGATTTAAAAGGCGGACAGTGTGTACGTCTTCAACAGGGGCTGATGGAAAAAGCCACTGTATTTTCTGATGAGCCTGCGCAGATGGCTGTGCACTGGTGTGAGCAGGGGGCGCGTCGTTTGCATTTAGTTGATCTGGATGGTGCTTTTGCCGGAAAACCAGAAAACATGACCGCCATCAAAGCGATACTTGAACAGGTAGCGGATAATGTGCCTGTGCAGCTTGGCGGTGGCATTCGTGATTTGCATACAATTGAACAATATCTGCAGCTGGGACTGAGTTTTGTCATTATTGGTACAGCAGCTGTGAATAATCCCGGATTTGTGCGTCAGGCATGTGCAGCTTTCCCCGGACAAATTATTGTCGGGCTGGATGCCAAAGATGGTATGGTTGCCATTGATGGCTGGGCGAAAGTGACAGATATTCATGTTACTGAGCTGGCAAGACAGTTTGCGGATGATGGTGTTAACAGCATTATCTACACTGATATTGGTCGCGATGGAATGATGAGTGGTGTGAATATTGATGCCACAGTTAAGCTGGCACAGGCAGCTTCTGTGCCGGTTATTGCATCCGGCGGGGTGAGCAGTATGAAAGATGTGAAAGCTTTATGTGCCGTAACCGGGCAGGGTGTTACCGGAGCTATTGTAGGACGCGCGATTTATGAAGGTTCACTTGATCTGGCCGCAGCACAGCGGATGGCTGATCAGTATAAGTAATAAATTTTGCTGACAGTGCTTGATCAGAATATTTTCTGATAATCTGATTTTGTATAAATTAATAATCATATAGGACTCGATTAATACCGATAGCCAATATGATTTTTGGACTGTAACTGTACAGGTAATCAGGGAGGACGTTTATGGTTAGCATCTTAGGTGCGGTAGTAATAGTTTTATGGCTATTCTTTACAATGAATCGCCCGAGACAGACATTTTTTCAGGCCAGTATATTTACGATGGCGATGATGGTATTCAGCAGTATCATAGAACATGCATGGCCGGAAGTTAACAATGTCTGGTTAGTGGGATGGATGGCACAATGGGTATTTGTATTCATTGTCATATGGCTCTTTGATATTATTGCTGTAAGTACTACCAGTGCTGTGATTTATACATTAATTGTGGGTATTGCTTACTATTTTTATCAGAATCATATTTTTGCTCTGGTTGAGCAGTGGCTAAGTAAATGATTGCTGCTCAGTAGCAGAGAAAGATGGCATTATTATGGCTTTAGCCAAACGTATTATTCCCTGTCTGGATGTTGATAACGGGCGGGTAGTTAAGGGAATTAATTTTGTTTCTTTGCGTGATGCCGGTAGTCCGGTTGAGGTAGCACAGCGCTATAATGATGAAGGTGCTGACGAGCTGACTTTTCTGGATATTACCGCCAGTTCGGATAATCGTGATACGATTTTACATGTTATTGAAGCGGTAGCCAGCCGGGTATTTATTCCGCTGACAGTAGGAGGCGGCGTGCGCAGTGTTGAAGACGTGCGCCGCTTACTTAATGCCGGTGCTGATAAGGTATCAATTAATACTGCAGCAGTGACCAACCCTGAACTGGTTAGTGAAGCCAGTGCATTTTTCGGTAATCAGGCAATTGTTGTGGCGGTAGATGCTAAAGCAATCAATGCCGAGAATACCTGCTGGGAGGTTTTTACTCATGGCGGACGCCGGCATACCGGACTCGATGCAGTAGCCTGGGCACAGGATATGGCCTTACGCGGAGCCGGTGAGATTTTGCTGACCAGTATGGATCGTGATGGTACCCGTGCAGGGTTTAATTTACCGTTAACCCGGGCTGTAAGTGATGCTGTGTCGGTTCCTGTTGTTGCATCGGGAGGTGTGGGCAATATTGAACATTTGATAGAAGGTATTCAGGAAGGTCATGCTGATGCTGTACTGGCTGCCAGTATTTTTCACTTTGGTGAAGTACGTATTCAGGATGCCAAGATAGCCATGAAACAGGCCGGTATTGAAATGCGTATCTAATCTGGCTTCTGATAGTGGTTGTATGTTTACCTGAAAATAAGGACAATTGCAGTGTTTGATACGCTTCTGGAAGCGATAAAGTGGGATGATAAAGGTCTGGTTTGCGCGGTGGTACAGGACAGGCATACTCAGCGCGTTCTTATGGTGGCATGGATGAATGCCGAAGCTTTGCGTCAGACGGTAACTACTGGTCTGGCTCATTATTACAGCCGGTCACGCCAGCAGCAATGGATGAAAGGCGAACAGTCCGGGCATACGCAAAAGGTATATGAAATGCGGCTGGATTGCGACGGTGATGCACTGGTGCTGCTGGTTGAGCAGTCCGGAGGTATTGCCTGTCATACCGGACATGCCAGCTGTTTTTATCGTGTTTATCATGATGGTGACTGGCAGAGTACTGACCCGGTTATCAAAAATGAAAATGAAATATATACACGTCCTGCCAATGGACACACACATACTGATTAAAGAGGAAGCAGGATGACACAATTGCCGGAAAAAGCAGATTTTTCCAGAGTATTAACTGAACTGGCTGATGTGCTGGACAGCAGACGTGAAGCTTCACCGAAAACTTCTTATGTTTCTCAGTTATTACATGCCGGTGAAGATAAAATCCTGAAAAAAGTGATTGAGGAAGCCGGTGAAGTATTAATGGCATCCAAGGACGGGGATAAACAGCATTTAGTTAAAGAAGTTGCTGATGTCTGGTTTCATACGATGGTGTTATTAACTTATCATCAGATTCGGGTTGAAGATGTATTGCAGGAATTGCAGCAGCGGCAAAATGTGTCTGGTCTGACTGAAAAAGCCAGTCGCCAGCCACAGTAATTACAATGGAATTTTAAATATGCGCAGCTGTGAGTAAACAGCAGGCGCATGTTTTTTTAGGCAGTTGAAGTAAAGGATAACATCATGGGCAGTTTTTCAATTTGGCATTGGGCTTTGGTATTACTGATTGTTGTACTGATTTTTGGCACCAAAAAATTACGTAATCTTGGTAAAGATCTGGGCGGAGCTGTACATGATTTTAAGCAGGGACTGAACGAAAGTGACCGGGAAAGCGCAAAAAATGATGATGTAATCGAACATAATAAAGACGACAGCAAAGTGTAGAAAGCATTTATGTTTGGTTTGGGGTTTGGTGAAATTTTACTGATTGCTGCTGTGGCTCTGGTTGTACTCGGACCGGAGCGGCTACCCAAGGTAGCACGCAGTGCCGGTCTCTGGGTCGGGCGCATTCAGAATTTCATTAATAATGTTAAAACCGAACTAAGCCAGCAGGCCGGCGTGGCAGAATTCAGGCAGGCGCGTGACAGCATTGAAGCCGCAGCCCGTTCTTTTGAGCATGATATCAATGCCAATGTGCATAGTATCCGCGGTGAAGTAGATGAACTTAAACGTCAGCTCTCTAAAGATGAACAGCAAACTGAAACAGACAGTACGCCGGAGTTCTCTGGGTCGTCACAAAATTATCATTTGCCTGTAAGGGAAGCACCATTGCTGCATCGGGTATCGTTACGCCGGCAGGCTCTGCAACGCCGGCGGGATATGCGACCGCGGCACAGCATTACTCCTAAACTGCGGGTACGCCGACATTGATGGATAACCGATTGTGAAGCAGGTTGAAGAAAATACTGAATTGACACTGATTGATCATTTGCTGGAATTGCGTCGCCGCTTGATGTGGATTCTGGGAATTCTGCTGCTGTGCTTTGTAGTTTTAGTGCCTTTTGCGCAAAAAATTTATACTTTTGTAGCTGAACCATTAATGGCGAATCTTCCGGCTGGTCAGCATATGATTGCTACTGAAGTGATTGCCCCGTTTTTTGTGCCGTTAAAAGTAACATTGATGGCGGCATTTCTTCTGACACTTCCGCATACACTGTATCAAATCTGGGCTTTCGTGGCACCGGGTTTGTACAGACATGAGAAACGTCTGATACTGCCATTGCTGATTGCCAGTGTTTTATTATTTGCTTTAGGTATGGCATTTGCCTACTATCTGGTTTTTCCGGTTATTTTCCGTTTTCTTACCGGTGTTATTCCTGTCGGTGTCAGTATGGCAACTGATATAGATAAATATTTGTCTTTTATTCTAGGTATGTTTGTAGCATTCGGAGTAACATTTGAAGTGCCTGTACTGGTGATTCTGTTAAACAGAATCGGAGTAGTGTCTGTTCAGCAATTGAAAAAAGCCCGTGCCTATGTGGTGGTAGGTGCTTTTGTTGTGGCTGCCGTAGTAACACCACCGGATGTGCTGTCGCAAACATTACTTGCTATACCATTGATTCTTCTTTATGAAGTAGGAATTCTGGTGTGTCGCTGTTTGGGTAGTAGTAACGAAAAGACTGCTTTAACAGTCCACTCGGGAAGAGAATAGTTTTGTCACTTTTACTTTTTTACTGAAATAACAGGCTGCCTGAAAATTTTCAGGCAGCCTGTTTAATAAATAATATAAGCCGGCTAATGATGTTATTCGTTGGAGAGTTGTATGAATCAGTCACAAATTGATTCGTGTCCGAGTATTTACCGTCTGTCCACGCTGATATGGTGGCTGGGGATGCTGACTTTATGCATTGTGCCATTTATGTCGAGTTGGCGGGTAGGTACGCTGTCAAGCTTTTATCTGGAAGCCGGGACGTTATTTTTTGCTCTTTGTCTGACTGGATTAACGGTACTGACACGCAACACTCAGTTTTCATTTCCTCCTGCCTGTATCAGTCTGCTATTGCTCGCTTTTTTGCTGATGCTACAGGCAAGAGTTATGCATCTTACTTATATCAGCCAGTCTGATCTGACTGCTCTGGTATTTGTAGTAATGGCTTTGCTCGCATGGGCTGCACGGGCATGGGTGATTCGCATAGGCCAGACTCAGGCTGTCACTATTCTGGCGATGGCTCTTGTGCTGGGTGTACTGCTACAGTCAATCGTATGTGTAATGCAGTTTGCTGATATTGCAGACCGGGTACCGGGAATATTGCGCGGTCCGGGTAATCATTACATCTATGGTCAGCTGGCACAGCGCAATCATCTCGGGCATTATCTGATGTGGGGCGTGCTGGCACTGTGCTTTTTATGGGAACAGCGACGTCTGCCTAACTGGCTGGTATGGATTTTATTAATCTGGTTTACTGGCATCATGGGACTAATCGGTTCACGGACGATTGTTGTCTATGTGCTGGTAATAGGACTGTCACTATTTTTCTGGCGCTGGCGTGCTGGTTCTGCAGCGAATCGCCTGTTGCTGATGCTGGGTGTTGCCATAGGTCTGGTATTGTTGTTTCAGCTGATATTAAGCCCATTATTTGACATGTTGCTGCATATCAATTTTCAATCCGGAACAGCACGGCTGGAACAGGGTGGATTTGCCCGGTCTGGCAGGCAAATGGAGTGGCATAAGGCCTGGCTGATATTTCAAAGTGCTCCGTGGTTTGGTTATGGCTGGGGCAGTTATTCATATCAGGGCTTTGCTATTGCAGATGTTTATCCGAATGGTTTTCGTCAGTATGAAAATACCGTGCTGTTTACTCATTGTCATAATCTGGTATTACAATTACTGGCTGAAACAGGCATAGTCGGACTGCTAATTGTCAGTGCCTGCTTTGTATGGGTTATCTGGCCTTATTTACGTAAGGGATTTAATCCGGCATCAATTGTGCTGATCAGTATGATTCTGGTGTCTTTATGCCACAGCATGCTGGAATATCCGCTGTGGTACAGCTATTTTCTTGCTGTGTTTGTTTTGTTTGTGGCACTAACGCCTGTATCACAGAAAGACTTGAAACGGTCTTGCCGTCCGGCGTCCGGCCGCGTAAATCAGTTCTGCGCCATAGTGGTATTGATTTCGATGATTCTGCTTCTGTGGCAAATGATGAACTATCAGCGTTTTTTAAAAGTGCGTGCTGAACGTAATCTGCCCCAGGCTGAACAAGTAAGCCGTATGCATGATTTGCGTAATCAAATGTACTTTCTTCGTTATTATGTAGACATGGCAATTATCGAAAAGTTGAATGTTACTGATTCTTTTTTACCTTTATGGGGTAAACAGGCTGCATTACTTGCCGGACGGTATCGCCCGTATAGCAACACTTTCATGCGCGGATTTTACTTAGAGCAAGCACATCAGAATAATGAGGCTAAAGAGTGGTTCAGCCATGTAAGTCATTATTATCCTGTACTTGTTCCTGGTTTTATAAGCAGATTTAAACAGCAGCCTCAGGCCGTGGCAGTAATACCACAATTGCAACAAGATTGCCTGAAATATCAGCAGCAAAGCATGCAGAAAGTGAATTGTTTATAGAGTTCAGACAAATATTTAACATAGTGCTTTTTAATGAAAAAATGAGCAAAAGCCTTGTTATTGTAAAGATAATCTCAACCTACATGTTAAGATACAAAGTGTAAATATAGTAAATTCGTCTGTAGTCAATACAGACAACGCACTTCCATTTAGGAGGATGATATGAATCGCGTATTATTAATTGATGATGATAATTTGTTGACTGAACTGCTCACTGAATATCTGACAGCAGAAGGTCTGGAAGTCAGCCGCGTTGCTGATGGTGAAGCCGGTGTTAAAGAAATTTTAACCGGTCAGTATGATGTAGTGGTTCTGGATTCCATGATGCCGAAAATGAACGGTCTGGATGTATTGAAAACGGTACGGGTTCAAAGCAAGATTCCGATTATTATGCTAACCGCCAAAGGTGATGATATTGATCGCATTATCGGTTTGGAAATGGGTGCGGATGACTATGTGCCGAAACCTTGTCAGCCGCGTGAATTGCTGGCTCGTATCAATGCTATTCTTCGCCGTACACATCAAAGCCATGACAATGACCAGAATGGCATTCCGAACAGTATTGCAGCCAGTGGTGTAGTACTTTATCCGGCTAAACGTCAGGTTACTATTGAAGAGGAACCACTGGAGCTGACCAGTACCGAATTTAATCTGCTGGAAGTTCTGATGCGTCATGCCGGACAGGTAGTTAGCAAAGAAACACTGTCTCTGGAAGCACTAGACCGGAAGCTGGCTAAATTTGATCGCAGTATCGACGTTCATATATCCAGTATTCGTCATAAGCTGGGCAATGCCAGTCTGATTCAGACTGTGCGTGGTCTGGGTTATCTGTTTGTAAAAAACTGAACCAGTGGATACAGGCTGTTAATAAACAGCCTGTTCTGATTTATGAAACTGTTCCCCCGTATCTTTGCTACTTTTTGTGCTGTTATTGTTTGTGCCATTTTTGTGGCCAGTTCTTCATTCTGGCTGGTACAAAACACTTTAGCCGAAACACGGTTTAAACAACAGCGCAATTTTGAAGAAAATCTGCTGAGCAGCACCATGAATGCGTTTCAGGCACGTGGTGATGCCGGTATACGCGAACAACTGGTTGAGTGGGGGAATAGTCCGGGTGGCGAAAACCTGTATGTTATTACCGGTGACAACAAAAACGACATACTAGGGCGCCCTATTGATCCTGAGGATATCGATAAAGCACATGAGTTCGCTTTGTCACATCCGCACTCAAAACTCGTACAGATTGCCTATAATTCACTGGGTGAAGAATATCTCTTCATGATTCGTGGCTGGAACCATGAACGTACTCCACGCCCGCCGAGCCCGTTTTTTATTCCCGGTTTACCCATTGCACCAGTCTGGCACGAATTTATCATTCTCAGCTTTATTATTGTTGTTGGTTTATTAACAGCCTATATTCTGGCTAATAATATTACTCAGCCAATCCGCGTATTATGGCGCGGGATGGATCGTCTGGCTCATGGGAATTTGCAGACCCGTGTTTCTCATCAGTTATCAGAACGTCGTGATGAACTGTATTCTCTGGCCGTACAGTTTGACAATATGGCAGATAAATTGCAGAAACTTGTGGAAAAAGAACGTCACCTGCTGCACCATGTATCGCATGAAATGCGCTCCCCGCTGGCACGCATGCAGGCAATTATTGGTTTAATTCACGTACAGCCACAAAAACAGGAACAACACTTGCAGCGTCTGGAAAGTGAACTGGGGCGTATGGATTTATTGGTAGGTGAATTGCTTACCTTATCACGGCTGGAAACTTCTGATTTGCCTATTACGCTCGAACCTTTGTCTTTGGTGCCACTAATCAAACAAATCGTGGAAGACAATCAGGCCATAGCTATGCAGCATCAGCAAACTTTATCATGGCAGTGTGATATTCCTGATACTGCTATGGTAAAAGCCAATGAAAGCTATTTATATCGGGCTTTTGATAATGTTGTGCGTAATGCCATTAATTACAGCCCTGATGGCAGTGAAATTAAGGTTTATCTGCATGAGGGTGGTAAACAGCAATGGCAGGTTGATATCAGTGACAATGGCCCCGGTGTAGCAGAAAATCAGTTACCGCATATTTTTACTGCTTTTTATCGTGCAGACAGCAGTGCTAATAAACCGGGTACAGGTTTAGGCTTGGCGTTAACCAAACACATCATTGATCGCCACCATGGCAAAATTTATGCAGATAATCAACAACCCAAGGGTTTAAGTATGCATTTTTTACTGCCTAAATTTACGCCGGGCAGAAACAGGAACCGCCAGAAAAATAAAAATCAGTTGCCTGTAGCCAACGGATAAAGTTATTTATACTTATCCGGCTGGCAGGTTCTCTCCAAAGAATACGTTGTAGTTGTATGTAAACTGCTACTATTTAAATTTCAATATCGATATGGTTTTAGTCTGGCAGATGTATAGTACGACAGATAACTATTAATCTGTGGTTCTCTGGTCTGGTTTGTCTGCATCTGTTGTCAGATTAGTTTGTTGGGTAAACCAATCAGTGGCAATTTGATTGACCTCATCTATACCTTGCTTTTTCAAACTGGAAAACAGTTGTACCGTAACTTGCTGGCGGGCAATGTAAGGTTGAAGTGCTTTTTTCACACTCGCCAAGGTTTTAATTTGATCGTTTTTTGATAATTTATCTGCTTTAGAGAGCAGAATATGGACAGGGCGCCGAGTTACCGCGAAAAAATCAAGCATCTGTTTGTCCAGCTCTTTAAGCGGGTGGCGGGCATCCATAATCAGAATCAGTCCGATCAGCTGCTTGCGTGTTTGTAGGTAATCGCCCAGTAGTGTCACCCAGTGTCTGCGGATTGCCTCAGGTACCTGAGCGTAACCATAACCGGGTAAATCCACCATAAACCCGCCATTAGTCAGTTCAAAAAAATTAATGTGCTGGGTACGGCCTGGAGTTTTGGATACATAAGCCAGACGAGTATGATTAGTCAGTGTATTGATTGCGCTTGATTTACCCGCATTGCTGCGACCGACAAAAGCAATTTCAGCGGTTGTTGCGGGCAGGTCTTTCAGATGATTAACGGTAGTATAAAAACGGGCGTGACGAAACAGATTCATGAGTAATTAAAAAAATAGTAAGGTGATAGCATACCATATTTTGAGCCCAATCCGGATTCAGCTGTTTATGTAAATGCTTGCTTTCAGGCGGGGTACTTGATTTTTTGTTTTATGCTGCTAAACTGCATTTAAGATTATTTTAAGGAAACTTTCAGATGGAAGACGAGGTCTCGAGCAGTTGTATCGTGCATGTAGACGTGTTTTTTCTCTGATTTAAGGCAGCCTTGCTCATGTAGCAGGCTGCCTGTTTGTATTTAACGCATAGGAAAAGAAAATGGATTTTAGCTGGTTAGGAGAACCGGCCACATGGGTAGGGCTGATTACCCTGATAATTCTTGAAATCGTTCTGGGTATCGATAATCTTGTATTTGTAGCCATACTGGCGAATAAAGCCAGTCCGAAAAAGCGCGACCATGCCCGTATAGCTGGTTTGTCTCTGGCAGTGCTGATTCGCATTCTGATGCTGGCACTGATGTCTTTTATCATTACCCTGACCAAGCCCTTTGTACATATCAGCGGTTTTGCCATTTCAGTTAAAGATCTGATTATGTTCGGTGGCGGACTCTTCCTGCTCTATAAGGCAACAACTGAGTTGCATGAACGGCTGGAAGGGCATACTGCTATGGCGTCAATTACCAATGTCTCCGTTTATGCCAGTTTCTGGAGTGTGGTATTACAAATTGTCGTGCTTGACGCGGTATTTTCACTTGATTCAGTTATTACCGCTGTCGCCATGGTGCAACACATTACAGTGGCAATGCTGGCCGTGATTATTGCTATGGCAATGATGATTTGGGCAAGCGGACCATTAACAGAGTTTGTAAATCGCCATCCTACAGTAGTGATGCTGTGTCTGGGCTTTTTACTTATGATAGGGTTCAGCCTGATTGCTGAAGGCTTACACTTTGAAATACCAAAGGGTTATCTGTATGCCGCTATTGCTTTCTCCATTCTGATTGAGATATTTAATCAGATTTCTACCCGGAATACCCGTCGTAACGATATGATTGGCCGCTCTTGGCGTTATCGTACCGCTGATAGTGTGCTGGGTATGATGGGTCTGCGTGAAAAAGAGCTGGCTAAAAATGGTACGCAAACTGATGATGACGAACATTTTGAAGAAAATGAAAAATCCATGATTCGCAGCGTACTTACTCTGGCCGAACGTCCGATAATGGGTGTCATGACACCGCGCAGTGATATTGAACGTCTGGATTTATCTCAGCCGCGTGAGCAGCAGTGCCAACAATTACAAAGCACACCATTTTCACGGCTGGTAGTAGTAGGAAAGGCCGGAATTGATGAGCCGCTGGGATTTGTGAATAAAAAAGATTTACTTAACCAGTTATTGAGCGGAGAGCAATTAAATATTCAGGCTGCGTTACGACAGCCGCTGGTCTTACCGGACAGCAGCACTGTACTTGATGCTATGGAGCTGTTTCGTTCGCGAAGTGCTGATATTGCGCTGGTAGTTGATGAATTTGGCGCTGTACTCGGACTGGTTAGCATGAAAGATTTAATGGAAACCATTGCCGGTGATTTTCCAGAAGAGTATGAGCGTGCCGATGCGCCCAGTATCCAGCAAAATGCCGATCATAGCGTTACTGTAGACGGCAGTCTTGAATATGCTATTCTGGCTCAGCATCTGCATTTGCCTACCTTACCGGAAGATGCTGAGTACCATACTGTAGCCGGATTAATTATGGAAGAAATGCAGGATATTCCGGATGTCGGAGATACCATTGATTATGCCGGTTACCGTTTTGAAGTATTGAACAAAGACGGGCACCGTCTGGAACGGGTACGTATCAGCAAAATTGAACAGCCGGAATCTGAATAACCCAATTGATAGCCATAAAAAAGCCTGCTGATAACAGCAGGCTTTTTTCGTTAACTAATTTGATTATTGAATCTGGCTACCGATAACGCCACCCAGAGCAGCACCACCTAAAGTAGCACCAGTATCTTTACCTAACAGATTACCAGCCACACCTCCTACTACTACACCGGCAGCAGTATTACGCTGAGCTGGGGTCATATCAGCACAGGCAGAGAGAGAAGCAGCTACTGCAGCTATTAAAGTCAGTGTTTTTAGATTTGATTTCATGTTAATACCTCTTTCTATTCTGAATAAAGAATTGCGTGTTAATTAATATTTATATGTTACCTATGAAATATTTAACTACAAATAAAATATTATTTCAAAGTTAATTATATACCTTTGGCAGAGCAGTTTAGTAAAAAACTGCAATCAAAATCACAAATGCATTTTAGAGATATATTCAAAATATCTGCCGATTATTCAAGTTCAGCAGCAGTATCCGTATCAGTATATATTTCGGGTGTCTGGTGTGAAGGCTGCCTTTTTTCTTTATATTTAATCACAGCCCTGTCCAGTTTATCCATCAGACAATCGATAGCAGCATACATATCATTATCCAGACATTCAATATGGATATCTTTACCGGAAAGATGCAAATCAATTTCAGCTTTTTTCTGTACTTTAAATACAGAGAAAGTGACAGTTGCGCTGATGACCTGATCGGCATGACGGATAATGCGCTCCAGCTTATTCAGTGTGTAGTCTTTCAGAGCTGCGGTAACATCAAGATTCTGTCCGATAAATTTAAGATTCATAGCCTGATCCTTTTTAAAGGGTTTAGGAAAAAACAGGATAAATTTTATGGAAGTTAACTGAAAATTAATGATTACTGTACTGTACTTTACGTTGGTGCGCCGGAGGAATTTTCAAGTCCTCACGATATTTTGCAACTGTGCGCCGGGCCAGATTAATACCCTGCTTAGCCAGCTGATTTGCCAAATGTGTATCAGAATAGGGATGTTGCGGGTCTTCTCCGTTAATTATACTTTGCAACAGTGATTTAATTGCTGTCTGACTGTTACCTGTTCCATCATCCGTTGCTGCAACAGACTGGTTGAAAAAATAGCGCAGAGGAAAAACACCTTGTGAGCAGGTCAGGTATTTCTGATTGATTGCCCGTGAAACAGTACTCTCTGCCAGTTCGAGAGCCTGAGCTGTTTCTTTAATAGTTAAGGGAGCCAGCGCCAGAGAACCAAAACTGAAAAAATCCTGCTGTTGCTGCAAAATCCATTCGCCCAGACGTTGCAGAGTGGTTTTACGCATCTGCAGGCTGTGAAGACAGGTTTGTGCTTCCTGCCATTTGTTTTTACACATAGTGTCCATCTCTGTGCTTTTTTGCTCTATCCACTCTTCGACACCGGGTTCTATTCTCAGCTGAGGAAAAGTATCATGCAGAAGGCGTATCTGCCAATTACCACTTTTATTGATATAAACTTCCATATCAGGGCGTACAGACAGAATACCATTACGATCAGGTAATCCGTAACAGGGATAAGGATTCAGTGCGCCAATGAGTTTACAGGCTGTTTCAAGTGTGTTTGCAGAAAACTGGGGCAGTTGCCGGCAAAGTTGTTTAAACTGATGGGTACTCAGCCACTGACCAAAGTGTTTGCTAATCAGTAAGCGCGCACAGGTATGAATTTCATCATTATCGACAGATTCGTCAGACAGATTATCCAGTTGCAGTAACAGGGATTCCTGTAAATTCCGAGCACCAACACCAGTAGGTTCAAACTGCTGCAGAATCGTCAGCGCCTGTGCCAGCTCTGTTTCGTCCAGCCGCCATTCCAGCGGTGCATTTTCTACCAGATCAGTTAAACTGCTGTCCAGATAACCCTGCTCATTCAGATTCTCTATCAGAAAATACACCTGTGCTGCCGTAACGTCATCCAGATCGTATTCACATACCTGCCGGCGCAGCAATTCATACATATCAGGATTGTCGGCAATCGTGTCCCAGACATCACTTTCGGCTTGCATAATACCCAGCTGTGGCGGCTGTACATACTGAGTATCAGAAAAGCTGTCTTCAGATGTATTTTCTACTTCCTCAAGAAAAGGATTATCTGCCAGCCAGCCGGCTACCAGTTCCTGTAATTCCAGCGTAGACAGCTGCAACACCTGTAGCGATTGTTGCAGCTTCGGACTAAGGCGGGTTGTAAGACTGAGTCGGAGATGAGTAGCTGGCCTTTGCATAAGCAGTTAATACTCGAAATGCTCACCCAGATAAACAGCGCGTACCTGTTCATTATTAACCAGCTCTTCCGGTACACCGGAAGCTAGTACACTACCCTGATTAATAATATATGCACGGTCACAGATGCGCAGGGTTTCACGTACATTATGGTCAGTAATCAGTGTGCCGATACCACGCTGTTTCAGGAAAGAAATCAGATTCTGAATATCAATCAATGCTATCGGATCAACGCCGGCAAACGGTTCATCAAGCAGAATAAAACGTGGATTGATAGCTAGTGCCCGCGCAATTTCGACTCGACGCTGTTCACCGCCTGACAGGGAACGTGCAACATTGTTGCGCAGGTGCTCAATATGCAGGTCGGCCAGTAGCAGTTCCAGCTGTTCGGCTCGTTTTTCCGGCGGATAATTAATTTCCAGAATAGCATTGATATTCTGGGCTACTGTCATTTTACGGAAGATTGATTGTTGTTGGGGCAGATATCCCAAACCCAGACGAGCCCGCTCATAAACCGGACGATGAGTAATTTCCTGCCCATCTAGCATAATATTGCCACTATCAGCCGCTATCAGCCCTACAATCATATAGAAGCTGGTGGTTTTACCGGCACCATTCGGACCAAGCAGTCCGATTACTTCGCCACTGTTGACTTCCAGTGTGACATCGTTAACTACCTGACGCTGTTTAAAACTTTTTTTCAGACCGCTGACACGAAGCTGACTTGGCGGCACAGTAGGCATTACATTCATGAGTATGGATTATTTCTTTTTCTGTTGCGGTTGGATAATAACGTGTACCCGGCCTTTAGGCGCGCTTTTAACGGTATAAACCTCAGTATTGGTGTTATAAACAATTACTGCACCGCGTGCCATATCACCACCACGGTTTACCTGAGCATTACCGGTAATCGTAACAATACCGCTCAGGCTTTCATAATGTACATTATCTCCGTGACCGGTTACCATGCCATCTTTTTCCAGCTGCTGTCCGAACGTAGCAGGCTTGCCATCAGCAATAATTGTCTGGTTACCGGCATTATCCTTATGCGCAGTGATACGGGCTGCATTCATATACATACTGCCCTGCCGCATTTTTACATTACCGGTAAATACGGTTGTCTGATTCTGTTTATCCAGAGAGCCTTGATCGGCTTCAATCTGAATAGGTTGCTGCCGGTCACTTTCCAGTGCCCATGCATGCATACTGCCGGCAAGCAGACAAAAGACTGCTAAAATTTTGCCGTTAATGAGAGTGCGGGTCATAAATAATCGCCTTTACGCGTGCGGGTAAATTCAGAAAGCCGCGTTGTTTGTCGTATTCGAAACCTTGTGATGTACCGTGAGATATACCATACTGATAAGAAACCTGTGCATCAGTTTTGATTACCTGAGTTTGTGTATCAACATGTAATACACTGGTTTCCAGCTGTCCTGCCGGTTCATTTCCCACCGGATTTTTGTGCCAGACTACCTGTCCCAGTAAATCTACCTTGCGGCTGTCGGTATAGTACTGTCCGGTATTGGCCTTAATACGATAAAGTTCAGCACCGTTTTTATATAATCCCATATTGGGATTATCAATATAAATAACAGTTTGCTGCGGAAACTGCCGGGCAGCAGTGGCGTGAATGGTTTCACTTAACTGGCCGTGCTCATCATACCGTTCACCGTCGATTAAATTAATCACATATTTAGGCTCTTTCGGATTCAGGGGAACTTCCACTGTCTTGATATCAGTAATCCGGTCTAGCCAGAAGCTTATGCCGCCAAGGGCTACAGCCAGAATCAGCGGAAACGCCCAGTTACTGCGGCTGCGAATCACATTCATGCCAGATACTCCGCCATATCCTGAGCCAGAAAGCCCTGTGCATCCAGTAATAAATCACAGACTTCACGTACTGCACCGGCTCCACCGGGCGCACGAGTAACATAATCAGCATGCTGTAACACCAAAGGATGAGAACCGGGTACTGCAACTGCCAGCCCGCAATGTTTCATAACCGGTAAGTCTACGACATCATCACCGATATAAGCACATTGCTGCTCATCTAAACCAAGCTGCTGTAATAATTGCCGATAACAGCTGCGTTTATCCGAAATACCTTTAAAATAATATCCGATGCCAAGCTGCTGTACCCGGATACCGACAGAGGGTGCGTCGCGTCCGGTAATAATTGCCGTTTGAATGCCGTGGCGGTGCAACATCTTCAATCCGTGGCCGTCAAGTGTATGGAATGATTTGATTTCCTCGCCGTTATCACGGATAAAAATACGACCGTCAGTCAGTACGCCGTCTACATCCATAATAAACAGCCTGATTTTCCGGGCAGCTTCAACCACCGCACTGGCAGACATCATCGTATTCATCGGCATTCCTCAGTCATAACATTCTCACGCATTTAAACAATCCGTGCCTGTAATAAATCATGCATATTCAGTGCACCAACCGGACGATTATTTGCATCAATTACTGCCAGCCCGTTTACATGATTCTCCTGCATGATTTTCAGGGCTTCCGTCGCCAGCCGGTCGGCAGAGATGGTTTTAGGGGTATGTCCCATTACATCGGCCATCAGCCATTCCTTTAATTGCTGGTTATCCTGAAATAAACGACGTAAATCACCGTCTGTAAATAAACCGCAAAGCTCTCCGGCAGTATTGACTACCAGCAGCATTCCCAAACCTTTTTCACTCATAGTAACAATGGCTTCACGCAAAGGCGTATTTTCCTGTACCAGAGGCATATCTTGACCGCCATGCATAACATCAGCCACCGTTAACAACAGACGTTTGCCCAAACTGCCGGCAGGATGGCTCAGCGCAAAATCTTCAGGGGTAAACTGGCGTGCACGCAGCAGTGCCACCGTAAGCGCATCGCCCAATACCATTACCGCTGTTGTGCTGGATGTTGGAGCCAGTCCTAACGGACAGGCCTCCTGTGATACATGTGCGCATAAATGGATATCCGCATGTTTCGCCATACTCGAACTGGTTTTACCAGTTATACAGATCAACTGCACATGCTTACGTTTGATGGCCGGTATCAGCGCCAGAATTTCCTCGCTTTCACCAGAATTGGATAATGCTATCAGCACATCGCCATCTACAATCATACCCAGATCGCCGTGTCCTGCTTCTGCCGGATGCACAAAATAAGCCGGTGTGCCGGTAGACGCCATTGAAGCGGCAATCTTACGCCCGATATGGCCGCTTTTGCCCATACCGGTGATAATCACCCGTCCGCGGCAGTCGAGAATAGTCGTTACCGCCTCAGCAAAATGCTCATCCAGACTATTGGCAACTTCACGTATCGACTGCTCTTCAATAGCAAAAACTTCTTTACCCCAGCCTAAATATTTAACCTGTAAATTCATAACATCATCAGCAGTAATAATAAGCAAACGAAAACACAATAAAGTTAACCGGATTATAACCTGATACCGGTTATTTTGTTTGCTTCGGAACTTGTCAAATTACACCATCCTCGTTAGAGTAATCCATAATTCATGAATAACCAGTTTAATCGATTGATTAACCTTAATAAAACATATCTAACATATATTTACTATAAGGAAATAATATGGCCGTATTAGCTCAAGTCAATACATTAGGGCAGCAAATCTGGCTGGATAATCTTTCCAGGAACCTGATTCAGTCAGGTGAACTGGCACATATGCTTGAGGCGGGTATCAGTGGCGTGACTTCCAATCCGGCCATTTTTCAAAAAGCTTTTGCCAGCGATACCCTTTACCAGAATGATATTAACCAGCTAAAACAGCAGCCGCTGTCCCCCAAACAGCGTTATGAACAACTGGCCGTGGCCGATGTACAGGCTGCATGTGATGTCTGTCTGCCATTGTATGAACGCAGTCAGGGTAAAGCCGGATTTGTCAGCCTTGAAGTGGCGCCAGATCTGGCCGATGATGCTCAGGCTACCATTACCGAAGCACAGCGACTATGGGAAGTTCTTAACCGACCCAATGTCATGATAAAAGTACCAGCAACAGACAGCGGAATACAGGCATTAACCACACTGGTTGCACAGGGCATTAATGTTAACCTGACCCTGCTGTTTTCTAAAACCCAGCTTAGCAAAGCATGGCAGGCACACGCTGCCGGCATTCGCCAGCGTCTGGCGCAAAATCTGCCGGTTAACCGTATTCAGGTAGTCGCCAGCTTTTTCCTGTCCCGCATTGACAGCGCTCTGGACATTACTCTGCCGGAATCTTTGCAGGGTAAAACCGCCATTGCACTGGCCAAAACAGCTTATGCTGAATGGCAGGAATTTATCCAGAGCCGTGAATTTACCGATCTGGCTGCACAGCAGGCAGCACCACTGCGTTTGCTATGGGCATCCACAGGGACTAAAAATCCGGCGTATTCCGATGTTTGCTATGTAGAAAATATTATTGGTGCTGATACCATTAATACCGTACCCACCAACACGCTTAATGCCTTTATCGATCATGGACATGCTAATGCCACACTGACACAAGATGTACAGCAGGCTAAAAACATACTGATTGAAATTCAGAAGCTGGGTATTAATCTTGAATCCCTCGCAGTGCGCTTGCAGCAAGAAGGCTTACAACAGTTTGTGGATGCATTCGATGCATTACTGCAACCTCTGGCTTAAACGGAATAAATAAAACACAACAGACATACGGAAATCTGAATTGTGGCTTACCGGTTAGACTTATCAGAATAATCGGTAAGCTTTTTATAATTTTAGATTAAAAAAAGCATATTGAAAATACATTTGTAATATAAAACTTAAAAAATATTAATTTAAATGATAAATCACACTTGATAATTTAATTTATAGATAAATAAATTAATTTTTAAATTTATATTTAATGATTTTAAACTTTAAAATTAATAATAACAACTATAATTTATAATCTAAACATAAATAATTAATCAGAAAAATACCATATAAGCCGCGCTGAATTAATTTTAACCTTATAATCGGTATTGCAGCCAGCTTTTGGCCATAAGCCATAATCTTTATCCAAGGCTCAGATGTTCATGGTTGTTGAATTCAGACTAATATACATAAAAATGCCACAAAAGCATAAAACTCTTGTGGCATAAGCATGGATTGTCACTCAGACGGCAACCGACCGGCGGTTCTGTTAAATTTTAATGTAAACCGACAATATTACCTTCAGCATCAATATCAATCTGTTGATAAGCAGGCAGAGTACCCAGCCCTGGCATAGTCATCACATTACCCGCATATACACGGATAAAGCCTGCCCCGGCCGATACCTGTAAACGGGCAATTTCAACATCAAAATCTGTCGGCACATTTTTCAGATTCGGGTCTGCACTGATAGATAATGGTGTTTTCACCATGCATAACGGTAAATGATCAAGCTTAAGCTGCTTGATTTCTTCAATATTCTGCAAAGCCTGTGCCGACAGATTAGCCTGACGTGCTCCGTATTTCTTCACCATGGTCTGAATTTTTTCCGGCAGCGGTATATTGTCAGCATAGGGCAGAGTAACCGAATTTTCCTGATTGCAGGCAGCGACTACATGCTGAGCCAGAGCCTGAGTACCCGCACCACCCTGAGTAAACGCATCACTGATTTCACATGCACAGGCACCGTGTTCCAGCGCATACTGGCGTACAAAATCCAGCTCTTCCTGATGGTCGTACGGGAAGCGGTTAATAGCCACAATCACAGGCAGGCCATAGCTTTTCGCATTCTGAATGTGCCAGCCCAGATTAGCACTGCCTTCAGCCAGCAGCTCAACATTACACTGAGTAACTTCTGCCGGTAATGGCTGACCCGGCTTAATATTAAACCGGCCGCTATTCGATTTCAGACTGCGTACCGTGGCTACCAATACAACGCATGAAGGCGCCACACCTGTCTGGCGATATTTAATATTAAAGAATTTCTCCATGCCCATATCAGAGCCGAAACCAGCTTCTGTTACCACATAATCCGCCACTTGCAGACCGACCATATCCGCCAGCACCGAAGAATTACCATGGGCAATATTGGCAAACGGTCCGGCATGAATTAGTACTGGGGTCTGTTCTGCCGTCTGCATCAGATTCGGATTAATCGCATCTTTCAGTAACACCGTCATCGCACCGGCTACCTGAAGTTTTTCTGCCGTAATTGGATTGCCCTGAGTATCATAAGCCAGAATAATCCGCCCGATACGCTGGCGCATATCCTGTAAATCCGTCGCCAGAGCCAGAATCGCCATTAATTCGGAAGCAGCAGAAATCTCAAACCCGTCTTCACGCTCCACACCATTAACACCACCGCCCACACCTACTTTAATCCGGCGCAATGCACGGTCGTTGTGGTCGATTACCCGTTTCCAGACAATCCGGTTTTTATCAATATTCAGCCGCGGCAGCTTGGTTTGCGCCGTAAACTCCTCGCCCAGATGTTCTTCATGGTATAAGCGTGCATCCAGTGCCGCAGAGGCGAGATCATGAGCCGCTGTAATAGCGTGAATATCACCGGTTAAATGCAGATTCAGCTTTTCCATCGGCAAAACCTGTGCCTGACCGCCGCCGGCTGCCCCTCCTTTTACCCCGAATACCGGCCCCAGACTGGGCTGGCGGATACAGGCAATTGCTTTCTTACCGATAAAGTTCAGCCCCTGACTCAGCCCGATGGTGGTTACTGTTTTACCTTCTCCCAGCGGTGTCGGCGTAATAGCCGACACCAGCACCAGCTTACCCTGTTTGCTATCCGGCTGAATCACCTTTAAATCTACTTTAGCTACTTCACGGCCGTAAGGAATAAGGTATTGTTCGGGAATGCTGCTGTTGCGGGCAATTTCGGTGATGGGGAGTAGGGTAGACATAAAAAATCCTTAGAAATTGAATAAGTCAGTTTTTGTAAACAGAGTATTATTGCTGTATTTTAAATGGAAAACAAATAGCATTTATCTTTATTCAGCAGATAAATTATTTTTAAGTAAATACTGAAGCTTTGTTTAATGCTAAATGATATATAATTCTAACAACTTAAATATAAATTAAATAAAAGATATTAACTATGATTACAGAAATGTTAATTACTAAAGCAATTGAAAAATTTATTAATAATTTGGCTAGTTATATTTCTAAAAAAGCCCCTGAATTCTGTATTGCACAATATAAAAAACATGAAATGAAACTAAATAAAGGGCTGCCAGAATATATAAAAGCAAATTACCAAAGATGTGCTTTTGTGCGTACCTTACTGAAAAGGGATAGACCTACAGAACTGGATAAAATTTACGAGCCACTGCAATTTAAAATAGATGATGATATTTTAGAAGAAGATGAAATAAAGTTATCAATAGCCTCAAATTTACACAGAACTATTATTTCAGGCTATGCAGGAAATGGTAAAACAATTTTTCTAAAAAAAATTTATAAAGAATTAATTGATAATCAGGTCAATTTTTATCCTATTTTTGTTGAATTAAGAAATATATCATCAGATACTCAAACACTACTTGATTACATATATGAATCTATCAAGACATATTCAGATAGTTTTACCCAAGAACAATTTACATATGGTTTAGAAAAAGGCTTATTTTATTTTTTAATTGATGGTTTGGACGAAGTAAGTGATTCGCAACAAGGCAATATTCAAGAGGAAATAATCAAATTAACTTTAAAATACCCGGATTGCCCCTTTGTTGTAACAAGCCGCCCGAATGAATTCACAACGTGGGAAAATTTTTATGTTGCGCACTTGCTTCCCTTTGATTATCGCCAATGCCAATCATTCATTAAAAAAATTGATTATGTTAAAGAAAGAAAAACAGAGTTTCTTGAGTTTTTAACGGAATATAAATTTGCAAAGCATAAAGAATTTCTCTCAAATCCTTTATTAGCATCAATGATGCTACTGACATTTGATGAATATGGCGATATTCCGGCTAAAAGGCATATTTTCTATGAAAAATGTTTTCAAGTTTTGATTAAAGAACACGATGCATCAAAAGGACGATTTCTCCGGCCATTAAAAAGCAAGCTATCCCATGAAAACTTAGAAAAAGTTTTTATGTATTTTTGTGCAATAACTTATCAGAAAAAAAAATATAGATTTAGTTTGCAAGAAATTGATAAATATATAGATTTGGCTTCACAAACGCTGAGTTCAGATAAAATATGTAAAAGTAATGATATTCGATATGATTTTGTGCATTCAGTGTCTTTACTTTTACAGGATGGTAGTTTTTTTGAATTTATCCATCGTTCATTTCAGGAATATTTCTTTGCTAAGTTTATTGTGAATGACAGAAAATTAGAATTAGAAAACAAGTTGGATAATATTGATGGTCTTTTTTCATTAACAAAATTAAATTTTATTGCGATGATTGAAGATATGAATCATGATTATTTTGAAACAGAGTATGTATTAAAAAAATTAAAAGCATTAAATGAATATTTTGAAAGTATTGATGCAGAAAAGGAACCGGAAAAGATCTTTAATAAATTTACTACAACAATAAGAATGGTTCGCCTCCTAAACCCCCTAAAAAAAGATAAATTTACTTTGAGGATTTTTGTTCCAATTAATAAAGATAAAGAAATGCTAATTAATAGTTTTATTTTACGTAAATGTAAAAATTTTATCAATTATGCAAAGAAACACTATATCGATTTATCTAGCAATAAAATATTAAAAATACATAATGAATATAATAATTTTAATATCAAACTACGTAGGGATGAAGATGAAACAATTGTAAATGTAATTTTTGATTCAAACAGGGAATTATTAATTGAATTTAACTGTACTGAATACGCACAGTATATCAAGAAAAGTTTAAATGATTATTATCATGATATATTATCCAGAACAAAAAAACAGTATTCAATAATCGATGAAATAATTTTCAAAAACAAAAGGTTGAAAAATATTATTCCAGGATAAACTTTAATATAAATATATTCTCGGAAAAGATTTAATCTCTATCGCATGCGTAGCATACAAGCAAAAAATCAGTCTTGGAGATGAAATAATTATGTTGGAATTTAAACAACACTGTCGTCAGAAATTGTTAGATAAAGATTTTTACCATTACTTTCAAAAAAGCTTACTAAACTAATTGGTCTGATTGATGGTGATATGAAAAGCAAAAAATGATAATGCTGAGTTTAAGGTAGAACTGCAATATCAATAATTAAGTTTAGATTAAACAGTAGGAAAAGTTGTAATAAGTTATTTGCTTGGATGGAACATAGTATAAAACTGACTAAGAGCTTAAATGATTATACGGACAAATATAATCTTGCCAACCCAGATAGTGAAATGAGGAATATTAAATTAAGGAAATACTTTACAGCTAAACACTGCTAACCTTATTAGGTTTAAGTATTTTATTAATTCCTTTATTGATTCAATAGTTATTGAAAACAAAATTTGTTTCCAACAATTTTAACAAATCATATATTACCAAGTGACTAGGATAAATTACTGAATTTTAATTGATTGATAAGTTGATTGCTGGCGTTAATGCTAGCATACCAATTAAGCTTTTAATGGTTAATCTCCAGTTATAATTACCAACAATTAATTTATCCCGTCGTTAAGTAAAATCATGAACAATGCTAAAAAGCGCTCTCAGATATGGTGGTCGATTCTTTGTTTAGCTTTTGCCGGATTTATTTTCAATACCACCGAATTTGTACCGGTTGGTTTACTGCCTAATATTGCAGAAAGCTTTTCGATGGATGTCGCTCATGCAGGGTTATTATTAACGATATATGCATGGGCAGTATCATTACTATCTTTACCCTTAACCGTATTAACATCCAGAATGGAGCGTCGCAAGCTCCTCATTTTGCTGTTTTGTTTATTTATCGGCAGCCACTTATTAGCTGGTTTTGCCTGGAATTTTTATAGCTTAATGACAGCTCGTATTGGTATCGCTTGTGCACATGCTGTATTTTGGGCTATTACCACGCCTTTAGCTGTTCAGTTGGCGCCGAATGGCAAAAAAGCCAAAGCAATGAGTTTTATCGTAGTTGGCACATCAATGGCAACGGTGCTCGGAATTCCTATTGGTACCAAAATAGGGGAATTAGTCGGTTGGCGTGTCACGTTTTTATGTATTGGTGGCATTGCTTTTGGTATTTTAGTTTTATTGATTTACTTACTTCCTAAAGTCCCCAGTATTAATACCATTTCAATCAAAAATCTGCCAAAAGTGTTAAAACGACCGGCCTTACTCAATATTTACTTATTAACAGCTATTATTATCACAGGACATTTTACTGCCTATACATACATCACGCCATTTATGATGAAAGTGGGCGGATTCAGTCAGGAAGTTGTTGTCCATCTCTTATTGGTTATTGGATTTTCGGGCATGATTGGTAGTGTTATTTTTACTCGATACGCAAGTAAATATCCGACAGCGATATTAGTTGTCCCCGTAATATTATTGATGGCGTGCTTATTATCACTCTATTTTAGCTCCTTTAGTCTCTACACCGCGATGATACAAGGCGTGATATGGGGATTAGCCATTACCATTATTGGTATGGTAATGCAAAGTAAAGTGATCGATGCAGCCCCTGATGCGACTGACATTGCCACATCTGTTTATTCAGGCATTTATAATATAGGTATCGGTGGAGGAGCCTTTGTCGGCAGCCAGGTATTAGTGAAACTGTCAACTCATTATATTGGATTGGTTGGTGCTATTTTTGTTCTCCTCGCGTTAATACTTTTTTTCTTGTTATCCAGAAAAGCTTGGTAAAAAAAACAAATAAGCGCAGGTATAACCAGCGCTTATTAATTTTGTTTATTGATTATAAGAATGTTTGAATCTATGCCGAAATTTGTTCTTGGAAATATTAGTAGATTGATCATACACAGTATTGGCAACAAAAGTACTGCGGATGGTGTGCGGCTGTGTGATAAATTAAGTAATTATGAAAATGTGGAAGAAACACTTAATAAATTGATTACTTCCAATTTTAAATTTGATGAGTTGTATCAGTTTCATTTTTTTCCTGATTTAGAGCTCAATCCGGTTTATTCCATTATCAAAGCCATGTTTGAGCATACAGATATTGATGATTTTATTAATCAGTCTAAAAATATGGGGCGTTATCTGTATGATAAAAGTAACCATCCGCAAATTAAGCCCGGAGAATTGGGCGTATTTTATCTTGCCGACTGTACAGTAGATGATGAAATAGTGGATTGTATTGGCATCTTTAAATCAGAAAACAAGCAAAAAATTCTGAAAGTTGAAGACCGGCAGAATGGTTATGATTTGGCTGATATTGAAGGATTAAGTATTCAGAAGCTGGATAAAGGCTGTCTGATTTTTAATCTGCATTCAGAGCAGGGTTATCTGGTTGCTGTTGTGGATAATACCAACAAACATGCAGAGGCCAAATACTGGACTGAGGATTTTTTAAGTATCAGACCAGTTAATAATGAATATCATCAGACTACTCAGATTATGGAAACAGCCAAGCAATTTATTGCTCAGACCATGGACGCTGATGATGAGGAGAGTAAATCAGAAAAAATCGGTTTGCTGAATAGGTCTGTTGATTACTTTAAAAATAATGAGCAGTTTGATTTGCAGGAGTTTGAGCAGCGGGTTTTTGCAAATGATGATCTGATTCAGCAATATCAAGATTTCAGCCAGAATTATGCTCAGGAAAATCAATTAGAACCGGTTAAAAGCTTTGCTATTTCTCCCAAAGCGGTAAAAAAGCAGGAGAAGTATTTTAAAAGCGTGGTGAAGCTGGATAAAAATTTTCATATCTATATTCACGGTGGTAAAGATATGATTGAAAAAGGACGGGATGAAGACGGACGTAAGTTTTATAAGATTTATTATCAGGAAGAAAACTGATGATTAAAAGCTTGCGCAGTTAAGTCTGATAAGTGGTCCCGCCGACAGGAATCGAACCTGTATCGCACGCTTAGGAGGCATGTGTTCTATCCGTTGAACTACGGCGAGACTTTTTAAAAACAGGGCTATGGCTGAAATCTGCCATAGCCCGCTATTTTAAGAGATTCGGGCTAAAGATGCCAAGGCTAAATCTCGCATAGCCTGGGTGGTTTCATTAACCGGTAACTCATTCAGGCAGTTAATTGCGGCATCTACGGCTTTTTTTGCCTGCATAGTGCAATAAGCCAGTGCATCAGAGTTGATTACGTGATCGTGAATTTTGTTGAAATAGCTGCGGTCGGCGTGTTCCAGAGCATGGCGTACATCGGCTTTGGCCGCAGCACTGCCCTGATTAAGCAGGTAAATTAGTGGCAGGGTAGGTTTGCCCTCAGCCAGATCGTCGCCGACATTTTTACCAATGGTTTCTACATCACCGGCATAATCCAGTACATCATCGATAATCTGGAAAGCTGAGCCCAGATATGTACCGTAATATTTTAAAGCCAGTTCCTGTTGTTCTGTAGCCTTGGCAAGTATGGCACCTACTTGTGCCGCTGCCTGAAAGAGTTTGGCGGTTTTGTATTCGATTACCTGTAAATACTGTTCTTCAGTGACATCAATATTACCAATATTCATCAGCTGCATGACTTCACCTTCAGCAATGATATTGGTGGCTTCTGCCATCACTTCGAGAATACGCAGGCTGCCGGAGCCAACCATCAGCTGGAAGGCTCGTGTGTAGAGAAAATCGCCCACCAGTACAGCAGCGGCATTGCCAAACAGATTGTTCGCAGTTTCCCGGCCGCGGCGCAGGTCGCTTTCATCCACTACATCGTCGTGCAGCAATGTGGAGGTATGGATAAATTCCACCATGGCGGCCAGTGAAAAAAGCGGGTCTTCTGTATAGCCCAGAGCTTTGCCGGCAAGAATGGTAATTATCGGGCGCAGGCGTTTACCGCCGGCACTGATAATATACTGGCCTATTTGTGAAATCAGGACAACTTCGGATTCAACAGCACGGTTGATTACCGCATTAACACGGTTTAAGTCTTCAGGCAGGTGTTTCTGGAAATAAGGCAGGTTCTCAAGCATGTGTTTAGTGTTTCTGCAACTGGTAATGATGATGTGTTTTAGCCATGTGTCCCCGAAACTGCCGGGCACTTTTGTGTATTATTATACTTGAAATTCATTTGGGAAATGAGAAAAGTTAGATTGGGTTAATAAAGATGCAATTGTGAATCGGACAGGTAAATTATGCTGGTGTATACACAAGCCGGAGCAGAAATTCTATGCTCAAAGCGGTGCATTCGTCACAAATGGTGGTATATCTGGCAGCCGGTTAACAGTTATGCTGTAATACTTGTAAAGTTTTTTTGCGTGTTTGTACGGTAGACCAGAGAGCAAATTTTATGACACTGAATAATTCAGCTTAAGTCTGAGTATGGTAAATTATTAATATAAATCAGTTATGTAGTACTTCGCCATTTTATCCATTAATTTACCGGAACTTAAAGCATTACTTGAAGAAGTTTATGCTAAAATAAATTGCATAAAATCAGGTGCATTACTAATCATGCCGGAACTGCCTGAAGGATAGGTTTCAGGATTAAATATGCGTTTCGGATTATTATAAGATAAAATCCCGTTATTCCAAGATTCATCTAATTGCATGCAATAAGGGCTTGGCATGGGTAATGGCTGCGATAAAGCATCATGATAGTGAGTATCTGGTTGGTGATTATCCGGTAAGGTAAAACCGGTATTTGTCATATTTAAGGGAATGGTCATGGTGCTTTTTATTATTTCCTCTAATGACTGTTGAGTGACAGCAGTTAATACGCCATCTAAGACATCTAATGCCATAGTTTGAGTGGGCTTGCTTTGGCTGTGACTAGTCTGTGAATGTAACGGGTCTTGCATATGCCTGGCAACACTATAAATAGCTTTCGGTAGGGCTTAATTTTTAATTGACTTAACTAATCTGAGCTATATATGCCATGAGATATTTATATGCCATGAGATATTTATTATTGTTTTGACAGTAAAATCATGCGTTGATATAATCGCGAATTCCGTTTTTTGCGGAAATTTAATTTTTGTTTTTAATTGAATTCCTATTGGAGTTGAGTATGTACGCGGTCGTAAAAACCGGCGGTAAACAATATAAAGTTGCCGTTGGCGAAAAATTAAAAGTAGAACAGATACCAGCAGAACTCGACAGCCAGATCGAACTGAATGAAGTTTTGATGATTGCTGACGGTGAAGCGGTGAAAGTGGGCACGCCTTTTATTGAGGGCGCTAAAGTAACCGCTAAAGTGGTTGCACATGGCCGTCACGATAAAGTACGTATTTTCAAAATGCGTCGTCGTAAACACTATCAGAAACGTCAGGGTCACCGCCAGAATTTTACCCAGATTGAAATCGTGGCGATTGCCTAATTGAGTGAAGGAATAACAGAATGGCACACAAAAAAGCAGGCGGTAGCTCCCGCAACGGTCGTGATTCAGAAGCCAAACGCCTGGGCGTTAAAGCCTTTGGTAATGAGCTGATTCCGGCTGGTTCAATTATTGTTCGTCAGCGCGGTACCCGTTTTCACGCAGGTGAAAATGTAGGTATGGGTAAAGACCACACTCTGTTCGCTAAAGTGGATGGTTATGTGGAATTTGCCGTTAAGGGCGCTCTGAACCGTAAAACCGTAAGTGTGCGTCCGTATACCGGCGCAGACGAGTAAGTTTTTACTGATGTTAAGCCCTGCCTTGTCTGGCAGGGCTTTTTTGTTATCAGGTCAGCTGGTGTGAAGAGGCAGCACAGATATTCTGTACTTTGGCTATAATCATGCTATGAGGTGTTCACAAGGGTATTACTGAGACTGGTTGCCCGGCATAAATATTGCAAACTGAGAATGATATGAAGTTTATTGATGAAGCAAAAATCGAGGTAGTTGCCGGCCGCGGCGGCAATGGTGCGGCCAGCTTCCGCCGCGAAAAATTTGTGCCTAAGGGCGGCCCCGATGGCGGTGATGGCGGCAGAGGCGGCAGTGTCTGGGCTGTAGCCGATGAAAATATTAATACTCTGGTGGAATATCGTTTTGTTAAACGCTATCAGGCCAAAAACGGTGAAAAAGGTCATGGTTCAGACCGTTATGGTCGCGGGGCTGATGATATTGAGTTGAGAATGCCGGTAGGTACGCTGATTCGTGATGTTGATACGGAACTGGTTGTGGCGGATTTAACTCATCATGGTCAGAGGGTATGTCTGGCTAAAGGCGGTAAGGGCGGCTTAGGTAATATTCATTTTAAATCATCAGTCAACCGTGCTCCTAAGCAGGCTACACCCGGTGAAGAAGGTGAAGCGCGCAGTTTGTTGCTGGAGTTAAAAGTACTGGCGGATGTGGGTTTGCTCGGTATGCCGAATGCAGGGAAATCTACGCTGATTAGTGCAATTTCGGCTGCACGGCCAAAAGTGGCTGATTATCCGTTTACGACGCTGCATCCTAATCTGGGGGTAGTACGCAGTGATGACAATCACAGTTTTGTGATGGCTGATATCCCCGGTTTGATTGAAGGTGCTGCTGAAGGTGCCGGTTTGGGGCACCGGTTTCTGAAACATTTGTCGCGTACCGGTTTGCTGCTGCATGTGGTGGATCTGGCTCCTTTCGATGAAGGTGTGGAACCGGCAGCAGAGGCGCTGGCGATTATTGAAGAGTTACGCCGTTATGATGAGGCTTTGCACGATAAGCCGCGTTGGCTGGTGTTGAATAAAATTGATATGCTGGCTGATGATGAGCGTGCCGAACGTGTGGCTCAGTTTCTGGCAGATATTGGCTGGGATCACCCGCAGCCGGATGACCAGTTTGAATTTGATCTGACAACCCCGCGGGTATTTCAAATCAGTGCACTGGCGCGTGAGGGTACGCAGGAGCTGGTACAGACCATACAGCGTTATTTGGATGCAAAGCATGAATTACTGGCAAAACAGCAGGCTGAACAACCTGTTGTGGCGGAGGTGCCGACTACAAACGGGCTGATACAGCCGGAATAATTCTGCTATCCGGATAACAGATACAGCCACCTGTTGCAGGTGGCTTTTTTGTATTGGAATGAATCAGAAAATTGATGGTACTGAGAAATTAGTTTGTCTTATTTCTGAAAGAACGGCGGCGGATAAAACGATATATCAATTGCAGGAGCAAGACGCTGACTAAGGCCAGAACGGCAGCCATTGATATCTGGTCTATTGCATATACCGTTGATTTTATCGGTGTGACTGTGCCGGCGGTAGCCTGATAGGTGGCAATGGTAATGCTGCGTGATGTACGCAGGCTGGTTCGTATCAGCTGTTGTTGTGCGGTTTGTTCGATAACTTTATAACTAAAGGTATCGTTATCATTTTTCTGTTTGCTGCCGTCAGGCTTTTTAGCCAGAAAAGTGGTATTGGCCAGTGTGTGCTGCTGAACGTAGGAATAGGGCAGGGCAAGAAAGGAGCCGTCCGGTTCAAAGGCTGCAATAGTCAGATCGGGGTGCCATGGTTTGTGATTGGCCGCAGTTCTGCTGTCCTGACCGGCTAGCAGGAAAATAAATAAAATAAAGAAGCCGCAAAATAAAATCAGTTTAAGCAGTCGCTGTTTAAACTGACCGGAACGCTTCTGAGGCTGACTGGCTGCCGGATTATGCTGAGTACCCATGTAACTAACCACTGCTGATTGATTAAATTCAGCCTGAATAATGGCTGAAAGGTAATTTTACCTAATTTTTGGCCTGTGAAAGCTTATTATATTGTTATTAATACTCTGATACAGGTAAATCATTACCGATTTTATTGATTTTAATGGCATTCTGATTTGATGATTTATTTGTGCTCATCTTTTTTTCTGTGCCCGGTATGTTTGATAATGATGCCTCGCCGATGATAAATAATGGTATGACGGTCAAATGGAATTTGAATTTTCAGATGGAAATTATTATCATTAATTTTGGTTATTGTTAATCTGATACAGGAATGAGTGTATGAGTGAGCAACAGAATGTCGCTGAGCTTCAGGCTGCTGTAACACGTTTACAGCAATTAAATTCTCTGGTTCTGGCTACTGTAGCACAGGATGGTACCCCTCAGGCAAGCTATGCGCCTTTTGCTGAATATGATGGTTGTCTGTATATCTTATTATCCGGTCTGGCACCACATACACAGAATTTGCAGCAACAGGAGCAGGCCAGTGTGATGCTGATTGAAGATGAAGCTTCGGCACGCAATATTTTTGCCCGTGCCCGGCTGAATTATACTATATCGGTTACGGTAATTGAAAAAAACACAGCTGATGGCATTGCCGCTTTGCAAGCAATGAAAACAAAACTGGGCAATACAGTAGATGTGCTGTCTGAATTGCCGGATTTCATGCTGTTTCGTCTGCAACTGGAAAAGGCTCGCCTTGTAACCGGCTTCGGCCGCGCTTATGTCTTTATGCCGGGTAAGGTTGATGGTGCAATACAGCTGACTGAAAAGAATGCTAAAACAGTGTGATGCCGCTGTGCGCAGCGATTGCTCGGTAAAGGTGGTTAAAATCCCGTACAATAGTCGTTTTATTCGGACAAACCGGAGCTGCGTGCATGTGGTGTTGGCCTAAACGAATTTGGGTAATTATCCATACGGTGTATGTATATGGTCTGCTGGATCTGGTTCAGCAGCATGTACATCCGTCATGGCTGCAAAGGCTGATACGTTTACTTCCGCGCGGACGCAAATACCGGCAGCTGGATGCAGCGGTACGGTTGCGTCTGGCTTTGGAAAGTCTGGGGCCGATTTTTGTTAAATTTGGTCAGGTATTATCCACCCGGCCGGATTTAATCCCTGCTGATTACGCGCGTGAGCTGGCCTTGCTGCAGGACAGGGTGCCGCCGTTTGCCAGTGATGTGGCAATCCGGGTGATTGAAACTGAGCTGGGCAGGCCGCTGGCAGAAATTTACGCCCGCTTTAATCCGCAGCCGGTAGCCAGTGCGTCTATCGCTCAGGTTCATGAAGCCTATTTATTCAATGAGGCCGGTGGTATCGGTCAAAAGGTTGCAGTAAAAGTTCTTCGTCCTGACATCGCGCCGGTTATTGATCAGGATTTAGCTCTGATGGCTGTAGGAGCGCGCTGGGTAGAATGGCTGTTTGCAGATGGCAAACGCTTAAAGCCACGCGAAGTAGTCGCAGAGTTTAAGAATTATCTGCATGATGAGCTTGATCTGATGCGGGAAGCCGCTAATGCCAGCCTGCTCGGGCGGCAGTTCAGTAAAAGCACTATGCTGATTATTCCGGCTGTTTACTATAATTATTGTGCGCGTCGGGTGCTGACAATTGAATGGATGGACGGTACTCCGGTTGCCAGTACCGATAAGTTGCGTGAAAAGAATATAGATTTGCACCAGCTGGCACGCTATGGGGTAGAAATATTCTTTACTCAGGTATTTGACAACGGCTTTTTCCATGCGGATATGCATCCGGGCAATATTATGGTCGCAGATGACGGCAGGTATATTGCACTGGATTTTGGTATTGTCGGTACGTTAACAGATTATGATAAGCGCTATCTGGCAATTAATTTTCTGGCGTTTTTCAATCGTGATTATCATCGGGTGGCTGCTGCGCATGTGGAATCCGGCTGGGTACCGGCAGATACGCGGGTAGAGGAGCTGGAAGCAGCAGTGCGTGCTGTATGTGAACCGATTTTCAATAAACCGCTGGCAGAAATTTCTTTTGGTATGGTGCTGATGCGGTTGTTTGAAACCAGTCGTCGTTTTAATGTGGAAATTCAGCCGCAGCTGGTGCTGCTGCAAAAAACATTACTTAATATAGAGGGACTGGGAAGACAGCTGGATCCTCAGCTGGATTTATGGGCAACTGCCAAACCGTTTCTCACCCGCTGGATGCATAATCAGATTGGTCTGAAAGCGCTATGGAAAACGCTAAAGCAGGAAGCACCGGACTGGGCGCAAATGCTGCCTGCACTGCCACGTAAGCTTAATGCCCTTGTAGATGAAAAGCGTCAGCTTGAATGGCGTGATGCCTATATTCATCTGCTGCGTACACAGCGGCAGCAGAATTTCTGGCTGGCGGTAATTGCTCTGGTGATGCTGGCAGTTTTTCTCTTTAAATAAAATTTAACTGTGTTTTCAATGTGAAATTATTGGATATCAGCTTGCGGTACTGAGATGGTAACCGTTATGGTTCAGCTGGTCTTTGTTTAATAATTGTACTGTTTTTATATTGTTCTTATGCTGAAATCTGCTTATAGTTATATACGGTGCTTTAAGGTACGGATTTCGGGTTATAATTTTGTCATTGTTTTAGCTCGCGGTTCATCCGCAGTATCTCATCTGTAAAGGAGTAGCCTTGTGTCGCGTGTGTATCCTTATCCTTTGATTGCTAAGGAAGGCTGGCCGTTTATTATTGGCAGTCTGGTGCTGAGCATATTAACTTTTTTCTGGTGCGGATGGTGGTCGCTGCCTTTATGGGTGCTGACAGCATTTGTGGTGCAGTTTTTTCGTGATCCTGCACGTGATATTCCTGCAAATCCCGAAGATGTGCTGAGTCCGGCAGACGGACGTATTGTGGTTGTGGAAAAAACTACCGATCCGTACCGTGGTGTGAATGCTCTTAAAATCAGTGTATTTATGAATGTATTCAATGTGCATTCTAACCGCAGCCCTATTGATGGCAAAGTGGAGCGTGTTGATTATTTTAAAGGCAGCTTTCTGAACGCTGCGCTGGATAAAGCCAGTGCACAAAATGAACGTAATGCAGTTCTTGCGGTAACCAAAACCGGCCGGCCGGTAACATTTGTACAGGTTGCAGGTCTGGTAGCACGGCGTATTCTGTGCTACGTAAATGCGCATGATTTATTACATCGCGGTGACCGCTATGGTTTTATCCGCTTTGGTTCGCGGGTAGATGTTTATTTGCCGGAAGATGCTACTGCGCTGGTGGCTATTGGTGATAAGGTCAGTGCCAGCAGTACAGTACTGGCAACTTTACCATTGCAGGCTCCTGATATCAGTGCTCAACCGCAAAGTAATACTGAAGAACATGCAAATCTGGTCACAGAAGCTGCTAATCGGGCAGCAGCTGCCGCACGGCATGTACTGTCTCAGGAATAAAGGCTATTAATTGTTATACAGGCTGTTTGCCCTTTATAAGGTCAGGCAGCCTGTTGTCGTTCAAACCGGTAAATGATGAGCAGATTCGATAAGACCAATTTATCTGAGCAGCAGCCAGAGCGGGTGCTGCTGGTAGGGGTATTGCTGGATAAGGATTTTCCGGTTGCTGCCGGGCGCCGGACAGTACTGTTTGAGTCGGCACTGGCTGAAGCTGAGGAGCTGGTACGTGCTACCGGAGCAGATTTAGTGGAAGTTGTTCCGTGTAAACGTCAGCAGCCGGACAGTGCATTGTTTGTGGGTAAAGGCAAAGCAGAAGAACTGGCACAAACAGTAGCTGAAGCCGGAATTGATCTGGTGGTCTTTAACCATGCGCTGACGCCTACGCAGGAGCGTAATCTTGAAAGGCTGCTCCAGTGCCGGGTATTGGATCGGGTTGGTCTGATTCTCGCTATCTTTGCCCGCCGTGCACAAAGTCAGGAGGGGCGCTTGCAGGTGGAGCTGGCTCAGCTGGTTCATTTATCCAGCCGGCTGGTGCGTGGTTATGGTCATTTGCAGAGCCAGAGAGGCGGTATCGGTTTACGCGGCCCGGGTGAGACACGTCTGGAAACTGACCGCCGTCTGATCAGGCAGAAAATTACCCGTCTGCGCCAGCAATTGCAGCAGGTGCGCCGGCAGCGGGCAACTCAGCGTAAAAGCCGGTATCAGGGTACACTGCCGGCCTTTGCGCTGGTGGGCTATACCAATGTAGGCAAATCCAGTCTGTTTAACCGTTTAACCAAAGCTCAGGTTATGGCAGAAGACCAGCTGTTTGCCACCCTGGATAATACAGTGCGCCGTTTGTATCTGAATGACCAGACCAGTGTTTTATTATCCGATACTGTGGGTTTTATTCGCGATTTACCGCACGGACTGGTAGCTGCTTTTGCGGCGACGCTGGAGGAAACTGCGCTGGCTGATGTGCTGCTGCATGTGGTGGATATTACCCATCCGGAATTTGAGCGGCAAATAGATGCTGTGAATACGGTATTACAGGAAATTGATGCAGAAAACATACCTCAGCTGATTATTTATAATAAAATTGATAAATTGTCTGCTGAACAAAGAATGCAGGGGATTGTGCGTGATATACATGGTCGTCCGCAGGCTGTTTATATATCGGTACAGGATGGCAGCGGACTGGATGATTTACGTACAGCTATGATAGAAATGGCAGGTATGAAATATGCACAACATAATAAACAGGATGAATATTAATATTGCCTGTTGAGGATTTAGCTGAATATGACTCAAGAAAAAAATGATGTAATTAAACCAAATCGCCCCCATCGTCCGAACCGGCGCCGCCGGCTGCGAGATAACAGTATTTACTTGCTGCCTAATGCATTTACGCTGGCGGCACTGTTTGCCGCTTTTTATGCCATTACTCAGTCGATGCATGGTCATTATGAAGTTGCAGCGATTGCGGTATTTATTTCTATGCTGCTGGACGGTATGGACGGGCGGGTTGCCCGTCTGACTAACAGTCAGAGTGCTTTTGGTGAACAGCTTGACAGTCTGGCTGATATGGTAAGTTTCGGGGTGGCACCAGCCTTGATTGCGTATAAATGGCAGTTATTTCATTTTGGTAAAATCGGTTATTCGGTAGCATTTATTTATTGTGCCTGTGCGGCCTTGCGGCTGGCATTGTTCAATACTCTGATTGGTAAAGTCAGTAAGAAATGGTTTATCGGAATTCCCAGCCCGACGGCAGCTGCACTGGTAATCGGCTTAATCTGGGTAAGCCATACTTTTCAGGGTTTACCTCATGTAGACTGGCTATGCCTGATTATTACTCTGTTTGGCGGTTTATCCATGGTGGTTCAGATACCTTTCTGGTCATTCAAGGAAATCAATGCTTATCGTAAAGTACCTTTTTTTGTAATGATTCTGGCTGTTATTGGCTTACTGGTAGTGACATGGGAACCATCAGTAGTACTGTTTGCCTTTTTCCTGCTCTATAGTTTGTCCGGTTATGTGATGTTTATCTGGCGCGTGCTGACTAAACGCAAATTTCAGCCGGAATAATGATGAGCACTTTCTATTGCTGAAAAAAATAAGCTGATATATTGATTAAAGGAGAATAGTAATGGCAGTTAATTTGTCCGTGCCTGGTGATGAGCAGATTTTAGCCATTGACGGCGTGCAGGTATTTGTTGGACAGGCCGGAATCAAAAAACCGGAACACGATGATTTAACGCTTATTGTGCTTAACGGGATAAACAGTATCGGCGCTGTATTTACCCAAAACCGTTTTTGTGCTGCACCGGTGCAGATTGCTAAACAGCATCTGGCTACAGACGCCGGAGTGCGTGCACTGGTAATCAATACAGGTAATGCCAATGCCGGTACAGGCAAACAAGGGCTGGATGATGCGCAGTTGATATGTGACAAGGTTGCACAGCAGATTGGTTGCAGTGCATCAGAGGTTTTACCGTTTTCTACCGGTGTGATTCTCGAACCCTTGCCGGTAGATAAAATTGTGGCCGCTTTGCCGAAAGTGAAAGTTGTACACTGGCCGCGGGCTGCTGCTGCCATTATGACTACGGATACTGTTCCTAAAATGGCCAGCCGTACGGTTTATATTGACGGGCATAAAGTACGTTTCACCGGTATTGCCAAAGGTTCCGGCATGATTCATCCGAATATGGCTACTATGCTCGGATTTGTGTTTACTGATGCGGCTATAGCCCAGCCATTGTTGCAGCAAATGGTAGCTGAAGTAGCAGCCACATCTTTTAATGCGATTACTGTTGACGGAGATACTTCTACTAATGACAGTTTTGTGGTGGTAGCCACAGGTAAGTCTCAGCTGGGGCGGATAGAGTCAGTAGCCGGAAAAGATTACTTAGCCGTCAAAACTGTACTGGCTGATCTGGCACTGGAACTGGCACAGGCGATTGTACGTGACGGTGAGGGCGCAACCAAGTTTATTACTATTGATGTACGCAATGCTCTGACTGAAGCAGAGGCCAGACAGGTAGGCTATGCTGTTGCCCGTTCACCATTGGTAAAAACAGCTTTTTATGCCAGTGACCCGAATCTGGGGCGTATTTTATGCGCAATCGGTTATGCAGGTATTGCTGATTTGGATGTGGCAGCAATTAAGGTATATCTGGGTGAAGTGCTGGTGGCAGAAAATGGAGGACGGGTTGCCAGCTATACAGAAGAGGCTGGTCAGCAGGTAATGGCACAGAATGAAATTACAGTAACCATTGATCTGGCACGTGCGGAAGCACGGGCAAAGATTTACACTTGTGATTTATCCAGAGAGTATGTGACGATTAATGCCGATTATCGCAGCTAAGCTGTACTGAATCAGCAATTACTGAACCCGCGTTTAACGCGGGTTCAGTGCTTTAAAGGATTTCTTTTTGTACAGCTGTTAGTTTGATTTCTACTTTCCAGTTTGAGTTAGCCAGAGCAGCCTGTATACAGGCTCGTGCCGGCGCTCTTCCTGGTGTAACCCAGTTATCCCATGCCTGATTCATGCCTTCATATTCCTGCATATTGTTCAGGTAAATTACAGCTTCACAAATATGCTGCTTATCACTGCCACATGCTTCCAGAATAGTATCTATCTGTGCCAGAACATTGGCAGTTTGCGCAGTGATGTCGGCATCTTCATTAGTCGGAACTTGTCCTGCAAGAAATATCAGGCCGTTAACAATGGTGGCTTCTGCCAGGCGGTTACCGCTCTCGTAAAATTTAATACTCATAAAATTCAATACCCATATACTGGTTCTTGTGGAAATAGCCTGAGCTACAATGTTATTTGTTACTGCAAGAATTTATTTTGTGGCCGGGCAATACTGGCCTGAAAAAAACAGACAGCAAAAGAATATAAGCAATGCCTTTTTATATCAATACTATCTTCTGAATCTATCGAGATATCGCTATATGATAACCATCATTTTTCACTAAGTAGTAAAATAATAATCCTTTATCTTTGCCTGAGTTGATGAGAATAATTGATGAGTAAAAGTAAATTTCCGGTTACTCCTGCTATCCGTTTTTTGCGTGCTCACCAGATACCGTTTGAACCGCGTGAGTATGCTTATGTTGAGCATGGCGGAACAGCACAGTCAGCATTAGCGCTGGGCGTAGACGAGCATGCAGTGATTAAAACCATTGTGCTGCAAAATGAGCATAAGCAAGGTTTGATTGTGCTGATGCATGGCGACCGGCATATATCTACCCGTCAGCTGGCACGTGAACTGAGTATGAAGCATATAGAACCAGCCAGCCCTCAGCAGGCTAATAAATGGACTGGTTATCTGGTTGGTGGAACCAGTCCTTTTGGCAACAAGGCCGGATTACCGGTGTATATTGAAAAAAGTATTTATTCTTTGCCACTGATTTATATTAATGGGGGTAAGCGTGGATTTCTGGTACAGATGCAGCCAGAATATCTGGCCTGCCTGCAGCCGCAATCAGTGCAGGTGGCAACAGAGACGGAATAATATTGACTAATGAACACAGGCCGGACGTGAAAGTCTGGCCTGTTTGTTTGCCGGCTAATAAAAATTTTTATTTAATTAGTCCGCGCTGATAAGAGTTATTAAAAGGCTGATAATTATGATCATGCAGCAGCTGGGCTGCTTCGGTTAACCAGTTGGTATTACGTAATAACACCCTTCCTTCCATAATCAAATCTGCCTGACCGGTTTGTAAAATATATTCAGCCAGATCAGGGCTGTCCAGCAGGCCAACGGTCGCTACCGGAATATTGACTACTTGCTTCATGGCAGTCGCAAAAGGTGTCTGATAACCGCCATGCACCGGGATATCCGGAGCGTAATCCATAACACCTCCGGTGGATACATCGATAACATCTATGCCGTCACGTTCTAGCCACTGACATATTTCCTGCCAGTCGGCAATACTGTTTTGCTGACCGGTTTTATCATAGTCGGATAGAGACATGCGTACCCATAATGAACCGGAAAATACTGCACGCATTTCGAGAGTAATTTCGTGCAGCAAACGATAACGATTCACTAAAGAACCGCCATATTCATCGGTACGCTGATTGCTCAGCGGTGAAAGAAATTCACTGATTAAATAACCATGTGCAGCATGGATTTCAATTACATCCACACCGGCTTGCCGGGCTCGTCTGGCTGCAGCAATAAAATCTTCTTTGATTTGTGTGATTTCCGGTTTACTCAATGCTTTTGGCGTTTTCGAGCTGCTATTAAAAGGAATAGCACTGGGTGCAACCGGCTGCAATGCATCTGAAGCTTTGCGTCCGGCATGTGCCAGCTGCACACCTACTTTGCTGTTCAGATAATGTAGTGAATCAACCAGCTGAGAGAATTTTTCTGTCTGACTATCATCCCATAAACCTAAATCGTGTTTGGTAATCCGTCCGTCCGGCTGTACGGCAGTGGCTTCTATAATAATCAGACCGACATTGGCAATGGCACGTGCGCCATAATGTGCAAAATGAAAAGGTGTAACGATGCCGTCTTCCTTTTTTACTTCATACATGCACATTGGTGCCATAACTACCCGGTTTTTCAGATTTAAATTACCAATGGTTATAGGAGATAATAATAATGACATTGATTGTTCCTTTTGATTATCTGATTCCTGATTGGGTGCAGTAAGTAATGAATAAAAACAATATCCAGATTATTTTTATTGATTTATTACTTCTTATCCAGTTCTCTGAATGATATCTGACAGGCAGATACAGCTTGCTATCAGCAGATATTTCATCAAGTCCATCATATAATAGTATCTTGTTTGATAAACATAATTAATTATTATTTACTTACAAATAAAACTTATTTGTAATTTAAATTATCTATAATTTGTGACACAAATCCCCATACATGAATCCCTGCCAGTCTACGTCAATATCTTTTCCAAATGCGATGACTTTAAATAATTCGCCCATTTCATGTGCATCCAGCAGGGTATGACAGGCTGATGCAGTCTGAATGTATGCATTTTCTTCCGGTTTGCCGGTTTTTGCGAGTAATTCGGTTATACCCAGATTAAGCAGAAATGTTGCCTGATTGGTATAACCAATTAAGTCCAGATGATTATCAATGCCGGCATCAGCAATACGGGTGAAATTAACATGAGCGGTTAAGTCAGTGAGTCCGGGATAAAAGAACGGATCATGGACGGTATGATGCCGGTAGTGTCCGATTAACGTACCCTGATGGCGCTGAACATGATAATACTGTGCTGCGTCAAAACCATAATCAATCCATATCATTGCTCCGCGTTTCAGCTTTTGTGCCAGTGTTGCTACAAAGGCATATTGTTGCGGATGCAGCTCAGACTGATAAGGTTCTGCTGTATCAGGGAAAGTTTCCATGACCTGTTGTATTGCTGCGCTGCTAGCAGGTTTATCCTGCCAGACAAACTGGTTATCCAGCCAGCTAACGCCCATTACTGTTATCTGATTTGCCTGACGGCGATAGACAGGAACAGGCATGGCATCCAGAACTTCGTTGCCTATCAGGATACCGTCAAACTGTTCAGGTAACTGAGTCAGGTGTGTAACTTTATGTATCTGATCAGGTGCATGAGTCTGAATATATTCTCTCTGACGCTGCGCCAGTTCTGCAGAAAGTTCAATAATGTAATAGTGCTGAAAGTACTGGCTGTGCAGAGCTGGCAAAACAGATGCTGCCAGATGACCGGTTCCGGCACCGAATTCATAAATATTGCCTGCTGTTTGTGGCAATAGTGCATCTAATTGATGCGCCAGCGTCTGCCCGAACAAAGGAGTCAGAACAGGTGCAGTAATAAAGTCGCCATCACGACCGAATTTTTGTGCTCCGCCGGTGTAATAACCATAGTCAGGCGTATACAGTGCCATTTGCATGTAGTCGGCAAAAGAAAGCCAGTTATTTTGCTGCCGGATTTTCTGCTGAATAAGTTCAGACAATTTCTGCGAACTGATTAATGCGGCTTTTTCAGGAGTGGGTAAATTATCCATAGGATAGATGATGGAAATTGTAAAGAAGATGGTCATTATAAACGCTGATTTTGGCTTATGTTGACCCTGGTCAAGTATCTGAAAAGGCACATAGGGACTGGATTGGATGATTAGTAAAATAATGATTTGATTTAAATATATTTTTGTATTTTAGATTGCTTTTATTCGGCTTCGGAATTTGACTGGATTACATTGACCCTGTATGCAAAATTGCCTTATAGTGTGAATAAGTGTGTAAAGGTGTGGTGAAGTGGGGGATAATCCCGTTATATTGAATAGGAGCTGAACAGTGTTTGGCGGCGCGTATGAATTAAGTATAGACAGTAAAGGACGATTGGCGATTCCGGCCAAGTTTCGTGATTTGCTGGCGCGTCATTTCACTCCGGTACTGGTTGCCACACTGGAAAAGCGCACACATTTGTTACTGTATCCCGAGTCATCATGGCGCAGTGTGGAAGCTCAGCTGTTACAGCTTCCTGTGGCAGGCAACAGAGTATTGCAGGCTTATCAGAATTTACTGTTGCATAATGCGGATACTTTGGATTTAGACAGTGCCGGCAGAGTATTGCTACCGGCACATTTGCGCCGTCTGGTGAATTTTGAACGTGAAGTTTATGTTGTGGGTCGTGCCAACCGCATTGAAGTGTGGGGCAGGGCGCTATGGGAAGAACAGAATAATGCTGCACTGGATATGGATGAAGATATGCTGGCGGCAGAGTTGGGTAAGACTCAACTGCAATTATGAGTGAACAGATAAATAATGGCGGTCATGTTACCGTTTTACTGAATGAAGCAGTTGCCGGTTTACAGGTACAGCCGGCTGGCGTGTATGTTGACGGAACTTTTGGCCGTGGCGGCCATTCGCGTTTGATTCTGTCTCAGCTCGGGAAAGACGGGCGGCTGGTTGTTTTTGATAAGGATCCGCAGGCGATTGCTGTAGCACAGGAACTGGCAAGGCAGGATGCACGGGTACAGGTTGTACATGAAGGTTTTTCTGCATTAAAGCGGTCGTTACAACAGCTGGGTATCAGCCGGATAAATGGCGCCTTATTTGATCTGGGTATTTCCTCTCCTCAGATTGATGATGCAGGTCGCGGTTTCAGCTTCCGCTTTGATGCACCGCTGGATATGCGTATGGATACTACGCGCGGACAGTCAGCAGCCCAATGGCTGGCTGTGGCAGAAGAGCAGGATATACACGAGGTAATTAAAAATTATGGTGAAGAGCGGTTTAGTCGCCAGATTGCACGGACAATTGTGGCGCAGCGGGAACAAAGCCCGATTACCACAACCGGCCAGCTGGCGCGCCTCGTCGCACAGGTCGTCCGTACTCGTGAACGCGGACAGGATCCGGCCACACGTACCTTCCAGGCCATTCGCATCTTTATTAACCGTGAACTGGAAGAAATAACTGTGGTACTGCCGCAAGTGATGGAATGTCTGGTTGCCGGCGGACGGATGGCGGTGATTTCATTTCATTCACTGGAAGACCGGATTGTAAAAAGATTTATGCAGCAGCACAGCAAGCCGGCTCCTTTACCGCGCTGGGCAGTAGTTAAAGAAGCAGAACGTGAGCAGCCGCCGTTGCGCCTGATAGGCAAGGCGCAAAAACCTGCTCCGGCAGAAATTGAAGTTAATCCGCGAGCCCGTTCAGCAGTATTACGGGTAGCAGAACGCAGTTATTAAATAAAGACTAATAGTTGATTAATTATGAATAAAATCAACATTATTTTGCTTATATTGGTACTGGCTTCAGCTTTTGCTGTTGTAACAGTACAGGATCGTTCGCGTCAGTTTTTTATTGCGCTGGATAAAGCGCAAAAAGGGGAAAGTCTTTTGAACGAAGACTTTAGTCGCTTAAAGTTAGCGCAGGCAAAGCTATCTAATCATCAGTTGATTCAGGATGCTTCAGCCCGGCAGAATCTGCATTCGCCGTCATTGGCTGAAACGCAGATGCTGGCTGCGCCGCGCCCGGTTAAGTAATGAAGTGAAGGGTCAGGGATTAATGGAGTACTGCTTCAGGCAGTATTTCCGGCAGTGGAACAAACTACTATGTTAATTAAAAACGATTATAAGCCACGCATGCTGCCCCGTGAGGTAAAACAGGCTAAGCCTGTAACCACTAACGGGCGGATTGTATTGGTATTAGGTGCTCTGGCTATAGCTTTTGCTATGCTAATCGGACGTGGTATCTACTTGCAGACTGAGAAACATGAATTTCTGAAAGAGCAGGGTGATCAGCGTTTTGTCCGTACTCTGCCGCTTACTGCTACCCGTGGCACAATTACTGACCGCAACGGAGCCGCACTGGCCATCAGTGCACCCGCAGATTCTTTATATGCTGTACCCTCTGCCATGGAGCAGATGCCGACAGATACTCAGATTCAACAGTTATCTGCATTAATTGATGTACCGGCGGCAACCATTAAAAGCCGCCTTAGCCGTAATAAAGACTTCATTTATCTGAAAAGACAATTGTCGCCGGAGATTGCAGAAAAAGTTGCTGCGCTGAATATTAAAGGTCTTGCCTTTCAGCATGAAAGTAAACGCCATTATCCGATGGGACCGATTTTTTCCCATATTATCGGTTTTACTAATATTGACGGTAAGGGGCAGGAAGGACTGGAATTATCGCGTGAAGACAGTCTGCATGGTATTGATGGTGCTAAAGTTGTTTTGCGCGACAATAAAGGTAATATTGTTGATAGTCTGGATTCTCCGCGTAACCGTCTTCCTCAGAATGGTACGGATATGGTGCTGTCTCTGGATCAGCGGATTCAGTCAATTGCATATGAATCGTTAAATAAAGCAATGCAGTATCACACTGCATCAGCCGGTTCAGTTGTGGTTCTGGATGGTAAAACCGGTGAAATTCTTGCTCTGGTAAATTCACCGGGATATGACCCTAATAATCCGGGTGCCACCGATAGTGATGCACGCCGTAACCGTGCGGTAACTGATATGATTGAACCGGGTAGTGCGATGAAGCCGTTTACCATTGCAAAAGGGCTGGATAGCGGAAAAATCAAACCAGGAAGCGGTTTTAATACTTTACCGTATAAAATCGGACCGGCGACAGTACGGGACACGCATAATTATCCTTATCTGGATGTGGGCGGCATTATTCAGAAATCATCTAATGTTGGTACAAGTAAAATTTCTGCAATGTTTACGCCCGAAGAAATGTACAACATGTATACTTCTGTCGGTTTCGGACATCGGATGCATTCCGGTTTTCCGGGTGAAACACCGGGAGTAGTACGTGACTGGCATAACTGGCGGCCGATTGAGCAGGCTACTATGTCTTTTGGTTATGGTATACAGATGAGTCTGCTCCAGCTGGCACGGGCATATACTATCTTTACCAATGACGGTGCGCTACTGCCAGTGAGTTTTCTTAAGCTGAACAGCGCCCCGCAGGGTGAGCAGATTATCCAGCCAAAGACTGCAAAGGCAGTACGCCATATGATGATTGCTGTAACGCAGCCCGGTGGTACCGGTTTGCAGGGGGCAATTGACGGGTATGATGTAGCCGCTAAAACAGGTACTGCGCGAATGCTGGTCGACGGACACTATTCTGATTCCAAGCATATGGCTACATTTATTGGCTTTGCACCGGCAGACAATCCGCGAGTTATTGTGGCAGTCAATATTCAGAATCCTACTACTAACGGTTATTACGGAGGACCGGTTGCCGGTCCGGTATTCCATGATGTAATGGTTGGTACTCTGAATGTGCTTGGTGTTTCTCCGAGCAGACCGGTAAAATCCGCGCCACATTCTGAAACGCATTAATCTGAAGACAATCTGTGTGTTTGCACAGATTGTCTGTCTGTTTGTACCCGATAAAAATGTTTGAATCGACAGTATTATGTTTTCCCTGAAAAAAATTTTGCCTGAATATCATTTAAGTGCTGAAACAAGCCGGCTGATTGCCGGTCGTACACTGCGGGTGGATAGCAGAAAGGTGCAGCCCGGAGATGTATTTGTAGCCTGTCAGGGTGAGTATAGTGATGGCCGTGATTTTATACAGGCTGCTATTGATAATGGTGCAGAATTTGTTTTCTGGGATGATGATGGTCAGTTTGTATGGCAGACCGGCTGGAAAGTAGCGAATGAGGCTGTAAAAGATTTACGTCAGCGTGCCGGACTGGTGGCTGCTGCCTGTTATGACTATCCGGGCAGAAAGCTGAATGTCTGGGGAGTAACCGGAACTAATGGTAAAACGTCAGTGTCACAATGGCTGGCGCAGGCTTCAGATATTCTTGGCAAAAAATGTGCCATTATGGGTACGGTAGGGAATGGATACTGGCAACAGCTGCATGATACTACCAATACTACTATGGATGCGGTATCCAATCAGACATGGTTACGTGATTTTGCTGAAGATAATGCTGCAGCCGTTGCCATGGAAGTGTCCAGTCATGGTCTGGATCAGAGCCGTGTCGTTGGTGTCCCTTTTACAAGTGCTGTTTTTACCAATCTGACCCGGGATCATCTGGATTATCATCATAGCATGCAAAGTTACGGTGATTGCAAGGCTTCATTGTTTTACTGGCAGGGGCTGAAACACGCCATTATTAATATTGATGATGAGTTCGGCTATCGGTTATGGCAGGATTTATGCCGTGATTGTCCGCAGTTAACTGTACTGGCTTATGGTTTTCATGCTGATGCAGATATTCATATTAGTCAGTTTCACGCTTCAGCAAGTGGTATGCAGGTGCATTTGCGTACGCCGTGGGGAAACGAAGTAGTACATACACGTTTACTGGGTCGGTTTAATGCTCAGAATCTGGCAGCCTGTATAGGTGTATTGTGTGCTAATGGTTTTACTTTTAATGAGGTAATTGCTGTCTGGCCGCAGATTAATCCTGCTACCGGACGTATGGATTGTCTGATGGGAAGTAATCAGCCGCTAGTGGTGGTTGATTATGCTCATACACCGGATGCACTGGAAAAAGCATTATCGACTTTGCAGGAAATTAAACCTGACGGAGCGCATTTGTGGTGTGTTTTTGGCTGTGGCGGAGACCGTGATGCAGGTAAAAGACCATTAATGGGTGCCGCAGCCGCTGCAGGAGCGGATTATGTTGTCGTAACCAGCGATAATCCGCGTACAGAAAATCCGCAGGCAATTATTAATGATATTTTGCCGGCTGTTGCTGAACCGGCGCTGGTAGAAGCAGACCGTAAAACTGCGATTAATTATGCTGTAAATCATGCAGCAGTTGACGATATCGTTCTTATTGCAGGAAAAGGTCATGAAACCTATCAGGATATCGGTGGTCAGAAACAGCATTTTTCAGACTTTGAAATAGCACGGTCAGCTTTGCAACAGCGAGTCTAAAATTTTGTAATTGCTTAATAATATGCCAAATTTGGATCTTAATTTTATTTATCAGACTTTTGGACAAGTGTTACCTGATAATAATCAGCCGGTCACACGGGTAGTTATTGATAGTCGTCAGATTCAGCCTGGTGATGTATTTGTAGCCATTCAGGGTGAACGCTTTGATGGTCATGATTTTGTTGATGAAGTACTTGCTCAGGGAGCACAGTTGTGTATTGTCAGTCGCACAGAGTGGCAAAATAAGGCGAAATGTCTGGTAGTTGCAGACACAGAAAAAGCGTTGGGAGAGCTGGCAAAGACATGGCGAATGCAGGTCAATCCGGCATTGCAGGTGTTTGGTATTACCGGTTCAGCCGGTAAAACCACGGTAAAAGAAATGCTGGCTGCAATTTTGCGGCATCATGCAGGTACTAGTGCGGTTCTGGCTACTGCCGGTAATTTTAATAATCATATTGGTTTACCGCTGACATTATTACAGTTAAAGCCGCAGCATCGCTATGCTGTGATTGAAATGGGTATGAATCATACCGGAGAACTGAGTTATTTAACTGGTCTGACTAAACCGGACTATGCTCTGGTTAATAACGCACTGCGTGCTCATATCGGCTGCGGCTTCTCAGATGTTGCTGATATTGCCCGCGCTAAAAGTGAAATTTATCAGGGTCTGAATGCGAATGGAACTGGTTTTGTTCCTACTGATGATGATCAGTCAGATATTTATATTTCAGCTTTGCAAGGTAAGCAATGTGTCCGCTTTGGTACAGAACAGGGTGATGTATATGCCAGCAATATTGTACTGCAGCCATTAAGTATCAGTTTTGATTTGTGCAGCCCGCAAGGAGTGGTTAATTTACAAATCCCGGTGCCGGGATTGCATATGGTACATAATGCTGTGGCCGCCTGTGCACTTGCTCTGAGTGCCGGCTTGCCCTTGGCAGCATTACAGGGATTGAATTCATTTGAGAATGCTAAAGGCAGATTGCAACAAAAGCGCAGTGTGCATGGCGCTTTGGTAATTGATGACACTTATAATGCTAACCCGGATGCATTTAAGGCAGCTATCGATGTTCTGGCGGCTTTTCCTGCGCCACGAATTATTGTGATGGGTGCTATTGGTGAGCTAGGCACTAATGCTTCTGCTCTGCATGCAGAGGTAGGTGCTTATATACGGGCACGCGGTATTGATGCGGCATTTTTTATTGGTGACGAAGCACGGTTTGCAGCAGAAGCTTATGGTGTACCAGATGCATTTTATACGGATCGAAACAAACTAATTGATGATTTACGTGCATGGGATCAGCAGACAGCTACCATTCTGGTAAAAGGTTCAAGGTTTATGCATATGGAAGATGTAGTACAAGCAATAACACAGAAATAAATTATTGCTAACTCTCGTCAAGTAGTGCTGAACGACTTAAAATAGCCGTTTTTATCCGGCTCAGGCTATCTGGGTGATTATGCATCATTCATATAGCAATAAATTATTTAATAACGGTTATGGCTTTGGCTGTGACAAGGGAAAACAACCATGCTGTTGTGGTTAGCAGAAATTTTTCACTATTGGATAAATGGTTTCCATTTATTTCAATACACTACTTTTCGTGCCGTAATGGCGGCACTGACTTCCATGGGGCTGAGTCTGGCATTCGGTCCGTGGATGATTCGCAAATTAACTCAGCTCAAAGTAGGGCAGGCTGTTCGCGATGACGGTCCCAAAACCCATCTGGTGAAAACCGGTACACCAACTATGGGCGGTACACTTATTTTACTGGCTATCACTGTTACAACATTATTATGGGCTAATCTGGCCAACATTTATATCTGGATACTTTTGCTGGTTATGCTGAGTACCGGAGCTCTGGGTTTTTATGATGACTGGAAAAAGGTAGTTTACAAAGATCCGCACGGGGTTTCAGCCAGATTTAAAATGATCTGGCAGTCTGTAGTGGCTCTGGTAGCCGGTCTGGTGCTGTTTTATGTGGCACACTTAAGCTCTACAAATACTTTTATTGTACCTTTTTTCAAGGAAATTACTTACCCGCTGGGTGGCATTGGTTTTGTTATTCTGACGTATTTTGTCATTGTCGGTACTTCTAATGCAGTAAATCTGACTGACGGACTGGACGGGCTGGCTGCTTTTCCTATTGTGCTGGTTGCTGCCGGTCTGTCAATTTTTGCTTATGTCAGCGGTCATGCTGAATTTGCTCATTATCTGCAGCTGCCGCATGTCCCCGGTGCGAATGAAGTTATGATTTTCTGCGCCGCTATTTGTGGTTCTTGCCTGGGATTCCTGTGGTTTAATGCTTATCCGGCACAGGTATTTATGGGGGATGTCGGTGCGCTGGCTTTAGGTGCAGCTTTGGGTACGATAGCTGTGATTGTGCGTCAGGAAATTGTGCTGGTAATTATGGGCGGCTTATTTGTTGTTGAGGCAATGTCTGTCATGCTGCAGGTAGGTTCATATAAATTACGGCGTAAACGTATTTTTCTGATGGCACCGATTCATCATCATTTTGAACAAAAAGGCTGGAAAGAAACTCAGGTTGTAGTACGTTTCTGGATTATTACCATGATTCTGGTACTGGTTGGTTTAGCTTCCCTGAAAATCCGTTAGTAGTCAGATAAGCAGGATCAGACGATATACATTTGGGTTAAATTTAATGTAGGACTTAACCATGATTGACTGGCGTAATCAAAAGGTTTTAGTTGCAGGGCTGGGGCGTACCGGAATTTCAATGCTGGAGTTTTTAACTCAGGCAGGTGCTGATGTAGCTATTTATGATGCCCGGCCTGATGCAGAACAATTGCAGTCTTTAACTGAGCGTCATCAGGTTGCCGTATATACCGGAGAGCTGGCAACAGTGTTTGAACAGCACCAGTTTGATATTCTGGCTTTAAGCCCGGGAATCAGTCAGCGTCAGCCTGCTATTGTTGATTTTAAACGTGCCGGCGGTGTCGTACTGGGTGATGTGGCTATTCTGGCTGATTTACTTGAAAGCAGTAACAGTAAAATTATTGCAATTACCGGTTCAAACGGTAAAACCACTACTACCAGTCTGGTGGGTTTTTTATGTGCGCAATGCGGACTTGATACAGTGGTGGCAGGTAATATTGGCACCACTGTACTGGAAGCCTATCTGAAGCGCGCAGGTAAAGCAGCAGATGTCTGGGTTCTGGAATTATCGAGTTTTCAGCTGGAGACTACTCCCTGCCTGAATGCGACTGCTGCCACAGTACTGAACGTATCAGAAGACCATCTGGATCGCTATGATGATTTTCTGGATTACGCGCATAGCAAAGACAGGATTTTTCGTGGTCAGTCCATACAAGTGTTAAATGCCGATGATGTTTTTTGTCGCGCTATGGTACGGCATAACCGGCCGGTGAAATGGTTTTCTTTACAGCAAAATACTGATTTCTGGCTGAATAAAGATATGTTGTGTGCCGGTAATGAACCATTGCTGGCCTGTGATGCCCTGTCTTTACAGGGTACACATAATGCGGCCAATGTTTTAGCTGCATTTGCTTTATGTGAAGCCATTGGCTTGCCGCGTGCACAATTGCTTCAATATGTGCCCACTTTCAAAGGTTTACCGCATCGTGTGGAAAAAGTAGCCGAAGTGAAAGGTGTGACATTTATTGATGATTCCAAAGGTACTAATGTTGGTGCTACCTGTGCTGCATTGCTCGGGCTGGATAAACCTATTGTGCTGATTGCGGGCGGACAGGGTAAAGGTCAGGATTTTACTCCGTTGCAGGCTGCATTACAGGATAAGGCACGTGCAGTTTTACTGATTGGTGTGGATGGTCATCAGCTTGGAGCAGTTCTCGGACAAGCCTCCTATCCGGTAGAGTACTATGACGATTTGCCGCACGCTACTGAACGTGCTTTTGAACTGGCTCATCCGGGAGATATTGTGCTGCTTAGTCCTGCTTGTGCCAGCTATGATATGTTTAAGGGTTATGCACATCGCAGTGAGGTATTTATTGCCAGCGTCCGTCAATTGCAGGGTAGCGCAGCATGATTACTGAATCACGTCTGCTGGATCGCAAGCTATTGCGACGCGGATATACTTTTGATCAGTCACTGTTATGGATGGTGGTATTGATGGCCAGTTTCAGCCTGATCATGGTTTACTCGGCCTCAATTGCATATGCAAAGCATGATGGTGGCAGTACTTATTTTTATCTGATTCGTCAGGCTATTTTTCTATTGTGTGGTGGCGTACTTGGTTGTGTGGCTGCACGTATTCCTTTGCGAACATGGAAAAAGCTGACACCACTGGTGTTGCTGTTCAGTATCGTGCTGCTGATTCTGGTGCTGGTAATGGGAAGAGAAATTAACGGTGCCAAACGCTGGATTAATGTAGGGATGGTTAATATCCAGCCTACCGAAGTTTTTAAACTGGCGATAATTTTGTATTTATCCAGTTTTTTTACCAGACGTGCTGAAATCTTGAAAGAATTCAAAAAAGTCTGGTTTGCAGGTATTCCGGTAGGACTTGGTCTCGGGCTGATTATGCTGGAACCGGACTTTGGTTCATTTGTAGTGGTTTCTGTTATTGCGGTAGGCTTGCTTTTTCTGGCTGGTTTACCGTTTCGCTGGTTTATGGCCGTAGTAGGTTTTGGTTTGCTGGCCATGGTTATGCTGGTGCTGTTTGAGCCTTACCGTATGGCACGTGTAGCCGGTTTTCTTGATCCGTGGGCAGATCCTCTGGGTAAAGGTTATCAGCTTACACATTCATTAATGGCAATTGGGCGCGGTGGCTGGTTTGGTGTCGGACTGGGAGCCAGTCTGGAAAAACGTTTTTATTTACCTGAGGCTCATACGGATTTCATTCTTGCGGTCATTGGAGAAGAATTCGGTTTTACCGGTATTCTGGTATTAATGTTTTGTTATATCTGGCTGGTAGTCCGTGCTTTTTCCATTGGTAAACAGGCCCGGGATTTAGAGTTGTTTTATGGTTCTTTCGTCGCCAAGGGTATTGGTATCTGGCTGGGTATTCAGAGCTTTTTTAATATTGGTGTTAATATCGGCCTGTTACCCACTAAGGGGCTGACTCTGCCTTTACTGTCATATGGTGGTTCAGCTGTTATGATTATTTTAATCAGTGTGGGTTTGCTGTTGCGAGTGGATTATGAGAACCGGCGTGTGATGCGTGGATTCAAAGTATAAATAATCACAGAACTCTGATAGTTTTGACGGGAAAATAATGAGTGTAAAAACTTTCATGGTCATGGCCGGCGGAACAGGCGGTCATATTTTTCCTGCGCTTGCAGTTGCTCAGGCATTACAGGCACAGGGTCATCGTATTATCTGGCTGGGTAGTGACGGGGCGATGGAAACCCGTCTGATTCCGCAGTACGACATACCACTGGAAACCCTGGCTATCAAAGGAATACGCGGTAACGGGCTAAAGCGTAAGCTAATGCTACCTTTTACCTTATTAAAGACCATTGCGGCAGCACGTCAGATTATTCGCAGGCATCAGGTAGATGCAGTCATCGGTTTTGGTGGTTTTGTTACTTTTCCGGGCGGTATAGCTGCAAAGCTATGCGGTTTACCATTAATTGTCCATGAACAGAATGCGATTGCTGGTTTATCCAATAAAGTGCTGGCTCATTTTGCCAATCAGGTAATGTATGCATTTCCACAAGTATTCGCAAATGAAAACGGACTGGTAGGTAATCCGGTACGTGCTGATATTGCTGCATTACCACCACCGCCACAGCGCTTTAACGGTAGAAATGGTGAGCTGAATATTCTGGTAGTTGGCGGAAGTCTGGGCGCTGATGTATTAAATCAGATTGTGCCGCAGGCTGTGGCTTTGTTACCGGCTGAACAGCGTCCGCGACTGCTGCATCAGTCCGGACGAAATAAACTGGCACAGTTAGAGCAGAATTATGCTCAGTGCGCAGTAGAGGCGCAATGTGTTGAATTTATCACAGATATGGTATCAGCTTATCGTAACGCCGATTTGGTGATTTGCCGGGCCGGTGCACTGACAATTGCTGAATTAACCGCTGCCGGAGTCGGGGCAATTCTGGTGCCTTATCCGCATGCGGTAGATGACCATCAGACAGCTAATGCACAGTTTATGGTTAAAGATGGTGCGGCAATATTATTACCGCAGACGAATCTGAATACGCAGACATTAATGACTACGCTGGCCGATTTATCGCGCGAACGCTGTTTAGACATGGCGATTAAAGCACGTGCGCTGGCTCAGCCTGACAGTGCGGCTAAGGTTGCGGCAGCAGCGCTAGCGAGTATCCGTTAAATTTTGATTGAGCCGGATGAATTGTTGCAGACTCGAGCTGTCAATCACAATTCAGACTGGCAGGAAAAGTTATAAAGTATGAAAGAAAACATGAAAGACCGTATACGCCATATTCATTTTGTAGGGATTGGCGGAACCGGTATGTGCGGTATTGCAGAAGTTTTACATAATGAAGGTTATCAGATAAGTGGATCTGATTTGGCTGATAATGCCGCAACCCGGCATTTACGGGCAATCGGAGTACATATTTGTTCTGGACACAGTGCTGAAAATATTACTGGTGCAGATGTAGTAGTGACATCAACAGCCGTTAAAAAAGATAATCCGGAAGTGGTAGCGGCGCAAGAACAAAAAATTCCGGTAATTCCGCGAGCCATGATGCTGGCTGAAATCATGCGCTTTGGTCGCGGTATTGCCATTGCCGGTACACATGGTAAAACCACAACAACCAGTTTAACTGCTTCTGTACTGGCAGCAGCGGGGCTGGATCCGACTTTTGTTATTGGCGGTCGGTTAACTGCAGCCGGAACCAATGCCAAGCTGGGTAAAGGTGAATATATTGTTGCGGAAGCAGATGAATCAGATGCTTCGTTTCTATATCTGACACCTTTATTTACGGTCGTTACCAATATTGATACCGATCATATGGATACATATGATCATGATGTAGAAAAACTACATCAGGCGTTTGTGGATTTTGTGCATCGTATGCCGTTTTACGGCAAAGCCTTTTTATGTATTGACAGTGAGCATGTGCGCCAGATTTTACCGTTGATTCAGAAACCTTTTGTTACCTATGGTCTGGATGAAAGTGCTGATTTATATGCAACTAATATTGTTGCCGATGGTGCACAAATGCATTTTGATGTCCATACGCGTAAAAAAGGCATAAAACCGTTTAGTGTGACGGTCAATATGCCGGGGCGGCATAATGTTCTGAATGCACTGGCTGTCATCGGGATTGCCCTGGAAATTGGTGTCTCAGTACCGGCAATTCAGCTTGGGCTGGAAAGTTTTGCAGGTGTGGGTCGCCGTTTTCAGCAGTACGGTGAGATTGCATTACCGAATGGTGGCGAAGCATTACTGATTGATGACTATGGTCATCATCCTGTTGAAATGTCTGCAACCATAGCTGCTGCACGAGGAGCCTACCCTCAGCGTCGTCTGGTCGTAGCATTCCAGCCACACCGCTATACACGTACACGGGACTTGTTTGAAGATTTTGTTCAGGTTTTGAGTAAAGCTGATGGCGTGGTTTTAACGGAAGTGTATTCTGCTGGTGAAGACCCGATTGTGGCGGCTGACAGTAAGGCATTAATGCGTGCGATCAGAGTGCTGGGTAAAGTTGAGCCGATTTATGTAGCAAACGTAGACGAAATGGCGCCCACGTTATTAAATGTCTTGCAAGATGGTGATGTTTTGCTCAATATGGGTGCCGGCAGTATTAACAAAGTACCTGCCATGCTTACCGGAATGTCTGCTGCAGTATAATTACTGCAGTTTAATTATTTTACATACTGTTCTTATTAAAAGAAAAACAGGATTAATGACAAACAATGAGTGATTTTGGTAAAGTTGCCGTACTGATGGGCGGTTTCTCCAGTGAGCGTAAAGTTTCACTGGCTAGTGGTGCATCAATTCTTACTGCATTGAAAAGCCGTGGTATAGATGCACATGCATTTGATCCGTCTGAGCGGCCATTGTCTGAACTGGTCAGTGCCGGCTTTGACCGGGCTTTTAATATTCTGCATGGCTCTTATGGAGAAGACGGAGTCGTACAGGGGGCATTGGAAGCATTTGGTATTCCTTACACCGGTTGTGGTGTTGCGGCCAGTGCGCTGGGTATGGATAAATTCCGTAGTCGTCTGGTCTGGCAGGGAGTTGGTTTGCCTTGCGTACCATTTATTGTGCTGCATGATGATAGTGATTTTGCTGCAGTAGAAGAAGAACTGGGTTTACCTTTATTTGTTAAACCTGCAGCAGAAGGCAGTAGTGTGGGTGTAGTGAAAATCAGGCAGGCTGGTGAGCTGGCACGAGTTTATCTGCAACTGAAACAGTACCATGGTGAAATTCTGGCTGAACGTGCAATCGAAGGTGGTGAGTATACGTGTGGTATTCTTGGTGAACAGGTATTGCCCAGTATTCGCATCGTACCGGCAACGGAGTTTTATGATTATGAAGCTAAATACCATCGCGATGATACCGAGTATCTGTGTCCGGCTGATCTGACACCAGCGGATGAGCAGTATATGCGTGATTTGACAGCCCGTGCTTTTAAAGCATTGGGTGGTCGAGGCTGGGGGCGTGTAGATTTTCTGCGTGATGCGGACGGTACAATCTATATTCTGGAAGTTAATACTGTACCCGGTATGACCGGACACAGTCTGGTGCCTAAAGCTGCACGTGAAATTGGCTTGAGTTTTGAAGATTTGTGTGTTGAAATTTTAAGTCATGCGACTTTGGGATAATGCACAAGCCTTAAAACGGCTTTACCGGTGGTTATATGTATGTGTATTGTTCTGCCTGCTGGCAGCAGGCGGATCGTGGCTGGTGCATTCGCCATATTTTCCTGTCCGGCAAATTCAGGTAATACATCCGTTGAAGCATTTGCAGTCGGCCGAAATTGAACAAATCAGCAGACAGTATTTGCAGGGTAATATTTTTACTGCAGATGTGAGTGCGGCACAATCTGCACTGGCTAAACTACCCTGGGTATATAAAGTACAGGTAAAACGAATCTGGCCGGATACGGTACAGCTTGATATCAGGGAACGGGACCCTGTTGCACGCTGGAATGACCAGCAGCTGGTGGATACTGACGGACAGATATTTAATGCAGTAGTTCATGAGCAGCTGCCGGTATTTGTTGGAAGCAGCGGTTCTGCTCGCTACATGACCGTACATTTGTTAACATTCGAAAATTTGTTGCAATCAACAGGTCTGCATATTCAGCAGTTGCAGTTAAGTAATCGTTCTGCCTGGCAGCTGACCTTAAGCAACGGAATAACCCTGAAACTGGGGCGGGAAAAGGTAGAACAGCGTTTGGCTCATTTTGTCTGGGCATGGCCACAGGTTTTACAGAAACAGGCCAGTAATATCGATTATGTAGATTTGCGTTATCCGGATGGTTTTGCGTTACGGTACAAAAATAAGGCTAATTCAGCTGTAAGTACCAGAGCAGTAAATGCATCTGAAGTGGCGGATCAGTATGAAGCAAATCTGGATTGATCCGGACAGACCGATTGATTATTTGATTTTAAAGTGATGACCATGGTTAAAGGTAAAAAATACATCAGTGCACTGGATATCGGCACTTCAAAAGTAATCGCTCTTATTGGTGAGGTTCAGGAAGATAATGAAATCCACATTGTTGGTTTAGGACAGGCTCCGTCGCGCGGTTTGAAAGCAGGTATGGTGACCAACATTGAAACCACTGCACAAGCAATCAAGCAGGCCATGGAAGAAGCGCAGATGATGGCTGATGTACAGGTAGACTGTGTAACAACCGGTATTGCAGGTAATCATATTCGCAGTTTCAATTCACAGGGTGTGGTTAAAATCAAGGACGGAGAAGTTAGTCAGGCCGATATTGATCGTGCAATTGAAACGGCAAAAGCTGTCAATATTCCGCCGGATCACGATATTTTACATACAGTGGTACAGGAATTTATTATTGATAATCAGCCGGGTGTGCGTGAACCCATTGGCATGAGCGGGGTTCGTCTGGACACGCGCATACATATTATTACCGGTGCGGTAACAGCAATGCAGAATATCCAGAAGTGTGTCAATCGCTGTGGTTTGCAAATCAATAAAATGATATTACAGCCACTGGCCAGTGGTCAGGCAGTACTGACTGAAGATGAAAAAGATCTGGGTGTCTGTGTTATTGATATCGGCGGCGGCACGACAGATATTGCCGTATATACTAACGGAGCTATCAGGCATACAGCCGTTATTCCGGTGGCAGGGGATTTGATTACCAAAGATCTGGCACAAGCGTTGCGTACACCCCACAGTGCAGCTGAATACATCAAAATCAATCATGGAGTGGCACTGGCAACCATGGATGGTCTTGATGATATGATTGAAGTACCCAGTGTGGGCGACCGTAATCCACGCCAGATTTCGCGCCGGACACTGGCAAGTGTAATTGGTCCGCGCGTGGAAGAGATTCTGGAACTGACATTGAATGAATTGCGCCGTTCCGGTTTTCCTGAGGATGTGCTGACTTCAGGCATAGTTCTTACCGGCGGAGCATCATTATTACCCGGAATGGTTGAGCTGGCAGAGGATGTATTTAATCTACCAGCCCGAATTGGTGTGCCGCAGGAAATGGGTGGTGTCTCAGAACGGATTCGCAATCCACGTTATGCTACTGCTATTGGTCTGTTACAGTCTGCCTGTGAAGAAGAGAACAAAACAGACATGCCCGTGGCAGCAGCTTCTGAACCGAAAGATTCATGGCTTAAAAAATTACAGACTTGGTTTAAGAACAATTTTTAACTCAACTAAAACATTAAATGACAGAACTTTTGCGCATTGTATATAACTGTCTATATAATGATAGCTATACAAGGGCAGATGACGTTTATGCATAGGTTTTGTCAGGAGACATAAATGCAATTGGTATATGATGTTGTGGAGACGGTAGTCGGTGCTGCAGTTATCAAAGTCATTGGTATCGGCGGTGGTGGCTGTAATGCTATTAACAATATGGTGGAAAATGCGGTTGCCGGTATTGAGTTTATCAGTGCCAATACTGATGCACAGTCTTTACAAAACAGTAAAGCATCTAAACGCATTCAGCTGGGCAATAATCTCACCCGTGGTCTCGGCGCAGGAGCCGATCCAGAAATTGGCCGTAACGCCGCAATGGAAGACCGCGAAGCATTATCTGATGCTATTCGCGGAGCGAATATGCTGTTTATCACCACCGGCATGGGTGGTGGTACAGGTACAGGTGCGGCGCCGGTAGTAGCTGAGCTGGCAAAAGAGATGGGTATTCTGACTGTTGCTGTTGTTACCCGTCCATTTGAATATGAAGGAAAACGTATTCACGTTGCTAATAACGGGATTGAGATTCTTAAAAATACCGTTGATTCACTCATTGTGATTCCGAATGACAAATTAATGTCGGCACTGGGTGAAGATGTGAGTATGCGTGAGGCTTTTCGTGCGGCAGACAATGTATTGCGTAATGCAGTAGCCGGAATTGCTGAAGTCATTACTAATCCGGGTATTATTAATCTGGATTTTGCCGATGTGAAAAATGTCATGAGTATTATGGGTATGGCTATGATGGGTTCAGGCAGTGCACATGGTGTTGACCGTGCCCGTATTGCTACTGAACAGGCTATTGCCAGCCCGCTTCTGGATGACGTGACTCTGGATGGCGCACAGGGTGTGCTGGTTAATATTACTACCGCACCAGGCTGCCTGAAAATGTCTGAATACAAAGAAATTATGTGCATGATTGATGAATATGCACATGATGATGCCGCCCTGAAATACGGTACTTCTGAAGATGCCAGTATGGAAGAAGGCGAAATCCGCGTAACCATTATTGCTACCGGATTGCAGGAACACAAAGCTTTACATCACCAGCAACCAAGCAGTTTGCGTGTTTTGCAAACCGTACAAGCCACTGGTACTGAAGATGCCTATCCGGATATCGGAAGTGTGGTACGTTCAGGACGCAGTGCACGCGGGATGAATCTGGCTGCTGCTGATTTCTCAAATCAGTCTGTGCTGGATGACTTCGAAATTCCGGCAGTCATTCGCCGACAAGCTGATTAATTGATTAAAGTTATTAAAGCTGTCCGGGCTAAGCTCCGGACAGCTTTTTTATTTTTAAAATCAATATATATAATTTAAATACGATATATTGCCGGCATAAGAAAATTTTTTTAAAAAATTAGATAAAAAGTTTATTCTTTAGAAAAAAGTGCAATTTCTGCAAAGTTTGTGTTGTATTAAAACCAACAATATTTTACTGAAATGATAATGGTTTTTATAACATGCATTTCTGTTTTGTTATTTCATCAAACCAAAAGCAGTAGTTTTGGGTATAAAAGCAAAATCCTTTACAATAGGTAGCTTAGATAATCTGTTCCACAGAAGAATTTAATTAAGTCAGAATAAGTATGAGTGAATCTATTCAACAATCAGACCGCAGTGATGATCATCTGTTACTTGGTCAGTATGCAGAACGTGCTTACCTTGCCTATGCCATGAGTGTGGTAAAAGGGCGGGCATTACCGGATGTGGCTGACGGGCAGAAGCCGGTTCAGCGACGCATTCTGTATGCTATGAAAGATATGGGATTGGCTCATGGTGCCAAACCGGTAAAATCTGCCCGTGTGGTTGGTGAGATACTAGGTAAATATCATCCGCATGGTGATTCATCTGCTTATGACGCTATGGTTCGGATGGCGCAGGATTTTACCTTGCGTTACCCTCTGATTAACGGTATTGGCAATTTTGGTTCACGTGATGGAGACAGTGCGGCAGCTATGCGCTATACCGAAGCTCGTTTAGCACCAATTGCTGAATTGCTGTTATCGGAAATCGATATGGGGACTGTGGATTTTGTGCCCAATTATGATGCCAGCTCTGCTGAACCCTCTGTATTACCGGCACGCCTGCCAATGATATTGCTTAATGGCGCCTCAGGTATTGCAGTAGGTCTGGCAACTGAAATTCCTTCACATAACTTGCGCGAAGTCAGCGCAGCTGTTGTGGCTCTGTTGAAACAGCCTGAGCTGGATTCGGCAGCTTTAATGCAGTATTTACCTGGTCCTGATTTTGCCGGTGGTGGTCAGATTATTACTGCACCAGAGGATATTCAGGCAATTTATGCACAGGGTAAAGGCAGTATACGTGTACGTGCCCGTTATGAAATTGAAAAACTGGCACGCGGACACTGGCGGGCTATTGTCACGGAATTACCTCCCGGTACTTCTGCGCAAAAAATTCTGGCTGAGATAGAAGAACAGACTAATCCCAAACCGAAAGCTGGTAAAAAAAATCTGACTCAGGAACAGCAGAATACGCGCACATTAATGCTATCACTGCTTGAGCGGGTGCGTGATGAATCAGATAGTCAGGCACCGGTGCGTCTGGTGTTTGAACCGAAATCCAGTCGTCTTCAACCTGAAGAATTTATGAATACTTTGCTGGCACAAACCAGTCTGGAAGGGAATGTGCCGGTCAATCTGGTTATGATGGGGCGGGATAATAAACCGGCACAAAAGAATTTATATCAGATTCTGCGTGAATGGCTGGATTTTCGGATACTTACTGTAACCCGGCGTTTGCAATACCGCCTGGCACAGGTGGAAAAACGTATTCATATTCTGCATGGGCGGCAAACGGCATTTCTTCATATTGATGAAGTCATCAGGGTTATCCGTGAATCAGATGAACCCAAAAATGAATTGATGTCTGTATTCGGTTTAAGTGAGATACAGGCGGATGATATTCTTGAAATCCGTTTACGTCAGCTGGCCAGACTGGAATGGATTAAACTGGAAACAGAACTGAATAAACTACAGCAGGAACGTGATCAGTTAACAACCCTTCTGGAAGATGATAAAGCTAAAAAACGACTGATTATCAAAGAAATTGAGTCAGATACCAAAATCTATGGAGATGACCGGCGTACACTGATACAGCCGGCAGAGCGGGCGACGCTTACACGAACTACTGCAGATGAACCAGTTACGCTGATATTGTCACAGAAGGGCTGGCTGAAAACGCGTGTCGGACACAATCTGGATTTAAGCCAGACTACTTTCAAGGAAGGTGACGGTCTGCTTCAGGCAGTAGAGGGACGTACAGTCTGGCCGGTAATTTTACTTGATTCGCACGGGCGAGCATATAGTGTGGACGCCGCCAGTATTCCGGGCGGACGCGGTGATGGTGTGCCTGCAGGTTCATTGGTTGATTTAGATAAAGATGCCAGAATTGTAGCTATGCTCAGTGCCTTGCCGCAACAGCATTATGTACTGAGTAACAGTGGCGGATATGGATTTGTGGTTGCATTTAAAGATATGGTCAGCCGTACTAAAAACGGTAAAGTTGTTATGACGGTTAATAGTGATGAGACATTGCTGCCGCCACTTCCTGTACCGTCTGCCTGTCTGTCTGTAAACGGGCAGACTCAGCTTATAGCCATCTCCAGTGCCAATCGCCTGCTGGCCTTTCCATTACATGAATTGAAAGTAATGGCTAAAGGCCGTGGTCTGCAAATTATGAGTTTACCGGCTAATGAGAAACTGCTTTATTTTACTCTGACAAATAAATCGGAATTTAAACTGGAGACTCAGGGTAAACGTGGCGGACGCTATCAGGAAACCTTACGCGTTCAGGATATTCTTAATAAACGCGGACATAAAGGTAAGGAATTAAGCGTTTCGGGTGATATCGTTGCCGTCTATGGTGATCTGGATAACGGAAACTAAGCCGGTATGAAAACGCATATAAATGGCTGGCCGCAATATCTGGACAGGCTTTCAGCTTTGCTGAATATTGCGCGTATAAGTCTGCTGTTTTCAATTATGACGTTTTATTTGCTGACCCGCAGCATGGATGAACCCGGTCTGGCTGTACCTATATTCAATAAAATTGAACTGTATAGCTGGGCAGCGCTCTACGGTATTCTGATTGTCTTTTCCATGCTGGTACCACGCTGGCAGAATCAGCCGGATGCACTACCAAATGTTAATTCTGCTGTAGACATTACCATGATTGCCTGGCTGATGAATATGGGTGGAGGAGTGGATAGCGGTTTTGGTATTTTACTCCTGCCATTTGTCGGTTCGGCCTGTTTGTTCAGCCGTGGCCGGTATCCGATGATTTATGCCGGTTATGTAACTTTACTGATTGTCATCATTACCTGGTTACAGCTAAGCCGTAATGGTTTTGCTAATCACAGTATGCGGATATGCATTATTGCCATTATGCTGATTGCCGCTGTCTTTCTTGTGGCCGGTCTGACTGCCTATGCCGCTACTTTACTGGCGCGTTCACAAAGTTTGCAAGATCAGCAGTCAAAAATGCTGGACAGTTACCGGAATCTGCTCGTCCGTGCTTTTAATTATGTACAGGAAGGGGTAGTTGTACTGGATGAAAGCGGTCTGGTGTGGCTGATTAACCGGAAGGCGCAGAATTATTTCCCGATGCTGCTGGTTGATAAACAAACTGCTTTATTTCGTCAGGTTATGCATTACTGGCATACTGAACAGAAAAATATTTTCGAAATAAACTGTACACTGAATAATTGGCCGATGAGGGTGCATGCACGCTTGTTACAGGAAGCAAATACGCCTTTACTGATGTTATCAATGCGTTCGCGTACTGAAATTGATAAGGAGGCTATGTCCATTAAACTGGCCTCATTAGGCCAGTTAACGGCTAATCTGGCTCATGAAATTCGCAATCCGATGTCTGCAATAAGACAGGCCAATGAATTGTTACAGGAAGAAGAATATGATTCGACACGACTGCGGCTGTTTAATATTATAGAAAACAATATCAGTCGTATTGATAAAATGCTTGAAGATATCAGTATGCTGAATAAGCGGGATAAAAAAAATAAACAGGCAATTGATTTGCGGGTATTCTGGACTGCCTTTATGCAGGAATTTATACTGATCAGGCAGCAGGCTGTGGATTGTATTGAACTACAAGCCGATAAAGGGGATTTAATCGTCTGGTGTGATTCGGTACACTTGCAGCAGATTATATGGAATCTGATGAATAATGCCTGGCGTCATAGTTTGCAGAATAAAAATGCTATTCGTGTTATTTTTTGTATAGAAGAGCAAAATGAAATTTCCATTACCGTAATTGATAATGGTGCTGGTGTCAGTGCGGAAAATCAGTTGTATTTGTTTGAACCATTTTTTACGACTGAACCCAGCGGCACCGGTCTTGGATTGTATGTGGCGCGCGAGCTGGCTCAGGCTAATCATGGTCAGTTAATTTATCGCCCTGAAGTTAATGGATTTGAATTAACCTTGCCAAGGATGGTTGATGAATAATAATAATCAGATGGACTTAGAAAAGCCGGTACTGATAATAGATGATGAAGCCGATATTCGTGATTTAATGGAGTTAACCCTGATTAAAATGGGTTTGTCCGTAAAAACTGCCGCTGGCGTAGCTGAGGCAAAAAAAGCTTTACGTACGCATGCTTTCTCTCTGGTGCTAACGGATATGCGTATGCCTGATGGCTCCGGGCTGGAGATTGTTGATTATATTACTGCCCATAATCTGGATATTCCGATTGCAGTTATTACTGCTTACGGAAATGCAGCGCAGGCTGTACAGGCATTGAAAAATGGTGCTTTCGATTACTTACAAAAACCTATTACACTGGCGCAGCTACGTACTCTGGTTAAATCTGTTATTACAATCAATAATACTGCCGAAACCGAAATAGATAATAAAATGGTAACCGCATTTAAACAGTCTGAAAATAAACAAAAAAATGAAGATGTTTCCGTAATGGTTAACGAACAGCAGGTACGTGAACGTTTATTGGGTAATTCTCCGTTAATAACAGAAGTACGTCAGTTGATCAGCAAGCTGGCTAAAAGTAACGTGCCGGTATACATCGCCGGAGAATCAGGCAGTGGTAAAGAGCAGGCAGCGCGCAGTATTCATGAACAGTCAGAACGCAGAGACAAGGCATTTGTTGCTGTAAATTGTGGTGCCATACCTGAAGCATTGATGGAAAGTGAGTTTTTTGGTTATAAAAAAGGCAGTTTTACCGGAGCAGAATCAGACAGGGCCGGTTTTTTCCAGCATGCGGACGGCGGAACATTATTTCTGGATGAGGTAGCTGATTTACCACTATCGATGCAGGTTAAATTATTGCGGGCCATTCAGGAACGTGCTGTACGCCGGATTGGCGAAATGGAAGAAAAGCAGGTTGATGTCCGTATTATCTGTGCAACCCATAAAGATTTGAATGCTCTGGTTGAATCAGGTCAGTTTCGTCAGGACTTGTTTTATCGTTTGAATGTTGTATCTATTACCATGCCGCCATTACGTGAATTACGTGATGATTTGCCGCAGTTAATTCGGGTTTTACTGCAACGAATTTTGCATGATGAAACCATGACATTAACACCGGAAGCAAAAAAAGCACTGTTGCAATACAGTTATCCCGGTAATTTCCGTGAATTGGAGAATATTCTGGAACGTGCTATCGCACTGTCGAAAAATCATATTATTGAGGTAGATGATTTACAGATTCATAGCTATCACCTGGATAATCCGCGTACTGAATCTGCAGAGAATGACGGCAGTAATCTATCCGCAGATAGTAATGAGGAAATTGAGGATTACCAGTTCGGAAAAACTCAGATACAGGATTATCTGGATGAAATAGAGAGAAAAATCCTGGAACAGGCTTTAGCGCAAACCCGATATAACCGAACACAGGCTGCCAAATTACTGGGTATAAGTTTTCGTTCTATGCGTTACCGGATGGAACGGTTAGGGATTGTCTGATGGTAAAGCCTCTGATTTTAACCGGTCAGATAGCAGATAAAACTGATCTGATCACTCCTTTACAGAAATTGCTGGCCAGTAAAAAACTCTGTTATCAGCAACAACCACCAGAACAGGGATTATATCTGATATACGAAAATGACAGTCTTGCTTTAGCTAAAGCCGGGCAAAAAGGGGTCGTGCGGGTTGATTTTGTAGAAGGTACTGCACGACACCGGCGGCTTTTTGGCGGGAGAGAATTACTGGCACGTGCTATTCAGGCCAAAAACCGGCCGCTTGTCTGGGATGCTACCGGAGGTTTAGGTCGGGACGCTTTTGTAATGGCATCATTGGGACTGAAAGTTGTGGTATTTGAACAGAATCCTTATGTATATGTCTTATTTGCGGATGGACTGAAACGTGCGATGGTTGATGAACAGACTGCGCATATAGCACAGCAGATTCATCTGCATTATGGCAGTATCACTTTACCGGACGCGGAACAAAAGCAGATACCATTGCCTGATGTGGTCTATCTGGATCCGATGTATCCGCAAAAGCAAAAAGCGGCGGCAGTAAAAAAAGAAATGGCTTATTTTCATGAATTGCTGGGTAATGCAGATATAGATAATGATTTGGCTTTATTACTTGCAGCACAGAAACTAGCCCGAAAACGGGTTGTGGTAAAAAGACCGGCGAATGGGGCAGTTTTAGCAGGAAAGACGCCGGCATTTCAGTATTTTGGTAAAACGACTCGATTTGACGGGTATATGCCTTTGTAACTTTAAAAAGAAGTCAATTTTGTGAATCTGAATTATTCTGTTTAAATTTAATACAGGGGAGAATAACAAATGGCTAGAAAAATCTGGGCATATGCTAAAGATAAAAATCAATGTTTTATTTGCGAAAATCAATCTTTGCAACCAAAAATTTTTTATATCTGGGATGTTCTGAGATTAAAAGAACAAAATTTTAAAAAATATCAGGAATTAACGTTTTACTCAACGGAATACGATGAAATTAATCGTCTGGAGTTAATTCCAACAGAACATGGCTTTTTTCGGTATAAATCCGACGAAATTGATGAAAACAATAAAGAGTCTATTTATCATTCTGCAGCGACAGTGATATTACTGGAAATGCCTGTAATTAAATTTACTATTGATAAAAATAAATATGTTTTAAATTTTTCAAAATTTTTAGTTGAGCCGTGTCTTCGATTTAAGCATTTTGATCAAGATGAGGAAAAATATTATCCTGACCTTGTTGGCTATTTTTCTTCTGAGTGTGAATTACAGGAAAAATGGAAAGGATGTCTGGCTATAGAGGTTGTTTATACTAATGCTTGTTATTCTAAAAAAATACACTCTTTTGAAAAGAATCATATACCGATCATTGAAGTGAGTATTTCAAAAAAATTAAAACTAGAGACAGAATTTGGCGGTGAAATAAAATTTACAGTTGCAGATGTTGAAAACTATTATTTCTCACTAAAGAAGATTTTTGAAAAAAACGTATATGGCAAAATACGTTCAGATCCGGTGAATCATAAATTTTATACGGATAAGATTATTTCTCTTGAAGACGCATATAAGCGTGAATTAGAAAATAAGCAGCTATTAAATGATAATGAACAAGCAAATTTAAAAAGAGAGCTTAATTATATAAATCTAAAGTATGAAGAAATGAAATCTGAAGTATCACATTTACACAATTTACTTGAACAAATGAAACAACAGGAATGGCACTTAAATAACCGGTTAAATAATTATGCAGTAATGGGATTTTGGCAGAAACTAAAATTTTTATTTAATATTTCTGCAGATTAAATAATAAAGCTGCTTAGTAATTAAGGCAGCTTTATTATTTCCTGGCAGATATTTAATCATTTTGATTTATTCAGAAGGTATAACCTGTCTGAGCTTCTTCTGAGCCAATTAATTCAGTAATTAATTGCAGTAGCGGGCGCAATTCACCATAACGGCGGCTGGTTTTGCGTAAATATTTCAGGAAGCGATGAATTTCACCGCGATATTTATCTTTACCATCACGGTAATATAAGCGGGCAAAGATACCGGCAACTTTCAGATGGCGCTGTACACCCATCCATTCAAAATCACGGTAAAACTGATCAAAATCAGTACATACCGGTAATCCGGCAGCTCTTGCTTTTTCCCAGTAACGAATGACAATATCAAGTATAAATTCTTCGTCCCATTCGATAAATGCATCACGTAGTAGTGATACTAAATCATAAGTAATCGGACCATACAATGCATCCTGAAAATCAAGAATACCAGGACGGTTGCGGGTGAGCATGATGTTTCGAACAATAAAATCACGATGTACATAGACCAGTGGCTGTGACAATATTACCGGTAATATATTGTTAACTGTCTGCTGCCATAACTGTTGCTGTTTTTCAGTCAAAGATAAACCAAGTTCTTTCTGAACATACCATTCAGGAAAAAGTTGCATTTCTCTTTTTAGTACGGCTTCATCATATAATGGTAGTTGCTCCGCCTGGCTTGAAAGTTGCAGTTTGATAAGTTCATCAATGGCTTCCAGCAGCAATACTTTGTGTACTTCAGTACGTTTATCCTGTTGCAGTGCGGCCAGATAAGGGGTATTACCAAAATCTTCCAGAGCCATAAATCCTTGCTGTGTATCCAGATGATAGATTTCGGGAACATTAAGAGCCTGAAAAAGCTTTTGTATCTTAATATATGGCAGGATACTCATTTTATCCGGTGGGGCGTCCATACAGATTACTGTACGGTTATCAGTAAAAGTAGCGCGGAAATAGCGTCGGAAATCAGCATCAGCAGCTGCAAAGCTAAGAACAAATTCCTGTTGCGGATAGCAGGTATGAAACCATTTTTTTAATTCAGATTCTCGTTGCATGACATTTTTCAGGTTAAAATAAACACTATTTTAACTGGCAAAGCCGTTTAGGTGATACTTTGTCCTACTTATTCTCTCCAAAACCATTAGCTCTGGCCTTAACAACGGTTTTTTGTACTTTGCCCGGGTTTGTTCTTGCGGCCTCACCTTTGTCTATGGGCGAAGGAAATGTTTGTACAGCGCCACAGCGTCCGAAAAATTTTGTTAAACCTGTACAAAGCAGCGGAGAAGCTAATCCGGGTACTGATGTTACCCGTGTTGTGGCTGACGATGTCAACGGGCAGTCACAGGTTCAGGTACATGCAAAAGGGAGTGTCATTATTGAGCGTAATGATGTCACTTTGAATTCAGACTGGGCTGATTATGATCAGGAAAGCCAGATTGTTAAAGCTGGTGATCACTTTACTTTAGATAATGGTAAGGGACGTGTTACCGGTGAACATGTCACTTACGACATGGCTAAAAGTACAGGTGTCGGCGATGCCGGCCGCTTTGAAATGGAAAATGATAACCGGCGTCTGCAAGGTGTCGGGGATGAGATACAGATGGGTGGTAAAAATCGCTATCGTCTGCAAAGTGCTAAATTCAACACCTGTAATCCGGGCGATGACAGCTGGTATATCCGTTCAGGCAGTATTGATCTGGATTATGATAAAAATGTCGGGGTAGCCCGTAATGCAACGCTGGTATTTGGCGGTGTTCCTCTGTTTTATACACCATGGATCGATTTTCCGTTAAACGGCAATCGTAAAAGCGGGTTTCTGACGCCTACACTTAAAGGAGGATCTGACGGTTTTGAAATAATGGCTCCTTATTATCTGAATCTGGCTCCTAATTATGATGCAACTATCCGGCCGCATTTTATTAGCAGCCGTGGTCTACAACTGGGCGGTGATTTCCGTTATCTGCAGCCGAATTATCAGGGACAGATTAGTGCTGACTGGGTGCCGAATGATCAGAAAAGCAGTCACAAAAATCGTGCTGAAATTGATTTTACCCATTCCCAGAGACTGGCAAAGGGATTAACCGGCGGTATTGACTATCATCAGGTCTCTGATGATGATTACCGGCGTGATTTCTGGAGCGGAGATAATGGCGGTTCTAATCTGAACCGGCAGGCATGGCTGAATTACAACCGGGATTTATGGGGCGGGACATTTGATGGTAGTTTAATGGTGCAAAAATATCAAACACTGGCCTCAATCAGTGGATATAAGGATCAGCCTTATTCACGTTTACCCCGTTTATCTGCTACGTGGAACCGTTATTTTGGTAATCATTACGCAGTCAATGTCTATGCTGAAGCAACTCGTTTTGAGGGCAGGGAAACTGGACATAAAGATTGGTGGATACATAAATATCCCAATGGTACCCGTCTGGTGTTATTGCCGACATTTACTGCTGACTATTCCAATAACTGGGGTTATATCCGGCCAAAACTGAGTTTTCATGCCACTCATTATGATATGAACCGACAGGATAATCAGGAAAGCCGAAGTATGGATCGCGCCGTACCTTTACTTAGTGTGGATTCAGGCGTGACCTTTGAGCGTTTATGGAAAAACAATCGATTAAACAAGGGATATATTCAGACACTGGAACCACGTCTGTTTTATACCTATATACCGCGACGTAATCAGAATGATATGCCTTTGTTTGATACCGCCGAAAACAGTTTTACCTATGATCAGTTATTTCATGAAAACCGTTATTCAGGACAGGACAGAATCAATGCGGCTAATTTTATGACAACGGCGCTGCAATCTCGCATATATGATAGTACTAACGGTATTGAACGTTTCGCAGCCGGTATTGGTCAGCGCTTTTATTTCCGTGATGATAACGTTAAACTGAATGACAACACGCCTAAAAATAAAGAACGCAAACGCTCTGATATGGTGGCTTTTGGACGTGCTTCCCTGAGCGAGCACATCACAGCTGAAACTAATTGGCATTACAATCAGGATTTAAAAACATCTGAAAGTTATAACTTTGGCATCCGCTATACACCGAATGCAGGTAAAACTATCAGTGTTCGCTATAAATATGGTCGTTATGAAAATTTATACGATGATGTTTATGGCAAAATGCGTACAATAGATGTCGGTGTTCAATGGCCGCTAACCCGTAATTACTATCTGGTTGCACGGCAGGATTATGATTTTAATAGTAGTACATCTCTGAATCAGACAGTAGGGATAGAGTACCAGAGTCCGTGTCATTGCTGGAGTGCCGGACTGGTAGGTTCCCGTTATACAGATGATTACAAAAAACGCAAAACCGCCGTATTATTCCAATTGCAGTTGCGTGACCTGACAGGTATGGGAAATGGTTCCCTCAATCAGCTCACTTCACAAATTCCCGGTTACAGCAATACTTATGAGGTAAAACATTAATGAAAAAGATACATTCCTGGCTGGCAGCAACTATGCTGGCTGTAGTATTGCCTTCGGCAATGGCATTGGATATCAAACCAGTTGATAACATTGTGGCAGTTGTCAATGATGATGTAATAACACGTCGCGAGCTGGACTTAGTAGCAGCCCAGATGCGTTCACAGTTGCCGAAAGGACAAAACATCAGTAATGCAGATTTACACGAGCAGGCACTTGCACAGCTGATACGTAAGGATTTACTGGTGCAAGCAGCCCGGCGTTCCAATATCCGCCTGACCAATGCCGATGTAAACGAAGCAATTGAACTGTTTGCTTCACAACGCCATATGACAGTTAAAGAGCTGATTCAGCGCATTGCTAAAGAAGGCGTGAATGAAGATCAGCTGCGCCGCACCATAACGGAAAACCTGCTGGCACAGAAAATTGAACAAAGTGAAGTAATGGGCAAAAGTCAGGTCAGTGATGCAGAAGTAGATGATGCTATTGCACGCGCACAGCAGGAAGGGCGACCATTGCCGCCTCCGGTTACAGCCTATTCCTATCATGTGCAACATATTCTGTTGAAAAACGATAACGATATCACACGAAAACTGATTGAACAGATTGCTCAGCAGGCACGTTCCGGTGCCTCATTCGATCAGCTGGCACGGCAGTATTCTCAGGATGGCAGTGCACAAAATGGCGGAGATCTGGGCTGGATTATCGATGGTGAGACTGTACCGCCATTCGAAGCTGCGGTGAAATCATTGCAGCCCGGTCAGATATCCATGCCGGTGCGTACTCAGTTTGGCTGGCACGTAATCCGTCTGGTGGCTGTCAGAAGCAATGACAGCCCGCAAGAACGTCAGCGTAACGGGATGCGTGCAGTACTGGTGCAGGAAAAACGCGAAATTCTACTGCAGAATTTCCTGAAACAGTTACATGATCAGGCTTATATCAGTATTCGTCCTTTGGATTAACCGGATAAAAACAATTTTTCTGCAATGCGTGCAGCCTGTATCAGTGTCGAAATGTCGAGTTTGCATATTCTGATAGCAAAGTATTTTTTATTGATTTTTCTGTGAAAAATATCATTATAATTCTGGCTTATTTTTATGAAGAATCAGCTAATTATTGCTGTTACTAGCGGAGAGCCGGCAGGTATCGGTCCGGATATCTGTCTGGATCTGGCCAGCCAGGACTGGCCGCAACGCATTGTGGTATTGGGAGATATGCAATTATTGCAGCAGCGTGCGGCACAACAGAATAAAAAAATTACCATACAGGCTTATCAGCCTGATAGTAACAAACCTGTATCCGGAGTACTGGAAGTTTGTCATATTCCGGTTCAGGTATCTGTTCAGGCAGGAAAATTAAACGTACAAAATGCTGCTTATGTATTGCAATTACTGGACAGAGCATATACTGGCATAGAACAGGGTGAATTTGCTGCTATAGTCACTGCTCCGGTGCATAAAGGAATTATCAACGATAGCGGTATTGCTTTTAGCGGCCATACGGAATATCTGGCTGCTAAAAGTGCTACTTCTCAAGTAGTAATGATGCTTGCCGGTGGCGGTCTGAGAGTGGCGTTAGCCACTACTCACTTACCACTGCGGGCAGTTGCTGATACCCTGACACTTGAATTATTAACCGAAGTACTAACTATTCTGCATCATGATTTGCAGACAAAATTCGGGCTGATACAGCCGCGTATTCTGGTTGCCGGTCTCAATCCGCATGCTGGTGAAGGCGGTCATCTTGGAAATGAAGAAAATGATATTATTATTCCGGTAATCAGCCAGTTACAACAGCAGGGTATGCAAATAACCGGACCATTTCCGGCAGATACACTGTTTCAGCCTTTCATGCTTGAACAGGCTGATGCTGTTCTGGCTATGTATCATGATCAGGGATTGCCGGTATTAAAATATGCAAGTTTTGGAGAGGGCGTTAATATCACTCTGGGACTGCCTTTTATCCGCACTTCAGTGGATCATGGTACTGCGCTGAATCTTGCCGGTACTGGTGAAGCAACCAGCAGCAGTTTATTTGCAGCAATTCATGCTGCTGTGGAGATGAGCAGGTACTGGAAAGCAGGGCAGTAATTACTCACTTGTATTTGATAAATACCAACAGACATCATAAAATCTAAATTGCTATACGGCATGGGAATTCTCAATATGGCTACGCCGTTTATTGAAATGAAAGATGTGGTTTTCGCTTATGGCGACCGACCCATTTTAAAAAATATTAATTTTAAACTGGAACAGGGTAGTTTTACCGCTATTATGGGTAGTTCCGGAAGTGGTAAAACAACTTTGTTGCGTTTAATCACCGGCCAGATCAGTGCACAACAGGGGCAAGTATTGATCAATGGCCGTGATATTGCCGAATTCAGCCGTGAAGAACTGTATTACCATCGCCGTAACATGGGCGTACTGTTTCAGTTTGGTGCTTTGTTTACGGATTTATCAGTATTCGATAATGTTGCTTTTCCAATGCGGGAACATACTGATTTGCCGGAAAGCATGATACATGATCTGGTGGTCATGAAACTGAATGCAGTTGGTTTACGCGGGGTAGAGCAATTAATGCCGTCCGAGCTTTCCGGTGGTATGGCAAGGCGAGTAGCACTGGCTCGTACAATTGCACTTGATCCGGCATTATTGCTATATGATGAACCATTTACCGGCCTGGATCCGATTTCACTCGGGGTAATAGCCAGTCTGGTAAGTAAGGTCAATAAAGCCTTACAAACTACCAGTGTAATGGTGACACATGATATCCAGCAATCTCTGGATATTGCCAGCCATGTGGTTTTTCTGGCACACGGTGAAATTATTTTTTCCGGTTCACCACAACAAATGCGTGAACTGGATTCACCATGGATAAATCAGTTTATTCATGGTCAGGCAGACGGCCCGGTAGCATTTCGTTATCCGGCTACCACCACCTTACAACAGGATTTAGACATCGCGTGATGAAAGCAATCGAACAACTGGGTGCAAAAACCCTGAGTTTTGTCCAGCATCTGGGGCGGGCAGCATTATTTCTGCTTGCCGCCTTGCTGCGCAGCGGAACAGTTTTACGCCGTCCGCGCCTGATGATCCGGCAAATGTATTTTTCCGGTGTTCTTTCTATTGTCATTATCGCAGTATCAGGACTGTTTGTCGGAATGGTACTGGGGTTACAGGCCTACACACAGCTGGCTAAATTTAAATCTGCAGATATTCTTGGTTATATGGTGGCTGCCGCCATGCTGCGCGAGCTTGGTCCGGTACTGGCTGCGATACTGTTTGCCAGCAGTGCCGGTGGTGCAATGACCAGTGAAATAGGTTTGATGAAAACCACTGAACAACTGGAAGCCATGAATGTCATGGCTATTGATCCGGTGGCGAGAGTTATCGCCCCACGTTTCTGGGCAGGTGTACTTTCCATGCCTTTACTGGCTTCAATATTCAATGTGGCCGGCGTTTATGGTGCTTATCTGATTGGCGTAAAATATTTTGGCATGGATAACGGCGTATTCTGGGGGCAAATGCAGAATAATCTTGATTTTTACTATGATGTTGTGAATGGTTTAATTAAATCATTGGTATTTGGCGTAGTTGTTACTCTGATAGCCGTTTATCAGGGTTTTTATGCAAAACCGACATCAGAAGGTATTTTGCGTGCCAATACACGTACTGTTGTATCCAGCTCACTAACTATTCTGGCAGTGGATTTTATGCTGACTGCTCTGATGTTTACCAAATAGAGTGCAGATTAACAAGGTAATGATATGAAAAAAAACAGTCTGGAAATGCTGGTTGGTCTATTCGTTTTAATAGGCATAGTGGCAATTCTATTTTTATCTTTTCGGGTAGCCGGCGGTAATGGTATCGGCTCTTCCCAGCCTACATATACTTTATCGGCCTCGTTCAGCGATATTGGCGGTTTAAAAACACAGGCGCCTGTCAAAGCAGCCGGTGTTGTGGTTGGCCGGGTAGACAAAATTGTGCTTGATCCGAAAACTTACTGGGCTAAAGTGACTTTAAAAATTGATAAACAGTACCAGTTTAGTACTGATACCTCAGCGCAGATTCTGACTTCAGGTTTGCTTGGCGATCAGTATATCGGATTGGAACAAGGCGGTGACCCGGATAATCTGGCCGATGGGGATAATATTACTATTACCAGTTCAGCTTTGGTGCTGGAACAGTTAATTGGCAAATTTATGACCAGTTTTGCTGAGGGTAATGCCAAAAGCGATAATAAAAAAACAGATACTGCTGCTTCTGCAAGTGAATAAGTAAAAGTAACAGTAGATAAACAAATCTAATTTAATTAAAGGAATATTTAAATGAAACTGAATAAATCTTCATTTATAGGGGCGGTAAGTATTGCCATTATGAGCATTAGTATGGCATTTGCCTCACCACAGCAGGCAGTTAGTCAGCTTAAAGACAATGCTACTCAGGTATTGAATATTTTAAGTTCTGCCAATGGTAAAAATGATAATCAGGTACGCCGTCAGGCTGAAAACTATGCAATTCCGTATTTTGATTTTGAGCGCATGACTGCACTGGCAGTAGGTGCTCCGTGGCGTACAGCCAGTACTGCACAGCAGCAGGCATTAACTCAGGAGTTTAAAACCCTGTTAATCCGTACTTATTCCGGCACTATGCTGAAATTTAAAAATGCTCAGGCAAATGTATACAATAATCCTGTCGTTAATAAGGGCGGACGCGAAATCATTGTGCGTGTAGATGTTACTACACCTAACAGTAAACCAGTACGTATGGATTACACCCTGTATCAGGCAGGCAATATATACCGTATTTACAATGTAGCTGTAGAAGGTGCCAGTCTGGTGACTGTATACCGCAACCAGTTTAATCAGACTATCAGCCAGAAAGGCATAGATGGTTTAGTAGCGGATTTACGTGCCAAAAACGGTAAATAATCATGCAAACCAACGTGCAGGGTAAAACCCTGATGATTCATGACAAGGTAACTATGGGTACAGTAGGAGAAAACGATTTCAAACGTTTCTGTGACTGTATCCGAACCGGACAAATAGAAAAAGTGGACGTCAGTGGTGTAACCGAAGCCGATTCTGCCTGCGTGGCATTGCTCGTGGCGGCTAAGCGGCTGGCGCACAGACAGAAATTTATGTTGCACATCGCCGGTGTGCCGGCGGGACTCATTACCCTGATGGCACTTTACGGTGTAGAGGAATCATTACAATGAGTAGTAAGAAAAAGTTGCTAACAGGCTGTGTATTGCTTATGCTCAGTCAGGCTGGCTGGGCGGCAGCAGAACAGACCTATACTTATAAAGATCCGTATGAGGGTTATAACCGGGTGATGTTTAATATTAATGATCATCTTGATCGTTATATCATGACACCGGTTGCCCGCGGTTACCGAAAAGTCACTCCTTCACCTGTTCGTACAGGCGTTAACAACTTTTTCAATAATTTGCGCGATGTAGTGAGTTTTGGCAGTAATCTGCTGCGACTGGATATTGAGAAAGCCAGTACAGATTTCGTGCGCGTTGGTATTAATACTACATTTGGCCTGGGCGGTTTACTGGATATTGCTGATGCAGGCCGGATTCCGAACAACAAAAATACCCTTGGTGATACCTTTGCCTCATGGGGTTGGAAAAACAGTAATTACTTTGTTTATCCTCTTTTGGGTCCGTCGACAGTACGTGATAGTATCGGAAGTACCATTACTGATGTATTCCCGATAGAAAATGCTATTTTCAAGGAAGATGCTGTACGCTGGAGTCTTACCGGCCTGAATGGAGTAGCCTCGCGTGAAGCATTGCTGGATGTAACCGATAGCTTGAATGATGCTGCACTGGATCGCTATACATACATGCGTGATGTATATATGAAATTGCGTAACAATCAGGTAGGCGGCTCATTGTTTCCGGCAGATGATGAAGATGATGACGATATAGATAATCTGGTAGCTCCGGGTAGCGATAATGCCGTTACCCAGCCGGCTTCTGTATCATCAAGTCAATCTGTTAAAAAAGTAACTGAATCAGATGATAATGTTCCGGCAACAACTGATTCAACACCAGATAAAAATACAGGCGACAATTTGACTGAATCTCCGGTTTCGGCAAGTCAGCCCTATTGGAATGTGCATTAAACGTTAGTATTTTATAACAGTAAAAAGTATCATTCCGAAAACTGAAATTCAGATCAGTATAAAACAAGGAATAAGACTATGTATGAAGTTAACCGCAGTGTATTTTTGCTTGTTCCGCTTGAACCATTCTGGGTCTGGTTGCAAAAATTACCTGATATTGATCTGGAACAGTTATCTCTGGATATTTTGCAACAGGATGCCAATGCCTATCTGACTTCCGCCAGTGAAGATATAGATAGCTTGTGGGTTGAAATCGAACAGCGTTATGAGGATATCTTTGCAGCAGAACTGGCTGACTGGTGTGAGGATGAAAGCTTGTGGCCTGATTTGAGCTTTGAAAATTTCAGAAACTGGTTTGGTGTACAATTTTCCACAGTAGTAACTGATCTGGTACAGGAAGAACTGGCGCGTGAAGCTTTTGTACCGATCGCTCTGAGTTAAACAGTTCAGCTGTTATATCATGAAAAAAGCCAATATTGATATTGGCTTTTTTCTTTAAAACAGTTGTCTGATATGGATTCTGTGGATTGAAAAACTCATATTGTCATAAAAAATACTGTATAAACTTTAAAATATCTAACTATATTTAATATAATCAATTAAAATTACCTATCGTAATCTTGCAATCAGTTTGTATACAATACACAAACGGAATTAAATTATATGCCGTACAGAAATAAATCTGTCTCGCGACGCCGGCTGTTACAGGCAGGCGGTGCTTCCCTGCTGGGGATAGCTGTGCCGCGTATGGTGCTGGCAGGTGCACAGCGTGAAGAAACCCTTTCTGATGATGTTGCTTCGATCATGCGCAATGCAGTTAATAATGCCAATCCTCCGCGCCTGATTTTTTCTTCGCCTTCAGAGGCCAGCCGCTGGCTAAATGCCATGTCGGGTCGTCTTGCTTCACATATTCCTGATGATTATGCACGAAAACGTTTATTAACCAATATTCAGTATGAATCAATGCGTGCCGGTCTGGATACACAGGTTATACTTGGCCTGATCGAAGTAGAAAGCCGTTTTCGTCAATATGCTATCTCCGGAGTAGGCGCCCGCGGTTTAATGCAGGTAATGCCTTTCTGGGTAAAACAAATTGGTCGTCCGGAACATAACTTATTCGATATTCGCACTAACTTACGTTACGGATGTACTATCCTGCGTTATTATCGAAATCGTGAGAATGGTAATATGGTAAGAGCGCTGGCGCGTTATAATGGTAGCTTAGGGCGTAGTGCTTACTCGAATGCTGTTATCAATGCCTGGCAACGGCACTGGCAATGGGCCTGAATTCCCGGCATTCTGCGATATTTGTAATCTGTTAATTATGGGTTGTCATCTTGGACAGCCTGTATTCATTATTAGGAAACCACCATGTCTGTTAATAAAGTCATCCTGGTTGGCCGTCTGGGTCGTGATCCTGAAACACGATATATGCCCAGCGGAGATGCAATAACCAATTTTTCCATAGCTACCGATGAACAGTGGCGTGACCGTAATGGTGAACGCCAGACTCGTACTGAATGGCATAATATTACTCTGTTCGGTAAATTGGGTGAGATAGCCAGCCAGTATTTGCGTAAAGGCAGCCAAGTGTTTATTGAGGGCAGGATTCAGAGTCGTAAATATACCGGTAAAGATGGTATCGAACGCACCGCATACGATATTATCGGCAGTGAAATGAAAATGCTGGGTAGCCGCAATGACGGGGCTTCCGGCTCAGGTAATAGCTATGATCAGATGAATGGCGGAAATAACTATGCACAGGGAGGTAACTATAATCAGGATGGTTATGATGCTGCACCTGCTGCTTCCAGTCCGCCACCGGCAGCTCCACGCCGTCAGGCACCACGGCCGGCACCTACTCCTGCTCCGGTAGATGATATTGATGACGATATTCCGTTCTAATAACAAAGAATAGCATTGAATCTACTTTAAGCTGATAAAATCCTGATGATTTTATCAATCAATTTTATACCTTTCAGAGAAATATCTTTGAAAGGTATTTTATTTAATGAAATATTAATACTTAGATTGGATAGTATATATTTTTATGTTGATTGGATACCGATCAGATGAAATAATTAAATTTAGCTCTTAAGATATAGTCTGGACTATTATTTATATAATAAATTAATATTTAATGATTAAGTAAATGTTTAAAATAAAGCATCTTTATGCCAGATGAAATGGTCTACCAGAACCCATTGATGCTGTTTTTTCTCATACCAGATAGTTAAATTTTCATCTTTATTGCTAGACCATGTAACTTCTCTGATTAGAATGTCTCTGTTTTCAATTTCTTTTTCTGTATATGTGTTTCTTAAACCAATTCTGAATTCTGAAATCACACCATCTCCTTTGCCTAAAATAAAAGTACTATCTGTTAATGGCGGGTATTTTGATACTAAAGTATTAACTGGTATCTGTTGTATTTGATTTAAATTTATATTTTTTTCAGTAATAAATTCTGTATTTACATTCAGAGTATCTGTTTTGTAGCTTTCTTCTAATGATTTGGTTTTATTACAGGCAGATAACAATATTACTAATAGCATAGCTACAAAATTTTTATTTGTTTTAAATAGATTCATATTGAAATAATTTTGGATTTTTAAACGGGATTATTTGATTAGATATAAAACAAGAGCGAAAGGATATACTAATAGCCTAATTTAAATCTAATTAGCGTAGTGATGTTGAGTATTTTATCAAAAACCAATTAATGTATATATTTTTTAAATAGTTAGTAGCATTATTCTTTATGGTAATTTTGTTCTGATAAATTTCAGCAAAAAATTTATATCTGGTTAATTCTCCTTATCAGGTGAAACTGAATTTTTTAAACTTCATAAAAGAAAACTGAATTGATTTACTATATATTATGAAATAACTAAAAGATTAGATAACTGAGGCATAAATTAATAAATGAATTAAAATATGTATACATTTGTTAAATATATTTAAATAAAGTTTGGGATTTAGATAAATCTGGCGATGATTGGTTCGATTAATCAGATTAATGAACATACAAAGCCACAGTATTGATGATGAATATTATGGCAAATTAAATTAGCTGATTATTCTATGAAATAGTCGTTATAAACGTTGCTATTTTATACCGGTCTGCTAAAATAGCACCTATGGAACAGCGCAAGCCGCCAAAATCGGGCGGCTTGCTTTTTGTTATTAATACGAAATACCGTTGATGCATTCTGCAGCGGTATCTTGGAGAAATATGATGCAAAAAATTCCGTTGACCGTAATTGGTGCTGATTTGCTGAAACAAGAGCTGCAAGAGCTTAAAAGTGTAGCTCGGCCGGCTGTAATTGAAGCAATTGCTGAAGCACGTTCGCATGGCGATCTGTCGGAAAATGCAGAATATGAAGCTGCTAAAGAAAAACAGGGCTTTATTGAAGGCAGGATTGCTGAAATTGAGCACAAGCTTTCCCTGGCGCATATTATTGATCCAAAAGAAACCAACGCTGATGGTAAGGTGGTTTTTGGTGCTACAGTGAAAATGCAGGATCTGGAAACCGAAGAAGTAGTGAGTTACCAGATTGTGGGTGAAGATGAGGCAGATATTAAACAGGCTAAAATTTATGTCGGTTCACCTATAGCACGTGCTCTGATTGGTAAGGAAGAGGGTGATGTGGCAGAAGTTCAGGCACCGGGCGGTATCCGTGAATATGAAATTCTTGAAGTGTTTTATATTTAATTTATCTGCATTTAAAAAATTGTTTACTGCTTTACAGTAACTAGCCGGATAAAATAAAAGCGATTCATGTAATGAATCGCTTTTATTTATTCTGCCGGATTCTCTTTGCGGCGGAATAATATTAGTTGTTTGCCAATATGCTGAATTAATTCGGCATGAGTAGCTTTACATAGTTCTTCTGCAATGGCTATACGCGCTGCACGATCGTCACCTGCTACCTGTACTTTAATCAGTTCATGTGCATCAAGATTACGATTGGTTTCGGTGATTACTTCAGTAGTCAGTCCGTGCTGACCAATCAGTACTACTGCATGTAATTGATGTGCACGAGCTTTTAATGCCATTTTTTCTTTACTGTTTAATTTATCTGTTGCCATTTTACTTTCCGGATTAATTACGATCTGATTAGCCTGTTATTCAAGTTAGGTTCAGAGTTAAGCTATTTTAAATGAGACAGACGATTTTTTATAGTTGAGAGGGTCTGTATATCTGCATTGAAAATAAAAATTCAAAATCAGTATATTAATAAGGTATTTCTTATTTTAATTAAAATAGTAATTTATAAAACATTCAGGTATATTTAATTTCTGTGATATTTGTTTATTGTTGGTAATATTTATTCTATTTTAATTAGTTAGCAAAAATTAATATCTTTTTCGTTAAGTCATTATAATTATGAAATTTTCGCAGATTTTGTGCCTTGGCATACTGAGAGTTCTGGATACCTTTATTTTCAGATTAGTTGCAGGGCTTGGATTGTGCGTGGTTTGTCTGCATTTAGTGTCGCATATATATACTAGAAGCAGCATCAAAAACCAATCTCATTATCCTTTTGAAGTTGCGGTATTTCAGTCTGATGGTACTTTTACTCAGGTAAATTATAGTACTAATAGAGATTTTAAACCGGAAAATACGTCATTTCTGGCCAAATTCCCCAGTGGGCAGGATAAATCATCAGATGGTAATTATTCCTTCAGTTATAAAGTACTTAAAGAGGAGCCACAGCTTCAATTGATTGAGATTGAAACTATTGACCTGGAAAATGATAGAAATACATGGGCAACATATGTTGCTACGGCCGATACTATCATGCCATTGAGTACCAGAATTGAAACCCCTGCTTATCTGCCGCTATGCGCTCTTATAGCTTTTATTCTGGTGCAGCTAATGAAACAATTTATCAGATATGTGCGCTGGTGTTTCACTATGTCAATTTATTCAGATGAGTAACTTACACTACAAAAAAAGATTTGGAATAAAACCTGAGGAACAGGTCTGATTAATTGCTGAGTATAGCCGGCGGATAAAATTATTTATGCTGATGAATTTATCTTTTATATAAGGGGAAATGCTGTATTCTGCATCAATTTCACGATACAATGTGGTGATTTTTTCAAGAATTTGCATCATGGGTGTTCGCTCTAAATCTTCCAGTGCATGGCTCAACGAGCATGTTAACGATCATTATGTTCATCTGGCTCAGAAAGAAGGCTACCGTGCACGCGCAGCCTATAAGTTGCTGGAAATCAATGATAAGGATCATCTGATACGACCGGGTGCGGTAGTGGCTGACCTTGGCAGTGCTCCGGGTAGCTGGTCGCAGGTTGCGGCCAGGCTGGCTGGTGCGGCAGGACAGGTATTTGCACTGGATATTCTGCCTATGGAACCAGTGACGGGTGTACGTTTTATTCAGGGTGATTTTCGCGAGAATGACGTGCTGGCAAAGTTTGAAACTTTGCTGGATGGTTGTGAACTGGATCTTGTAATTTGTGATATGGCACCCAATATGTCTGGCAATAACATTACTGATCAGGCACGCAGTTTTTATCTGGCAGAATTGGGTCTGGAGTTTGCTCAGGCACATCTCAAACCGGGTGGTGATTTTCTGGTGAAGGTGTTTCAGGGAGCAGGTCTGCAAGAGTTTCAGCAGGCTATGAAGGATTGTTTTGCTCAGGTAATGGTTCGCAAGCCGAAAGCATCCCGTGACCGCTCGAGCGAAATTTATTTGCTTGGTCGCGGTAAAAAATAGTAGTTATAGCCAATGCTATGTGAAGATGTGGCTATATTAACTATTCTGAACAACAATTAATTAACCTCCTTAGGAGTTTCTGACAGTGCGGAATACCGTAAAGAATCTTTTGGTCTGGCTGGTGCTGGCGTTAGTATTAATGGCCGCATTCAATGCCATTACTGAGAAAAAAGAGAGTAAACAGCAAATTGAATACTCTCAGTTTATTCAGCAGGTTAACAAGGGTGAGATTGCCAGTGTAAATATTGAAGGTTCAGTGATTAATGGTCTGCAGCTGAAGGGCCAGCGTCATGATAAATCTTCTTTCATTACCAATGCACCGACACCGCTGGAAAATAATTTTGTTAGTAATCTGATAGCGAAAAATATTCGGGTTAATGTGATTCCGGAAGAAAAACCGGGTATTTTGACTAATATGTTTATCAGCATATTACCTATACTGTTGCTGATTGGTGTATTTTTTTATTTCATGCGCTCCACACAAGGTGGCGGAGGCAAGGGCGGTGCATTTTCTTTTGGTAAAAGCCGTGCCCGTTTGCTGGATAAAGAATCTAATAAAACAACCTTTGCTGATGTGGCTGGCTGTGATGAAGCCAAGGAAGAAGTACAGGAAATTGTGGATTATCTGCGGGCGCCACAGCGTTATCAGACACTTGGCGGACGCGTACCGCGCGGTATTCTGATGTGTGGCAGACCGGGTACAGGTAAAACATTACTGGCAAAAGCAATTGCCGGCGAAGCTCAGGTGCCGTTTTTCAGTATTTCCGGTTCCGATTTTGTAGAGATGTTTGTTGGTGTGGGTGCATCGCGTGTTCGCGATATGTTTGAGCAGGCAAAAAAGAATGCTCCCTGTCTGATTTTTATCGATGAAATTGATGCAGTAGGCCGCCAGCGTGGTGCCGGTTTGGGTGGTGGTAATGATGAACGTGAGCAAACGCTGAATCAGTTGCTTGTGGAGATGGATGGTTTTGAAAGCAATACAACAGTTATTGTGATTGCGGCAACTAACCGTCCGGATGTGCTTGATCCTGCTCTGATGCGACCTGGCCGTTTTGACCGTCAGGTAGTGGTACCGTTACCGGATATCCGCGGACGTGAACAGATTCTGAAAGTACATGCTGCTAAAGTGCCTCTGGATAAATCAGTGGATTTACCTGTGCTGGCACGTGGTACTCCGGGTTTTTCCGGCGCTGATTTAGCCAATCTGGTAAATGAGGCTGCTCTGTTTGCAGGTCGTCGGAATAAGACCAAAGTAGACATGAGTGACTTTGAAGATGCTAAAGATAAGATTTACATGGGTCCTGAACGCCGTTCCATGGTTATGCATGAGGATGAGAAAAAAGCCACTGCTTATCATGAATCAGGTCACGCTGTTGTTGCTGAGACACTGGATTTTACAGATCCGGTACATAAAGTAACGATTATGCCCCGCGGGCGTGCTCTTGGTCTGACCTGGCAGCTGCCGGAACGTGACCGCATCAGTATGTATGAAGATCAGATGCTTAATCAGATTTCAATTCTGTTTGGTGGTCGTATAGCTGAACAGTTGTTTATTGGTCGTGTGTCTACTGGCGCTTCTAATGACTTTGAACGTGCTACTCAGATTGCACGTGATATGGTAACCCGTTATGGTATGTCCAAAAAAATGGGACCTGTAGTATATGGTGAAAATGAAAATGAGGTGTTTCTCGGGCGCTCTGTAACGCAATCGAAAAATATTTCTGAAAAAACCATGCAGGAAGTAGATGCTGAAGTACGTCGCATCCTTGATGAGCAGTATGAAATTGCTTATAAAATTCTGGATGAGAATCGCGATAAGATGCATACCATGGCTAAGGCTCTGATTGAATGGGAAACCATTGACCGTGATCAGGTGCTGGAAATTATGGCCGGTAAGCAGCCTAGTCCGCCAAAAGATTTCAGTGAAAATATAGTTAAGGATGGCGATACTGAGCAGCCGTTAGCTGAGACTGAAACTGAAGCTAAGACTGATGCGGTAGCTGAAACCGAAACAGGTGCTAAAGCGGATGGAGCAACTCAATCCGAAACTAAAGCTGATGCTGTGGCTGAGGATGCAGATAATACTGAATCTAAAGCATCTGCACCTGAACAGAAATCACAGGACTAATTAATGTAGTTATATGATTTTTAACGGCAGCAATAGCTGCCGTTTTTTCTATGTTTTATCTGAAAATAAGAGGCACAAAATATAATAGTAATACTGAAAATAGTTATTCTGGTATATAGGTATATGCTATTTTGGTTTATCTGAATTATTGAAAAGCATGGTAATTTAAGGCAGGAAGATTCTGTATTATGTAAATGATAAAATACTGGTAAAAGCTGGTGTGATAAATTCAGCCAAACGGTTCATTCATGAAAGTAGTAAATCAATATTTCCCATGAGGCAAATATTCTTTCATTAATTAATTTGGCTGGCTTTAAAATAGGTGAATTTATAAATTGAATATTTCTTCATTATTATCAGTTATAAATGTGAAATCAGAGCAATTATGATGGTTACATTGAGTCCGGATTATTTATATAACTCAGATAATGACAGGATATTTAAATCTTGAGATTTATCAATTTATTTTACATCAAGGTATTCTGTCTTAGTTCTGATAGCAATTCTGGTTGTAGTTCAATATATCTTTGTTAATTTCAATATTTTTTGATTTGCAACGATTTTTAATAGATTTTATGTTTTTGTTATTTTAAGTGAGTCTGAATTTGTACTTTGCGGATAAAAAAATCAAGATGTGAAGAGAAATATCTTTATCTGGCTGAGCAGAATTTATTGCTAGTATTATGGGTTTAACCACAAATACAGGCTGTATGATTATTTGATAAATGTTAAGGGATTATGATTGAGTATGAATAATTCTGGTCAAAATTACTGGCAGTGCGGGCGTTTTCAAATTGATTTGGCGCAGCCGAAGATTATGGGAATCGTCAATTTAACGCCGGATTCATTTTCAGATGGTGGTAGTTACAGTACTTCTCTGACTCTGGCATTAAAGCATGCGGAACAGTTATTAAAAGATGGGGCGGATATTCTGGATATTGGCGGAGAGAGCTCCCGTCCCGGATCTGATTTTGTTTCACCTCAGGATGAGTGGAAGCGTATTGAGCCGGTATTAACAGAGTTGGTTACCTGGAATGTACCATTAACTGTCGATACACGCCGCACTTGGGTAATGCGTCAGTTACTTGAGCAGCAGCTGGCTGACGGAATAAATGATATTCAGGCACTGGAAGATGCTGGTGCAGTGGATTTACTTGCGCAGCAGCAGAATATTGGTGTGTGTCTGATGCATATGCAGGGACAGCCGGAAAATATGCAGCATAATCCTGAATATCAGGATGTGGTTACTGAAGTTGGTCAGTATTTGCAGCAACGGGTATCTGTGTGTGAACAGGCTGGGATTGAACGTTTGCGTCTGACAATAGATCCGGGTTTTGGTTTTGGTAAGAGTCTTCAGCATAATATTGCATTAATGCAGCACTTTGCAGACTGGCATGCGGCCGTGGGTTGTCCGGTACTGATTGGGGTATCACGTAAAACGATGATTGGTTTACTGACTGATGAAACTGAACCAAGACAACGGGTTGTTGGAAGTGTGGTGGCGGCAGTAGCAGCAGTGGCACGTGGTGCAGCAATTATACGGGTACATGATGTAAGTGAAACACGTCAGGGTTTACAGGTATGGGCTGCCCTGGGCGGAAGTATTTAATAAGATAGGTTGCAGATTGTCAGCAGACGCGGGCTGCGGTTTTTATTATGTAATCTGAGTGGAATTTAATCGGATTCAGATTTATTGTGAACCGGATAGTTTTCAAATAACATTTTATTTACTGACTGAACAGCTATGCCTGTTCTACAATAATAGTCTTGAATTAATCGGTCGGAGCAGGTGATGGCAAAAAAATATTTTGGTACTGACGGGGTGCGTGGTGAAGTTGGTAAGTTTCCGGTAACCCCCGAATTTGTACTGAAATTAGCGTATGCTGCCGGACATGTACTGGTACAACATGGAACTGATCATCAGCCTACTGTGCTGATTGGTAAAGATACAAGAATTTCCGGTTATATGCTGGAAGCAGCAATGGAAGCGGGCTTTACAGCAGCAGGAGTAAATGTACTGCTTACCGGACCATTACCTACACCGGGTGTGGCTTATTTAACCCGTGCACTGCGTTTGGATTGCGGGGTGATGATATCTGCTTCACATAATGCTTATCATGATAATGGTATTAAATTTTTTGCAGAGGGCGGAGTTAAGTTAAGTGATATTCTGGAGCTGGAAATTGAAGCAGAGCTGGAAAAGCCGGTAAAAACGGTCCCCTCCAGCGAACTTGGCCGCGCACGTCGCATAAATGGTGCTGTTGACCGTTATATTGAGTTTTGTAAATCTACTTTTCCGAATCATTTGAATTTGCGTGGTTTGAAGCTGGTGGTAGATACGGCAAATGGTGCGGCCTATGCTGTGGCACCTAAGGTGTTTCATGAGCTGGGTGCAGATGTGGTCTGCATCGGCGATCAGCCGGATGGTTATAATATCAATCTGAAAATCGGTGCGACATATACTAAGTCACTACAGGCAGCAGTGTTACAGAATGAAGCCGATTATGGTATTGCGCTGGATGGTGACGGCGACAGGCTGATGATGGTAGATAAATTCGGCAAAGTCTATGATGGGGATGCGCTGATTTATGTAATTGCCAAAGCTCGTGCTGCAGCAGGCTGTCTGGATGGCGGTGTAGTGGGGACGGTTATGACCAATCTTGCTATGGAACTGGCGTTTAAGCGGCTGGGCATTGACTTTGTCCGCGCTAAAGTAGGAGACCGTTATGTTCTGGAACAGCTGCATCAGCATCAGTGGTCACTAGGGGGAGAAGCTTCCGGTCATATAGTTTGTCTGGATAAGCATAATACCGGTGATGGAATTATTGCAGCTTTACAGGTCTTTGCAGCCTTACAGGTTTTACAGCAGGATTTAGCCAGTATACTTACTGACTGGCAGCCTTTTCCGCAAACTATGATTAATGTTCATATTGAGCCTGATCAGGACTGGCAGAGTATTGCGGCGCCGGTAGCTGATGAGGTGATGAAACAGCTCGGAGATAACGGACGTGTGGTACTTCGCCCGTCAGGAACAGAACCGGTGGTGCGGGTTATGGTAGAAGCTCGTCAGACTGAAGTTGCGCGTCAGGCAGCTGAAAAAATTGCCAATGCAATTAAGTCGGGTTTGGCAGAATAAATCTGTCTGACAGGAATAAAAAAAGAACGGGCATTTTATGTTTGCATTGCTGGAAGCTTTTTTTACTGAGTATGGCTATGCAGCGGTATTTCTGGTATTGGTCGCCTGCGGCTTTGGTGTGCCGATACCGGAGGACGTAACGCTGGTTGCCGGTGGTGTTATTGCCGGACTGGGACATGCGCATGTTCATACCATGTTTATGGTAGGTATGGCCGGTGTTCTGGTAGGTGATGGGATGATGTTTAGTGCCGGACGCGTATTTGGTCATCGTATTCTGAAATTTCGTTTTGTTCAGCGGGTAATGACGCCCAGGCGCTATGCTCAGGTACAGGATAAATTTGATAAATATGGTAGCTGGGTATTATTTATTGCCCGTTTTCTGCCCGGTTTGCGTACCCCGATTTATATTACCGCCGGGATCAGCGGGAAAGTTTCTATACCGAAATTTTTGCTGATGGATGGTCTGGCTGCAATGATTTCAGTACCCGTGTGGATATATCTGGGTGAATATGGTGCGGAAAATATTGACTGGCTGATGCATAAGGTGCATCAGTTCCAGGCAGCTGTGTATGTTGTGATTGGCGTTGGTGCACTGGCACTAGTCTATTACTGGTGGAAAAAGCGTCAGCGTATCCAGTTTTTTAAACGTAAAATTGCTGAAATTCGTCAGCGCAGGCGCAATCGTAAGCAGCAAAAACAAAATTTGAAGTAATACGCCTGAAATAAAGAAAAAGACAGTTGAGAAAACTGTCTTTTTTTATTTATGGCCGCTATATTAATTTATTATTTAGTTTCGCCGATTTTACCTTCACGACCGCTGAACAGGTTTTTGATATTGCTTTTATGCCGGTAAAGAACCAGTATATCAATCACTATAACAGCAATTACCCAGCTTAACTGAGGCATAAACCACCAGGCAGCAAACGGGCTGATCAGAGTAGCTATTAATGCGGCCAGTGAAGATACTTTGAAACCAAAGGCCATAATCAGCCATACTGCTGCACAAATAAGTGCAGTAGGCCATGATAAAGCCAGGAGTACACCCAGTGCAGTAGCTACGCCTTTACCACCTTTAAATTTGAAAAATACCGGCCACATGTGGCCAATGAGAACCACTACGGCAATTATAGCAATGGTATTGCTGTCCAGTTGCCAGACCGTCTGATAGTGTTTTGCCAGCCAGACGGCCAGCCAGCCTTTGAGTGCATCGCCTAACAGTGTAAGAGCAGCGGCACTTTTTTTGCCTGTACGCAAAACATTGGTAGCACCGGGATTGCCGGAACCATAGCTGTGCGGATCGGGCATACCCATACAGCGTGAAACAATAACGGCAAAAGACAGGGAACCCAGTAAATAGGCACCGATAATTGCAAGGTAATTGACCATAAAGCGGTTTCTTTAGTCTACAATCTGAGGGTTTGCATTTTAGCTCAGTAGGTTGGACATGGATACTATCTTTTTACACGGTATGACTGCGCAGACGCTGATTGGGGTATATCAGTGGGAGCGGCAACAACAGCAAACACTGTTGCTGGATGTGGATATTGGTACAGATTTTCAGCAGGCAGCGCAAAGCGATAATATTGACGATACGATTCACTATGCCAGAGTGGCTGATGATTTGCGTGAGGTACTCGCTGAACAGGAATTTTTGTTACTGGAAGCACTGGCAGAGTATGTGGCGCAGTTTATATTGAACCGTTACGGGGCGTTATGGGTTCGGGTGAAAGTGGTGAAGCCGGGTATTCTTGCTGGTATTAAGGAAGTGGGTGTACAGATTGAACGCCGGAATACCCAAGTATGATAATAATCTGTTTTTCCTGCTAAAGGAGAAGATATGAATACGCCAGTCTGGACTGTGGCACAGATGAAAGCATGGGAGGATACACAGAACCGTGAAGGTTTGAGTTATGCCCGAATGATGGAACATGCAGGAAGTCGTGCAGCAAAGGATTTATTATGTCGGTTTCGTTCCTCGCAGCATACACTGATATTGTGTGGTAAAGGGAATAATGCAGGTGATGGGCTGGTATTAGCCCGAGTGTTGTCTTTACATGGCTGGCCGGTAACGATTTTGTTTTTACAGGGACAGCAATTATCAGCTCTTGCAGAAGCTAACCGGAAATGTCTGCCGGTTACTGTAGATTGTATTGATACTTCGCAGTTGCATATTGTGCTGCCGTCTGTGCATCTGGTTGTGGATGCTGTTTATGGTACTGGTTTCCATGGTGAGTTGCCTCAGGCTATTGCACGTTGTTTTGATGCAGTCTCTCAGGCAGATGTGTTTAAGGTGGCGCTGGATATGCCCAGTGGTGTGGCTGGAGATGGCGATGAAATAGCTGCCGGAAGTTTTCAGGCACAGCTAACTTATGTTTTTCAGTCCCTGAAACCGGCACATTGTCTGGAGCATGTAAGACAGTTATGCGGAGAAATAGTACGTATTGATTTACTGGATTAGTGTTGATAGTTTTGCCTGCTCCATACCTGATAGCATTGAGCCAGGTGTAATAGCATGCATGCAGTAGCTCCCCAGATATGCCGGTTCTGATAATGTAAATGATATACCTTAAGCTTAAGTTGCTGATGTTGTTTAATACTATGCTGGTATAGCTTGCTATCCAGAACAACAGGTAAGGGTACAGGGAATATTTCGCTGACTTCTGACGGGTTGAGCTGCCAGTATAGAGATGAATTGCTCCAGGCCAGAACAGGAACAACTTTGAAACCGCTGGGCAGATAGCATTGAGGTAAGGTTCCGACCAGCTGCCACTGATTACGAATTAGTCCGGTTTCTTCTTCGCTTTCGCGAAATGCTGCATTGATACTGCTTTCATTATTTTCCAGTTTGCCGCCGGGAAAAGCGATTTGTCCGCGGTGCTGGCGTAGTTGCTGACTGCGCTGAGTAAGCCAGATTTGCGCGTTACCATGATTCCAGTCAACAGGCATCAGTACCGCAGCGCAGCGAAAATTAACGGGCAGATGCTGTAATGCATCCTGGCGCTGATTAAGTATAGTAGGCAGTGTACTAGTGCATGCGTAATGTAAAAACTGTTTCAGCTTATCAGGTTTGGTAAACATTTCAATGATGTCAGACTGTTCTTTTTTCAGGATACTGAGTAATTTATATATCGTTCAGGCATAAATGACCAGAATAATTTTAAAGAGGATTAACCAGTGGTTACCAGAGATATAATGAAATTATGGGTAATTGAAGCACTGAAGTACTTAGGCGGATCTGGCTGGCCTAAGGATGTCAGTAAATATATCTGGGATAAATATGAGCAGGAGTTGAAAGCATCCGGAAGTATGCTTTATACCTGGCAATATGATTTACGCTGGGCTGCTCAGCAATTGCGTAATGAGAAAAAGTTAAAACCAGTTCATAAACGGCGTGATTTACCCTGGGAACTGGTTTAATTTTAAAACAGTAAAATTGGTTTGCAGTTAAGTAAATGGCGATGGCGGACAGTTGCAGTATTTATTAATTTTGGCAACGTTATTTATCTTGCTGATAAAACGATGGTAACTGTTGCGGTTTGATTATTATAATGTACGCGAATACTGGGCTTCGGTGCGCTTCTGGCGCAAATAGTAGTCAAATACCATGGCGATATTGCGAATCAGCAGCCTCCCTTTGGGTGTTACCTGTAAATTCTGATCAGTAAGATTGAGCAGGCCAAGCTGTTGCAGGTGCTGTAAATCAGTCTGCTCAGCAGCAAAGTAAGTTTGAAAAGGCTGTTGCATGGCATGGCTATAATCAGTGTAATTAAGCTGGAAGCGGCACATCAAATCCTGAATTACACGCCGGCGCAGTAAATCGTCCGCATTAAGCTGGTACCCGCGCATAACCGGCAGGCGGTTTTCATCCAGAGCCTGATAGTAGGCAGACAGTTCTTTTTCATTCTGGCTGTAGATATTGTTGATTTTGCCGATGCTGGATACGCCGATGGCGATTAAGTCACAGTCTGCATGGGTTGAATAACCCTGAAAATTGCGTTGCAGACGGCCTTCAGATAAGGCAATGGCCAGTTCGTCATCAGGTTTGGCAAAATGATCCATGCCGATGAAGATATAGCCCTGTTGTAACAGATATTGAACGGTATTTTGCAGAATATCCAGTTTAACACTGCTGTCGGGTACGGCTGATGTGTCAATACGCCGCTGGGGTTTGAACAGATGCGGCAGGTGCGCATAGTGATACATGGCAATGCGATCCGGCTGCAGAGTCAGTACGTGATTCAGTGTGCAGCGCATAGAGGCTTCAGTCTGGTGCGGTAAACCATAGATTAAGTCGACACTGACAGAGTGAAAACCATTAGCTCTGGCTGCCTCAATGACTGTCCGGGTTTCAGCTTCGCTCTGGATGCGGTTAACGGCCTGTTGTACCGCCGGATTGAAATCCTGAATACCGATGCTCATCCGGTTAAAACCGAGTCTGCCCAGATGAGCCACAGTTTCAGCTGTTACTTTACGCGGATCGATTTCAATCGAATATTCACCCTGCTCTGACAGGGTAAAGTAGCGGCTGATACTGGCAAAGATGTGACTGAGCTGGTCATCATTCAGAAAGGTTGGTGTACCGCCGCCGAAATGTAATTGTGCCAGCAGCGGCTTACCCTGCCAGTTTTGTGCCAGCAGTGCCAGTTCTTTATCCAGATACCGGATATATATATCGGCACGGCTGGTATCTTTGGTAATAATTTTATTACAGCCGCAATAGTAACAGATGGTATTACAGAAAGGCACATGTACGTACAGGGAAACTGGTTTGTCACCAATGTTTTGCTGTAAAACAGTTTGTAACTGAGTTGCGGTGAATGATGTATTAAAACGGTCTGCTGTAGGGTAGGAAGTATAACGCGGGCCGGAAGACGGTAAGGAAGCGATAAGGGTACGGTCGAATTCTATGTTGATGCGTGGTGTGTTCATTGGGTAATGATGGTTATTCTTGTGTTGGTCTGGTGAAATAGATAAGAGTGATAACTATTTATGGTAGAATACATCAGGCAGTAAAGTAAAGCAGTGAAAACATAATAAGCCAATTTTTTTATTAAATCAGGGTCTGAAGGAAAATTCAATTCACTTTGTCTATAACAATACTATATTGAATAGTTTTTAAAAATTTGATTTATATCAATATGTTTGTTATATGATGTTCTGGGCAGAGTGTAATCAGTAATTATTAAATATATTATGATTAGATTGTATAAACAGGGTGAAATAGTACAGAAATTATGCGAAAAATGTTCTCTGCATATTCTCTGTATGCCGGTAATGCTTAAAGATCGGGAACTTACTGATTTGGGGGCGATTATTCGTCAGAGTCGTCGGTTAAAAAAAGGTGAGTATCTGTTTCGCGCCGGTGAACCGTTTAATGCAATATTTGCCGTACGAACCGGTTTTTTTAAAACCATGGTTAATAGCCGGGACGGACGAGATCAGGTAACTGGTTTTTTTATGTCAGGTGAATTATTGGGTTTGGACGGTATTTGTCATAATGTTCATGGCTGTGATGCAGTAGCTCTGGAAGATAGTGAGGTATGTGAGCTACCATTCACTAATATGGAAGATGCCGGTAATATTTTGCCTTCATTACAAATACATTTTTATCGTCTGATGAGTCAGGAAATTCTGCGTACTCAGGAGCTGATGCTGATGCTGGGTAATATGCGTGCAGAAGAGCGTCTGGCTGCGTTTCTGGTGAATTTATCTCATCGTCTGAGTTTTCGTGGTTTTGCCGCAAATGATTTTATTTTGCGTATGTCACGTGAAGAAATTGGCAGCTATCTGGGGCTAAAGCTGGAAACAGTAAGCCGTACTTTGTCTAAATTTCAGCATGAAGGCTGGATAAAGGTTGAGCACAAGCATATTCAGTTATTAGAACCATGGATGTTGCAGAAAATGGTAATGCATTGTCAGCGGGCTGCAAGTTGAATTCAGTTAATGCTTAAAAAAGCTGTAGCATATTATTGTTGCTACAGCTTTTTTATTTGATGAGGAAAATTATTTTATATACCTGAGTTTGCAATATCGATCATGATTGTGCATTAGCCGGGCTTATTTCAGGCGTATTCGGCCATCGCGGCAAGCTTAAGTGTGTCTTTACCATAAAATTTAGCCTTTAGATGACGCATCCAGCGGATTTTATGTAAGCTTTTGTTGACAATACTACTTACTTCATCTGGTTGATTATGCAGTACGCTATGCCATAATTCTTTAGCCTGAATAGTTACGCCGAATTCCTGCATTAAACGTGCACCTGAGTGCAGATAGCATAGCCAGTCGCGGGAATGGCATTGCGTTAATGTCATCGCGGATAAAGGATCATCTTCGAAATCGATAAAGCCTATGCTGTCCTGATTAATGTAAATCATATTGCGTGCAAAAGTTTCACTCAGGTATTGCTTGCGTTTATGTACATCTTCGATGGCGTTAAGACCAAGCTGCCAGCGTTGCAACAGAAGTTCAGGCTGATGCTTACAGTGTTTCCATTCTTTTTCCAGATTGTGATTGCCAATATGACTAATCATCAGTGCATCCGGTTGTTGCGCCAGAATGGCAGGAACCCGCACTCCTGCTGAGGCCAGAGCACGCAGACGGGATGCTTCGGTTTGCAGTGCAGGTATTCCGCCCAAATTGGGTACAGGTTGCAGCATGTGTATACCACTTATTTTCTGAGCTATTTTTAATAAGTGATAGCGCCAGGCACTGTTGCGTGCACCAGCTTGCCGTACCCATACTTTTTCGCCGTTAGTCAGTATATGGCTTTGCATCAGGCCGGTTTGTATGAGCAGGCACTGTTGTAATGCATGCTGATAAAAGGCAGAAGAGTCGGAAGCGGTCATGAAGCCTGTTGCTTGAATTCAAAAACGGGTATTGATTGTACTATAGTTAAGTTTATAACTCTTAAAATTAAGGTAATAAATCTTTTAGACGGTAATAACTTGTTCCTACCCATTGTATGGGCAGGCGCAGTAAACTGCCACCGGGAAAGTTGTGATGTATAATTTTTTCAAACATGTTCAGACGGCTGTCATCACCACTGATTGCCTCAGCAATAATCTGCCCGCCCATACCGGCAGCAGCCACGCCATGCCCTGAAAATCCTTGTAAAAAATAGAGTTGCGGGTTAAGACGCCCGAAATGGGGCAGGCGGTTCATGCTGATATCAACCAGACCACCCCAGGCATAATCAATTTCTGCATCTGCCAGTTGTGGAAATACTTTAAGCATATCACGGCGCATACTCTGAATGAGTTGCAGCCGGCCTGGTTCACGACCGGAATAATTCACTTTACCTCCGAATAACAGGCGGTTGTCTGCACTCAGGCGATAATAATCAAGTACAAAACGGGTATCACATACTGCCATGTTATTTTTGATGAGTTGCTGAGCACGCTCCCCAAGCGGCTGGGTTGCAATCATGTATGTACCTACCGGCAGGATTTTGGCTTCGAGCGCCTTTATAGGTGCCTGCCGGAGACTGCGGGTAAAGGCATTGACAGCAATCACGAGATTTTTTGCAATGATATTCCCGTTTGGTGTGGTAATCCGGTATCCGTGCTGCCATGTTTCCAGCGAAAGCATAGGGGAATGTTCAAACAGCAATGCTCCGGCACGGGCAGCTGCACGAGCCAGTCCAAGTAAGTAGTTAAGTGGATGTAAATGTCCGGCCTGATGGTCAAAAATAGCGCCGGTATAGCGTTCACTGGCCAGTTGCTGTTGCAGCTGGTTTGAATTCCATACTTCATAATCATGAAAATGGTAGTGTTCGGCAGCTTCTTTCACCCATTCAGTTAAGGCACGCAGCTGGCGCGGCCGGATAGCTGCATGAGCGTAACCACGCTGCCAGTCACAGCTGATTTGGTAGGTTTGAATCTGTTGTTCAATCAGAGTGACAGCTTCACGGCTCCACTGCCAGAGTGTTTGTGCATTTTTCAGTCCGATCATGCTGGCCAGATTGCTCATTTCAGCAGCGTAACCATAAATGACCTGACCGCCGTTACGGCCGGAGGCGCCATAACCGATTCGGGCGGCTTCGATAAGTGCTACACTATGCTGCTGTTGTGCCAGTGGCAATGCAGTACCGATTCCGCTCAGTCCGCCACCAATGATGCAGGTTTCCACTTCAACAGTACCTTTTAAACTTGGATAGTGGCTGTGGTCATTACAGCTGGCTGTATAGTAGCTGTCAATGCGTTCTGTATCTGGCGGTATGTAGGTAGACATAGTTACATGATTAAACTGATTAGGAAGATGAAAAATTGGCAGCTAACCGAAATCAGATAGCTGCCATATATGCAATTTTTATTTGTTAGCCTCAAGTAACTGGCTCTGTCGATAGGCTTCTGCCATTTCCCGTTCACGTCGGGTATTTTGCCGCATCATAAAGTAATTAATACCAATAACCAGTGTACCTACCAGTGCAATGATGATGGTGGCCAGTACATTCATTTGCGGATCCAGACCCAGTTTGATTTTTGAAAATATAATCATTGGCAAAGTGGAAGAACCCGGACCGGACAGGAATGATGTAATGACTAAATCATCCAGCGACAGTGTAATGGACAGCAGAAAGCCAGATGCAATAGCCGGAGCAATTGAAGGCAGTGTAATCAGAAAAAATACCTTTAATGGCCTTGCACCAAGATCCTTGGCTGCTTCTTCCAGTGACTGATTAAGCTCAGACAAACGTGAGCGGATAATAACAGTTACATAGGCCATACACAGGGTGGTATGACCAAGCCAGATAGTAAAAAAGCCGCGTTCAAAATACAGAAAGCTAAAAACACTGTTTTGCAACAATATCTGTACCTGAATAATTAACAGCAGCATGGACAAACCGGTAATGATGTCCGGCATAACCATTGGTGCAGAAACCATACCGGCAAACAAGGTACTACCACGGAAACGTTTGATGCGGGCTAATGCGTAGCCGGCAAGTGTCCCCAGAATGACTGCGGCTGCCGCCGAGCACAAAGCAATGCGTACTGAAAGCCACGCAGCATCAAGTATCTGTTCATTTTGTAATAATTTACTGTACCACTGAGTGGAAAAACCTCCCCATACAGTGACCAGTCGCGAATTATTGAATGAGTAGATAATCAGCACAACCAAGGGTATGTACAAAAATGCCAGCCCCAGAAACAGCATTACTCTGAGAAACCAGGATGATATGTTTTTATGCATGACTGGCTCCTTCTTCAATTTCCCGGTTTTCATAGCGATGGAACAGGGTAATCGGAATCACCAGCAACAGCACCATAATGACAGCCACTGCTGACGCCAGCGGCCAGTTATTCTGATCGAAGAAAGCCTGCCACAGTACTTTACCAATCATCAGATTTTTTGGTCCGCCTATCAGTTCGGGTATCACAAATTCACCAACTGCCGGAATAAAGACCAGCATCGAACCGGAGATAATTCCGGCTTTGGATAGTGGCAGAGTAATGGAAACAAATGCTTTAATAGGGCCGGCACCGAGATCGGCAGCGGCTTCCAGCAGGCGGTTGTCCAGTTTTACCAGCTGAGTATACAGAGGCAGAATCATAAAGGGCAGATAGGTATATACCATAACCAGATTCAGTGAGAATGAGTTGTATAGCATATTCATCGGGTTGTTGATGAGTCCCCATTTGATCAGATAAGTATTAATAATACCGTTATGGCCGAGCAGGCTCATCCATGCATATACACGCAGCAGAAATGATGTCCAGAAAGGCAGCATAATGGTAAGCAGCAGACCGTTACGGATTTTTTCCGGTGCCCGGGCGATAGCATAGGCTATCGGATAACCTGCCAGCAAACAGATAAGTGTCGTAGTGAAAGCGGTTTTAATAGATAACCAGTAAGTCAGCAGGTAAATATTATCGCCTAAATTGCCAATAAACATTTGTCCGAGAGAATGCCAGAAATCATTGAAAATATCGGCATAATTCTGGTAGCTGACCAGAATATTTACCCGTCCCATTTCAGCATCTACATGATACAGCGGAGTATAGGGTGGGATAGCAATATCCTGTTCGGCAAAGCTGATTTTAAGTACGATAAAAAACGGAATAAGGAAAAGTACCAGTAGCCAGATATAAGGGATGCCGACAACCAGTCCCTGTGTCGGGCGCAAGCCTTTGAGGCGGTTAAACCAGTTCATGTTTAAGCTCCTGCGCCAATTAATGGGTCAGAGGGCTGACCTGATTATCCGGCCAGCTGATGTAAACTTTTTCTTCCCAGGTGGGCATAGGAATGCTGTATTGTTCCCAGTATGAGGATAACACCTGACTTTTGATAATTTTGCCGGAAGGCAGCTGGATATGAAAAATACCGAAGCTGCCCAGATAGGCAATTTCTTTGACAATTCCGGCTGACCAGTTATATTCCTGCTGAGGTTGCTCGCGATAGATGTTGATATCTTCAGGACGAATAGACAGCCAGATTTTCTGATCTTCCGGTCCGCTGATACCGTGACCAAGATAAACCAGTTGTTGCATTTCGGGGCAGTGAATAATGGTATGGTCGGCACCGTCTTCAGTCACTTTGCCTTCCAGAATATTGGTTTCGCCCATGAATTCAGCTGTAAAGCGGCTATTCGGATAGTCGTAAATATCAGAAGGTGTGCCAACCTGTTGCAACTGTCCGTCAGACATGATGGCAATACGTGAAGCCATTGTCATGGCTTCTTCCTGATCATGGGTAACCATAATACAGGTAGCGCCTACTTTTTCCAGAGTATTCACCAGTTCCAGCTGGGTTTGCTGACGCAGTTTTTTGTCTAAGGCGCCCAGAGGTTCATCCAGTAAGAGCAATTTAGGGCGTTTTGCCAGACTGCGTGCCAGTGCAACACGCTGCTGCTGACCACCGGAAAGCTGGTGAGGTTTGCGTTTGGCGTATTTGCTCATTTGTACCAGACGCAGCATTTCTTCTACCCGTGCACTGATTTCATCTTTGGGCAGTTTGTCCTGCTTTAGTCCGAAAGCGATGTTTTGTTCGACCGTCATATGCGGAAACAGGGCATAGCTCTGAAACATCATATTGATAGGGCGGTCGTAGGGTTGTAATTTAGTAATATCTTCACCATCAAGGATAATCTGTCCCTGAGTTGGTGTTTCCATACCGGCGAGCATGCGTAATAAAGTCGATTTACCGCTGCCGGAGCTGCCGAGCAAGGCGAATATTTCGTTTTTTTTGATGGTCAGATTAATATGGTCTACGGCGTAATTATCACCATAGGTCTTGACGATGTCTTTAATCTGTAAGTAATGTGCTGGATCGGCACCGGGTCTGGTGGTTGCGTTTTCGCTCATAATTAAAGGTTACTCCAGAAAAATCGTTCCAGCCAATGCTCGGCATATGGATGTTTACTGTAATGTTTAAAGAACGGTGCAAAAACGATTCTGCTCCTGCTTTAGGGGACGCATTGTATGCAAGCATTTAGTATGGGGCAATGAAATTTAAGTGTTAATACGTTTAAATTCTCCACTTAGAGTATAACTTTGTATGTAAACAGGGATTTAGCGGTACTTTTTAAATTGAATAAAATTTTGTTAGGATTGAGCTAAAGTACGGTCAGACAGAGAACATGCTGTCTGGCAGGCTGAATATTGCCTAGTGTATCATGTAATTATTGGCTGCTATATTCATTTAAACCTGATCTACTGAGCAGTTGTATCTGATAATTAGATTGTACTGATTTTCAATTATAAAATGTGAATGTGAGTATAAATGGATTATGCAAAAAATTTTCCTTCTAATCAAATAGTTTGTTTTATTTTTTTCTGACTGGGTTAAATGAAAATTCGGTAGATAACTGTTAACGGCCGGTCATGACGATGGATGTATAAGTAATGAAGAAAAAGGTGTTGCTGGGTATTTGTGGTGGTATTGCTGCATATAAATGTTGTGAACTGGTGCGACTGCTTAAAAAAGCAGGACATCAGGTTAATGTTGTGATGACACAGGCAGCTACTGATTTTGTCAGTCCCACTACTTTTCAGGCACTGAGCGGAGAACCGGTATTACTGGATACCCATGATGCTGCCGGCGGCAACGGGATGGCTCATATCAATCTGAGTCGTCAGGCAGATGTAATGCTGATTGCACCGGCTTCTGCCAATACGCTGGCGAAAATTGCGCATGGCATGGCTGATAATCTGCTGACAACTCTGGTAGCAGCCCGTACCTGTCCGCTGGCTGTTGCGCCGGCAATGAATGTACAGATGTGGAATAATCCGGCTAATCAGCGTAATCTGGCTTTATTACGTCAGGATCAGATAAAAATATTCGGACCGGCAGTCGGTGAGCAGGCCTGTGGCGAAACTGGCAGCGGACGCATGCTGGAAGCGGCTGAGCTGGCGGAATTGCTGGCAGATGTCTGGACACTGCCGGTGCTGGCTGGTAAACGGGTACTGATTACGACAGGGGCAACCTTTGAAGCCATTGATCCGGTACGCGGTATTACCAATATTTCCAGCGGACAGATGGGTATGGCTCTGGCACGTGCCTGCCGTGCGGCCGGAGCAAGTGTATCTTTGGTATACGGACAGATTAATACCTCAATGGCAGCAGGGCTGGCTTACACTGAACAGGCTGTCAGTGCAGATTCTATGCTGAATGCAGTCGAGCGTTTATTGCCACAGCAGGATGTGTTTATTTCTGTAGCAGCAGTGGCTGATTACAAAGTAAAAAACTGCAGTGTACAAAAACTGAAAAAACAGCCGGGGCAGGCTGTTCCTGTAATCGAACTGACTGAAAATGCCGATATACTGGCAACTGTAGCCGGCCGGCCGGATGCACCTTTCTGTGTCGGCTTTGCCGCAGAAAGTGAGCATGTTCTGGAATATGCGCGTGCTAAACGGCTGAAAAAAGGTGTGCCGTTACTGGTAGCCAATGATGTGAGTCTGGCTATGGGTAAAACGACCAATCAGGTAATTTTACTTGATGACGAGCAGGAAACGGCTTTACCGCAGATGAGTAAAGCAGATACCGCTGCGGCTATTGTTGAACGGCTGGCACAATTATTGCCGTGACAGTAAAAGACTGTTACTGATGTGTTATAGGGGCTTGCTGTCCTGATATTTTTAATGATCTATTATTTAAAGACTGGTTTTTATGAGTGCTTCTGAGTTATCTGTACAAATTAAAATATTACATCCGTCAATGGCAGAACAATTACCTGAATATGCGACGATTGGTTCGGCCGGGCTGGATTTACGTGCCTGTATTGAAACACCGGTTACTTTGCAGCCGGGAGAAAGCTTTCTGTTACCAACCGGACTGGCCATACATCTGGCTGATCCGGGATACGCGGCTCTGATATTGCCGCGTTCCGGTCTGGGGCATAAACATGGGATTGTACTGGGTAATCTGGTCGGGTTAATTGATTCGGATTATCAGGGAGAATTAAAAGTATCGTTGTGGAATCGCAGTCAGGAAGCGTATGTCATTGAACCTCTGGCACGGATTGCTCAGATGATTATTGTGCCGGTTATGCAGGCAGCTTTTACTGTGGTTGATGAATTTGCGCAAACCAGCCGCGGAGAAGGCGGTTTTGGTAGTACCGGACATCAGTAATTTTTATTTAAGCAAACGAAAAGCAAGGTATCCGGATGGATAACCTTGCTTTTTTTGCCATGGCACTGGCTAAAACTGCTTACTACACAATTAATTCAGCATTCTGACCGGCCATTCGGTAGTTTTAGGTTTGCAACCAGTATTATTACTGGCGATAACGCTCAATAAGCATATTCTGCATATTGGTTATAGACTCTTTCTCTGCTGGTTTAATGCGCTCATACTGACCATCCGGCTGCATCAGCCATGCACACTGATTATCAGCCAGCGCAAGCATCAGAGTTTCCTTGATTATACGTTGTTTTAGCTCAGGTGTTTCAATCGGTGTGCAAATTTCTACACGACGGAACAGATTTCTTCCCATCCAGTCGGCGCTCGATATCCATAGTTTAGAATCACCGCCATTTTCAAAATAAAATACCCGTGCATGTTCCAGCAGCCGGCCGACTATTGAGCGTACCCGGATATTTTCTGATAAGCCTTTAACACCTGGACGCAGCACACATATTCCGCGTACTATCAGCTCAATTTGTACACCGGCCTGACTGGCTGCATACAGGGCATCGACAATAGAAGGCTCAACCAGTGCGTTCATTTTAGCAATAATACGAGCTGTTTTGCCGGCTTTTGCCTGCTCAATTTCGTTATTAATGCTGTTGAGAAGCATTTTGTGCAGAGTAAACGGGCTTTGCGCTATTTTATGCAGATTATTGGGTTGTCCCAGACCGGTGATTTCCATAAATACGGTATTAACATCCACGCTGATATCCTGATTGCAGGTCATCAGACCCAGATCAGTATAAATTCGGCTGGTGCCCTGATGATAATTACCTGTACTGACATGAGCGTAGCGTTTCAGCCTGCCGTCTTCACGTCGTACTATCAGTGCCATTTTGGCATGAACTTTATAACCAAAAACTCCGTATACGACATGGGCACCGGCAGCTTCAAGCTGACCCGCCCAGTTCAGATTGGTTTCTTCATCAAAACGGGCCATCAGTTCTACTACTACGGTAACCTGTTTGCCTGTCAGTGCCGCTTTCATCAGTGCTTTTACCAGGTCAGAGTTACTGCCAGTGCGGTAAATGGTCATTTTTATCGCAATAACCTGAGTGTCATCGGCTGCCTGCTGAATCAGACGAACTGTAGGTTCGAAAGACTGATAGGGATGATAGAGTAAAATATCGCGCTGGCTGATGATGCTGAACATATCGCGATTTTTATTCAGAATGGCCGGTGTGCCGGGAATAAATGGCGGAAATTTTAAATCATTGCGTTCAACCATATCCGGTACAGCCATCAGTCGTACCAGATTTACCGGACCGTTTACCCGGTACAATTCGTCGCGCCCCAGATGAAAATGGCTTAGCAGGAAATCGTAAACGTGTGCCGGACAATTATCGGCTACTTCCAGCCGGACACCATCTCCATATTGTCTTCCCTGTAATTCACCGGCAATTGCCGTGCGCAGATTTTCCAGATCTTCTTCATCAACACTTAAGTCGCTGTCGCGGGTAAGGCGAAACTGATAGCAGCCTTTAACGCTCATTCCAGTGAAGAGTGTATGCACATGAGCATGCAGGATTGACGACAGAAATACAAAACCATCATGTCCGTCACATAATTCCTTAGGCATTTTCAGTACTCTTGGCAAAATACGCGGAGCCTGAACGATGGCCATGCCACCGGTACGCCCAAAAGCATCTTTACCTTCCAGTTCTACTGCAAAATTCAGTGATTTATTCAGTAAACGCGGAAAAGGATGCGAAGGATCCAGTCCGATAGGGGTCAGAATGGGTAACAGTTCATTTCGGAAGTAATCAGCTACCCACTGGCGTTGTGCTTCACTCCATTCACTGCGCGGATAAAAAGATATGCCTTCACTGCGCAGTGCCGGAATCAGCTCATCGTTAAATAATCTGTATTGTTCGGCAATAATGGCGTGAGCTTCTTCGGTTACATTGGCAATAACTGTATCCGGTAGTTCGCCATTGGCCAGAGGAATATGTGGTGAGAGTTCACGGGTACGCCGCAGCCATGCCATCCTTACTTCAAAAAATTCATCCAGATTGGAAGAAACGATACATAAAAACCGTAAACGTTCGAGTAAGGGTACCTGTGTATCCTGCGCCTGTGCCAGAACGCGACGATTGAAAGCCAGCAGGCTAAGTTCACGGCAAAGTAGATGTGGCTGAATTTCGGACATTGGCTATACCTGTAACTGTCATTAAGGGTAAGAATTTGTCAGTCTGGTGTTAATGTTACTAACATTGGCACTGTTTTGCTGACAGGTCAAGCTTCATTTGTATTTTCTGGCGGCCAGCGGTTGTGGATATATTGTCCCGGATTCTGGTAATTCAGTACTTTAGCGTAATTGCCGGCAGCAGTGGCATTTGCCGGAATATTTTTAGTCACAACACTGCCGGCGCCAATAGTGGCATTGTCACCAATCTGTACATTTTCAATCAGATTACAATTGGGTCCGATGTAGACGTTATTACCGATACAGGCTGCGGGGCCGTTGTTAGCGCCAATTACTGTGTAGGGAGAAAGATTGACATTATTACCCAGTCGGGCACTGCTATTGATAATCAGCGGGCCGCCATGACCAATGTACAAACCATAACCTACTGCTGTGCGCGGGCTGATAATGATACCGCTGCGGCGTTTTTGCCATGCATACATGGGGTAGGCAATTTTGCGCCATATTCCCGGTACGGAGGCCAGTCTGAGCCAGAAAGTAAAGCGGAACCCCCGGTTAAACAGATAATGACGAATAAAACTAGACCAGTCTGTACGGCCGCTATAACGAAACAAATCACTTTTAATAAGCTGGATAACCATAAAACAGTGCAAAAATGTCGGGAAAATAAAAGGCTGTTCGTCTCTGTGAAATCGAACAGCCATTAGTTTTTATACCTGAGGCGGTGTATAACCACTGATTTGATCGGCACCCTCGCCGAAGAAATAATTTTCCATTTGCTGAGTAATGTACTGACGGGCGCGGGGGTCGGCCAGACTAAGGCGGTTTTCATTAATAATCATGGTTTGATAACGTAACCAGCCATCCCATGCTTCCTGTGATACGTTATTGTATATGCGTTTACCCAGTTCATTGGGAAATGGCGGAAATTTCAATCCGGGCGCTTCTTTGCCCAGTTTAACGCAATGCACCATATGGCTCATGTGTTTTCCTTTGTGTCATTCAGGGAAAAATACAGATTGTAGAATATTTTGCAGGAGTTGGTTTAAAGCTGGCGGCAAAATATTTTCGACTGGCGTTTGTTACTGGTGTACTGTTGCTGCCGCTCTAATGGTAACTGTTCCAGGTGAGCACTGATAAATCCGCGTTCGACAAACCAGTCGCCGGTATGTGTGCTCAGAGCAAACAGTTCTTTTAGCTGTAATTGCTGTGCCTGTTTAATAACATGAGTCAGCAGCAATTCTCCGTAGCCGCGGGCGCGGGCATTCGGTGAAACAATCAGACAGGCCAGCTCACCGGCATTTGCTTCAGGATAAACATGTAAAGCAACACAGCCATAAACATAACAATCCTGCTCCAGCACAGAAAATTCATGAATATGGTTTTCCATGTATTCACTGTCGCGCGGTAATAAAATACCGGCTGCTTCCAGTGGCGCAATCAGTTGCAGAATATCACCGATATCTTTATTAGCAGCCGGCCGGATACGCATAAAGGGCGCTTTAGCCATGGCTGTGCCGCTGCCTTCACGGGTAAATAATTCCTGTAACAGGCTGCCATCCTGCAGACCGGACAGTACATGCACCCGTTGAACGCCGTGTTCAAGTACATGTGCTGCTGTCTGTAACAGCTCTGTCTGGCGTCTGCTTCCGGTGTTTTGTGCCAGCAGACTGGCAATTTCAACACAGTTCAGTTCACTGATGGTTTGTTGCTGTTCATCCAGTAAACCCTGCTGTGTGCCCAGAAAGATGAGTTTTTCTGCGCTGATGGCTTCTGCCACAGCTTGTGCAACTTCATTTACCTGCAAACGATATGACAGACCGCTAAGCGAATGACCGATCGGGCTGATTAATACCAGCTGATTGTGAGCCAGACGCTCTTCGATAGCGGCCGAATCTACTTTGCGAACACAGCCGCTGTAGCCCATATCTGTTCCGTTAATTACGCCCAGAGGCTTGGCGCGCAGGAAATTGCCGGCAGCAATACGCAGGTTCGGAGTGCTGTGCTCCATAACCTGTGTAGGTATCATAGATAGTGCTGCTTCCAGATTAAAGCGTGCAATTCCGCTGGCCTGTTTGACTAACTCCAGAGCAGCATTATCAGTAACCGGATTTTCATCTATGCTGATTGCAGTATCACTGCCGGCTATGGCCTGAATATACTGGCTGCACCCGTGAATAAGAACCAGCCTCATACCGAGGCTGGTTAATAAAAGTATATCGGCGGCCAGTGCTGCGAGTTTGTCGCTTACCAGAACATGGCTACTGATTGCTAAAACAAGCGTTTTACCATTCAGATGGTGGATATAGGGTGAAGCCTGACGAAAATCGTGAACAAACTGGTTACTTTTAAAAATTTCTTGATTACCTGCATGAATGTTCATTTTACTGCCATTAAATAAAATAACTGCATCATCAGTACAGTTAACGCAACAATGGTTGCCAGAGTCCAGTTAAATTCTTTGGACAGTTTATCCTGCTGATGATGTAAAAATTCGGTTTTGGCATGGATGGCATCGGTTTTTTCGATTGCATCATTAAGCAGTAATGGTACATCTGCCTGATTTGGATTGTCATTAGGCAGTAAGGTAAAAACAAGATTATTCAGGTTATTCACATTACTGTTCATGGAGATGCTGGTGGTGTTTTCTTCAGGCACATGGACTGGTGTATTGACTATTGGCGGAGCTTCTTTTACCGGCTCTGCTACAGGTGGCGGGTTGCGCAGTAATTCACTGCTGGCCAGCTGCGGCTGTGGCGCAGAGGAATGTTCCGGTTCCGGTTCGATTACCGTTGGCACGCGGATTTCAACTTTATTGGCTACTTGATTTAATAAAGTATTCAGATTCGGTCTTTTATCAATAACCGCAGTATTTTTTGGTGTTGGTGCACTGGTAAATATCTGACTCTGGGCATTTCTGCTGTTGGTCTGATTTAAATTCAGAGCATTTTGCAGTAAATCCATTACTTCACTGGCACTGGGAACCTGTTGTCCGGAAGCTGCCGTATTATTTTTGCTTCCGGCCGGCGGGGTGACATTTTTATTCGTACGGATTTTGGATACAACTGTAAATCTGTGCCGGCATTGTTCACACACAACACGTCCTCCGTCACGTGGCGGTGTTGCTACGATATTTTCTGCATGGCATTTAGGACAAATAACAGTAATTGTTTTAGACATGATTTTTCAGCAAACCAAATAGTTAAAAAGGAGGCAATTAAGTACTGTCAGAAGCGGATAGCCGTGTTATCGCATTAGCATGTCATGCCGGTATTTTCAGATAAATAGCAAAACCGGGCAATTATGCTCTTTTACGGCCACTAATACATACCCACCCGTCCAGTGTTTTAGGTGAGTTCAAATCAAACCACTGACGATATATTCCACTGAGCTCTTCTGTCTGTTCTGCCAGAATACCTGACAGGACAATTTCACCACCGGTACGGGTACGTTCTGCCAGCATTTGAGCCAGCATGCGTAACGGATTAGCCAGAATATTTGCAACAACGATGTCAAATTTCTGACCGGCTGGCAAATTATCCGGAAGATAAAATTCAGCACTGACCTGATTTTGTGCAGCATTATCCTGACTGGCACGGATTGCCTGCGGATCAATGTCTACACCACAGGCACGACCGACACCCAGTTTCAGTGCGGCAATCGTCAGAATACCTGAACCACAGCCATAATCCAGCAGAGTTTCACCACTGCGCACATGCTTATCCAGCCATTGCAGGCACAGCCGGGTAGTGGGGTGACTCCCGGTACCGAAAGCCAGCCCCGGATCCAGTTGCAGATTGATGACCCCCGGTTGAGTTGGCTGGTTATGCCATGATGGCGTAATCCATAAGCGCGAAGAAATCTGAATCGGGTCAAACTGAGACTGGGTCAGGCGTACCCAGTCCTGCTCAGGAATGGTTTCAAGATAGTACTGTGGTTTGGCAATCGCACATTCCTTTGCCGCTGCAGAGACAACGGAATCAATATCAGTATTTTCATCAAACAGTGCCACAATGTTACTTTGCTGCCACACCTGTTCAGTGGGCATATCAGGTTCGCCGAAAATCGGCTGTTCATTATCATTGCCGGCATTGGCATCTTCAATGGCTGTACTTAATGCGCCGTTTTCAATCAGTGCATCGGAGAGCTTATCCACCTGATCTTGTGTAACTGTAATAACAACTTGTTGGTAGTGCATGGCTTTTTTACCGTAACTGGATGTTTTATAAAACTTCAGGCAGCCACCGCGGCTGCCTGCAAACAAAAGCGCAATGTATGCTTATTGTAAATTATTTTTGTGATTCTTTGTGTTTTTGTAACCATTGTTCAAGATAATGAATACTTTCACCACCATGAATGAAACCCGGATCAGCAAAAATATCACGGTGCAGATTGGTATTGGTTTTAATACCGGTGATGGCCAGCTCCTGCAGGGCAACACGCATTTTGGCAATAGCTTCATTACGATCACGCCCGTGGGTACACACCTTACCAATCATGCTATCGTAATAAGGAGGCACGGTATAGCCCTGATAAATATGGCTGTCAATGCGTACTCCGTTACCACCGGGCTGGTGGCAGCTGGTAATCAGGCCGGGGCTGGGAACAAAAGTATACGGGTCTTCGGCATTAATCCGGCATTCAAAAGCATGTCCTTGTAAACGGATATCTGCCTGAGTGTAGGATAAGGGCAGACCGGAAGCTACACGGATTTGCTCCTGCACAATATCCACACCGGTAATCAGCTCAGTAATAGCATGCTCAACCTGCACACGGGTATTCATTTCAATGAAGAAGAACTCACCATCTTCATACAGAAATTCAAATGTACCTGCACCACGGTAGCCGATGCGCTGACATGCGGCTACACACGCGGTACCAATACGTTCGCGTTCTTCCGCAGTGATAAATGGTGCCGGTGCTTCTTCAATGACTTTCTGATGGCGGCGCTGCATAGAGCAGTCACGTTCACCCAGATAAATGGCATTGCCATGTTCATCACACAGTACCTGAATTTCAATATGGCGCGGTTTCTGCAGATAGCGCTCCATATATACGGCAGGATTACCAAAAGCAGCACCGGCTTCAGTACGGGTCATTTCTACTGCGGCCAGTAAATCCTCAGCCTTTTCAACTACGCGCATACCGCGACCGCCGCCGCCGCCTGATGCTTTAATAATGACCGGATAGCCTACCGCAGCACCGATTTTTTCAATTTCCTGCGGATCTTCCGGTAATGCACCATCTGAACCGGGTACGCAGGGGACACCGGCTGCCTGCATAGCCTTTTTCGCAGAAACTTTGTCACCCATCTGACGTATGGTTTCCGGACGCGGACCGATAAAAACGAAACCGGACTGCTCCACCTGTTCTGCAAAACCATCATTTTCTGCCAGAAATCCATAACCGGGGTGAATCGCATCAGCATCGGTAACTTCAGCAGCGGAAATCAGAGCAGGGATATTCAGGTAACTTTGGGCGGAACTGGCCGGACCAATACAAACAGATTCATCAGCCAGCTTAACGTGCAGAGCATCACTGTCGGCTTCTGAATGCACAGCTACGGTTGCAATACCCATTTCATGGCAGGCGCGCAGAATGCGCAGCGCAATTTCGCCACGATTGGCAATAAGAACTTTTTTTAACATGAGGCAGTACCTTGTAAAAAAGGGGAGTTATGACTGATATTAAGATTACTCAATAATAAACAGCGGTTCACCAAACTCCACAGGCTGCCCGTTGGATACGAGAATTTCTTTGACCACGCCACTGTGATCAGCTTCAATTTCATTCATCAGTTTCATGGCTTCGATGATACACAGAGTATCGCCGGCATTAACGGTTTGCCCCACTTCAACAAACGGTGCAGAAGTCGGACTTGCTGCCCGGTAAAAAGTTCCGACCATCGGTGACTTCATCGCTTTGCTCAGATCAGGACCGGCTGCCGGTACGGCTGCTGCCGGAGCAGCTTCTGCCGGAACTGCTGCTGGTGCAGCCATAACAGCCGGCTGTTGCTGTACTGGTGCAGAATATACTGGCTGAGCAGCAGTAGTGCGGGTAATGCGTACCTTTTCCTCACCTTCGGTCACTTCGATTTCAGCAATGCCTGACTCTTCTACCAAATCAATGAGTTTTTTAAGTTTACGTAAATCCATATTATGAACCCTTGTGTGATTGGACCTGATCGCAATAGGTATTAGTGTTGGCGATCTGTCTCTTGAATGTATTCAATTGCGCGGTGTAATGCTGCCTCGTAACCATATACGCCCAGACCACAGATTACCCCCATGGCAATATCGGACAGATAGGAATGGCGCCGGAAAGCTTCGCGTGCATGTACATTTGAAATGTGTATCTCAATAAATGGTTTGCCGGCAGCTGCAAAAGCATCACGAATGGCTACGCTGGTATGAGTAAATGCACCCGGATTAATAATAATAAACCGGGTATCATCAGTTAATGCAGCCTGAATGCGTTCTGTCAGAACATGTTCGGCATTGCTTTGCAGTGTTTCCAGCGTTAGGCCGGCTGCCTGTGCCTGTACAAGCAGTTTCTGATTAATGTCTGCCAGTGTGGTATGACCATATATATGCGGCTCCCGTAACCCTAAAAGATTCAGATTGGGGCCGTTTAAAACCAGAATTGAGGCACTCATATATTGATTGTTTATCGCAAAATTGCGCCATTTTTGCCGAAAATGCGCGCAAATGTCCAGTATTTTCGTAAAAATTTCACTATATAAACTACAACTGTTTTCCCTATAACAGTCTGGCAGCCTTATTTTGCGTGCTTAATAAACTGATAAGCCGGATATTTAAACTGTGGCTGATAAGGGTAATATGCTACTGCTTCGCAGTCTGTGCAAGCCGGCTTATAATACGTCTTTTGCCTTTTTTGGGCACATATACATGCATATTAATGATTTTGATTTTGATTTGCCACCGGAACTGATTGCTCAGCACCCTCCGGCTGTGCGTGGCAGTAGCCGTCTGCTGGTGGCTTTGCCCGGGCAGCCTCCGACAGACAGTGAATTTATCCGGCTGGCAGATTATGTGGCAGCCGGTGATGTTTTGGTATTTAACAATACCCGTGTAATGAAAGCCCGCCTTTTTGGCCGTAAAGCCAGTGGCGGTCAGATTGAAGCATTGATTGAACGAGTGCTGGATAACCATACTGCTCTGGCGCATGTGCGTTCATCTAAATCGCCCAAACCGGGTACAGAGCTGATTTTCGAAGGCGGATTGCATGCACAGATGCAGGCGCGACAAGGTGAGTTATTTGTACTGCATTTTTCCGGCGACAAAACTGTATGGGAGCTACTGGAAGCTCACGGCCATTTGCCATTACCACCATACATTACCCGTTCGGCTGATCATGACGATGATGAGCGCTATCAGACGATTTATGCTAAATATGAAGGAGCAGTAGCTGCCCCTACTGCCGGTTTGCACTTTACCGATACTATTTTGCAACAATTGCGAAATAAAGGCGTACACCTGACCGAAGTAACTTTACATGTGGGTGCAGGCACCTTTCAGCCGGTGCGGGTAGAAAATATTGCTGAACATCATATGCATAGTGAATGGTATGACGTGAGTGAGGAAGTTGTGGCAGAGATTGAAGCGGCACAGGCGCGAGGAAATAAAATCTGGGCGGTAGGCACAACAGCAGTTCGCGCACTGGAGTCTGCGGCACGCAGTGGAAAATTACAGGCAGGCCAGGGCGATACCAATATTTTTATTACGCCGGGCTATGAGTTTAAGGTAATTGACCGCATGATTACCAATTTTCACCTGCCTAAATCAACTTTACTCATGCTGGTAAGCGCATTTAGCGGTTATGATGAAATTCGTGCCATTTACCAGCATGCCATTGGTGCCGGATACCGCTTTTTCAGTTATGGCGATGCCATGCTGCTGGGTAATCTGGCAAAAACAAAAACAGAATAAGATATAAGGAACATAACATGAGAATGTTGCATACTATGCTGCGAGTAGGTGATCTGGATAAATCACTGGCGTTTTATCAGGATGTGCTCGGTATGAAACTGCTGCGGCGGGAAGATTTTCCCGGCGGACGTTTTACTCTGGCTTTTGTCGGCTATGGTGAAGAATCTGACAGTACCGTACTGGAATTAACCTATAACTGGGATACGCATACTTATGATCTAGGTACAGGATACGGACATATTGCTATTGAGGTAGATGATGCTTATGCTGCCTGTGATGCTGTGCGCGCCAAGGGCTGTCGTGTAACCCGTGAGGCCGGACCTATGCAGCACGGCACTACTGTCATCGCATTTGTGGAAGATCCTGATGGCTATAAAATTGAATTCATTCAGAAGAAGAAATAAGTTCGCAGCATTATATTGATTATAACTGTGGCAGACTGAACTGTGATCAGTATCAATATCCTGACAGATAGTTTATAGCCATCTGTTTTTGTTCCAATGGAGTTTTGATTGCTTGACGCTGATTCAGACTGCCTATTATGATGCCATTATTCATATGCTTATTTATGCATCCGTTCGGGACGACCCGGCCGGTAGATTCTCACGCAGGACGGCCTGCATCAGCCTTAACAGGAATCATTATGGCCTGGGTGTCATTATTGCTGGCCGGCATACTTGAAATAGTCTGGGCAATTGGTCTTAAGTATTCACAGAATTTTACTAAATTCACCCCGAGTATCATTACATTAGCTGCTCTGGTTGGCAGCTTTCTTCTGCTGGCACAGTCCATGCGTTCATTGCCGGTAGGTACAGCTTATGCAGTCTGGACTGGTATTGGCGCTGTGGGGGCAACCATTGTCGGTATCATTGCTTTTAAAGAACCGGCTGGTGCCATGCGTCTGATTAGCCTGACACTGATTATTGCCGGTATTATTGGTCTGAAACTGGGCGCACAGTAAATTCATGCTGTCCGGCAAGTTATAACATCTGCTTATTAAATTTATATTAAGCCGGATTGTATTGCAAAGCTGGACATTTATATTAAATAATGATAATAATTATCATTATTTAATAATTTAAAATTCAAGGGGTAATTCAGTTATGAAAAAAATAATAACGCTGGCTGTGGCATCGGCTCTGATGATGGGGTTAAGTGCCTGTCAAAGCACTGCACCGTCAATTAACCTTACTCAGGCTGGCGAAGAAATTAAGATACCGGTACAACCGCAAAAAATTGTTGTGATGGATTTCGGTGCTTTAGATACACTGGATGCACTGGGTGCCGGCAACCGCGTTATTGCTGCGCCGGTAAGTAATATTCCGGCTTATCTGCAACAATATCATAATGCACAGGTACAGGATTCAGGCAAAATGAAGGAGCCGGATATTGCCGGTATTAAAGCTGCCAGTCCGGATCTGATTATCATGAGCGGAAGGCAGAATAATTTCTATAAAGATTTAAGTGCCATTGCACCTACACTCAATTACTCAGTTAATGCCGGTGAAAATTATTATTCTGCGGTCAAGAATCAGATCAGATTGCTGGGGAAAATTGCCGGCAAAGAAGTACTGGCGCAGGAGCAGTTGAATGCACTGGATTTAAAAATGGATGCAGCCCGTCAGCTCGCGCAGCAATCCGGTAAAAAAGCCATCGTGGTATTACATAATGACGGAAATGTGATGCTGATGAATCAGGGTAGCTATGCTGCGCTGATTTTCGATGAATTACATGTAAAACGGGCTGTAAATGCCAATGATCTGCCTGTACCGGATAAAGCTGAAAATGGCCGGCCGGCACGTATAATGGTTGATAATCAGTTTATTGCTCAATATCATCCGGATATTATTTACGTTGTTGACCGCAGTAAAGCAATAGGCAATACACCGATGCGCAGCGATTATTTTGATAATAAAGTTATGCAGAATGCAGGTACGCAAATCGTTAATCTTAGTGCTGACTTATGGTATTTATCCGGCAACGGGCTGGAAAGTCTGAACCGTCAGATTGATGAAGTTATCCGGCCGCTGAACAGCATGAATTAAATTTTGTTCCTGTCACATTACAGCCAGCCGTTATTACTAATGGCTGGCTTTTTTGTTGAAAACAGATAATAGCCTATCCTGATAATAGACATTATTGATAAAGACATATTATATGTAAATGTAATTGTTAAATTTTTTAAATCAGACACAAATAATGACCTGAATAAAGGTTTTATTGCTGTGTTTTCGATAATATAGTGGTTGTAAACAACAGAAAATATTATCTTCTGATAGTTATGGGTTAGGCAGGCAGTCTATGCTGATTAACTCAGACCAAATATATCAGAGCAGACAAGTATTTACAGTTAAAACTATTTTACGGCACCTTCCTCGGAAAGGAATAAGAATGAAGATAGGTATTCCACGCGAATCTCTTGCCGGTGAAACCAGAGTAGCGGCTACGCCGAAAACCGTTACCCAGCTAATTAAATTGGGGCATGAAGTTGTTATTGAGCATGATGCCGGTAAGGCAGCCAGCTTATCTGACGGTTTGTATCATGAAGCAGGCGCAACAGTGGCCGATGCAGGCACTGTCTGGCAGTGTCCGCTAATATTTAAGGTAAATGCACCGAATAAAGAAGAAATTGCCGCCATGCAGTCCGGTACGATACTGGTCAGCTTCATCATGCCGGCGCAGCAGTCAGAGCTGGTACAGCAGTTACAGGCGAAAAAAATTACTGTGCTGGCAATGGACATGGTACCGCGGATTTCACGTGCACAGGCGATGGATGCATTGTCGTCAATGGCTAATATCAGTGGCTATCGGGCGGTAATTGAAGCTGCTGAAAACTTTGGCCGTTTCTTTACCGGCCAGATTACTGCTGCCGGTAAAGTTCCTCCGGCAGAAGTGCTGGTGATAGGTGCAGGGGTGGCTGGTCTGGCCGCTATTGGTACAGCCCGTCAGCTTGGTGCCGTGGTTAATGCATTCGATACCCGCCCTGAAGTTGCTGACCAGATTGAATCCATGGGTGGTAACTTTCTGCAACTGGACTATCAGGAAGAAGAAAGCAGTAGTGGCGACGGCTATGCTAAAACCATGAGTGCTGCTTATATTGAAGCAGAAATGAAACTGTTTGCCGAACAGGCCAGACAAGTTGACATTATCATTACAACTGCTGCAATTCCGGGAAAACCTGCTCCCAAACTGATTACCCGGGAGATGGTAGACAGTATGCGTGAAGGTTCGGTAATCGTGGATCTGGCTGCTGCTACCGGTGGTAACTGCGAATATACCGAACCCGGTAAAATTATTACTACAGCCAATGGGGTGAAAATAATTGGTTATACCGATATGGCTAACCGTCTGGCCGGCCAGTCTTCACAGCTTTATGGCACAAATCTGGTTAATCTGGCACGCCTGCTTACACCGAATAAGGATGGTGAACTGGCATTAAATTTCGAAGATGTGATTATCCGTAACATGACTGTTACTCATGAAGGCAACAGCATGTATCCGCCACCACCGATTCAGGTATCCGCCGCGCCAAAAGCAGAATCGAAAGTTGCAGCTCCGGCTCCTGTTGCGACAGCACAGCCGGCATCAGCAAACAAAAAAATCATCTGGGCAGCAATTGCAGTCATACTGATGTTGTGGATAGGTGCGGTTGCTCCGGTGGCTTTTCTGAATCACTTCATGGTATTTGTACTTGCCTGTGTAGTGGGTTACTTTGTGGTATGGAACGTGAACCACGCCCTGCATACCCCGTTAATGTCAGTAACTAATGCCATATCGGGCATTATTGTAGTAGGTGCATTGCTGCAAATCGGGCAGGGACATGGTTTCGTATCGCTGCTGGCCTTTATTGCAGTAGCGATAGTCAGCGTTAATATCTTCGGTGGCTTTGCTGTTACCCGCCGTATGCTCAATATGTTTCGTAAATAAGGGGGAAACGGTATGTCTCAAGGTATCGTAACTGCTGCATACATCGTTGCTGCGGTATTGTTTATTCTGAGTCTGGCCGGACTCTCACAGCAGGAAAGTGCCAGACGTGGCTGTTATATGGGCATAGCAGGTATGGCTATTGCGCTGATTGCTACGGTTTTCAGTGAAAATGCGCACGGTCTGGGCTGGGTGATTATTGCCATGGTTATTGGTGGTGCAGTGGGTCTGCAACAGGCTAAGAAAGTGGAAATGACCCAGATGCCGGAGCTGATTGCTATGCTGCACAGCTTTGTCGGATTAGCTGCCGTACTGGTGGGTTTCAACAGCTACATCGACCCTCATGATGTAGACTCAGATATGTTCACCATCCATCTGGTTGAAGTATTTCTGGGGGTATTTATTGGTGCAGTAACCTTTAGTGGTTCATTAGTAGCATGGGGAAAACTGAATGGTAAGATTGCCAGCAGCCCCCTGCAACTGCCACACCGGCACCTGCTCAATCTGGGCGCACTGGTATTGTCATTTTTACTGATGCTGTGGTTCGTAGGTGTTGGCGGTTCCGGTTTTGCCCTGATTGTCATGACTCTGATTGCACTGGTATTCGGTTATCATCTGGTTGCTTCGATTGGCGGAGCTGATATGCCGGTAGTCATTTCCATGCTGAATTCTTATTCAGGCTGGGCTGCCGCCGCTGCCGGTTTTATGCTTGATAACGATTTACTGATTGTTACCGGTGCATTAGTCGGTTCGTCCGGTGCGATTTTGTCATATATCATGTGTCAGGCAATGAATCGCAAATTTCTTTCTGTAATTGGCGGTGGTTTCGGTTCAGCGCCGGTAGCCGCAAACAGTGACAATGTACCAGCCGGCGAAGTTCAGGAAATCAAACCGGAGCAGGTAGCAGATACACTGAAAAATGCACATAGCGTCATTATTACGCCGGGATACGGTATGGCGGTGGCTCATGCACAAAATGCAGTGGCCAGTATTACCGCCAAACTGCGCCAGCAAGGTATTAATGTCCGCTTCGGGATTCATCCGGTAGCCGGACGCCTGCCCGGACATATGAATGTATTACTGGCTGAAGCAAAAGTACCTTATGATATTGTACTGGAAATGGACGAAATCAATGATGATCTCAGCGATACTGATGTGGTACTGGTGATTGGTGCCAATGATACAGTCAATCCGGCAGCAGTAACCGATCCGAATAGTCCAATTGCCGGTATGCCGGTATTGCATGTCTGGGAAGCTAAAAACGTGATTGTATTTAAACGTTCAATGCAATCCGGTTATGCAGGTGTAGATAATCCACTGTTTTATGAAGAAAATGTCAGAATGTGTTTTGGTGATGCCAAAGCTACCCTGGATGAAGTGGATAAAAATATTTAACAGTGAAAAAACAGTCTGGTCATTTACCAGACTGTTTTTTTATAAAGCTCAATAAATAAAAATTTTAAGAAATTCTAGATAAATCTGGATATTACCCTATCTGCTAAAGATTACAGAATGTTATTTATTGAATAAAGAATTACACCTTCCCCTTTTCCGCCAATCAAATTCATTGCCAAATTAATTGTTCTGTGAACATCAGGCATTATTCAATCAGCGCTTGGGTAATACTACCGGACAAAAATCGGAATCTGTACGGATAAGCGGGCCGCCAACGGCATCTACTGCAATAGGTATTGATGCAAAAATACCCGGTATCAGGGTTTTTCCCTGTTCATCTTTCACGCCCCCCAGTGTTTCTGCAATTGCAGATGGTTTACCGGGTAAATTCAGAATAAGACTATTGCCACGCAGTACCCCTACCTGACGCGATAAAATAGCAGTAGGAGTGAAATGCAGACTAATTTGCCGCATTAATTCACCAAAGCCCGGAATTACCCGGTCGGCAACTGCCAGCGTTGCTTCCGGAGTTACATCGCGTAAATAGGGTCCGGTGCCGCCGGTAGTCAGAATCAGAGGGCAGGCATCTTCATCGGCAAGCTGAGTCAGAATACTTTCAATAAGTGGCTGTTCATCCGGAATCAGGTGCTCAACAAATTCCAGAGGATTCAATACCGCACGCTGTAACCATTTTTTCAGTTCAGGCAAACCCTGATCCGTGTAGACGCCAGTAGAAGCCCGGTCACTGATAGAAACCAGACCAATTTTTAATAAAGACAATGTATCCATTTTCAGAGCTCATCCAGCATTACAAAGACAATTATTGTAATATAGACCCTTTAGCCTGTCAGTGAAGCAAGATGAATTCAGACGAGTTAACTCATTTCAATAACCGTGGCGAAGCTCATATGGTAGATGTGGGAGCCAAACCGCACAGTAAGCGCATTGCCATTGCAACCGGTATTATCAGTGTCAATGAAACTGCGTTTAATAAAATACGCAATGGTGACAGTAAAAAAGGGGATGTGCTCGGTATTGCACGGATTGCGGCAATACAGGCATCCAAACAAACCAGTAATTTAATACCTTTATGCCATCCGATAGCACTTACCCGGGTTAATGTTGATTTCAGTCTTGATGATGAAAAACGCAGTATTACTATTTGTGTACAAACAGAAAATACGGGGCAGACCGGAGTTGAAATGGAAGCATTAACTGCTGCCAGTGTTGGGTTGCTTACTATTTATGATATGCTCAAGGCAGTAGATCGCAGTATGATTATCAGCAATATCTGTCTGCAACACAAAGAGGGTGGCCAGTCCGGTACCTGGCATCGCCAGTCCTGATACTGCAAAATAAATGTAAACGAATAGTCACTGAAAAATAAATAGTTGCCTAGGCAATTTAGTCTCAGAAATATTCTGTCAGTGACTTTAAATAAGCAAAGTTACTATTAACAAAATAGCTGTGGTAATAAACTATACTCAGACTGTCTATGACGTTGAAGATAAATTGTCTTAGATCCTATTCTGCTACAGATGAATTGCATCAGTATTATCATTACATACGGCAAAGCCAATAATATATCTGTCACCTAACTTAATTCTCTGCTATTTGAAAGCTTCGCCTGTCTTTTCGTATCTAATTTAATCATTATTAAATACAAAACGTGTTGATTAAACAGAACGCTGAATAAATAAATTTCTGCTTATCTGAATCTTCAAATTTATGCTGAAAATAAATTAATCGTTTAATTTTTCTATAGTTTATCTATGCATTTGTTGGTTGTAGCTTGATTTATAGTTACACATTAAAAAATTAATATAAAAAGTGAAGTGTTAACTTTATATATACTTTTTAGTTATAATAAAAAAATTTAATAGTATAATCAAAATCAATGAAAAATAAATGAATTTGCTGTTTTTGTTTACAAATTAATCTTCCAAAAAAAAATTGAAAGTTTTATTTGTATATTAAAGAAAATTTTAGTGTTGGAAATATATAACTAGAAATATAAATATAAATTTACTAATTGAAACTTATTTAAAAATTAATCAAAAATTAAGTTTTAAAGGGCTTTTATGGAGGTTTATTTTAAGAGTATTTATTTTGAAATAATAGTAAAATACTATATGTTTAACAAAAAATTCACATATAATGACTTGAAAAATATTGCTTTAGGTTAAACAATTGTTTCAGAAAATGTGATATTTTATTTTATTTGGTCAATTTTTTTATACAAAAAAAGTACAAAGACACGAAGTCACCCATTTTCTGGCATTTCCTTGCGCATGACAAAATGGTATTATTCATTCAGTGCCAAGCAAGCAAAGTGAATATTTAGCCAATGTGCGTTATTTAATATTAAATGCAATACTGCAAGTAAATAGTATAGCATTAACGTTAAAAATTTAACGTTAACTTTAATTATATTAAAGTAATTAGTTAATGCTCCCAATATATTTACATACTAAATTATATAGTAAAAGTTATATTTTGCAAGTTTTAATTTAAAGAATGTACCAAAATGTTGCTTTTTTATAATTTTAAAATTGTAAATTATTGTTTGCAAATATATTTTAAATTTGACCTTACATATTTTTATTTGAAGGTAATTCCCATATGGAAAATTTTAACGTCGGCTTTGCCTCTAGAATGCAGGAAGTAGTAGATATTCTGAAAAGTGTTTCTGAATTAGCAAGAAGAGTAGGGGTTGCTTATCCGACTGCATCTAAATGGGTTAAAGATGGCGCGGAACCTGGTACCATTAATTTAATTAAAATAGCTGATGCTGCACAGGTAAGTCTATTATGGTTGGCAAAAGGCGAAGGACCTAAATTTGAAAAGGACAGAGAAAATAATCAAAAAGATTACTATGCAAAGCTGTCCAATCCTTTATCTGTGAATACCGGTGCTCACCTCAGTGAAAGCAGTTGTGATTATGCCGGCCGCTTAAATGAAATATATGCCGGAGATTATGCATTTATTCCAGAGTATTCTTTGCAGAATTCATATGAAATCAATGCAAGTGAGAGTAATGTTTTATGCACATTTGCATTTAATCGTATCTGGCTGAAAAATATCCTGAATGTAGATCCGCAAAAACTGAGTACCTTTATTATTAAAGATGACAGTATGGCCGGAATACTTAATCACGGAGATCATGTACTGATTAATCATGATAAAAAAGAAGGTGGTGATGGTCTGTATGTATTGCGTATAGGAAATAATATACAGGTTAAACGTACGCAGCTGAAACCGAATAATCAATTACTGGTTACTTCTGCTAATAAAGAATACGAAGCATTTACTATTGATCTGAATAATCCTGAGGAAAATTTTGAAATCATTGGTAAAGTAGAATGGTACTGCAGAAAAATCTGATTGGTACTGATAATTCCGGCATTGAAATGCGATGTTATTGTCTGACTCAATTTATATGGCGGTATTAATACAGAATCAGACCTTCACCGGCAAAAAACTCTGTAAGAGGATTAAAACAGACAAACTGCTTTATTCTTACTTTTAATATCCAGTGCTATTTATTTTGTTCAATCAAATGTACAAAATTGGCAAATGTATTTTCATTGTGTTATTTATACTGATTTTAGCGTAACTGACTGTCTTTGCTGCCACGCCGGTTATATAAACTGAATGTTTTCTGCATTTCCTTATCCCGTTCGGCCTGACAGTGAACACAAAAACGAACGCCCTGAATAGCCTGACGACGCCCGATAGGAATTGCTTCGCCACATTCTTCACAAAATTCTGCGCTTTCATCTGCGGTATCTATTTGCTGGCGAACATGATTGATGGCATCTTCTATTGTGCTTTCAATCTGCTGATTTACCGCATCATCTGATGCCCAGCCGCTGGCCATAATAAACTCCTTCAAAATAATAGATTATTAATATGGAGTTATATTGTCTTATTTCAATATATTACTGATTAATATAGATATTTATTGATAATGTAAAGAGGGGACGAATCTGGATTACTGGATTTTATGATCAAACATAAAGTTAATCATTGAAACGGTTTTAATATTTTACTTTGAAAATAATCAATTTGTTTTATGAATGGCTAATCAGAAAATAAAAATTTATATTCTGAAATTATTTTTCTATTATATTTTGCTTACTTACGTGAATAAACAATTTTCACCTGTTATTTGGCATATGAAATACAGATTCGGATAAAACTTAAATTAATCTATCTAAATCATAATTTTATTTACCTGTAAATGGATTGCAATATGCGCTATGGTTTTATAGACTGATTTTGATTTCTCTTGTTAAATCAAAATATTGCTGAATAGGATATCAACCATGGATGCCCAGAAATTTAAAGAATGTATAGAAGCCTGTAACCGCTGTATTGCTTTATGCCAATATTGTTCTACTGCCTGTCTGCAGGAAGATGATGTCAAAATGATGGCTAAGTGTATTCATCTGGATATGCAATGTGCGGCGATGTGCACACTTGCTGTTAATTTTATGTGTATGAACAGTGCTTTTATCGTACAGGTGTGTCAGCTGTGTGCTGAAGTGTGCCGTGCCTGTGCTCAGGAATGTGGTCGTTTTAAAATGGATCACTGTCAGCGCTGCGCTGAAGCTTGTAATGCCTGCGCGGATAAATGTATGGCTATGGCTGCATAAATAATGAAGTATGTATTGCAAAATTTTTTAAGCCATTGTTTCTGACAATGGCTTTTTTATGGTTGTTATGTTATTAAAAATATAATTAGTTTTATACCGTTTTTAGCTCTAAAATGTCTAAAATAAACAGGGTTAGCCAGATAAATAGCTAACCCTGTTTACTGTGTTAGTCAGATAGCTTTATTTCAGACCAAGTACATCCTGCATATCAAACAGACCGTGCGGATGCTGACGCAGCCACACTGCCGCCCGGACAGCACCATTAGCGAAAGTAGCACGGCTGGAGGCTTTATGGCTGATTTCTACACGTTCACCATCAGTAGCAAACAATGCCGTATGTTCGCCGACAATGTCACCAGCGCGGATAGTTGAAAAGCCGATTGTCTGCGGGTCACGCGCTCCGGTATGTCCTTCGCGCCCGTAAACGGCACAGGTTTTTAAATCACGGCCTAGTGCATCGGCAATTACTTCTCCCATGCGCAGAGCAGTACCAGAAGGAGCATCAACTTTATGGCGATGATGAGCTTCGATAATTTCAATATCGTAGCCTTCATTTAATACCCGGGCAGCGGTATTAAGCAGAGCAAAGGTCAGGTTGACACCTACACTGAAATTAGGGGCAAATACAATGCCAATTTTTTCAGCGGCTGAGGCAATGCGTTGTTTACCTGTTTCATCGAAACCGGTCGTGCCGATAACATCATTGACACCAAGCCGTTCACAGATAGCCAGATTATTCAGTGTGGATTCCGGTTTGCTGAAATCAATCAGTACATCGGTATTGTCCAGTACTTTTTCCGGGTCGTGACAAATACTAACGCCCAGCTCCAGACCGATGGCAAACCCAGCATCAAGACCGATAGCCGGGGAAGCATCGTGTTCCAGGGCACCGCTCAGAACACAATCCTGGCGCTGACTGATGCTTTGAATAAGGGCTCTGCCCATACGCCCGTTGGCACCGGCTACAGCAATTCTTAAACGTGATGTAGACATGTTTTACTCCGTTACAGGTACAGGCTGAGCAGTTAAAGCATCACCTTCGGCATGTATCAGTTTTCCGTTGGCATCAAAGTAAAGAGTCAGCTTCTTCTCTTCCTGAATTTCATTGGCACGGGTTATAACAAACAGATAATCCCAGCGGTTGGCATGAAACGGATCACGGAGTAAAGGAGTGCCAAGCAGCATTTGTACTTGTTCACGGCTCATACCGGGCTGTAAAGAGTTCACAACATTCTGGTCCAGCTCGTTACCCTGAATAATTTTCAGTTTGTACGACGGAATTTGTGTCAGTTTTGCTGTGGAGCATGCGCTCAGGCCTAGAACGGCCACTGCCAGCAGGCAGTATATTTTTTTCATACTGATACCTCTGATCCGGGACGAAACAGTTAGCAATGGCGATGGCGACATTGTATGACACCCAGTGGGCAATTGCCTTAAAAGTGCGTATTATAGCGAGTATTATTACTTAGTGGTGAAATAAGCATCATGAATAGCAATGTAGCTCAATTAAAAGATAACGGTTTAAAGGTTACTGGCCCCAGACTGAAGATTCTGGAGCTATTTGAAGCCCAGCCTGAACTGCATATGAGTGCAGAAGATGTATACCGGCGCCTGCTTGATGAAGGCGTGGAAATTGGTGTGGCCACCATTTATCGTGTGCTTACTCAGTTTGAACAGGCCAATATTCTGTTACGCCATCATTTTGAAACCGGTAAAGCTGTATATGAATTAAATCGCGGCGGTCATCATGATCATCTTGTATGCATTAAATGCGGAAAGGTAACTGAATTTTGCAGTGAAGAAATTGAAAAGCTGCAAAAGAAGATTGCTGATGATAACGGCTACCGTATTGTTGACCATGCCTTATATATGTATGGTGTATGCACTGAGTGCCAGCAGTTTGACAATAAATATCTCTGAAACTGAAATAAAGGGCAGGATATTCAAATATGAATCAGCCTGAATACCGCTTACGTGTTCCGGTTCTGAGCAGGAATAATCTGGATTTTCCGGATATTGAAACTGCACAGCAACAACGTGACGGATTGGTGGCTGTTGGCGGCGATTTATCTCCTGCCCGAATACTGGCTGCATACCGGCAGGGTATTTTCCCTTGGTATTCACCTGATGAGCCTATTATGTGGTGGTCTTTTGCGCAGCGGATGGTACTATTTCCGGCAGAGTTGAAAATCAGTCGTTCTCTGGCAAAAAATCTGCGCAATAAGCCTTATGCCGTGACCATGAACTATGTTTTCCGGCAGGTGATTGCCAACTGCGCCCAAACGCCGCGCCCCGGGCAGAACGGTACATGGCTGAGCGCAGAAATGCAGCAGGCTTACTATTCGTTACATCAGCAGCAGTATGCTTGTTCATTTGAATGCTGGTATCGGGATACAGATGGCAATACTATTCTGGCTGGAGGCTTATACGGCGTGCTGATTGGGCAGATATTCTATGGTGAATCCATGTTTGCTCATGCTTCGGATGCTTCCAAAATAGCTTTTGTGCATGCCGTGCATTATTTGCAGCAACAGGGCGTACCGCTGATAGATTGTCAGGTTTACACTGACTACTTAGCCAGCTTTGGTGCCCGTAAAATTCCTTATGCTGAATTTGCAGCTTGTCTGCATGAGTTTAATCCACGTTCACTGGCACAGCCAGACTCTTTCAAATCACAGATACTGGCAGATAATGGTGTTATACCCTTACCCAGAGATAATCCGGAACTGAATTATTGATTATAGGAATATTGTATGTCTTTACAACAAGTAATTGAAACTGCTTTTGAAAACCGCGCGGAAATTACTCCGGCTTCTGTAACTGCCGAAGTAAAGGAAGCTGTAGCTGAAACTTTACAGCAACTGGACAGCGGACATCTGCGTGTGGCTGAAAAACAGGGTAATCAGTGGCTGGTAAATGAATGGGCCAAAAAAGCAGTATTGCTGTCTTTCCGGATTAGTGACAATGTACTGGCAGATGATGCAGTCAATCGCTATTTTGATAAAGTACCTACTAAATTTGCCAACTGGACTGGCGCAGATTTTCAGCAGGCAGGCTTCCGTGCAGTTCCGGGTGCAGTAGTACGTGCCGGCAGTCATATTGGTAAAAATGTAGTACTGATGCCTTCATTTGTTAATATTGGTGCATTTGTGGATGAAGGTACGATGGTTGATACTTGGGCAACGGTAGGTTCCTGTGCTCAGATTGGTAAACATGTTCACCTGAGTGGCGGGGTAGGCATAGGTGGTGTGCTGGAACCTTTACAGGCAGCACCAACAATTATTGAAGATAACTGTTTTATCGGCGCCCGTTCTGAAATTGTTGAAGGGGTAATTGTCGAAGAGGGCAGTGTAATTTCGATGGGTGTATTTATTGGTCAGTCTACTAAAATTTATGACCGTGAAAGCGGTGAAATCAGTTATGGACGGGTACCAGCGGGTTCTGTTGTTGTTTCAGGCAGTCTTCCGGCGAAAGATGGCAGCCATAGCCTGTATTGTGCAGTGATTGTCAAAAAGGTAGATGCCAAAACCCGTGCTAAAACCAGTGTTAATGATTTGCTGCGTGGAATCTAAGTTCATTCAGGTTTTATAAATAAAAGCCTCTTACTTGCTGATAAGAGGCTTTATCTTTATTATCTGTTGTATTTTAACGTATATTGCGGCTAATTTTATTGGCTATCAGAGTAGCTGCGGTTATTACTGCACCCACCAGCAGCTTGTTGCGCCAGCGTTTGGGTTTGTTTGCCAGCTTAAGTGCCAAACCTCCTGCCGGAATTTTATCCACAATATTCAGCGAGCGCTGCCATAAACGTGATTTATGGGTATTATCGCCATTCCTGAGCTGCTCTGCGAGTAATTTTAATCTCGTACCTTGTGCCTGTATGTCCAGCAATTCGCGTTGTTGTGCGATATTCAGCTTATCGGATTTACTCATGGTCGTCTGTGTTCTCCATTGGCTTCATGCTTGCCGGTGTGTCTGAGATAGCTGAGATCTTCACTCATTGCATCAAGTGTTTTTGTCATAAACTGGCTTTGTTTGCGTAACAATTTAATAATCAATATAGTCAGAAGCAGAATCAAAAGTAAAAACAGAATGGCAAGACCAAAAAATACCCATACTTTAGCCTGAGGGGAAAGTACAGTATTCAGACCGAATAATAAACTGATAAATCCCAGAAAAAACATTACTCCGGCAAGTACAACAAGTACCATCAGTACAATAATACTTTGCAGCTGGGCAATCGCATCCAGACGCAGCATACGTAAGCGAATCCACAATAACTCAGTGCCATAAGTCAGCCAGATTTTCAGCTGGCGCAGGTCACGACCAAGATTGCCTATACTCATGGTATATTATCCGTTAAAAAGTAAATTATATTCAGGCAACCGATCGTCAGACCAGATTGCCTGAATGAACTTATGCCGTAAGTTGTTTAGTGTCTGCAACGTCCCAGCAACACACCGGCAAGAAAGCCGACTGCGGCAGCAACACCCATAGCATAGTATGGTTGTTCATGTACCAGCTCATCAGTGCGTTCAGCTGTGGCACGGGCTTTTTCTGCCAGTGTACTTTCGATATCGCACAGTTTGGATTTGGTATTGCTTAGTTTTTTACGAAACTGATCTTTCAATGCTTTGGCCTGATCAGACCCGTTGTCGCCGGCGTTTTCATATAAATCTTCAACTTCATCCAGTACAGAACGTACTTCTTTCATTAAATCTTTTTTTTGTGAATCAAAATCAGCCATGGCAATTCTCCTTCCAATTGGCGTGGAATTTATCTACGATTTAACATCAGCAACCGGCTTAACCCTTGCAGTACGGCAAACAGACTGTCTGTTGTATTGCAATATCGGTTAAAATAATCATTGGCTGCTAACATTTGTTGCACAATGATTACCTTAGCACAAGGTTATTGATTTGCACAGGTATATTATATTGGCGATTAACCGCTTGAATAGAGGTAGATGATGACTGAGCTGGCTCTGGAAAAAATATATTCGGGTAAAGTACGCGATTTGTATGCAATTGACGAGAAACGCATGCTGATGGTAGCTACAGACCGCTTATCGGCTTTTGATGTAATTTTACCTGAACCTATAACAGGAAAAGGCGAAATTCTTACCCAGATATCCAATTTCTGGTTTAAAAAACTGCAACATATTATGCCTAACCATTTTACTGGTGAAACAGTTTATGATGTGCTGCCACGCCAGCAGGCTGAGAAAATTGCCAAACGGGCAGTTGTGGTAAAAAAATTAAGCCCGTTGAAAATAGAAGCTATTGTTCGCGGTTATCTTTCTGGCAGTGGCTGGCGTGATTACCAGCAAACCGGAGCTGTTTGCGGAATTAAATTACCAGCCGGATTGCGGGAAGCTGAACAGTTACCTGAGGTAATTTTTACTCCTTCGAGTAAAGCCGCTGTAGGCGACCATGATGAAAATATCAGTTTGTCACAATGTGCTTCTCTGCTGGGAGAAGAACTGACAGAGCAGGTAAGTGCTAAGGCGATTAAGCTATATTCAGAAGCCGCGGATTATGCTCGCAGTAAAGGCATCATTATTGCCGATACCAAATTTGAATTCGGTTTGGATGAGAATGGTGTTTTGACGCTTATGGATGAAGTGCTTACCCCGGATTCCAGCCGTTTTTGGTCTGTAGACAGCTATCAGGTTGGTAGCAATCCGCCTTCATTCGATAAACAGTTTATCCGTGATTGGCTGGTAGAGTCCGGTTGGAATAAACAACCACCGGCACCACATATACCGGCAGACATAATTACCAAAACACTGGCTAAATATGAAGAAGCCCTGCATCTGATTGCCGGAGCATAAAATATTATGAATGGCAGACAAGCGGTCCTGCCAGTATCATCCTATGTATATCAGCTCATACTCTTTCCGACAGGAATATTGAGTAGTCGGATATAGTTTGCCTGCTTTTATTGCTGATTTAGAGCACTATTATCTGATTGTGCTTTGCTTGTGATTTTGCTTATAACAGCACTAATCAGTCTATTGACCTTATTCTGTATCTGTACTTGTTAAATCTTACAACACAGATAGTTATTAAATTACCTCTTGGATATTTTACAAATCTCATGATAGGTAGTTTGTGATTCAGCAATACAAATGGAAACACCGGATTTATAGGTTGCAGTACCAGAAAATTGATTCAATAAACCATTTGCTATCAAAAGTGACATATTACTTTATAAAACAAAAAATCTGTTATAACTATATAATACACCACCAACTGGCCTCACTGTATTTGCTGTTTATTCCAGTCTTATCAGTGAGGCTAATATTATTTTTAAACGGTTTACTGCTAATCTGATATTGAATATTATCAGACTGCATATTAGCCATCCGGCCAATTGCTACTTTATTGTTATCTGATGACGGAAATTACTATGCCACAACACCCCTATCGTCGTTTACGTCCTGCGCACTATGAGTTACCCGAAGTAGGCATATCCGAATCAGGCAATATACGTTCTCTCCATCTGGGTACGTCTACTATACAAAGTTCTATGAATGTCGATGATCCGGCAGAACTGGTGCTATCGTATAGCCGGGCTATGATGGCATGGCTATTGTTTGCCGACAGTATGCCCCGGCATATTACCCAGATAGGTTTGGGCGGTGGCTCATTTGCACGCTGGATAGATGCTTACCTGCCTGATACCTGTCAGACTGCTGTCGATATCAACCCTCAGGTTATCAGTATTGCCCGCAGTATGTTTGAGCTGCCATTTGAGGGCGAAAAATTCGAAATTATTGAAGACGACGGTGCCGAATACATCAAGATACTACGGGGTAATACAGATATCATTCTTGTTGATGGCTTTGATGGTGAGCAGATTATTGACAGTCTGGTTGCTGAACCTTTTTTTGAGGATTGCCGTCAGGCACTGAGTGAGCATGGTATCTTTGTTACTAACTGGTGGCAGGGTGACAAACGGTTTCAGACTTTTGTACGCCGGTTGCGTAGTGTATTTGACAACAGAGTGCTAATGGTGCCGGCTGAAACTCATGGCAATATTGCCGTACTGGCCTTTCAGCAGCCGCCTTCAGTACGTGACTGGGATAAACTGAAAAAACGGGCTGCACAGCGAGCAATTGAATTTAATCTGGATTTGCCCGCTATGCTGGCTTCAGTTAAAGCTCAGCAATCACACAGTAATCGTGTGCTGACATTTAATGATTAAATACTTCATACTGGCAAAATGACTATTGCCGGTGTGAGCAGAAACAAAGAATAAAGGAAAACCCGTGAGTTATTATGCTAAACATCTTTTTGTCTGCACCAATCGCCGAGATAATCCGTGTCGCCAGAGCTGTGGAGACGATGATGTTGGTGCAGATGCAGTTGATTATCTCAAAGGTCATGCTAAAGCCATGGGGCTGATGGGAGTAGGTAAGCTGCGTATCAGTAGTGCCGGCTGTCTTGGCCGGTGTGATGAAGGGCCGGTTATGGTGCTTTATCCGCAGGGGCGCTGGTATACCTATGTAGACGAAAGTGACCTGCAGGAAATATTGGATGAAGAACTGGCAAACGATCGTGTTGTTACCCGATTGTTAATGGATAAACCTGAAAGTAATGAGTAAATCTGATGCTGAAGCAACAACCGAACATCTGGATTAACGGGCCGGCAGGACGGCTTGAAACTATTTATTTACCTGCGCAGGGTACCGCATGTGGTGTGGCTGTAATTAATCATCCCAATCCTTTACAAGGCGGGCTGAATACCAATAAAGTGGTACAGACAGCAGCAAAAGCACTTACAGGAATGGGTTTTCACTGTTATCTGCCTAATTTGCGTGGCGTGGGTAATAGCGAAGGAGAGCATGATTATGGTCGCGGTGAAGTGGCAGACTGCCTTGCCGTGGTTGACTTTGCCCGTGCTCAGCATCCGGAAGTTAGTAAACTGGTATTATCCGGTTTTTCTTTTGGTGGCTATGTAGCCTTGTTCAGCGCGCTCACTGCAAGACCGGATGCCTTATTGCTGATGGGTCCGGCTATAGGTATGTATACCATTGATGCACCCAATGCCTATAATCCGGCTACTACATTACTGATTCATGGTGAAAAGGATGAAGTGGTACCGTTGCAGAACAGCCTGAACTGGGCTGAAGGGCAGGATTTACCTGTATTGGTTGTACCCGGTTCCGGCCATTTTTTTCATGGTAAACTGATTTTACTGCGTCAATGGATTGAAAGGCTATTCCCTGCATTATTGACGAAATAAACGATAATATGTCTTTTGCCGGCAATTATCAGATGTTGGCAAAAGGCTATATTTAATTATTACAGTTTTTAATAGAAATATAAGCCATTGCCATTGTTTTAATTAGCTTAAATATGTAAATATAACAATAGAAATATAAATTGTTCACTATTTTATTTAATTAATTTAATTGCTATTCGTACTTATATGGAAAAATTAAAAATTTTAAGAAAAACATGTAATTATACACAAAAATATTTAGCTGATCTTCTGGGGGTAAAAACGAAAGATATAAGTGATTGGGAATCGAATAAATCTCAACCAGAATTAAAAACACTAAGGGATCTTGCGGTAATTTTTGGTACAAGCGTTCTTGATATTTTATGTAATGAAACAGTTTCAACAACACATTGGCAACCATGGCAAAAAGAAAAAATAATTGATTCTTTTTGGGGGCATATTGGCATTCTTTTATGCAATTCTACTAATATTAAATGGTATCCGATTACCTCTGCTACAGCTCAAAGAATTCAAGAAAGCTTGTGTTATGATGAAGATATACTTGATAAATTACTTTCTGTTGATACACTAAATAACCACTTCCTTATTATTAATACTAAATCAATAAAAAAAATTTCACTTCTCGATGATTCATCCGATGCCCCAGAAAATTGGGAAATACCTTGGGATGGATATCAAGGCTTAGGAGCTGAAGAATATTACAATCTTATAGAAGAATATTTTTGTGATGAGGAATACTTTTATGAGAATACTTCAGAAAAATTACAATTAGTTATTAAGGATTTGATCGAAGAGAATAATTTTACTGAAGAAAATGTTGATGAGATAACACATAGTATAAATATTTATTTTTCTGATAATACATCCGAATCCATCACAATAGAATATGATTCAGATTTTACTGAGGCTATTACGAATATTGAAATGGGAATAAGTAAATTTATTAGTTTTGAAGATTCAAACTATGAAATACATTTTATATCTACTGAAAATATTGGGTTAATTGATATACCTCTTAATTTATATAAGAAACAGCTTCAGTTATATGAGAAACAGCTTCAGCAATTTTTTGATAATGAATAGGTAATTTATTATGTATACACAACAAGAGAGAAAAGATATTTATATTGGGGAAATATTCGAATTTATTCAGCAAATTTTGGATTTAAAAAAACACAAAAAACATATATTTTATCGCGGACACTCAAGTGAGCGGTATCGCTTAGTACCCTCACTTTTTAGAAAAAATAGTCAAGGTCGTTCTATATATAGTTCGCAAGAACATATTTTATATCGAGAATTGTACATGTCTGAATATAAAGAATTTATCAATGATAGATATACATTAGATAAATTGGTTAGAATGCAGCATTACTCAATGCCGACACGATTACTTGATTTAACTACTAATCCACTTATAGCCCTTTATTTTGCATGTAAATCAAGTGTAGATATGGATGAAGGTATAGGGGAAGTGATTATATTTTTTATAGATGATAAGCATGTCAAATATTATGATTCTGACACGGCGAGCTGTATTGCAAATTTGGCAAGATTATCCGATCAAGAAAAAGAATCAATTAAGTTTAACTTTGATCGTGAACGTTTTAATCAACAGACCAGTATAAAAAAACTTCTTCATTTTATTCGAGACGAGAAACCTTTTTTTGAACCGAGAATTGATAAATACGATTTACAAAATATTATTTGTATTAAGGGAATTAAAAATAATGAAAGAATAACTTCTCAGTCGGGTGTCTTTCTTTTATTTGGTTTAAATGCTAGTTTAGAAGAAATTGGAAATGATTTTATTCAAATCAAAAGAATTAAAATTAAGAATAGAAAAAAAATATTAAACGAACTAGACTTACTTAATATCAATGAAAGTACAGTTTTTCCAGGTATCGAAAGTTCTGCTAGATATATTTCTTTCAAAAATAAAGTTGACTAAGATTTTGAATCTGAACTCGTTATTTCAATAATAAATTTTAATTGATTGATAATTATATAATTTATTAAATGAAAAGCTTAGAATAAATAAATTAATTCTAAGCCTTCATATATTAATATTGCAATTAATTTTTAATTATTATCTAATTTACTTGGGTTTGATGTTCTTCCCCTTGACGAGAACGAATACGACCTATCTGATAAACAGTTTCGCCTTGTTGCTGTAAAAATTTCTGTATCGCATCTGCATCTTCTGCATTCACCACCAAAACCATACCAATACCGCAATTAAAAGTGCGGTACATTTCCTGAATTTCTACATTTCCAGCTTGTTGCAGCCATTGAAAAAGTTTGGGTAATGGCCATGATTGAGAATCAATGGCGGCCACGGTGTTTTCAGGAAGAATGCGGGGTACATTTTCACTGATACCGCCACCGGTAATATGAGCCATACCTTTGATGGTAAATTGTTTTAGTGCCGCCAGAATAGGTTTTACATAAAGCCGGGTCGGGGCAATGATTGCCTGACGCAATGTTTTACCCTGATTAAATTCAGCGTCAAGCTCAGGCTGGGCACGTTCGATAATTTTACGAACCAGTGAGTAACCATTGGAGTGAATACCGTTTGAAGCCAGACCTAATACAACATCACCTGCAACAATGCTGCGTCCGTTAATTACCTGTTCTTTTTCTACAACGCCAACTGCAAAGCCGGCCAGATCATATTCGCCATCGGGGTACATACCCGGCATTTCTGCAGTTTCACCACCAATCAGTGCACATCCGGACTGTTCGCAACCGGCTGCAATGCCTTTAATAACAGCGGCGGCACGTTCAACATCTAGTTTGCCGCAGGCAAAATAATCCAGAAAGAATAATGGTTCTGCCCCTTGCACCAGAATATCATTGACACTCATAGCTACCAGATCAATGCCTACGGTGTCGTGCTGATCCCATTCAAAGGCCAGTTTCAGTTTGGTACCTACACCATCGGTACCGGAAACCAGTACCGGGTGGCGATATTTCTGGCTGATTTCAACCAAAGCACCAAATCCGCCCAAATCACCTAATACTTCAGGCCGCATGGTACGCTTAGCAAATGGTTTAATTCTTTCAACCAAAGAATCACCAGCATTAATATCAACACCGGCATCACGATAACTCAGGGACTGGCTCATTTGGTGTGTTTCCTTTGGGTAAGACAAAGCAAGTTAAATTAGGATGGAGTAAACCAAAAACCGGATAATTTTAACATTTTTCACCTTTTGCCGGTGTGTAAATTATTAGAGTTTGTGAGCAGAGGATAGGCGTGGCTGGCATTCACAGATTTGGATTATTTCTGTCAGAGAAATTAATTTTTAAAAATTCAATTATCTATTCAGTATTTTTTATATAACACTATTTCAATAAGTATTTATTGATTATTTCATGCTATTTAAAAGCTCTGACATTTTCTGTTTTACCAGTTTGACCGAAAACATAAAGAAAAAGGCCAAATCTGATGATTCGGCCTGAGTATTAGTACTGCCGCAGGCAGCTAATAGTAATTGTAAATACTGCTTAGGCTTTACGAGCCGGCAGTTTTTCACGGATGCGGGCAGCTTTACCGGTTAAGCCACGCAGGTAGTACAGTTTGGCACGACGTACATCACCACGACGTTTAACTTCGATTTTTTCAACGGCTGGAGAATATAACTGGAATGTACGTTCTACACCTTCACCGCTAGAAATTTTACGAACGATGAAGTTACTGTTCAGACCACGGTTACGACGGGCGATTACAATGCCTTCATAGGCCTGTAAACGGGTACGGCTACCTTCAGTAACACGTACAGAAACAACCACGGTATCACCTGGTGCAAAAGCCGGAATTTCTTTATTCAGGCGAGCGATTTCTTCTTGCTCTAATTGTTGAATTAAGTTCATATTAAGCTTCCTATTATAATGGGATATCCCGTTCCTCTTGTCTGATCGTCTGCAAGAGTCTGGATTCCTCTGGGGTTAATTCACGATCGGCCAGTAAATCTGGTCGGCGTGTCAGTGTGCGCCTGAGCGCCTGAGTTAATCGCCACTGTGCGATTAAAGCATGATTACCGCTACGTAAAACGTCGGGAACTGTCTGCTGACGAAATTCTACCGGACGGGTGTAGTGTGGGCAATCAAGTAAACCATTGGCAAAAGAATCTTCTACTGCTGAGCGTGTATCGCCAAGTGTGCCGGGTAACAAACGGATTACTGCATCCATTAACATCATTGCCGGCAATTCACCGCCGGAAACCACAAAGTCACCAATACTGATTTCGGTTACTTCGTTGCTGGTCAGGATGCGTTCATCAATACCTTCATAGCGGCCGCACAGTACAATCAAAGCTTTTTCTCTGGCTAGATTTGCTGTCTGTGCGTGATTCAGTGGCTTGCCCTGCGGACTCATATAAATCAGTCGCCCTTCGGGACAAGTCTGTCTGGCTGTATCAATGGCTGCCTGTAAGGGCGGAGCCATCATAATCATTCCCGGACCACCACCAAACGGCCGGTCATCAATATAACCCAACGGGTTATCAGCGAACTGGCGCGGATTAATGGTAGCAAATTCCCATATACCTTTTTGTAATGCACGACCGGTTACGCCACTGCCGGTAAGGGCGGTAAACATTTCCGGAAACAGGGTAATGGCCTGAATGTGCATCAGTAATCACTGCCCCAGTCAACAACAATTTGCTGTTGAGGCAAGTTAACTTCATCAATGTACTGTGAGACAAAAGGAATCAGTTTACGGCCAAAAGCACCATCTACTACCAGTACGTCATGCGCACCGGTTTGCATTAATGAACTGACAGTACCCAGATTTTCCTGTGTACGGTTATGTACCTGCATTCCGATCAGGTCTGTCCAGTAATACTCATTGTCATCGGTTTCGGCAAAGCTGGCGCGGTCTATTTCGATGGTAAAGCCGCGCAGTAATGCTGCACTGTCACGATCGGTTATGCCGTCAAATCTTACCTGTAATTCATCGCCGCTGATTTTGCTTTCGGCTATGCTTACAGTTTTAATCTGGCCATCTTTACTCAGCTGCCATTGCGGATAGTCGAGCAGGCTATCGGTATATTCAGTATCAGAATGGACTTTCACCCAGCCTTTTACTCCGAACACGCCTTTTATATAGCCCATTGCTACCCATTGTGGCTGTGTACTATTCATTTGCTTTACTGCTAAATCAGGCCGCAGCCTTTTGTTCTTTAACCAGCTTGGCAACAGCTTCGCTTAATTGCGCGCCCTGACCAATCCAGTGGTTCAGACGGTCTGCGCTCAGACGTACGCGTTCCTGTTTCTCATTGGCAACAGGATTGTAAAAACCAACGCGTTCGATAAAGCGGCCGTCACGGCGGTTGTGTGAGTCTGCTACGACAATGTTATAGAAAGGACGGTGTTTAGAACCACCGCGAGCCAAACGGATAACTACCATAGTGTATTCCTTAGTGAAAAAATCGAAGTAATTTTATTCTGCCAAGATAACAGAAAATCGCTAATTTTAGTGGGTAATTCCTAGTCTTGGCAAGCTGTTAATGCATATTTGTTGCGTATATAGTGTTTCGGATCTGCTTGTTATTGGATGTTTATTTAATTAGCATTGCTGCTGAGGCATGTGGTTTAAGTTGTTGCTATATCTGTTTAAATTGATAGAAAACGCTAAAGTGTAATTCGGATGCGCAGGTGGCTGTAGAGATGTTTTTTTATAATTATATTTTATAAATCATATTGTTATTATTATAATTTATAATTGTGCTATCAGGTTTTTATTAATAAGGGCTGCATAGCTTCATTTCTTCGCGTATCATAGCTGATACATGTTTTTGCGGATATTTTAACAATGAAACAGATTTTTTTGGATTTTGAACAACCTATAGCTGAACTGGTACAGAAAATTGATGAATTGCGCTTTGTACAGGATGAATCGGCTGTGGATATATCCGAAGAAATCGCGCGCCTGAAAAAGAAAAGCGACGATTTAACCAAAAATCTTTTTGCCAAACTGACGCCGGTGCAAATTTCGCAGGTATCCCGTCACGCACAGCGTCCGTATACCTTAGATTATATTGATGCTCTGTGTACAGATTTTGAAGAATTGCACGGGGATCGTGCATTTGCTGACGATGCTGCCATTGTTGGCGGTTTGGCACGCTTTAATGGTGAAAGCGTAATGGTTATTGGTCATCAGAAAGGCCGTGATACCAAGGAAAAAATTCGCCGTAATTTTGGTATGCCTAAGCCCGAAGGATACCGTAAGGCTCTGCGCCTGATGAAGCTGGCAGAAAAATTTCAAATTCCTCTGCTAACCTTTATTGATACACCGGGAGCTTATCCGGGCATCGGAGCAGAAGAAAGAGGGCAGTCTGAAGCCATCGGCCGTAATTTATACGAGCTGGCACGGCTGCGTGTACCGGTTATCTGTACAGTGATTGGTGAAGGCGGTTCTGGCGGGGCTCTGGCAATCGCTGTAGGTGATTACATCAATATGCTGCAATTTTCGACTTATTCAGTGATTTCACCTGAAGGTTGTGCATCTATTCTATGGAAAACGGCTGAAAAAGCTCCGGAAGCTGCTCAGGCTCTGGGGATTACTGCCAAACGCCTGCATGATTTGAAATTAATTGATACTGTGATTGAGGAACCACTGGGAGGAGCACATCGTAATTATCCGGAAATTATGCAACGGGTAAAATCGGTGCTAACCCGTCAGCTGCAAGATGCTAAAGGCAAACAGTTGTCGACATTGCTAAGCCGGCGTTTTGATCGTCTGATGAGCTATGGTCAGTTCAGCGGTAAGTAAATTATGTGAGAGTATTGCACAACAATGGTCAGCCTCTATGGCTGACCGTTGTATTTTGGCAGTAGGTCTCAGCGGCGGGTTGGATTCAGTGGTATTGTTACACGCGCTGACTCAGTTGCGTGATAGCCTGCCGATACAGATATCTGCAATTCATGTGCATCATGGTTTAAGCAGATATGCGGATGAGTGGGCTGCATTTTGTGAGCAATTATGCGCATTGTGGTCAGTTCCGCTGCAACTTGTCAGGGTAGATGTGCGTGCGGCCGGAGAGGGATTGGAAGCCGCTGCGCGTAAAGCACGTTATCAGGTTTATGCTGATAGTGAAGCTGATGCAGTAGTATTGGCGCATCACAGAAATGATCAAATTGAAACTTTTTTTTTGGGGGCTCTGCGCGGAGGCGGTTTACGTTCGCTTTCAGCTATGCCGGCGATACGTTCATTAACTGAACATACTGTTATCTGGCGTCCGCTATTGCATTTTTCCCGGCAACAGCTCAAGGCATATGCAGATGCCGCAGGACTTGGGCATATTGAAGATGACAGTAATAGTAATTGTGCCTATTTACGCAACTGGCTGCGTCTGGACGGTTTGCCATACTGGCGCAAACATCTGCCACATCTGGATACCCAGATAGAAGCGGCAGTAGAACGTTTACAGGATGAACTGAGCTTATTGAATGAAATAGCTGAAGCTGACTGGACTATGCTGCATGCACAGCAAAAGGGGTTTCAGATTCCTTTATGGCGTAATTTAAGTGAATCACGCCGTCGGCAGCAATTGCGTTTATTTGCGCAAAAGCATTGTTTGGGAATGTCTACGTCTGCGGCTCTAACAGAATTTGCACGACAGTTGATGGAAAGCAAAACTGGTGCACAATGGGCTTTACCGCATGCGCGTGTGGTCTATTATGATTCCAGATTATGGATTGATAAGTATGATGTAAGCGGGCAGTGGCACTGGTATGGATTGTTACCGGTGTCCAGTCAGAAACTGGTTACTGCCCGTTATCTGCAATGGAACCGGCATCCTTTTGGTTTGGCGGAAACTGATGCTGCGTGGATAGTGCGTCAGGCAGATAATGAAGATACTATTGTTCTGAGAGGAGGAAGAAAAAAAGTTAGAAAATTATTACAAGAAAGGAAGATCCCTCCTTTTATGCGTACTGTCTGGCCGGTTTTATGTGACTCAGACAATCAGTGTGCCGCTGTTATTAATGTTGCTGTTGATATTGACAGAGGTGTAACTGACGGATGGATGCCAATTATGGAGGACTTGCCTCTAAGGCTGTAAAACTTTAAGGCTGATACTAGATTTATCGCAGATTCAGCTGCTGATTGATGCAACAACAATAATGACTAGAGGATAATAAAATGCATGATGATTCTACCCGGCAGGTGGAAGAGCAGGTGTTGGTGCGAAGGGCTCAGCAGGGTGATGCTCAGATTTTTAGTTTGCTGGTCAGAAAGTATCAGCGTCGTTTAAAACACTTTCTGCATCGTTTTACTCATGATGAGCAAACGACGCTGGATGTGGTACAGGAAACATTTCTTAAAGCTTATAAAGCTATGCCGCAATTTCGTGCCGGAAGTCAGTTTTATACGTGGCTTTGCTGTATCGGTATGAATACGGCTAAGTCTATGGCAGCTGTTTACGGACGTGAACCGCAAATGATTACTGAGATTATGGATGAGGACGGAGATGAAACTGATGTACTGGAACATTTGTCAGATTATCAGACTCCGGAGGATTTGTTACTTAATCGTGAGCTGATTGATGCTGTTGATGAAGCAATTAATCAATTGCCAGCCAATCTGCGTCAGCCGATTATTTTATCAGAGATAAATGGTCTGACCTATGAAGAAATCGCTCAGGAATTAGGCTGTCCGGTAGGTACAGTGCGTTCACGTATTGCACGTGCCCGCGAAACGTTATCAGCACAGATTGATACCAGATTTGAAAGAAAATAAGCCCCTCTGTAAATTGAAATTCTGATTTTCAGAATTTGGTAAAATAATTCTGGTAATTAAGTTAATCAGCATTATTTGGCATTTCACCGCTTATATTTTAATCTGGTATATATACTTAATATTATGCAAAAAACAGTTTATCTGTAATTAGCAGATAAACTATCTTTTTTCTTTATGTGTTACCTGTGTCCGGAATCTGTCCGGCGGGCTGAGGTAATATATTTACTCTGTCTCAAATTAATTTATCGGGTCGAACTGGGATACAGGAGATCTGTTTGTAATTGCAGCTATCTGTCTGTAATGACTAAGATAATTTGTCAAATTTGCTAAGTATTTGTAAGAGTAAGGAAAAAAATTATTTTACTTACTCTTGAATTGCAGCAAGCCAGCCTTACTTTAAGTAGCGAATAAATTTATATTTACGCCCCGCTGAAAATGCGGGTTTGTATTAACCAACTTTGCTGTGCCTCGGGCACTAAAGATGTGGAGAAGATAATATGACTATTCGTCCTTTGAATGACCGCGTTGTCGTAAAACGTCTGGAAGCTGAAGAAAAAACTGCTTCTGGTATTGTGTTACCCGGTTCTGCTGCTGAAAAACCTGATATGGGTGAAATAATTGCCGTAGGTAATGGCAAACTGCTGAAAAACGGTGACCGTCAGAAACTGGATGTTAAAGTTGGCGATAAAGTAATTTTCGGAAAATACAGCGGCCAGACTGTTAAAGTAGATGGTGAAGAGTTGCTGGTAATGCGCGAAGAAGATATTTTCGGTATCGTTGAATAAATTATTTATCCAGAAATTAAATTTTATTGCGTAATTAATTATTAAAGATTAGGAGTTGCAAATGGCAGCAAAAGACGTGAAATTCTCTGACGAAGCCCGTCAGAAAATGGTTGCTGGTGTCAATGTATTGGCTGAAGCAGTAAAAGTAACTTTAGGCCCTAAAGGTCGTAACGTGCTGCTGGATCGTGCCTTTGGCGGACCGCACATCACTAAAGACGGTGTGTCTGTTGCTAAAGAAGTAGAATTGAAAGACAAATTCGAAAATATGGGCGCACAGCTGGTTAAAGAAGTTGCTTCTAAAACCAATGACGTGGCTGGTGACGGTACCACTACTGCAACTGTTCTGGCTCAGGCTATTGTTACTGAAGGCATGAAATACGTTACTGCCGGTATGAATCCGATGGATTTGAAACGCGGTATCGATAAAGCTGTTGAAGCTGTTATTGCTGAACTGAAAAATATTTCTAAACCGGTTCCGGAAAAATCTAAAGAAATTTCTCAGGTTGCTTCTATTTCTGCCAATGCAGATGAATCTATCGGTGAAATCATTGCCAAAGCCATGAATGAAGTGGGTAAAGAAGGCGTGATCACTGTTGAAGACGGCAAATCACTGGAAAATGAAGTAGAAGTTGTTAAAGGTATGCAGTTTGACCGCGGCTATCTGTCTCCTTACTTTGTTACTGATGTAGAAAAACAGATTGCCGGTCTGGACAGCCCGTATATTTTGCTGTTTGATAAAAAAATCTCTAACATCCGCGATTTGCTGCCTGTTCTGGAACAAGTGGCAAAAACCAGCCGTCCGTTGCTGATTATTGCTGAAGATGTTGAAGGTGAAGCTCTGGCTACTCTGGTAGTAAACAATATTCGCGGTATCCTGAAAACTGTTGCTGTTAAAGCTCCGGGCTTTGGTGACCGTCGTAAAGCCATGTTGCAGGATATTGCTATCCTGACCGGTGGTACTGTTATTGCTGAAGAAGTTGGTCTGTCTCTGGAAAAAGCCACTCTGGAAGACTTAGGTCAGGCTAAACGTGTAGAAGTTGGTAAAGAAAATACTACTGTGATTGACGGACTGGGTGACAAGGCTGCTGTTGAAGCACGTGTTGCTGAAATCCGCAAACAGATCGAAGTGGCTACCAGCGACTACGATAAAGAAAAATTGCAGGAACGCGTGGCTAAACTGGCCGGCGGTGTGGCAGTAATTAAAGTTGGTGCTGCTACTGAAGTTGAAATGAAAGAGAAAAAAGATCGCGTGGATGACGCCCTGCATGCTACCCGTGCTGCGGTAGAAGAAGGTGTGGTAGCCGGTGGTGGTGTTGCACTGCTGCGTGCCCGTGCTGCGATTAAAGACCTGAAAGGTGCTAATGCCGATCAGGAAGCCGGGGTGAAAATCGTACTGAAAGCAGTTGAAGCACCATTACGCCAGATTGTTGCCAATGCCGGTGATGAACCAAGCGTTGTAGTAAACAATGTGCTGAATGGTTCTGGTAACTACGGCTATAACGCAGGTACCGGTGAGTATGGTGATATGCTGGAAATGGGTGTACTGGATCCGGCTAAAGTTACCCGCACTGCTTTGCAGCATGCTGCTTCTATCGCTGGTCTGATGCTGACTACTGATTGCATGATTACCGAATTACCGGAAGATAAACCTGCTGCTCCTGATATGGGTGGCATGGGCGGTATGGGTGGCATGGGCGGCATGATGTAATAGTCATGTCTGGCTAACTAGTCAACATATAGCTAATAGTGAGCATAACTGGTGTTATGCTCACTATTTTTATATTGAATGATTTAACTATAATAATGGCCTGATGCTTCAGATTTTATCACCCACATATCATCAGACAAAGTAACCATTCTTTTGCTGTTAAACGGGTTCTTGATGATATTGTGTAAAAGTACAGTATTAACCACATTTCTTTTGTTAGTAATTGCTTATTATTAATTTTTCTATGTGTTAACTATGCTTTAGTTTAAAGCAGATTTATAAGCTTTATACCTTTTATTGTAGCTATTGGTTTTTTACGTCTGTGGAAAATATCTTTATTTCGATTTGATTTTTTTCAATAAATCTTAGTCAATAAGAACGTTATATAGCTGAAATATTGTTAAATGGAACTTTTATCAATATTTCAGCACATATCATAAAATTGACTAATTATCTTGATGTGAAAAATGAAATTTCAAATCTAAAAAACTGTTTAGCTATTTTCAAAATAATCTTCATAAATCAATTCAAAATTAGATAAATTAAATTTATCGGTAAAATTACCAACAAAAAATTCAGTCTGTTTTATACAGAGTAAAGCAGGGTGGTACATTTCTATGAATAAAAAATTATTTTTCAGATGATGAATTCTCAAATAAGAAATAGCTTATTGCGCAAATAACAGCCATGACTGCCCAAACGCCAACCCAGGAGAATTGATGTAATAGCCATGGAATTATGGCTGGAGTTGCAAACAGAATGAAATATACTACTGTATTAGCCATTGCTAATACGGTTGCAACACTCTTTTGTCCGGCAACGGTAGCCAGTTCGGTATATCCGATTCCATGCCAGGAAGAAATTGATATACCAGATATAAGAATAATGAAACTAAGAAAGCAGGCAAAATGATGTATATTGAATTTATATGAAAAATAAGTAAATACGGTAAGGGCTGCGAATAAAATGAATGAAAGGGCTGTAATCGCTTTCAGAAAAAATTTTCTATTTCCCTTTTTATCTGTATAAAAGCCACTACCGATACGTGTTGGTATTGAACTGATTTGTATGAAAAATAGCAGGATACTGATATAACCAATACTTAATCCGGCAAAATCGTGCAAGTAAAGCATTGAAAATGTCATCAATGCAAACTGTGGCGCACATAAAATACCCACAGCTAATACAATGCGCCATACTTTCAATGATTTCATTGGCTGAGTTGATTTATTTTTTAGTGATTGTGTTATATCCGGTGTTTTGCGTTCACTCTTACTATCCGGATCAATAATCCATAGATAGCTGAATAATGCAGCCAGAATACAAATAAATGCCGATATAAATAGTGTGGTCGAGAATCCATAATGAATTGATATATAAGGGTAGAATAATGCTCCTAATGCATAACCAAGTGGTACAGCTGCCTGCCTTACACTCATTGCTAAGCCGCGTTGCTGTGGTTTAAACCATTGTATGATCGCTTTGCCACTGGAACCATTTACACTGCTCCCAAAAAGACCGACGACTAGTAAACCGGCACATAAGATGATACTTATTGAATTGTGTGATGATATTCTTGCAAAATAAACAAGGATGAAAAGAGCTATGGCAGTCGTAGACAATCCTGCAATTAATATCGGCCGATCTCCGAAGCGATCGGTGGCAATTCCCCAGGGTAATTCACTTACAGCAATTCCAAAACCTACAATTCCCATTAAAAGCCCTAATACAGATGTTGGGATATGGTAATCATTACGTAGAATAATGGATGCAGCAGGTACGCCGCCGATAACAAAGGTAAAGCATGTATTAGCGAATGCACCTGTAAATAAAACTTTCCATTTATGGTTATCAGAAAAAAAATTTTTATTTTTATCCGGCAATTTGTTTGAATTTAAAGACATTGATGAACTCCTTTTTTCCGGAAAATAATAGCTAGAATTTTTTATATCTGTAAAACAGGTTTTTTTGATTTATTTATAACGGAAAATCCGATATATTAAAAAATCTAATGACACTAACCGATGAAGACTGATTACACTATGGAAAAACTTGATTTAGAAATTCTTCACACATTTGTTGTCATTGTAGAAATGGGCAGCTACACAAAAGCTTCGAATATTTTATTTAAATCTCAATCGGCTATCAGTGAGCAAATCCAAAAGCTTGAGGTATTTTGCGATGCACAACTTTTGCATCGTGGCAGATACGGTGCGAAACCGACAGCTATTGGTGAAAAAATGTATAAGCATGCAAAAAAGATATTATCTTTAAATGATAATATCATAAATGATATTAGAAGCCATGATTCGGTATATGAGCTGACACTTTCAATTACAGATTATTTTATGCCTACCACGATAGCATCTGTATTAAGAGGGCTACGTGACCAATGTCAGAATATTCAATTTAATGTTTCAATTCAGAGCAGTTCAAAAATGCTTCTTGAACATACTCTGGAACAATATGATATCGCTTTATTTATTCATTTAAACGGACAGCGATTACCCGATAATGATAATTTTATGGTTGTGGGGCATGAACCGCTCTGCTGGGCTGGCTCGAAAGATCTTAGTATAACCGGATCTGCTCCGTTGCCAATTATAACTTTGCCAAAAGGCTGCTTATTACAAAAATTAGCTATAGATAAATTAGAAAATAATAAAATATCTTATAATTTATCTCATTATGCTTCCAGTGTTATTGGTATGCAGTCTGCTATTGAGGCTCAATTAGGCATAGGCTGTCTGAACAGATCGTCAATGTCTAAGAAATTTATCGATTACACCGATATCCTGAAACTTCCGGCATTACCAGATATTGATTATATAATGTATTATAAATCGGAGAAAAATCCTTTTATAAATACGATAAAAGGATTAGTTGAGCGGGTAACAAGCAATGATAATGCTTTCGAAAAATAAAATTTTTAAAAAATACTATTATGCTTATCAGTACTGGTGTTTTCGCTAACTCAGATCTTAGATAATTCATAATATCGATTGATAAGTTGTTTTCTGTCAACTTTGCCAATATGAGTCATGGGCAATTCGTCAATGATATATATTTTTTTGGGCATCTGGTAACGTGCAATTTGTGGTTTTAACCAGTCTATTAAAGTATCTTCGGTTTGTTCAGTATGCGCTGCTAATACCACAAATGCCACTAATCTCTGTCCGAATTCCTCATCATTAACACTAATAACGGCTAAGTCGTTAATGTCAGGATGGTTAACTAAGCATTGTTCGAGTTCGAATGGGTAAACATTTTCACCACCTGAAACTATCATGTCATCAGCCCGGCCATTTAGATAATAATTATTTGTACTGTCTTTGTGAACTATATCACCAGTAGCTGTCCAGTTTTTGCCCTGAGTGGACCACGCACATTTGATATAAAGTTCACCTTTTATCGCATCCTCTTTGCCATTGTTCATTAATTTGGCTGATAATCCTTTAACAGGCTTACCTAGAGTTGATGGGTGAGTGATCAAATCATCCGGCGTTGCAATCAGGCATATTCCAGCTTCTGATGTGCCATATAAGTTAAATAACACTTTACCAAGTTGATTAATTGTTCGTTGAACCAGCGTGACAGCAATTGGTGCGCCGCCGGTGATGATGCATCTTAAACTGCGTAACTGCGTTACAGAATAATTCATCATTCGACTGAGCATTAAAGGAACGAGGGTGATAACTTCAATGTTATGTTTGTTAATAAGTTGACAAACTTTGGCGGCATCAAAGCGTTTATTGATAAATATAGTGGCACCTAATAGTACCGACATACACAATGTCGCAATACCAAAACCATGGTAAATCGGTGTTGCTATATAGATTCTGTTATATTTGCTCAGGTTTAATTTCATCAGCAATTGATAAAAAGGACTGATAAAATTTTGTGCTTTACTATTGCGTCCTGCCATTTTAAAACGTCCTGTTGTACCACTGGTTAACACAATAAGTTTATTAAAATTGGTAACTTTAAGATTGCCGGAATAGAGTGGCATTTTATCCTTTAAGAGCGAGTAAATGGAAATTTGCTCCGGATGATCTGTTGGTAATGATTTGACATCAATTAAGATAGGAATTTGAGGATCATGTATGATCCAATCAAATTTTACCGCATCTTGTATATTTTGTAATTGCTTGGCTGATAGTTCTGTATTGAGTAAGTAAATATCTGCACCTAGCCGGGCAATAGCAAAGAGAGTTTGAATCATAATAGTATGATTACTTGCCATTATGGCTATTTTTTGATGCGGTTTTATGTCACAATGCGCCGCTAATTTTTTGGCTAAATGCTGTGACTGCGTATAAAGTGTACGATAATTTATACAATTGTCATTTTCATTAATGGCGATTTGGTCTGGGCTCAGCTTCTGACGTACATAGAGTAACGCCATTAAATTCATTCCAACCGAACGAAAACTCATTAATAAATAAAAAATTCCTTTAAAAGTCAAAAGTTTAATGGTGTATAGCGCTTTGATTGTTTTTATCATCATTTTCTCTTAATGTAATAACAATTTAATTTAAACCAGATGCCATTAAACAGGACGCCGGCCAATTGCACTATCATCGCCCACCATGGTTTATATTGGCGTTTTTGTGTTTGTAATAAATAACTTATAATTGTAGCAGCTTGCTTTGGCTGTAATGCAGGTAAGTTCTGATAAGCTTTGGTCGGCTCGATCATCCTTGTTTTTACTAAAGGTAAATATGCTGTCGATACTTTGATTTGCCGGTTTTGTAATTCAGGCATTGCTGAACGCAGCCATTGATCGAATGCCGTTTTTGAGGCTTGATATGCTGACCAATTTACCGCTGGCGCAAACAACACATTGACAGCCGAAACGTTAATGATATGTCCTTTACTTTGCTGTAATTTGGGGATAAGTGCAAGGCATAATTGTACCGGAGTCAGGTAGTTTAATTTTATAGTTCGTTCAAAATCATGCTGGCGGTCTAACGATTGCATGACCGGGCGACAAATCGATTTACCGGCATTATTAATAAATATATCAACAGGTAAATTTTGTATATATTTTATGAATCCATCAAGTTGTAACTGATCACGCAAATCAGCTGCATAAATGTCAACTTTAGCTTTGCTCATAGTGAGCCGTTGCTTTAATTCGCGCAGTTTATCAATTGTGCGCGCAACCAATATTAAGTTGCAATCAATATCCGCTAAAAGATAACAAAGCGACTCTCCAATGCCATAACTGGCGCCTGTTATAATGATAGTTTTATGTTTTAACCGCTGCGTTAAACGGCGGATATTAGGTTTATGTACATAAAACAGCAAAAAGTTAAGCAGTTTAATCAAAGCAACGGATTTCAATTGTAAATAATATGAACAGCAGCATGAAGGTAGCAATTAATAAATCAATGGGTTATTTATTTTTGTTACTTCATCATTTTAATTTCATATGTTAAGTAATTAGTCTGGTTAAATCCTGTCCTAAGCATAGATCAATAAAGCAGGCAATCATCATGACGGAATAAATAGCGGGAATGTAAATCATCCTGGAATATCATATATTCCAAAAAGATAAGCAAACTTTGCCAAAGATAGGATAAAAAATTAATGCTACAAGTTTAATTGATAAACTTTATAGATTTAGTAAGTGAGAAAGTTATATGCCCATAATATAGAATGAACCACACTTTTGTATATTTACATCAATCCAGACTATAAAATCAATAATCATCTGAGAAAGCAAAGGTTTAGATTTGGAAAACTTGTGAGCCGTTTCTTTTAAATAATCGTCTTCCAGCATACAGACAAAACGAAAATCAAATAAATCACTTTTAAGTTCTTTTAAATTCTGGGCTTGATCAACCCTGGTCTTAAGCCTTAATAGTGCCGGTTTTATAAGTAGCCATTGTTCTGTATTAACTTCGGTAATTCCCCAATGCCCATATTCCCCGTATTTAGGAACATACTCGTATATAATGCCCTCAATAAAGCTGAACGCTCCTTCTGTCAGGTATTTAGATGTAGTACTGCGTGTAGTACTGCGGAGCGCTTTTTTATTAGGAGGTATGGCGAATTCAAAAATACGCCCGCCTATGTCCTTATAATATGATTGTAAATTAAAATTAATCATGCACACACCATTATATTTCTCAAATGAGATTAAAACTGTATTAAATATAGGTACACTGAATATATTTTTTAATTCAATTAATATATTATTTTAAATGGAAATTTGATTTATTTTTAAAAAATTCAACTAGATGCTGAGTTATATTTTAGGTGAAAAATTAGGTATTTTATACATGTATTTATAGCTTAATTATAAATAATCATTGCAGTTGTGTTATTGTCTTTTCAACAATATTAAAATATTTTAGCATGAAATAAAAAAAACGGTTTAATTAAATTAATCTGTTGTTTCATAAAATTTCTTCGAGCCCATATCTGCCGGCTTAGGATGAGTTTTAAATTCTTCTAAGCCGATACCAAAACTTTTCGAACAATATGTTTTCTATGCTCGATAGTACTATTAAGGTAGTTAAGAAGTGGGTGGGTGATAATAATTTATAAAGAAATTAAAGCTTTATTCAGCTGGTTCTACGCCACGCTTAGCCAGTTCATCAGCTTTTCTTTAGTATGCAGCTTTTATTACAGGTCTGATGATGAACTGATTGTTTGATTATCAAATTATCGGAAGATAAACCTGCTGCTCCTGATATGGTTGAAATGAATGGCAAAATGTAATGTTACCTTAAACATTTAAATACAAAAAAATCCAAATAATTATTATTTGGATTTTTTTGTTAATGGAAATAATTTTAACAAATAAGAAAATTGAAAAACTATTTAGTTTCTACTAAAGTGGATTTTTCTCTAAAAACAAATCTCTGGCAGTATTTCCAATAATATTTGTTGTAATGCCATCAAATGTTGCGCCTACTAATCCCCCTACAATAGGAACAGCTTTTGTCAAATTTAATATTCCTGTACTTCCTGCTTTAGTAATGAGTCTAAATCCGACAGCTTTATTTATATAAATAATAATATCTCGGGTTATGTATTTTTGTATCAACCCCGCAGTATATTTTTCCGCAATTTTTATGCCAGCTTGTTTTAGAATTTCTGCGGAATTATTTCCTGTGAGACATAAAATACAGAGTGTTTTTATTTTATCGTCGCCTAATTCTTTTCCGCTTATACTGGCTATAGCTGCAATCATTCTTAATTGAATATATATACTTGTAACTAAATTAGCTGGTATTGAAACAGGCAGTGTTATTAAACCACCTAAATTTGTAATAAATCCTCCTGTTGCTGCCCTAGTATTTTGCCATCTAATAAGACTATTAATAGCTTCTAGTTTATCATAGTTGTTTGAATGTAAGTATTCTTCAGCTAAATCCTCTGCACTTCCTATACCAACAACTCCATTAACTACCTGAGTATATGCCCACGTAAGTATTTCTGGCATATTTTTTTGTAAATCCTCATCCTTATTATTACTGTTAAAAGTATCCATAAAAATCTCCCTTATTGAAGTAGAAAATTTATTTTAAAATAATATTGTTTAAATTTACAAATAAAAAAATTATTTAAAAAAAATTTGTACACCTTTATTAGCCAGTTCATCAGCTTTTTCATTTCCCGGATGTCCGGCATGGCCTTTAACCCAGTGCCAGTGCACCTGATGCTTACTTACTTCGCTGTCCAGTGCCTGCCATAGTTCAGCATTTTTTACCGGCTGTTTTGAGGCAGTTTTCCAGCCGCGTGCTTTCCAGTTATGAATCCATTCCTGCATGCCGTTTTTAACATATTGTGAATCTGTGTAGATGTTAACAATACACGGGCGTTTTAATGCTGCAAGTCCTTGAATTACAGCTGTGAGCTCCATGCGGTTATTGGTAGTATTAGCCTCTCCGCCGAAAAGCTCTTTACTGTGGCTGCCGGATTGTAAAAATGCCCCCCAGCCACCCACGCCGGGATTGCCTTTGCAGGCACCGTCGGTATACAGAGTAACTTCACTCATATTCATAGTTGATTTAAAAATGCTTACTATATCACGTATGTACAGGTAAAACTTTTCCGGGATTCAGGATACCTTCAGGGTCGAGGCTGTGTTTTTGTGCCTGCATCCATTTGATTTCTGCATTACTGCGAACACGTGGCAGCCACTGATTTTTTAACTGACCGATGCCATGTTCGGCAGCTATACTGCCATGGTAGTTTAATACCTGTTCATATACGACTTTATTGATGTTTTCTTCATATTGATAAACATCATTATTCATTATATCAACAATAAAAACGTTGTAATGCAGACTGCCATCACCGAGATGGCCGAATAAAATGGTCTTGGTTTGCGGAAAGGTTTTAATCAGTTGTTGCTGGCAGTTTTCGACAAAGTCGGCAACATGTTGTATCGGAACGACAATATCATGCTTAATACTGGCCCCGAGACTGCGTTGTGCAGCAGATATGTTTTCACGCAAACTCCATAAATGCTGACGTTCGGTTTCAGACTGAGCAATAACTGTATTAAGCCAGTTACCTTGTTCCAGTACGCTGATTAAGGGATCGGTTAAATTTTGTGCCGGCAGGCTATCGCTCAGTTCTACCAGAATATGCCAGCTCGCATGAGTTGGTTCGCGTAACTGACTATAGCTGGCTGACAAACTCAGAGCCGCCTGACTGATCAGTTCAAAGCTGGACAGGCGCTCGGCAAAGTGATTTTTCAGTGCGGCTAACAGACTGGTGGCAGAGTGAATATTGTCTACGCCAATCCATGCTGTTAATACACTTTGCGGCTGAGCAAACAGTTTTAGTGTGGCTGCGGTAATAATCGCCAGTGTGCCTTCACTGCCAATGATTTGCTGACGCATTTCATAGCCACTGGTGTTTTTATGCAGTGGATACAGGTGACTGACCAGTTCGCCATCAGACAGGACATATTCCAGACCCAGTACCAGATCACGCATTGTGCCATAACGCACTACATTCAGACCGCCGGCATTACAGGCAATATTTCCGCCTATCTGACAGGAGCCTTCACTGGCCAGACTCAGGGGAAAATAGCGATTGGCAGTTTGAGCGATTTTCTGTACTTCAGCGAGTATCATGCCGGCTTCTACGGTAATGGTGTTGTCAGCCAGATTGAGTTTGCGCATGCGGTTAAGTTTACTTAAGGACAGAATAATCCCTTTACCGGCAACAGAAGCATGCGGTGTAGCACCGCCGCACAAGCCGGTATTTCCGCCTTGCGGAGTAACAGGAATATGCTGCTGATGGCAATAGCGCATAATCTCCTGTACAGCGCTGACATTATGCGGTTGTAATACTGCAAAAGCCTGTCCATGATAACGGCCGCGCTGGTCGGTACAAAACGGTTCGATAAGCTGATTGTCAGTGAGGATTTCATCAGGCGTAAGGATTTGCTGAAACCAGGCTAGATGAATGGTGTGAGGCATGGCAGTTAACTCTGTAGACACTATAAGCTGATTGTACGGTAATTAAAAATTGCGGGGCGGTAAATATACGCTATCGCTGAACGTTTACAGTACAATATGGTTATTCAGTAATATTAGTAAGGATAGGGCATGTATTTTGTTGATCGCAGTGCTGTTGTGCTGAAACCTGCTCAGGCTTTTCTCGACTGGCTGAAAAGTACCAGTGATGATTTGCCTGAGTTAACTTTGTCACAGCTCCAGAGTAATTGTACTACATTGCTGGTACCGGAATTTGAAACTCCGGAACAGGTCATTGGTTATATTGGTGAACGCTTTAATCTGATTTTTGAGGCAGAGCTGTCTGCATGGGAGGTTGAGCGTAAGCTGTGGCCGGTATTGGATATTGATCAGTTCTGGAATTTTTTTACAGTAGAAGTACATGATATGGTACTGGATCTGGTAGATACAGATATACATATATCTCCGGTATATGGTGAAGAACAGGTTTAGTATCTGATGATGGCGTGTGTTGTGCGGCTGAAGCCATCCCGATGTGCTTTATATCTGGCGGTGATTATGCATGTACTGACACTAGTGGCTATTGTGTTCTACAGCACAGGCTGGTTGTGTCTGGTATGGCTGCTGGCATGGTTATTATCTGCATTATGGGCAGGTTATGGCTTGCAGCAAAACAGAGTCAAAAAAATTGAAATCAGTCCACAGGGGCAGGCTTCACTGCTATTTACACAGGGCAAAGCTGCTGTACCGGCTAAACTGTGTTGCAGTGGTATTGTTATCAGAGCAAATATGATGGCTTTACACTGGCAGACTTCGCGCGGCCGCGTATACCAGCTTTTGCTACCGGATATGACCGATGCGCAGGCATGGCGAAGATTACAAGTATGGGTACGCTGGTGTCAGCCAAACAATACACAATCTGTTTTGAGGCAATCAATCTTGAATAAGGTAATCCGCAGGCTCAGGCTGAAGGATAAGAATTAAAATAATGGCAGAAAAATTTCATGTAACTGGTTTGTCTTCATGGCTGCAACATCTGGAAAATGGTGTGGCTGGCGGCGAAATTGAAATGGGGCTGGCCAGAGTAGATGCTGTTCGTGACCGGATGGGTTTAAAACCGGTATGTCCGCTGATTGTTGTTGGTGGAACCAATGGTAAGGGTTCGGTATGTGCCTATCTTACACAGATTTATCATGAAGCCGGTTATCGGGTTGGTACCTTAACCAGCCCGCATTTGTTACGTTTTAATGAACGTATTGCGATTAATGGTGAAGCTGTTGCTGATGATTTGATTGTCAGTGCGTTTGAGCACATAGAGACAGCACGGGCTGAGATACCGTTAACCTATTTTGAGTTTAATACGCTGGCTGCCGTAGATGTATTTATACGCCAGCAGGTAGACGTAATGATACTGGAAGTAGGGCTGGGCGGGCGGCTGGATGCTGTCAATATATTTGATGCCGATGTGGCGGTGATTACCAGTGTTGATTTAGATCATGAGGCATTTCTTGGTGATACAGTAGAAAAAGTGGCATTTGAAAAAGCAGGCATTATGCGTGCTGGAAAGCCTGTAATTTGTGCCCAGATTCCTGTACCGCACAGTCTGTCATCGCATGCGGCTGAGGTAGGAGCAGATTTACTTTTGTTTGGCCGAGATTTTGATTGCCATAAGATGGAAATGCAGCAGTGGTCGTATCGTTTTCATCCACAAGAAAGTAGTTTATATAAGGATGAACATGCCCGTCATGCTTTACCGATACCTGTATTGCGCGGTAATTTTCAGCTTAGTAACGCGGCTTGTGCATTAACTGTGCTGGAATGTTTGTCTGAACGTTTGCCTCTGGATATTGGTGCAATTAAACGCGGATTGTTGCGCGTACGCCATCCGGGAAGATTTCAGGTGTTACCCGGACGACCGGTTACGGTACTGGATGTGGGGCATAACCCTCATGCAGCAAGGGCATTGCGCAGCAGTTTGATTGCTTTACCCTATGCAGAAAAACGCATGGCTGTATTCAGTATGCTGGCTGATAAAGACATTGATGCGGTTCTGGAAATTATTAAAGATCAGTTTGAGTGCTGGCTGATAGCTCCGCTTGCTTTGCCGCGCGGTATGACTGTACAGGCTTTACAAGAAAAATTTATTCAGCATAATATTGCTGCTGTGACAGCTTATCATGATGTTAAGGAAGCTTATCAGGCTGCTTTATCAGAGGCCGGTGAGAATGATAGAATTGTTGTATTTGGTTCGTTTCATACAGTAGCAGAAATAATAGATTTATCTTCAAGGTAAATTCTGAAAATAGAAACGATAAGGTCAGAGGAGTTAGTGATTAATGAATGCACAGGAAAATTATGAACAGCTGAAACGGCGCAACAGGCGCCGTTTGGTAGGTGCATTAATTATGGTAGTCATTGCTGCTATATTGCTGGTTATTATGCTGAGCCGTCGCACGCCTCAGTCTGTACCGGCACCGCAGCTTGAAGTCAGAACTGCTTCGTCAGAAACAGCTTCCGGCACAGCAGGTATGGTGTCTCAGGCGAGTGTTGCGCAGGTACAGTCTGCTTCAGCTATAGTACTGGAACCGGTAACGGCGGCAAGATCATCTGCGGTAAATACAACTGTCGGTTCGGGTAATGCATCTGCGGCATCTGAACATAAACAGGAAAACAGTATATCCAGACCTGTGATGCGTGAAGAAACAACACAGCCTAAACCTGTCTTGCCGGCTAAAATAAATAATACACCGGTAAAAACTCCGGTACCGCCAGAGCGGCGGCCGAATGATACTGATTCAGCAGGTATCAAACCGTCTTCTGAAAGAAAGATTGTTGAAAAAAATAACAGACAACAAGTACATACTGAAGCGGCACCAGTTGTTAAACCAAAACCGGTTATTAACAGAACTCCGGTAGAAACAACAGAAAAAACTAAACAGGTTCCTGTTAATACGGTAAGCAGTAACCGCCCTAAAACTGAACCTGTAACAGTAAAGCCGGTGAATAAAACACCAGCCAGTACAGTTGATACTACATCTGTAGTAAAAAACAGAAGCGAAGTTGCTAATACAGAAAAAAAACCTGTGTCTGCAACACCTAAACCAATAAATAAAAATCCGGTACCCGTAAAACCGGCATCGACAGCAAAACCGGCAAATAATACGGCAGGCGGTAAGCTGACACCACAGCAGATATTGGAAAATAAAGCAGCCGGTACAGTGTCTAAAAATTCTGCTTCCGGTCAGAATCGAGGCAATGCTACCAGTAGCAATAATAAACCGTCTGTGGAACGGACTGTAATTCAGATTGGTGCCTATACCACTGAGGCGCAGGCCAATCTGGTACAGCAAAGACTGGCTGTTGCCGGTGTCACTACCAGTATCAGTAAAAGTCAGACTAGTAAAGGCACACTGTATCGGGTACGCAGCCAGGTTTATAATAATCGCAGTCAGGCTTTGCAAAATCTGGATAAAGTGCATGCTGCAGGGCTGGACGGACTGGTAATTGGTTTATAGGAAGTTGGTATTGCATGACCCTTTTTGATGTGCTGGCTCTCGGCCTGATATTGTTAACAACTTTGGTTGCTATGATGCGCGGGCTGGTGGGCGAAATAGCTTCACTGTTATGCTGGGTGGTCGCATTTGTCGGAGCCAGGCTGCTGGCCGCACCTGTGGCTGATATGGCTTTTACGACTATGCAGCCACGGGCACTGGCTGTTTCATTATCATATGTGATGGTATTCGGTGTTTTGTGGATTATTCAGCGCCTGATGCGCACAGTGATTACTTCAGCATTGAAATCAATCGGGCTTGGCGGAGTTAACCGTATGCTGGGCGCCTGTTTCGGTGCAATTAAAGGAATTATTATTGTCACTTTGGTGGTGCTGATATGTTCTTTTACTGATTTGCCGAAATCTCCTGTGTGGCGGGATTCATTTACAGCAGGTATGTTTGAAAGGCTGGCGATGGTGGCGGTGCCTTATCTGCCGTCTTTTCTTGCTGATAAGCTGAATTCACCATCGGTATAACAGCATGAACATAAGTAACCGAATACAACGCGCGTTTTTAATAACAAAAAACGCGCGTATTTATTTGTCTTGAATGGAGAAAGTAATGTGTGGTGTATTGGGTATTGTGGCAAATGAACCGGTAAATCAGCTTTTATATGATGGTTTACAGATGCTGCAACATCGCGGACAGGATGCTGCCGGAATTGTTACCGCTGAGGGTAATATGTTTCACATGCATAAAGGTCGCGGTATGGTACGTGATGTATTCCGTACCCGTAATATGCGTGAACTGATTGGTAATGTTGGTATTGCTCATGTCCGTTACCCGACAGCCGGAAATGCCAATTGCAGTGCTGAAGCGCAACCTTTTTATGTAAATTCCCCTTTCGGAATTGTGCTGGCACATAATGGTAATCTGACCAATACCGAGGAGTTATTTAAAAATGTCTGTTTTACTGAATTACGCCATGTAAATACCCGCTCTGATTCTGAAGTGCTACTTAATGTATTGGCACGAGAGCTGGAAAACCAGGTTGGTAATCGTACTGCACTGGCTTTATCGGATATTTTTGCTGCTGTGGCCGCACTGCATAAACGGGTACATGGTGCGTATGGTGTGGTGGCATTAATTGCCGGTTATGGTTTACTGGCTTTTCGTGATCCGCTCGGTATCCGGCCTCTGTGTCTGGGTAAAAGGGAAGAGAACGGTCATACAGATTATGTCGTTGCTTCTGAATCTGTGGTTTTCCCTAGTCTGGATTATGAGCTGGTAAGGGATGTGGCACCCGGTGAAGCTATTTTTATCAGTAATGAAGGCCAGTTATTTTCACAGCAGTGCGCAAGGGAACCTCATCTGATGCCCTGTCTGTTTGAATATGTATACTTTGCCCGCCCGGACTCTGTGATCGACGGAGTATCGGTATATCAGGCTCGCCTGAATATGGGGGTAACACTGGCAGAAAAGGTAAAACGGACACTGGATTTAGCAGATATTGATGTAATTATGCCTGTACCGGACACCAGCCGTCCCAGTGCTATGGAGCTGGCTTTGCATTTGAATAAGCCTTACCGGGAAGGACTATTTAAAAATCGTTATATCGGCCGGACATTTATTATGCCCGGGCAGGCTGTGCGTAAAAAATCTGTGCGGCAAAAGCTTAATCCGATGAATTATGAGTTTAGCGGTAAAAAAGTTCTGCTGGTAGATGATTCTATTGTACGTGGTACAACCAGTCGGGAAATTGTGGATATGGTGCGTGAAGCAGGAGCGATAAAAGTTTACTTTGCTTCTGCTGCGCCGGCTGTATTGTTTCCGAATGTTTATGGTATCGATATGCCAACCCGGGAAGAATTGATTTCATACCGGCGTAATGCAGAGCAGGTGGCTGCGGAAATTGGTGCCGATGGTGTTGTATTTCAGGATCTGGATGATTTAAAAGAGGTAGTTTTAAAGCTGAATCCGCAAATTGAAGGTTTTGACAGTTCCTGCTTTGACGGCCGTTATATTACGGGCGATGTTGATGAAGCTTATCTGCAACATCTTTCTGAGAATAAAAATGCATTAGCCACTTCTTTTGTGGTTCCCAGTTTGATTGAACACAGTGTCAGTGTGCAGGAAGATGAGGATGAAGAAGAATAAACTGATATTTTAAATTCTGCGGCGAATCGGATAAATAACAGAATTACTGAATGTTCGATTTTTCAATGGATTTAAAGAGATAATCATTTTGTAAACAGACAGTAATCAATAAAGCAGCCTTAATGGCTGCTTTATTTAGTAGGGCAGATTTAATTAAAGCTTTTATCTGCTCGGCAGTATTTAATAATCAATAATAACTTTCATAGCTTTTTCATCTGCTGCATGCTTAAAGACATCATAAGCTTTTTCCAGTTCATTAAAGTGGAAGTGGTGAGTAGCCAGCTTTTCCATCGGCAGTTTGCCTGAGCAACAGGTTTTCAGCAACATGCCGGTAGTGTTGGCATTAACCAGACCTGTGGTAATGGTAAGATTTTTAATCCAGAGTTTTTCCAGCTCAAAGTTGACTGATTGCCCATGTACACCTACGTTAGCCAAGTGTCCGCCTTCTTTTACCACGCGCTGACAGATATTCCATGTGGCTTCAAGCCCGACAGCTTCCATAGCGCAGTCTACTCCGCGGCCGCCGGTGTATTCCAGAACACGCGCCACCGCGTCTTCACTGGCAGAATTAATGATTTGCGTGGCACCCAGCTCTTTTGCCATATGCAGGCGGTTATCATCCATATCAATCATGATAATCTGGGAGGGAGAATATAGTTGTGCGGTCAATAAACAACTCATTCCTACCGGGCCGGCACCGACAATGGCTACTGTATCGCCGGGTTTAACATCACCATATTGCACACCGATTTCATGTGCAGTAGGTAAGGCATCTGACAACAAAACGGCCACATCTTCATTTAAATTTGCCGGTAATCGGTAAAGTGAATTATCTGCAAAGGGAGTACGTACGTATTCAGCCTGAGTACCATCAATCATGTAGCCCATAATCCAGCCGCCACCACTCTGGCAATGTGCATAAAGCTGTTTCTGACAGTTTTCACAAGTACCACAGCGGCTGACACAGGAAATAATGACTTTATCGCCTTTTTTAAAATTTTTAACTGCACTGCCTGTTTCTTCAATAATACCAATCCCTTCATGCCCGAGAATGCGACCGTTGAATTGACCGTCTTTTTGAATGGCGGTTTGTTCAATTTCCGGATTTTTTCCTTTCCAGATACCCAGATCGGTACCGCAAATAGTTGTCCGGGTTAAACGAATGATTGCATCAGTTGGTTCGATAATAACTGGTTTAGCACGTTCTTCAAAACGAATATCACCTGCTCCGTAGTACACCATTGCTTTCATGTTGTTTACTCCATAAACTATTGAAAAATAATCCAGATATCTTTCTGGAAACCTCTTAATATGATTGTAGTGCAAAGAGATTCACACCACAATTTACCTGAGTATTTTCTTTAAAAGGTTTGTCGGAATATTAATCTGCCTCAAGTTTGAGCGATTTATCGCTATAAAGATAAATAGAATTATGTCATAATAGATGGTTTGAAATAATAATAAATATAAAATTCAAACATACACTATTAGTCGGAAAAGCAGTTTGAAAAAATCCGCAGACTGACTACGGATTTTTATGTTAAATCACTAAATTATTAAATTATTTTTTTCGATACGTGTTTGCCATCCAAACCTTCCATCATGTCGGATAATTCGTCTGCATGATCTTCTTCTTCAGCAAGAATATGTTCGAGTATGCGTTTAGTAGTAGTGTCATAATCGCTGACATACATAATGGCCTGCCGGTAAAGATCAATCACAATACGTTCTGCAATCAAATCTGACTCTACCATATCCCGTAAAGTTTCTCCCTCAATATATTCTGTCGGTGAACGCTGAATAAACACATCCGGATTCAAATCCGGTTCACCGCCAAGCTGGGTGATACGTTCAGCCAGCATAGCTGCATGTTTTTGTTCCTGCTCTGCATGTTCCATAAATTCTTCTTTAACGGCATCCATAAACAGGCCGGTTGCCATGTAGTAATGTCGCAGATAACGCAGTACACACACCCATTCTGAAGCCAAAGCTATATTAAGAAGTTCAATTACCCGTTTTACATCCAGCTCATACGTAGAAGTAATTGGTCCGTCTTCATAATTTTTGCGTGCATTTTCCCTTAATTCTTCAGTTGTGCTGAATTTAATATCTCTTTTTAGCGGTTTGCGTTTGTTCATGCTTATCTCCTTATTTATCTAAACAAGTTACGGTTTGTTGCCTTGTGTTCCTTTTATAACGGTAACTGATTGTGTAAGTTGTTGTCTATGAAAGTATTTTTAATATAAGTAATAATTAGCTGAATTTAATCGCATATTGTTTATTTAAATGTTTTCTTCTAAATATTTAATATATCAAGTCAAATATAATTAATTTATAAAGCATATATTTATGTTTTATGAGTAAAAAATTTAAAAAAATATTATTCTTTATGCGTAAAAATTTTATTTTTTTTAATGAGATACTGCATTAATGCCTTTTAGAGCCTGTATTTCGCTGGTTTAAATCAATATTGTAAATAAAGCTATAAATTATTTATTTGGTATATTTATTTGTAATTTACCAATCTGAAATTAAATACATAATAGTACGGAATATTAAAATAGATAAAAAAAATCTTATTTGGTTAATAAATATATAGACAAGTAAATCAGTAATTTAGACCATGTATCATGCCTGAATGCTAAACCCGAACTGAATAAGCAAATCAATGTTCATTAAGGTTATCAAGAAATATTAATAAAAATGAAATTTAAATTTTTATATTTATTTTTCAAATTAAGATAAAGGAACAGCCAGTATGAAACATTCAGCTTTAATGCTTAAATCAATAGTGATTGCTGTTTCATTTGCTTTAACGGCATGTGGTGGCGGTGGCAGTGGTGTTCATTCTAATTCTACGGAAACTGGCGGTAAACCGGGCGGAACCGATCCCGGTACCGGAAACCAGACACCGGGAGACGGAGAAAACACACCGAATGTGCCTTCACCAGTTACTCCTCCTCCGGTTACTCCTCCTCCGGTTAATCCTCCTCCGGTTAATCCTCCTCCGGTTAATCCTCCTCCGGTTAATCCTTTACCAGTTAATCCTCTTCCGGTTAATCCAGATCCGGACAAACATGAGCCGGTTGATCCGACTCCGATAGATCCGGCTGATAATATTCCTGTTCCTTCATCCAATCCGTCGAGAATGGATAGTACCGAATCAGCAATAAAAGTTCCGTTGAGTAAAAACCAGTATCCCCGCAGTGTATACGGTGAGGATAATACACAGGCTAACCTACTAAATCTGAAAGATGCACGGGATCAGGGGCTGGATGGTAAGGGGGTGAAGGTCGGTATTGTTGATTTGCCAGTCGATGTTAATCATCCGGCTTTACCTGACAATGTTGTTGATCTGGGACAGTTCGGGACACCTTATAATGGTAAAGCTTACCCGCATGGTGATGCAGTAGCTTTAAATATTGCCGGTAAAGATGTCAGGGGTAAAAAAATTGGAATTGCTCCGGAGGTGCAAATTTATTCAGCCAGTGCAACAGATAGCCGTGGACCGGGATTAATCAATTTACTGGCTACCATAAATGCGTTTAACGCGCTTGATAAGGCTGGCGTGAAAATCGTCAATAACAGTTATGGCGCTAATTATTACAGTAATAAGCAATGGTATACTAATGTAGCTAAAGCTTATTTAAATGCAGATAATTCCGCTGATAAATCTGCATCCTATATCGGTCGTTTTGTTTCTCTGGTTCGGGATGATATGCTGTTTATCTGGGCAGCTGCCAATGACGGGCAAAGTCAGCCCAGTACTGAATCGTTATTTCCTTTAATTGAACCTGAATTGCAGAAAGGCTGGATCGTTGTTGCTGGTGTAAATAGCGATAATACAATTCAACAGTCTTCCAACAGATGCGGCGATACTAAAAATTGGTGTATGGTGGCTTATTATCAGTATGAGATTGCTAATTTATACGCAAAGCCCGGCGATGATATTAATGCATTGCCACTAACCTATATCACGGGCACTTCATTTTCTGCTCCGCAGGTTACTGCCGCTGCGGCACTGGTTAAACAAAAATATCCATGGATGACCAATAATAATTTACGAACCACATTACTGACGACGGCCACTGACCTGGGCGCTAAGGGTGTAGATTCGGTATATGGCTGGGGACTGCTGAATATTGGTAAGGCGGTTAACGGACCGGCACAATTTGCCTTCGGTGATTTCTCAGCAAATGTAACCGACGGCAGCTATGTATTCAGTAATGATATCAGCGGGCAAGGCGGGCTAATCAAAGATGGTACCGGAACACTGATATTGCAGGGTAATCATACTTATCAGGGTAAAACGCAGATTAATTCCGGTACGCTGGCCGTAAATGGCAGTAGCCAGTCTGCAACGCAAATTGGTAAAGATGCTGCTTATCTGGTTAAAGGCTTCACTGGTTCAGTAGATAATTCAGGTACATTTATTAGTCGGGATGCCACAGTTAATGGTAGTTTTAACCAGACGGCAGCGGGTACTTTTCAGACCAGTCTTGGTAGCCGGACTACTGTCAATGGTACTGCCAGTCTGGCCGGCAGATTATATTTCGATGCGCTTAAAGCCGGTTTTGTGCCACAGACAGGGATAAAAGTAGCTGTTATTAATGCACAAAAACGCTTGGGTGAATTTGACACAACTGAATTTTCCGGCGGAATTCTGCTAGATGGTAAAACGGTTTACGATGACAATAATGTAGATTTTGATATTACCCGCATTTCTGCACAAAAAGCTGTTATGAATAATGGTCTGTTAACCCGCAGTATTGCCGATCCGGCAATAGAGTCCGCTGCCAGAGCTGTGGATACGGCTTTCAGCCAGCTGGATGGTATACCCGCGGCGGATCAATATAGTGAACAGGATAAAGAATTATTCGATGGTGCGGCCAGAATTCAGAATGTACAGTCCGCTCAGAGTTTAAGGCGGTCGTTATATTCTTTATCCGGTGCGGTTTACAGTAACGCTAATATGGTCAGCACTCTGACATTAGGAAAGCTGAATAGTGACTTTATGTCTTCAATTCAGAATAACTCTGATGAGGTTAATGTGATTATGGAATTTAATCATTCGCAGAATCGCTGGAATCCCACTGTTGTCAGAGGAAAACAGAATACTAATAGCGGGATATTCGGTATCAGTAAAAAATTTGGTAACGGATTATCTGCAGCGCTGGCCTATACTTTTCAAAATACCGGCTGGAATGAACAATATGGCAATGCTGATATTAAAACCAATGGTTTAATTGCTGGTTCATTTTATGCGCCAAACCGATGGAACGGCGCCTACATATCCGGCAGCTTTGGATACAACCGTTTTTCCAATGATGTCAACCGGCGAATATGGCTGGGTGAGTCGTCAGAAGCCACGGGAGCAAAAGCCAAAGGTAACGTATGGCAACTGGCTTTTAAAGGAGGTAAAGCGTTTTATCTGAATCAATTGATTCTGACACCGCAGCTAGGTCTGAGATATGATTATTTGCAACAGAATCATTTTAGTGAAGACGGGGCAAACGGTTATGGTTTATATGCCCGAAAGCTTAATAAAGGTGTTGTAGCCGGTTCGGCCAGTATTCTTACTCAATATCGTTTTGGTATACGGGATACTGTGTTTGATATTTTCGGACTGCTGGGTATTGAGCATGATTTTCGCGACAGAGAATATGCAATGCGCGGAGGTTTTGCCGGAATACACGGAAATGAACGTTCCGGTAAATGGGCTTCAGCAAAAACACGCTGGAATGCTGCTGTAGGTGGAAATGTACAGATCAGCCATAATCTGAAAGCAGGTATTCAGTATCAGTATGAAAATGGCAGCCACTGGCACAGTAATTCAGGAATGGCAAACTTAAAAATCACTTTCTGATTATGATAAGTAGTAAAACGGATAATTAACCGGATTTCAGGTTAACTAAAATTCTTTTTTTGAGAAATTAAAATTTTAATTTAACAGAATTCTGTCTGAATTGAGGATTTATTGTCGATGTTAAGTTAACAAATAAATGTATAATGCAATGGCTAAAATGAAAAAATCAGACGTTAAAAAAAATTTATATACTGGTATGTAAAAACATCAGTAATTATAAATTTATTTTTACCGGATTAATCCTATGATTATTAAAATAAATACTAAAGCCTTTTATGCTTTTATTATGACACTTCCAATATTGATTATAGTAATTGGTATTGATGCTTATAATATTTATATAAATAGAATAACAATTTCTCTGATAATTCTGAATATTATAACTATTTTCTATCCGATATTTAAAATCAAGGATGAATTTGAAAAAATAGGAGGATTTGGCAATTATATTATTGAAATTACTTCTGAGTGCCTGACAAAAGAAAAAAAAGGAAATAAGACATGCTTTGAATGGCAGGATTTTTATTCAGTAATTAAATTTCACAATAGAATTTATTTGTATTTAAAGAGAAAAAACTCTATCAGATCATACAGACGTTTAATATATTTGGATAGAAAAGACTTTAGCAGTAAAGATGAATTTGATGCCTGTTTCGAAAATTGTAATACCTATATAAAAAAGCAAAAGTATAAAAAATTGATTAATTTGTAAAAAAACCACAAATAATCTGCTTTAAATTAACAGATATTTATGAGGAAATTTTTTTATTCTGTTTTTTAATGAAGTGAGAAGAATAGAATAGATAAAAAAGAATAAAATTTTAGTAATGTAAAATAGATTTCTGAATTTATATAAAAAAAGAACCCGTCATTAAAAATTTATAAGCCGGAGTGTAGGAGAAAAGCTTATAAACAAAATGACCGGGTCAGGGAAATAAATAGCTTAGATATTCAGGTATTAATGATATCAGTCACATTAATCTATGTCTACAAACATTTTCTTATTATTACTGAAATATACAAAATATTTTGAATATAGTTTTGATATTTATATAAATATTTTTAAAACTGAGTTATGAGTGATGTTAAATCAGGAATTAATGTAATGTTTAATATTGTAAATTACTGATTCTTATTTTAATTTTTTTATATAAGCTGACTTATCAATATTTGCCAGGAAATTGCTTTTAGTGTCAAGAAGCAGTTTGAAGCAGGAATCGAAAACTTTACCAGATATATCATTAGGTATTTATTTGCATAATAAGCTGAATGCCAGACATAAATTTATTTAAATAAGGTTGGCTATGCTTTTTTATTGCTGTTTTAATGAATATGTAGCTATTTTTTATATTTTTTAATAGTTTAGGGTAATTGCAGCATATTGAGCATCTAAATTTATTTTAGCTATACTAATTGAGCTATGCAGTGTTGGTTTATAAGGGAATTTTGCGAATATGGCTATTTTATCTGGCGCCAGAACAGTCCGGAAGATGGCCTGTGATTATCGTCAGAGTATTCTGGCATTTAGCACAGGTAAGAATGCTGTTGCTGCGTATATGGCAATCAGGGATAGTTTTACTGAGATTTATCCCTATTATTTGTATCTGGTGCCCGAGCTGGAATTTGTAGAAGAACAGCTTGATTTATATGAACGCCAGTTTAATTTCAAAATTACCCGTTTGCCGCATCCTGCACTGTATCAGATGCTCAGTGCACATGTTTTTCAGCCACCATCTAATATATCTGTGATTGATAAGGCAAATTTGGTGAATTTTGATTTTGCCGATATCCGCCGGATGATGTGCAGAAAATTTAATTTACCGCCCAATACACCGGTAGCAAACGGTACCAGAGTGGAACATAGTTCCAAACAGCGCCTGAGTATGCAGAGACACGGATCGATTGTGAAGAGTCAGTGTCAGTATTATCCAGTATGGGACTGGAAAAAAGGGGATTTGCTCCGCTGTTTTAAGCAGAATAACATCAGGCTGGGAAGTGATTACAGGGTGTTTGGCTGCTCATTTGATAGTCTGGATTTACGTTTTTTGTTACCTGTTAAAGAACTCTATCCGAAGGATTACCGAAAAATTCTGGAGTATTTTCCGCTGTGTGATTTAGAAATTTATCGCTGGGAATGTGCTAATGGAAAAAGATAACACAATGAAAATTAAAGTATCTGCACAATCTGTTTATAACAGAGGAAGGCAGAGAGGTAAATCCGGCCCGGTTTCATGTTCAAAGCATGCTGACAGGAATACAGATGCAGATGCATTAGAGCAGATGAGAGGGCTGAAAGAAGAGTTTCAACAGGTTAAAAAAATGCCTGCGCAGCTCAGACAAAGAGTGACTGACAGTGAATACTGGTGTGCTGTCTGTTTTCAGACCTATGAACAGTTGATGGTTTTTCTCGGTGAATTAACTGTACCGGTTTTTGAAAATAAGTATATTGACGGCCAGATACTGGCACAGAAAATGAGTATTGAGCTGCCCCCGGCCGAAGTGAGATTTCGTTTGCCCGGTTATATAGATAAAGATTTCCAGGAGTTGGCAGATGAAAAGAAATAGAAATCTGTGTCATAACTGCCGGTAAAACGGACGGGATAACAGCTCTGTTTTTCTGAACAGAGCTGTTTTATTGAATACATTTATAAAATAGCTGTGCGTTTATCCCATTCTTTGCTCAGACGTTTTGCTGAAACCGGATAGGGTGTTTTCAGCTCCTGAGCAAACAGGGAGACGCGCAGTTCTTCCAGCATCCACCGGAATTCGGCAATGGCAGCAGGTACCGGCTGATTTTGTTGCCGGTATTGCTGTACTTTTTTTTGCCAGGTATCAGTAAGTTCCTGAATGTCGTTTTCCCGTGCATTATCACGTGCCGGATTACTGCCGTATTTATCCATACGCCTGAGCATGGCTTGCAGATAAACCGGCAGACGCGGCCACTGCTGCCATGGTGTGGCACTGGCAAAACCCGGATAAACCAGACTGTTCAGATGCTCACGCAGAAGCGGGGTTAACGGGTGTTTACCCAGATGGCTGCTGACTTCAGTATAAGCCTGCGCTGTTTGCAGGGCATATTGATTAACAGCTTCTTTAACTGCCGGTAAACGGCTGCGGGCACGTTTTATCTGTTCTTTAAAAGCTTTTTCATCACGCGGCAGTTCATCTTCACCTATCAACGCCCGATCCAGAACGGCATGAGTCAGGTCTTCACGCAAAGTATCAGTACCCAGGTGTTTAAGCAGCATGGCGATTTGAGTGAAGTCGGGCAGACCTTTATTCAGGTCTTTAACCTGTTCTTTCAGTTGCAGACTCATCAGAGCAAGTACGCCGCTGCGGTGTGCCTGTTCGGCAGCCGCCGCTGTATCAAACAGCCTCAGGGAAATACTGCCGTTTTTTTGCAGTTGCAGGCCGAGATAGCCGGTAAGCTGTTGCTGAGCACGGGCAAATTTGATACTTTCCGGTAGTTTACCTATATCCCAGCTGGTAATGTTATCTCGCTCAAACTCATTACTGTTGTCACGGAAAGTAACTGCAGCTGCCTGTCCGAGCTGTTGTTGCAGGCTGATAAGATCACGACCGCTGGCCAGCTCTGTGCCGCTGTCATCAATCACCTGAATATTGAAATAACAATGTGCCGGCAGTTGCTGGGTTTGCCAGTGTTCGACGTCTATCTGGTTAAGCAGACGCATGTCTCCGGCCTGACGGGCAATGGCCTGTGCCAGCTGAGGCAGTAAAGGCGCATTGATATCAGGATGACTGCTGAGAAATGTAGTGATGAAATCAGGTACAGGCACGCAGATACGGCGAATTTGTTTGGGTAAGGCTTTTATCAGTAACTGCAGCTTTTCTCGAATCATGCCGGGAACCAGCCATTCCAGTCTGGATGCATTGATGCGGTTAAGCAGTGGCAGTGGCACAGCTATAGTGACACCGTCAAATGGATGATGGGGTTCGAAACGGTAGCTGAGCGCACAGCGACCATCTGTAGTATCAAGATATTCCGGAAACTGGCTTTCAGTAACATTACTGGCTGCATGTTGCATCAGGTCGTCACGGCTCAGATACAATAGTTTCGGATTTTCTGCCTCAGCTTGTTTACGCCACATTTCAAAGGTACGGATATCGGCCAGCGGTAGAATACGGCCTTTGTTTTCTACATTTGCCGGCAGACGCTGGTCGTAGAAACTGAACAGTGCTTCTTCATCTACCAGTACATCCTGCCGGCGTGATTTATGTTCCAGTTCGGTGATTTCTTCGATCAGTTGATGGTTATGCCGGAAAAAAGCTGCTTTAAGATCGCATTCCTGCGCTACCAGTGCACTGCGAATAAAGATTTCTCGTGCTTCTTTGGCATTGATGCGCCCATAGGCGACCGGGCGGCGGGGCAAAACAGTGAGACCATAAAGAGTAATGCGTTCACTGGCCACCACTTCACCGCGTTTCTGTTCCCAGTGGGGTTCAAAATAATGATAGCGCAGAAGATGAGGTACTTCGCTTTCAATCCATTCCGGTTCAATCTTGCCGACATCACGGGCATATAGTCGTGAGGTTTCGGTTAGCTCAGCAGCAATAATCCATTTAGGCTTACTTTTAAACAGAGCTGATGCCGGAAAAAGGTGAAAATGAATTCCTCGCGCACCGGTATAGTCGTGGCCTTCGGGGCTTTTCAGTCCGACATTGGCTATTAGTCCGGTCAGCAGAGCTCGGTGAATTTGTTCGTAGCTGGCTTCTTTTACCTGTTGCCGTTGATGACGCTGCTGCCGGCGGACGATTTGCTGCTGTTTGAGTTTTGCGGATAAATCCTGATCACTATTGTCAGTTATGGCTGGCTGGGGATGATTGTCCGGTAATTGCCGGTAAGCACCCGCCTTATCGGTAAGTTCCATATCTATGGCAATTTGTGTCAGCTGGTGATGTAGCTCGCGCCATTCGCGCATACGCAGATGAGAAAGGAAATATTGATGACACCACTGCACCATCTGACGATTGGATAACCCTTTGTCACGTTCGCGCTGATAAGAATCCCAGATATTCAGATAGGCGAGAAAATCCGACTGCTTATCGTTAAAACGTTCATGTGCTTTGGCAGCAGCTTCACGAGCTTCCATTGGTCGTTCACGCGGATCCTGAATCGACAGCGCAGCCACAATAACCAGCATTTCGGCAACGCATTGCAAGCGTTTCCCCGCCAGCAGCATGCGGCTGATACGCGGGTCTACTGGCAGACGTGCCATTTGCTCACCAAGTTTGCTTAGCTGATTATGTTCATTTACTGCGCCCAGTTCGAGCAATACCTGATAGCCGTCATTGATATAGCGCTGGTCAGGTGCTTCGAGAAAGGGGAATGCACTAACATCGCCAAGTTTCAGGCTGATCATGCGCAGGATTACAGCCGCCAGATTACTGCGGATAATTTCCGGATCTGTAAAGGCAGGGCGCTGATTAAAATCCTGCTCGCTGTAGAGGCGTATACAGATACCGGCGGCAACGCGACCGCAACGGCCGGCGCGCTGATGAGCCGCAGCCTGACTGATAGGTTCGATATGCAGTTGTTCGACTTTAGCCCGGGCTGAATAGCGCTTTACCCGTGCCAGTCCGGTATCGATAACATAGCGGATACCGGGTACGGTGAGTGAGGTTTCGGCAACATTGGTAGCCAGTACGATACGCCGCTGACGACCATTGGGATGAAAGATTTTATGCTGTTCGGCTGCTGACAGGCGTGCAAATAGAGGCAGAATCTCATCATTGCGACGCAAAGGTGATTGCTGTAATGCATGTGCTGCTTCGCGAATTTCTCTTTCACCCGGCAGAAAAATCAGGATATCACCTTCACCTTCTCGTGCCAGCTCATCTGCGGCATCGACGATGGCATCATTGATTTCTATTTCAGCTTCGTCTGCATCTGTGGTGTGCAGCGGACGGTAACGTACTTCTACCGGATAGGTACGTCCGGATACTTCAATCACCGGTGCTGCTACACCGTTTTGTGTGAAATGTTTACTAAAACGTTCGGCATCAATCGTAGCTGAGGTAATGATGACTTTCAGGTCCGGGCGCCGTGGCAGCAGTTGTTTGAGATAACCAAGCAGGAAATCAATGTTCAGGCTGCGTTCATGCGCTTCATCAATGATGATGGTATCGTAAGCACTGAGAAAGCGGTCGGTCTGGCTTTCTGCCAGCAAAATGCCGTCAGTCATCAGCTTGATGTAGCTTTCCGGCGCGGTTTTATCATTGAAACGCACTTTATAGCCGACATGCTGTCCGATCCGGCTATGCAGTTCTTCAGCAATTCGTTCAGCTACTGAGCGTGCGGCCAGCCGCCTTGGCTGAGTGTGACCGATCAGTCCGGCTACACCACGGCCAAGCTCAAGACAGATTTTCGGTAACTGGGTGGTTTTACCGGAACCGGTTTCACCACAAACGATAACGACCTGATGCTGACTGATTGCCTGCTTGATTTCTTCGCGTCTTTCATGCACGGGCAAAGTGTTATCATATTCGGGTACAGGCAGTCCGGCCAGACGTTGCAGATAAGCCTGATGAGAGCGCTGGTAACGGCTGTTTACTTTTTCCTCGCCACCGAAACGGGCAGGATTTTTACTGGCTCGATACAGGTAATAGCGGTCTTTACTCAGGATTTGGTTTAGTTCGTATACAGACATGGCACAGAGATTGCCGGAAAATTAGTAGTATGTGTATTATACCAAATCTGCCAAAACTGCTTTTTTACAGGCATTCCATGGCAGATTTATTTCTTAGAATCAGATCAAGATATAAATGAACAACAAGATAATAAGAATACAGATTTTTAATTGCTATGCGGAATAATTATTAAGTCTGGGCCGGAAAGCAGCAGAAAAATTATTTTAATAAATACGCTGGTACTAAGTTATGCGGATTAGCGTAACTTTCAGTTTGGCTTTTGGCCTTGAATCTATGCGTTTTTAGTGATGTGTGTGTTGCCGGCGCCAGATTTTCGCGCCAATCATAATAAATACGCCAAACAGAAAAGTACATACCAGCCCCATAAAAATGAGCATAATCCGTGCCATTGACATCCGTACGGCTGCATCATCTCCCAAAAACAGCCAGATAAACCATGCAGCCAGTACGACAAACAAAGCAATCATGGCAGTAATCAGCCCCGTCATTTTGCGTGAACCGGGGGTATTATTGTTTTGCATAATAAAGCCTGCTAGAAGTGATGGATAACAAGAGGTTTCCCTTTATGGCTGACAACTTCTGTATCCAGATTAAATATGGTTTGAATATGATCTGCAGTAATAATATCTTCTGGTGTACCTTGCATAACAATCTGCCCGTCTTTAAGAGCAACAATATGATCAGCATAGGCTGCTGCCATGTTGATGTCGTGAACCACCATAATGGTAGCCAGACCCTGTTCGCTGGTCAGCTGGTGTAATAAACGCATCAGCTCACGTGCATGATACATATCCAGATTGTTAAGCGGTTCATCAAGAATAACATGTTTGGTTTGCTGGCAGAAAGTCATGGCTACCAGTGCGCGCTGGCGCTGTCCGCCGGAAAGTGCACTAAGATAACGCTGTTGCAATGGTTCCAGCTCAAAGCGCTGTAAAGCCTGATCAACAATTTGCTGGTCTTCTGCTGTGACGCGTCCCTGATTATGCGGATAGCGGCCAAACAGTAATAAATCACGTACGGTAATACGGCTCTGTATGTTGTTCTCTTGCGACAATATAGCCAATTTTTTGGCTATGGCAGTTGATTTGCTGTGGCTGACTTCAAGGTCATCAATATGGATATTGCCTTCCTGTAAAGGTTGCAGGCGGGCAATCAGCGAGAATAGTGTAGATTTACCTGCACCATTGGGACCAATCAGCGCAGTAATACTTTTATCCGGAATATCAAGATTAATATCGCGGAGAATGGGTGTACCGTTGATGTGGTGGTTAACATTTTTTATGGTAATCATAATGCTGTCAGGTTAAATCGGTGCAAAAAATGGTGATGATAAAAAAGCTACTGTTGCAGCCTAGCGTTTGCGTTTTAATACCAGCCACAGAAACACAATGCCGCCGCAAAATTCAATAACCGCACTCAGTACGCCCTGCATACCAAGCAGCTGCTCAAATATCAGCTGGCCGCTGACCAATACCAGTGCCGCAACCAGAAATGCTGCCGGCAGCCGCAGTTGATGTTTCATATCGGGGGTGCAGGTATTAACCAGTGCACATATCAGTAAACCGAAAAAACTGACCGGACCGACCAATGCAGTGGAAACTGAAACCAGCAGAGCAATCCATAACAAAATGCTGTGGCTCAGCCGTACATAGTTAATACCCAGTGTTATAGAGGCATTACGTCCGAGCATAAGAACATCGAGCTGATAGCGCATCCGCCAGATCCAGACTGTACTGAACAGCATGATACTCATGCCGATAATCAGCATGGTGACATTCACGGAGGTAAACTGAGCAAAATAGCTGGTTTGAGCAACCGTAAACAGAGTAGGGTCAATCAGGCGTTGCAGCAGACTATTGAAACTACGAAACATGACTCCGAAAATCATACCAGTGAGTATCAGTCGGGCCAAATCACCGTTACTGTTCCGGGTTAAAGTACGAAACAGCAGGAGCGAGGCAACCATCATTATTGGTGCTTCGATAACAAATTTGCTCAGCACACTCATACTGGTGAATCCTACTGCACCGAATACAAACAAAGTAATGGTTTGCAGCAACAGATAAAGCGAATCGTAGCCAAGTAATCCCGGTGTAAGAATAGGGTTATGGGTCAGAGTCTGGAAAAGTAAAGTGGATACACCAACTGCGTAGGCAACAGTAAGCAGCATCAGCAGCTTTTTACCGCGCAGTTGCAACACAAAATCCCAGCTTCCTTTAACGCCATACGTCATAAACAGAATACTGGCAATAATTAACAGAATACCGAGCACACCGAAAAAACGTGCACCGGAGCGATGTGACGGCATGGTGGAATTAAACTGCATGTACAGAAGGCTTTCTAAACAGCAAATACAGGAAAATCACGGTTCCGACGATACCGAAAATCAGAGACACCGGTATTTCATAAGGCGGGTCGATAGTGCGGCCGATAATGTCACAGATCAGCAGAGCGTTGGCACCCAGGAGTGCAACTGCGGGCAGATTCTGACGTAAACGGTCACCTGCCAGCCGGGAAATAATATTAGGCACTACCAGTCCGATAAAAGGAATCTGTCCGACTGTTACCACAACAATAGCAGTAATCATGGCCACGGTAATCAGGGAAATCCACATCATTTGTGTATAGTTGATACCGAGACTGGTACTGATATTCTGTCCCAGTCCGGCAATGGTAAGCCGGTCAGCCAGAAAATAAATAACTAATGTCATCAGGCCGGTAATCCACAGCAATTCGTAGCGTCCGGCGAGTACTGCAGAAAAATCACCGGCAAACCACACCGCCAGCAATTGCAGAGTATTGGTTTCCACGCCGATAAAATTCACCAGTGCTTCAATAATACTGCCATAAATTATGCCGATTAGCGGAATCATCAGTTGCCGGTGTGCAGGTAGACGCCGAAATAAAAATAAAAACAGCGTCATCCCCAGCAAAGCAGCCAGACTGGCGCAGCTCATTTTGGTCAGCTGACTGGCCTGCGGCAACCAGATGGAGACCAGTAATACCCCAAGTGCTGCACTTTGGGTAGCACCAACCATACTCGGTTCCAGAAAACGATTGCGCAATACTATCTGTAACACCATACCCGCTACGGCCAGTGTGGCTCCGGTGAGAATAATCGCCAGAGAGCGGGGTAGACGGCTATACAAAAGCAAAGAACGGGTATCGCTGCTTATAAACAGATCACCCCAATGAAAAGAAGCTGCACCAATACTAATGCTGATAATCAGTAAAATAGGTAACAGCAAAAAATTGATTGCATTAATCTGAGAAGAACGAAGCATATGACAGAAAAATTACAGACAACAGGTTTGCGCTAATGCTGCATATTTATGCAGCATAGCGAAACCTGATTATCGTGAATAAAACTCCGGCTTAGTGTGACATTGCCGCTTTAATATTGGTCAGATCAGTTTTCATTTGCTGTACACCGCCTGCGGCCAGATAGGATGCGCTGCTCAGATAAATAACGTGACCTTCTTTCCATGCTTTAGACTGACGTACCAGATCATTATTCAGTACAGCCTGAGCGGTTTTACCTTCTTCGCCGATGGCAGCAGTACGGTCAATAACGAATAACCAGTCCGGATTGATTTTCTGCACGTATTCGAAAGAGACAGACTGACCATGCGGAGAAGCCGGAATGCTGGTATCTGCAGCCGGTACGCCAACCTGAGTATGAATCCAGCCAAAGCGAGAGGAAGAACCAAATGCTGAAAGTTTGCCGGCATTAACCATCAGAATCAGACCAGTGCCTTTGCCTTTGGCTGCCTGCTGGGTTTCATTAAGCAGATTCTGTATATCATCATGCAATTTTTTTGCTTCTGCTTCTTTCTTAAACAGCTTACCGTAGCTATCAAGCATTTTCATGCCATCGCCAATTAAATCCTGTCCGCTGTCAGACATATCGATAGTGGGAGCAAGGGCAGCGAGTTCATCATATTTCGGAGCAGTACGACCAGCGATAATAATAAGCTGTGGTTTCAGCGCATTAAGTGCTTCCATATCCGGTTCAAATAAAGTACCGGTATTGTTTACCGTTTCCAGAGTTTGCTGCAGATACGGTACCAGCACTTTTTTCGGGGCACCGATAACCGGCACTTTCAATGCCTGTAAATCATCCAGTGTAGCCATATCAAACACCACAACTTTAGACGGATTCTCCGGTACGGTTATTTCTCCGCGGGCAGTATTTATTGTCACTGTTGGTCCGTTAACAGCAGTTGCAGCAGCAGACGAAGCATTACTGGCAGTGTGATTCTCATTGGTTTTTTCGCCACAGGCAGAAAGCAGAGACAAAGTTAAAACAGACAAAGCAAGAGGTTTCCAGCAAGATTTAATCATTTTTTAGTATTTCCTATCATTATCGTTTGCATTAATTATACCGCCTGAACAAGGCTAAAGTTAATTTTCTTGAGCAGGTGTTTATTTATCAATAAATCTGTGCCGTGCTTCATGATAACTTTCTTCATTTTCTCCCTGACGCCAGTAGGGGACGGCATAATGGCGCTGAGGCGGTAATTGCCATTGTGTACGCAGCAATTCACGCAGTGGCTTAACCAGTGCTGCTTCACCGGCAACCCAGGCAAAGTCATCATCATTCAACGGGGCAGAATTACTTATATGCTCTACTACAGCAGGAATCTGGCTCAAATCACCGAAAAAGGTATGCAGATGCATTTTTTCTGGTAACGGGAGCGATGCTGGCAGATCTTCTGCCTGCGGTAATAACAGCACAACGTCACCGCTCGCATCAGCGGCAATATCTGTTAGCAGAGATTCAATTGCCGGAAGAGCTGTGATATCACCGGCAAATAAATAGCGTGACGCTGTTTTCAGCATCGGATTCGGCCCGCCGGGAGAAGAGATTCCAAGAATATCTCCAGCCTGAGCATGCTCGGCAAAAGATGAAGCAGGTCCGGTGTCTCCGTGTTTGACAAAATCGATACTTACCGTACACGACTGTGCATCATAATTGCGAATGGTATAGGTACGCACTATCGGTTTATTATCCGGCTCAGTCCAGTTAAAACCATGACCGGAAAACTGGGGTAATTGCGGTGTTATCTGACCATCCGGTGCCAGAAATATTTTGATATGCGCACCATTGTACTGATGCGGATAATCGGTCAGCTCCGGACTATGCAAAACCAGCCGGCGTAAATTCGGGCTCAGATCGATAATATCCTGAACGCGTGTCAGATAAGCCTGATGTGGAGAACGTTTATTCATTTTATTGCCTGATTACTGGGTAAAATAATGCCTGTTGCAGGCTTTTGCCAAACAGGCTGCCATGATTTTCCTGCGGATAATGCTCATATCTGATAGTTAAATCAGTTTTTTGCTGTAATTCGTTAATGAGTTTGTTAATCAGACCGGCATATCTGGCTGTATGCTCATTGCGTATACGGATACGTGCGGCCGCCTGAGGATTTTTTGGTAATTTACCGGCTTTGAGTTTACTACTGAAAACCCACAGACTGCTGCCGGAAAAAGCCACCTGACGTTTAAGCATGGTTTCAGCTTCCTGCTGTAACAGATCGCCGTGTAACCAGGCGGACGGATCGGCAGCAATATAGTGCTGAAAAAGATTAGGCTGAGTAAACAAAGTATGCATAACCATCAGCCCGCCGTAAGAGTGCCCCCACAGAGTTTGTGCATTGGGATTAATCCGAACCTGTTGATTTACTGCCGGCATAATTTCATTCTGAATTAAATCCAGAAATATATCAGCCCCGCCGTTTATTCTGGTTGAATCAAGAGGATCGGTATTGTCATTGTCCGGCGCAATGGTGTAATCGTAGGCCCGTGCCTGCGCATCAAAGCGTTTATCTGTGGCATAGCCAATCAGTACCAGCACCGGAGGCTGAGGCTGTGCGGACAGTGCCTGCATATTTTCAGGCGTAAGAAAATCCAGTGCAGCATTTCCGTCCAGAATATAGAAAGCAGGAAAACCCCCTGCAGGAACTTTACAGTCGGGAGCTGCTATATAAACCCGGTAATGACGCTGTCCGTCTGCAGAAGTAAACGCAAGCTTATTAAACAGATAGCCGCTGTCTGATTGCTTTAATGCAGAAAAATTAGCTGGTTCATTCAGATTAGGCTGAGCTTTGGCTGTGTTGTGCAAGATTAAGGCCGTAAAAAACAATAAAAGAAAAATAATAATCTGGCGCATATTTAATCTTTCCGTCAGTTGATTGGTGTTACAGAACATATGGAGACAACAGGACGGGTGTGTGGTAAGATTTTGTTTCTGCATGGTAAAATTAATCGAATACCAGTTAAAAATATTGCCGGATCAGGTGGTTTGGTTAAAGTACAGTCAGATTGAATAACCTTTGTTTGTTTACTTAATAAAGTTGCTCATTATGTGTAAACAATAATCATTACTATTTATGATGGTAACTGAAATTGATTGATAAGTCACGGTGAAAAATAATTTGCTTATAAAAAACAGGCTGCCCGAATGGCAGCCTGTTCGCAGAAAGCATCAGAAAGAAACTTTCATACTGCCCCATACTGCTCTGCCGCGTTCATTGTATGTATACGCAGTGCCGCGCAGTGTAGAGGCGTAGATACGTTTATTGAATATATTTGACATTCCGGCTCTGATATTAATATTTTTATTTACAGCGTAGCCGGCGGAAATACCCCAGATACCATAACTGCCGATTTCTTCTCCGCTCAAACCGGTAGTTCCTTTTCCTCCGTTACCGATACCTGCCTCAACAGGATTTACCGGTACTGTGCGCGGTTTCTGGCGACCATAATAAGTATAGGTAAGTAATGTGTCCCATTTTTCAGCAGGATTCCAGGCCAGAGACGAATTAATCGTATATTTAGGGATGATAGATAAAGGATTGCCGGTTTCCTTATTTTTGGAGTTAAACATATAAGTAAAATTGTTTACCCATTTCCATTTACTTGAAAACGGCAGGGTTAAATTGCCTTCCAGCCCTTCTACCAGCGCTTTGCGGGTATTGGTCCATTCAAAATAGTCATATCCGCCTGAGCGTGAATTGGTGCCTGTACTATCTGTGAATATAATCTGCCGGCCGGCTTCAATCTTATTTTTGTAATCATTGCGGAAATAAGCCAGAGAAGCCAGATAACCGTTTTTATTAAATTCAAAACCCAATTCTTTATTAATACTGGTTTCCGGTTTGAGATTACTGTTACCTATCAGATAGCAGCCACGGCCGCTTCCGGAAGAGGTGGCACAACCATTGCCTTTGCTGTACAGCATATAACTGTCTGTACTCTGGTACAGATTCGGAACTTTGTAGGCACGTGCTATTCCGCCTTTAATCAGCCAGTTCGGATGAAGCTGCCATGACAGATTAACTCCGGGGCTGACATTGCCGCCCGTTTTATTATTGTGATCATAGCGCAGCATTGGTACCAGTTTTAAATAGTCGGTCAGGCTGATATTGTCTTCCACATAGCCGGCCCAGCTGCTTAGTGACGGTGTGTGGTTGGCCGGAGCCGGATAAACTGCTCCGAGAAGAGGTATACGGCGCAGACCATCCGGATCATCCAGTTTATCGTGCTGATATTCTGCACCCATAGTCAGCACGTGGGACACACCTAATGTAAACGGAAAGTGTATTTCACCCGTCAGACGTTTTGTTGTCAGTGTACTGTCTTTATAAGTAATATCTTTGCTGCCCAAATCCTGACACAAGCCTTCAGGACCACCTGACAGCGCTTCAGAGCAGTGGCTGTTGGTAGTTTTATCGTATTGTGCTACCAGCTTGCTGTCGCCCCAGTCCCATACACCTTCATGAGTCAGTGCAAAACTCTGGCGGTATACTCGGCGGGTTTCCTTACCATATAAACTTTGGGTGTAATCAGTCTGTACATTATTGGGACCATCACCGTTATAACGATTGCCCTGCCGGCTGTAGGTAGTATCCAGTGTCAGAGTTTGTGCCGGAGACAGGCGCCATGCCAGCCGTCCGCCAATATCTTTATTAATCAGACCTTCCTGTCCGGCAGCCAGCGATTTGCTGCCTTTATCATTCGAACTCTGATTAATGAATGGTGAATCCGCATCAGTACTGTTCAGATTGCCATATATGCGGAAGCCGAGTACATCTTTAATAACCGGACCGGACAAATCAAAGCCGATACGATGTGTATCGCCTTCTTCTTTATCTGCCGGCAAATTCATAAACGCATTAATAGAACCGTGAAACTCATTACTGACTTTTTTTGTCACAATGTTCACTACACCGCCAGCTGCACCAGAACCATAGCGTGCGGCAGCCGGTCCGCGAATAACTTCAATTGATTGAATCTCTGCTGCCGGTACCCAATTGCTGTCGCCAATGGTGTCACGCTCACCGCGCCAGCTCATGCGTGCACTGTTGCGCGAAGTAACCGGCCGGCCGTCAATCAGTATTAAGGTATTTTCCGGACCCATTCCGCGAATATCAATCTGGCGTTTATTGCCATGCTGACCGGAAGCAGTATTACCGGTCAGATTGACACCGGGCATTGTACGCACCAGCTCAGAAATATCATTGATTGGTGTTTTGCGTTCAATATCCTGACTATCAAGTTTAGAAACACCGAGAGACTGTTTAACCTGCTGTTCGGCGGTGACGTAAATATCGTCCAGCTTTGCTGTATTATCCTGAGCATAAACAGTGCTGCCGGTAAAAAGAATGAACGGAATCAATGCCAGTTTAAAAGAAGGAAAAGGGTGATCAGACATACTATTGAGCTACGAAAAGAGAAAAATTGATAAATCTGCGAATAATAATGAATACTATTATTATTTTCAACTAAAACCATACTGATTAAACAAAAATACAAATTCATACTTAATCAGTATAATAACTATCGGTACTTACATAATTCAGTTTAATGTGACAAAATTTGACACATTTGGCAAATAATCTATTCAGTGAGATGATGAGAAATGTATATTGATAAATTAAGAAATTAATTTATTTGAAAGAAATTAACAGAGAATTTTGTTTTCAGGCTGGATATTCAGCAGAAAATGTAATTCTGACAGGCATATCTTTATCAAAATAAAAATACATACAAAGAATTGAGATTAAAACAGAAAATAATCAGCCAAATGAGAAAATCAACTTTTTATATTTTTCAGTATATTTTTTTATTGTTATTGATTACAGGTGTATTACCTGCGCAAGCAGAAGATTCTGTTTCAAATTCCTTTAATACAACCGGACAAGTAAAAATATTGCCGGTGACTCAGACTTGTACGGGTAAACCATGGCAACATATTGTTTGGGTGCATGTACATGATAATGAGGAAACAGCGCGTCAGACCGCATTGATGGTATTAAACCAGATTCAGCAGGGCTGTCTGCTGGATTTTCGCCATGGTGGCAGCCGGGAAATCAGGATACAAACAAATGATGTAAATTATCAATTTGATCCAAATAGAATTTTTACTGAAACCGGTCGGAAGAACGCATTAAAATGTCTGCGCGGTAATTGTGCTCAGGCAAGAGAAGAGTTAACTCAAGAGGTCGACAGTTTTCTGAATCAGTATATGATTCACGCTAAATTGATTGTTGCTTTGCATAACAATCATCCAAGTGGATTATCTATACGAAACTATGTGCCTGGTGGCTCAATGGCGCAAGGGATGAGTCAGGTAGCGGTCAGCCCCGATAAAGATCCTCATGATTTTTTCTATGTTACTAGTCAGCGAGCCTTTGAGTTTTTGTCCGGTCGGAGTTTCAATGTCGTTTTACAGAATAATCAAACTGTTCGTGATGATGGTTCATTATCAGTATGGGCAGCCCGGCAACAGATTGATTATATTAATTCTGAAGCCGGTACCGGAAATCTGGCCAGTCAGATGGTTATGCTTGCAGCAGTATGGGCGTATATGCAGGAATATTATCTGTAATTTTCCAGATTAAGTAAGTCTGGACAAAGTAATCTGATTTACAATTATATACGTCGGATATTTCGGATATTATTGTCTGACTATTAATAATAAAAAACTTAATTTAAAAATTTTGTCAAAAAATTTATTAAAAATATACAAATAAATCAATTTATTATGAAATGAAAGTATATATCTGATTTTTTAATCAAAATAAATAAATTTTTGTATTGAATAATCAAATATAATAATAAATATTACATTTGCAAGTTAGTCGGACAATCAATCAAATTTAAACACACAAAATCATCATGAGCTTAAATCACAAGGGTTTTACATTAATTGAAATAATGATTGCTATAGCAATAATAGGGATACTGACTGCCATTGCCGTGCCTACTTATATGGATTACAGTGCAAAAGCTCAGCTTGCTGAAGCAGCAGATCTGGCAGGAAGCCTGAAAGCGCAGGTTTTAGATAGTTTACAGAACCAAAAATGCCGGGCACAAAATCCATCAGAGTATAGTTATAAAGGAAAATACGGAATTGCAGAGATTACGACAGAATTTCCTGTCGTGAATGCTCAGCATTCGGCTACTGCCAGAACAGGCTGTTCTATTCGATATACGGTATATTCGCAGAATGCTTCATTTGTTCTGGTGAATAAATATCTGGAATTGGATGTACTGAGGAACGGAACATTAAAACTCAATAACGGTACTATAGAACAGAAATACCTGCCTAAAGCTTTGGTTATTTAATCAGCCGCAGCATCATTGTTGAATTTAAATGAGTCTGAATACAAAATTTTGGATAATTCAGATTTAATATTCTTTCAAAAAATACATTTCATTTTCAAAAAAATAGTATGTAAGTTGTTTTCATTTCCTTAAATATCTGATTTGGTCGGACAATGAAAATACTTTTATTGAGAAAAGGCTTTACTTTGATTAAATTTATGATTGTTATTGCTGTAATCGGGGTACTGGCGGCTATAGTGTTTCTTGCTTATAAAAATTATATAGCCAGAACGCAAGCTAGTGAGGCTTCGAGTATGGCTAGAGTTTTGAAATTATAAATTTTTGAGAATCTGCAAAATAATACATGCATTGATTCGGGAACCAATTCTTTTGAAAGTCAGAACGGTAAATATGGTACGGCTACTATTGATAGTAATGCTTCAATATCATCAGTGGCTTCGGCTAATTCAGTTACAGGATACACAATTACTTATAAAATAAAAAACACAGATATCTCTGCTGCTATTGCAAATAAAATACTGGCAGCGGATGTATTGAAAAACGGATCCTTACGTAAAAATAGTGCTTCAACCATAAATGATAAATATATTCCTAGAGCATTTTTGAATATTTAAAATTTAAAAATCAAAATATTATCTTACAAGATGCATTTTTGTGTTTTAAAAAATAATTAAATTTTAAAATCTGGCATGAAATTTGCTCCAGTATTTTATACAAAATGATGTGTTAGTGAATTTTCAACCGTTTTTAAAATGGAGAATAAAATGAAAGCTTTCCAAAAAGGTTTTACTTTAATTGAATTGATGATTGTTATTGCAATTATCGGTATTCTTGCTGCAATTGCTGTACCTGCTTACTCTGATTATATTGCCCGTTCTCAGGCTTCAGAAGCTTCCAGTCTGGCTGCTGGTCTGAAAACTCAGATTATTGATAATCTGCAGAATAGTAATTGTATGTCAGGTACTGGTAATACACTTGATGCTGCCATTGACAGACAAGCTGGTAAATACGGTGTAGCAGAAATCGGTGGTACTGCCAAAACCACCAGTCTTTCTGCTAACCAGGCAACAGGCTGTACAATTACATATACAGTAAACGGTACCAAAGTATCTTCTTCTATTGCTAATAAAACTTTGATATTGGATGTATTAAAAAATGGTTCACTGAAGAAAAATGGTGGTACTATGCCTGATAAATATGTACCTAAAGCATTCACAATCTAAATATTCAGGAAATGTATACATACAAAGCCGCGTAAGCGGCTTTTTCTTCATTAAGCATATATACATATGAAACGAATTAAGTATGAGTTTAGATAAGAATTTTCCAACAATTATTAAAATAGCAAATCTGTTAAGGTGTTATTTTTCATTAAGATTCTGGATTTTTTTATTACTTTATTTATTAATAACCAATGGTTTGTTCTGGCTGGCTCATATTTTTGTTTACTCTGAAAGATATATGATTGTTTTAGAGTATATATGGATTTTGCCATTATTATTCCTGCGCAGGCGCTGGTCACTGATATTGTTTGCTCTGGCATACATAGTAGTATATATATTTGATATTCTGTACTGGATTAAACAATTTTATCATTATGATAATATTGTCGAGTTTATTGAGATTTTACGTTTTATTCCTCATGCTCCGAAATTATACTGGTTATTTATAACGGTATTTGTTCTGTATTTAGCAATAAGTCTGTTTCTCATACTTAAATATATTGTTCGGCTATGTTCAGGCAGAATGATATGGTCATTGGGCTTACTGTATCTGATTTTTTCAGTTTTCTTCTTTGATTACCGCGGGGTCAATCTATCCAATCGTTATCAGACAACCGGCTGGTGGGGAAGTTATTATGAAACAATTAAAAATCTGAAATTCAATCATGAGTTTTTCTGGCGAGGTACGGTGAAACCGGAATTTTATGACTGGCCGCACGGCGGAGTATTGCAAAAGCAGATTGATATGCAGAATCCGCCCAAAAAAATACTGTTCATTCTGAATGAATCGTGGGGAATGTTTATACCTGAACACGGAGCTGTTAATCCGTCTGTTGATGCTCCGTTAATAAATATTCCGAATGTGCAGTTAATTGCACAGGGAGAAAATCCCGCACTGCACAGTACTATTATGGGAGAACTGCGTGAGTTATGTGATTTAAAAGCTAAAAGTTCTAATTTTATTCTGGGTCCGTTTGATAAATTCACACAATGTGTTCCTGTACACCTGCAAAAAGAAGGTTATCTGGTTCAGGCTTTTCATGGTTCATATTCTAAAATGTATGACCGTAAAGACTGGTATCCGCATATGGGTCTGCAAAATGCCCGTTTTTTCCCGCAATTCAGTAATATCAAACAATGCCATTCATTTCCCGGCGCTTGTGACTATAATATTGTGCATGATGTGTCTGCTGCAAATAAAGCTGCGCAGGGCAAATCATTTATCTATTGGCTGACACTCGACACTCATCATCCGTATTCTGAAAAGGATATACTTGGTAATTATACTTATGATTGTAAACAGCCGATATTTGACGGCCGGCAGGAGGCATGCCGGAATCTGAATTTACAGCATCAGTTTTTTACTGTGCTTGCCAATGAAATTAAGGCCGGAGGTTTTAAAGACACAGACATAGTGGTTGTCGGTGATCATAGTCCGCCAATTATGCTGGATAAATATAAGGACAGTTTTAAGGAAGATTCTGTACCATTTATTCATGTACGTGTACATTAATGTAGCTTAGCATTAAAAAAGCCGGACAAATTTCTATTGTCCGGCTTTTTTATCTGCTTAGAAAATTCAGTATGCAGTTTACCGGCCAAATATAAAAGTTGTTAATTAATATTAATAGAAATCAGTATTTATCTAAGATTTTTTATGATCTCAGTTTAATTTTAAATCTCTGATTTTTTAAAATTCAATCAGCTGATTGTTCATTGGTATGACTACTCAGACAATGATAAATGGTTTGTGCCATGCGCTCACTTGCTCCCTGATGCTGCCGGATAAAGGCTTGCGCACTGGCAGACATCTGCTTTCTTTGCTGTGAATCATCCAGCAAAGCCATGGTTGTTGCTGCCCAGTCTTCTGCAGACTGAATTTGCCTGGCTGCGCCGGCGGCAATTGCTTTGGGCGCGGCGTCGGCAAAATTATAGGTAGAAGGACCAAACAGAGTAGGGAGTTTGCACACAATCGGTTCGATAATATTATGGCAGCCGCTGTCGACCAGACTTCCGCCTACAAAGGCAATATCGGCACATTCATAGTAGGCAAACAGTTCGCCGATACTATCTCCTATCCAGACCTGAGTTTGTTCGGCGATATTCTGGTTATCACTGCGTTTTTGGGTAATAAAATTCAGTTTTTCGGCATATTCGTAAGTTGGCTGAAAGCGCTCAGTATGACGCGGAACGATAATCAGCAGGATATTACCGGTTTTTTGTTTTGCCCATGCATCAAGCAGTAACTGTGCTTCGTCTGTGCCATGATAAAAGCGGGTACTGCTGCACACAACTACCGGTCTGTTACCAATACGCTGTCTGAATGTTTGTGCCAGTTCAGCCGTTTCTGCTGGCGGAGTAATATCATATTTGGTATTACCACAGACCTGAATATTGGTAGCACCGATTTGTTTAAGACGCTGAGCATCCGCCTCAGTCTGGGCGTAACAGCCGGTTAACGTGCTCAGAGCCGGTGCAACCAGTGAGCGTACTCTCAGATAACCATGCAGAGACTTTTCGGATAAGCGCGCATTAGCCATAAACAGCGGAATCTGATTATCGGCGCAGACATTAATCAGATTCGGCCAGATTTCTGTTTCCATTAATACGCCGAATACAGGCTGGTGATCCCGGATAAATTGTTTAACCCAGGATTTTTTATCATAGGGCAGATAACGGCATTGTGCTTCAGGAAAAAAATGCTGTACCGTGGCACGACCGGTAGGTGTGGTCTGCGTCATCAATAACGGTTTATGTGGAAAATGCTTTTGCAGCGCACGGATAAATTGTAATGAAGCACGTGTTTCACCAACAGAAACCACATGAACCCAGATGCCGTGTTTTACCGGATCGGGATAAGGTTTGCCGAAACGTTCAGACCAGTTAAGCGCATATGCCGGTGCCAGCGCAGCACGCCGGCGTAAATACCTGCGTAAAAAAGGGGGTGCTATCTGCCATAAGATTTGGTATAAAAAATTCAGTAGCATAGGTATTGCTTGTAATGGTCTGTTGCAGAGAATTATAAATTAAAAAAAGCTGATTATCAGGAATGATTCAGCAAGCATGAGTTGAAAAAGCAGAAGCTGTATTGTGTGGTTAGTGCCATTCTGTTATCTGCGCACTTAAGCTTCAGCCATATCCAGTGCCTGGCGGATATTGACTTCAACAATACGCGAAACACCTTTTTCCTGCATGGTTACCCCTACCAGCTGCTCGGCCATTTCCATCGTCAGCCGGTTATGGGAGATATACACGAACTGAGTCTGTGCCGACATTTGCTGAACCAGATTGCAAAAACGGCTGGTATTGGCATCATCCAGCGGGGCATCTACTTCATCCAGCAGACAGAACGGAGCAGGGTTAAGGCTGAACAGGGCAAAGATCAGACTCATGGCAGTTAAGGCTTTTTCTCCGCCGGAAAGCAGATGAATAGTGCTGTTTTTCTTACCCGGCGGGCGCGCCATAATGGATACACCGGCGCTGAGTAAATCATCACCGACCATATCCAGTCTGGCCTCACCACCACCAAATAAGGTAGGAAAGTAGCTTTGTACTTTTTCGTTTACCGCATCAAAAGTAGTTTTAAAGCGGGTTTTGGTTTCTTCATCAATTGTACTGATGGCTTCTTCCAGTAACGCAATAGCCGCCTGTACATCCGCTGTTTGTGTCTGATAATACTCAGCGCGCTCATGTGCTTCTTCCAGCTCCTGTAATGCCGCCAGATTAACCGCACCCAGTGCATTGATTTTCTGTGCCAGTGCCGCAATTTCCTGATTTAATTCCGGTACAGCCTGCTGTGACTGATTAAACAATTCGGCTAATGCCTCCATATCAGCCTGATTCTGTTGCAGAGTTTCGTGAAAACGTCTGGCATTCAGTAAGGCTTCCTGTTGCTGTAGCAAAGCTGACTGAGTATCGGCCTGTAACTGCGGAAGCTGGCTGTTGAGATTGTGCTGCTGTTGCTGTATGTGCTGTAATTGCTGCTGGAGCTGCTCAAGCACTTGCTGTGCAGTTGTACACTGTTCAGTAGCTGCATCGATTTGGGTATTCAGTTCTTCAGTTTGCAGGGTTTGTTCGTCTTCCATTTCCTGCTCGGCAATCCCGAGTGCAAGCTCGCTCTGACGTTCCTGCCAGCGTTCCGTTTCGCGTGCAATACGCTGCTGTTCCTGTGTGGCAGTCTGAATCCGCTGTTGCAGGCGTACTATAGCCATTTCTACCAAACCCTGCTGCCGTCGCGCTTCCAGCAATGCCAGCTGGCTCTGTTTCAAAGTTTGCTGCTGGTTTTGCTGGCTGGCAGTATGATTTTGTAATTGCGGACGCAATTGTTCTACCGCGAGTGTAAGATTTTCAGTATCAGCCTGCGTTTGCTGCTGCACATGCTGCTGCTGTGCCAGTTCACTGATGATTTGTGCGCTTTCCTGCTGAATATGTTCCTGCCGTAGTTGCCCCTGGCTGGTGCGTGCCAGTAACTCAGTAGCCTGAGCAGAGGCTGTTTGCCAGCGCTGTTGCTGCTGTTTCAGCTGTTGCTGACACTGATTCAACCGTTCTTCCGTATTCTCAAGGTTGCGCTGCGCCAGCTGCATGGTTTCTGCAGCCTGCTGCAAAGGTTGTTCCAGTGCAAGCAGTGCCTGTTGCTGCTCGCGCAATTGCTGCTGCTGTTGCAGCAGACTGGTACCATCATCTTCAGCATACAATGTCACACTGACGGCATCTATGCAGTGCCCTTCAGGAGTAATAATAAGCTGTTGTGTCTGTAAATCAGCCTGTCCGAGCAAAGCCTCTTCCAGTGTTTCTGCACAAAATACCTGTCCGAGCCAGTATTGAATGGCGTCGAAAAATGGAGCCTGAACTTCTATATGCTGTAAAAGGGCATTTGTTGCCCATTTTTGCCGGTTGGTTTCAGCTGTCTGATTGACCCAGACGGTTGTGTGTTCTGGCAGAGTATCTCCAGGTTGCAGCTGTTCGGTATACTGTGCCTGTAGTCTGTGTCCGAGGACAACGGTTGTCGCATGCTGCCATTTTTTGGCAACCTGCAAATGTTGCCATAATAAGGGAATATTACTGTCGGTTTCGTTTTCTGTACTGCTGCGCTCAGCTTGTGGAAGCATGGCTGTTAACGCTTCTACCTGTGCGCTAAGGGTAAGCTGCTGCTTGTCCAGCTGCCGGTATTGTTGCTGAGCCAGAAGCAGTGCTTCCCGGGCGCTTTCACGCTGCTGTTCATATTGCAGCAGGTTCTCTTCCAGCGTAGTTACAATCTGTTCCATCTCTGCCGCTGTCTCACGGGCGGTTTCCAGCTCTCCGTTTTGCGGTAAGGCCAGTTGCGTCAGCTCTTCTTCCAGACGCTGCCGGCGCTGCTGCAATTGAGCAATGGCCGCTGTCGCATGCTGGTGCTGCTGCTGTCTGATGGCCAGTTCACGTTCCAGACGTGCCAGCTCATTTTGCTGGTTCTGACGGGTGCGCTCACCCTGATGAGCCAGTTCTTCCAGTTCCGGCATGCGCGCTTCATGTTCCGCGGCCTGTAAAGCCCATTCTTCACGCTGTAATTGCTGTTCTTCCAGCTCCGAACTGGCCGATTCCAGTTGCTGCTGTTGCTGAATATTTTCATTGTGCAGGCGTTGCAGCTCAGTTTGTGCCTGAGTCTGTTCACGGGCAATACGCTGCTGCCAGTCACGCCGGTGGCGAATCTGTTCTTCCAGCCGTGCCCATTGTTCGCGCAGGCCGGCACGCTGCATCTCAGCTTCGCGTACTCGCTGTTGCTGTTGCTGTTCTTGTTCGCGCAGCTGCTGTAATTGCTGTTCCAGTGTTTCCAGTTGCTGCTTCAGTGATTCCTGTGCATTGCCATGCTGCTGGTAAAGTGCTGTGGCACTGTCTGCCTGATGCAGAGCCTGCTGCCACTGGCTGTAATCAAATAAATTCTGTTTATCGGCTATCTGAGTTTTCAGTTCCTGATAGCGCTGTGCGGTATTTGCCTGTCGCCGGAGTTTTTCTACCTGACGATCCAGCTCGCTTTGTAAATCGGCCAGTCGCTGTAAATGTTCACGGGTATCGGCAAGACGATTTTCAGTTTCACGGCGGCGTTCTTTGTATTTAGACACGCCGGCGGCTTCTTCGATATGGGCACGCAGCTCTTCCGGCCGTGCTTCAATGATGCGGGAAATCATTCCCTGCTCAATAACGGCGTAACCGCGGGCACCGACGCCAGTACCGAGAAATAAATCGGTAATATCACGGCGGCGCACAACCTGATTATTAATGAAATAAGTAGAATCGCCCTGACGGGTCAGCTGGCGTTTTATCGCCACTTCGGCATATTGTCCCCATGCTCCCTGAAGCTGGCCGTCACTATTGTCAAATACCAGCTCCACACTGGCACGCGGTGCCGGCCGGCGGGTATTGGCACCGTTAAAAATCACGTCCTGCATACTTTCGCCGCGCAACTGCCGGGCGGAAGCCTCTCCCAGCACCCAGCGCACAGCATCAATCACATTGCTTTTGCCACAGCCGTTTGGCCCGATTACCGCTACCAGTCTGCCTGGTACTGCAATCGTGGTGGGATCAACAAAGGATTTAAAGCCGGAAAGCTTGATATGGGTTAGACGCATAGCAACAATAAAGCCCGGGAAAAGTGCCGAAAAGCGACTATTTTAGCCTGTTTTAAGTAAAAAGGCAGTTTTAGTTACCATGAATAACAGCCAGTCCTGAACGGATAACACAAACCGGAGCCGGCTTAACTGTGATTACCGGCATAACCATGCTTATCCAGCCCGTCGATAATCGCACAGTGTGGTGAAGCATCACCGCCACAGCGGTTGTACCAGTTTTCCAGTGTCTCTTTCATACTGGATAAATCATTAATTTTCTGGTTAAGACGCTGTATGTGCTCACCTGCCAGTGCTTTCACATCAGCACTGGTGCGCTGCGGATTGTTGCGTAATGCAAGCAGCTGGGCAATCTGCGCCAGCGAAAAATCCACTTCGCGGGCATGTCTGATAAAGCACAGTGTGGCAATATCGGCTTCACTGTAATCGCGGTAGCCGTTACTCTGGCGCACAGGCTGAATCAGTCCGGCAGCCTCATAATCACGGATGGTTTTACTGGATAAACCGGTTAATTTTTCTGCGGCACTGATATTCATAAGATTAAAATCTGAATTTGCATATGTAAAGCTTGACTCTATCACAGTGTTAAGGTTTAAGCTGTACTTTATCTACTTTTTATTAAACCCGAATCCATAAGGAGACAGAAATGCAAATGGTTCAGTTTAAAATTGACGGTATGACCTGCGAAGGTTGTGCCAAAAGTGTGACATCAGCACTACAGGGCAGCCCGGGTGTGGAAACTGTGGCAGTTAATTTTGCAACCGGTATTGCCGATATCGGCTTTGACGACAGCCTTACTAACGCAGATACCCTCAAAGCCGCGGTTGAAGCTGCCGGTTTTGATGTAGTTTAATCCTGAGATATGCGGCTGGAAAACAGAAGGACAGAACCATGGAACAAACTCAGCACACTAACGGCAAAACAGCCGAAACAGCGCGCTTTGCCATTGAGGGCATGGACTGTCAGGCCTGTGCCAACCGCATAGAAAAAGTATTGCGCCGGCAGCAGGGTATTATTGCTGCTGATGTAAACTTTGCCAGTGATGAATTACAAACCTGTTTTGACAGTAAGCTGCTGAGTACAGACGATATAGTTCAGATGGTGGCAAAAACCGGGTTTAAAGCCACAGCCGTAACCAGCGCCAGTATCGAAGCACTGGCTGAAATGCAGAATGAAGAGCATAAAACGACAGCGATACCGTGGCGTCTGGCAATTATCTGGATCATTGCTCTGCCTTTTGTTGTCGGTATGCTGGGCATGCTGCTGGGACAGCACTGGATGCTGCCGCCATGGTGGCAGTTTGTTCTCGCTTCGATTATCCAGCTTGGTCTGGCTTGGCCGTTTTACAATAGTGCGATTAAATCCCTGCAAGGCGGCGTAGCCAATATGGATGTACTCGTGTCTCTGGGTACGGTCGCTATCTGGCTCTATTCCAGTATCATGCTGTTTAATCATCAGCATGATGCGCATCACTATATCTATTTCGAAGCCAGCGTGATGGTAATTGCCTTTGTTTCGCTGGGCAAATATCTGGAACAGCGGACTAAAAAGCAAAGCCTCAACAGCATGAGCATGCTGCTGCAACTAACACCAAAAATGGTGCGCAGACAAACAGACAACGGCTGGCAGGAAGTACCGCTCAGCCAGATACAAAAAGGTGACATCCTGCAAACCAATGCCGGCAATCGCATCGCTGCCGATGGCATTGTGCACAGTGGTGAAGCATGGTGTGATGAAAGCTATCTCACCGGTGAATCTAAACCATTACTGAAACAGGCTGGTGATAAAGTACTTGCCGGTGCATTACTGAGCAACGGCAGTATCACCTATCAGGCACAGACCCTTGGCAGTCAGACTCTGCTGGGTGACATGATGCAGGCACTGGCGCAGGCGCAGGGCAGTAAAGCACCAATTGCACGGCTGGCTGATAAAGTATCTATGGTATTTGTGCCTGCCGTAGTTGCCATAGCCGTATTAACTTTTATTCTGAACTGGTGGTTTGGTGGTGATTTTAACGAAGCAGTGACCCGTGGCGTAGCCGTACTGGTAATTGCCTGTCCGTGTGCGCTGGGGCTGGCCACACCCGCCGCGATGATGGTGGGTATGGGGCGCTCGGCGCGGTACGGAGTATGGTTTAAAGATGCAGCCTCACTTGAGCGTACCAGTCAGGTCAATACGGTTGTACTGGATAAAACCGGTACTCTTACTCAGGGCAAACCCCAGATTGTTGCCCAGTGGCGAAATCCCGCTTGTCAATATGAGGCGCAAACTATTCTGCAACTGGCTGCTGCCGCTGAACAGCTCACCACTCATCCGCTGGCGCAGGCGGTGATTCAGGCTGCTGAACAGCAAAACCTGCCGGTGCTGACCGCCAGCAATAGCCACAGCGAAATCGGGCAGGGTACACAGGCGCAGGTAGACGGGTATGGCGCGGTAAAAGTCGGTAATCCTGCATGGTGCGGTTTCAGCATACCCGGGCAATTACAGCAGCAGGAAATCTGGCAGATTGCCAGTATTGTGGTTGTCGCTATTAATAATGAAATAGCAGGTGCATTTGCTATTGCTGATGCTTTAAAAGAAGACACTGCCAGTGCAATTAAACGCTTACAGCAGCAAAATATTGATATTCATATTATGAGCGGTGACCAGCACAGTGTAGTTGAATACATTGCCAGACAACTGGGTATCAGCTATTATCAGGCAGAAGTGAATCCGCGTGCCAAGGCCGAAGCGGTGAGAGCGCTGATGCAGCAAGGCAAGGTGGTAGCGATGGTCGGCGATGGTATCAATGATGCGCCGGCACTGGCCGCGGCGGATGTCAGCTTTGCCATGTATGGCGGGGCAGATGTGGCCACCAATACTGCTTCAGCTACGCTGATGCGCCATTCGGTGACTCAGGTAGCCGATGCGCTGGCTCTGGCTCACGCTACTGTACGTGTTGTTAAACAAAACCTGTTTTTTGCTTTTTTCTATAATATTCTCGGTATCCCGCTGGCTGCAATTGGCTGGCTCAGCCCGGTAATCGCCGGCGCGGCAATGGCGATGAGTTCGATTTCAGTATTGCTTAATGCTTTGCGACTGCGAAAAAGCAGGCTGGACTGAATAATAAATTTAACTTGTATTTGTATATATCTAATTGTTAATTGCCAAAATTTAAAAATAAAATATATTCTGATTTTAAAAATTAAATTTCTTAATAATATTTATCGTTAACGATAATATTATTTAGTAGGATAAAGAAATATTTATAAATAAAATATTTGAAGATTACAATTTTAATAATTTATATAGATATCAACGTAGAATTTAATATCAAAAATATAGTCATTAGTTGGTGGTTTCATTTTTTTAAAAAATGGTTCCAGAAGTGTGTGATAAATGTGTTTTAATTTTAAAAATTTGATATTTCGGTTATAATAATAAATATATTGGTATTTATATGCGGTGAAGGTGGTTAAGTGAATAATTTGATGAATAAAATGCTTGTAGATATTCTTGATGATGCTTTGTCTGGAAAAAGAGAAAGCCTTCTAATGCGCATACGTATTATGATCAAAAAGCTGCAAAAAGACTTCCCTGCACTAGCTGAAAAATTAGAAATTTTAGTTATAAATAATCAAGGAAAGGGAGGAGAAAGAGCTCAATACTTAAAGCCTAAGGTTGCACCAGTTGATGCAGATAGTCGTTCAAATTTACTTATTGAAACTTATCCAGTTCAAATTGATGTCGAGCCTGTATGGTCTGATGAAACCTTCCAACAATTGAATCGATTTGTTATGGAATGGAAAAAAAAAGAAATTTTATGTAAATTTGGATTAAATCCTTCAAGATCTCTTCTAATGGAAGGACCTCCTGGTGTAGGCAAAACATTAGCAGCTAAATGGCTTGCTTGCAAGCTAGATATGCCACTTTTAACTTTAGATTTAGCAAGTGTAATGAGTAGTTTTTTAGGTAAAACTGGCAACAATATTAAAGCAGTCCTTAATTACGCTTCGACTTTCCCGTGTGTTTTATTACTTGATGAATTTGATGCAATAGCAAAAAAGAGAGATGATGTTACAGATGTAGGAGAGCTTAAAAGATTAGTAACTGTACTTTTACAAGCAATAGATGATTGGCCTTCAACATCTATTTTAATCGCAGCCACTAATCATTCTGAGTTATTAGACCCTGCAGCATGGAGAAGATTTGATAAAGTTATTGAGTTTCAATATCCATCACAAAAGTTAGTTGAAAAATATTTAATTTCTAAAGAAATCGGTGAAAGTTTAGCAAATTATATTTCTGTTAGGCTTGGTAAGTCTTCATTTTCAATTTTGGAAAAGGCTATTATTCAAGCTAAAAGAAATAGCATTTTAGAAAAAATTCCTTTAGGCATGGCATTGACTGGAGAATTATTAAGAAGCGATTCACTTGAGAATGTTGTTAAGAAAATGACTAATGAAAAAATTTCTCAAAGAACAATTTCAAAAGAATTAGGTATTCCAAGGTCACGAATACGTTTAATTTTAAATGATTAGGATTAAGATGACTCAAAATACGAATATGCTTTTAGGCTATGGTGAAACTTTAACTAATCCTGTGGTTTTATCAGGGAGGGGAGGAGAGAAAAAAAAACCATATACATATGAAGAGAATAAATCTGTAATTTTGGAAAAATTACAAAATTTAATTTTAAGTATTGATAAAATTCCTTTGTATGCAAAGCCGGATGGGAAAGCAGTTGCTAAATTTATACTTCATCCGACCTTTTTAGCAAAAAGTTACTTTCCAATTACTCTTTTGAATCATTTTTCTTTAGAAAGTATTGGTAGTAAATCTATTAAAATTAAACCACGTAAAAATCATAAAACGAAAGGAAAACAAGAGAACTACATTACTATATGTATTTTTGTAGCAGGAAAGAGAGAAAATTTTGAGTCATTTATTAATGAATTAAATAATGATACTTTTATTAATAATAAAAATTTAAAAAATGATTTTATTACTCTTGAAGATATATCAATCTTAGAGATATCAGATAAAATTAAAAATATAGATGATAATAATGTCAAAAAGGTAGAAGTTACTCTGCATACACCTAAAAATTCAACTTCAATTGTAAAAGATTTTGAAAAATTTGCTAAAAGCGAAAGTATAAACATTAATAATAATAAATGTATTGGAGTAAAAGGCTTAACTTTTATGTCTTTTGAAGCCAAAAAAGAAGATATAACAAAATTAGCTGAATTTTCATTTTTGAGAACAATTAGAAAACTTCCAGAATTAAGATTTACTGATCCAATTCTTACTAGTTCTGTGGAAGATTCAGAATTATTATCTTTACCAACTGAACAAGCAATTAATCCTGATTTAAAAGTTGCTATTTTTGATAGTGGAGTTGGAATTCCAGAATATAATTTATGGGTCAAGGAAATAGATTTAATTAAGGAAAAAAATTCAATTAATGATGAAAATACTCAAATAAGCCAAGTTGCACATGGTTTGGACGTTACATCAACAGTTTTATTTGGTTTAGTTGATTCTAAAACAGAAAAGCTAAAAATACCTTATTGTAATATAGATCATTATCGTGTTTTGGAGACTAATAATCATACTGATATTGATTTATTTGATGTTTTAGTTCGAATCAAATCTGTTTTAGAAAATAATAAATATGATTATGTCAATATCAGTATAGGGCCGAGATTACCTATAGATGACGATGATGTTCATGTTTGGACTTCGACATTAGAAGCGCTCTTTGCTGAAAACGGAACGTTATGCACAATTGCTGCAGGCAATGATGGTGAGTTACCTGACAGATTGAATAGAATTCAGCCACCTGCTGATTTGATTAATGCATTAACTGTAGGCGCTGCAACATCACTTTCTGATAATTGGCAAAGATGTTCATATAGTTGTATTGGCCCAGGTCGAAGCCCAGGTTATGTTAAACCTGATGGATTGGCTTTTGGAGGAACTGAAGATGAACCATTTCAAATTTATAATCCGGTATCTAAAGGTATTGCTCAAGTAGCAGGAACAAGTTTTGCTGCACCACTAGTATTAAGGCAGGCAATTGCTTTAAGTACTTTATTAAAATTTGATATTACACCTTTAACTGCTAAAGCTCTTCTGATTCATCATGCTGAAAAAAAGAAACTTGAACGTCGAGAAATTGGTTGGGGACGGTTTCCTGTAGATATAAGTGATATTGTGTATTGTAGCGATAATCAAGTTAAAGTTATATACCAAGGGGTATTAGAACCATCTAAATATATGAGAGCATTTATACCATTTCCTGATGCAGAAATAAACGGAAATATAAATATTAAAGCTACATTTTGCTTCACTAGTAATATTGATATTGAACATCCTGTAAACTCAACTAGAAGCGGATTAGAAGTAATAATGAGAAAAAATACTTTGCCTAAAGCCAGGACTTTCTCATTATTTAATATCAAAAATATATATGGCGATGAAAATGAAAAACGGTATCAAGGACATAAATGGGAGACTACTTTAAGAGCTGAACATACATTTAAAGAAACATTCGATTTTACTGAACCCTGTTTTGATATTAAGTATCATACGCGTGATTGCGGTATGCCCACGCGTGATAAAAATTTAGAAAATTTAGAATATGTACTTATTGTAACTTTATCGATTGAAAATATGCCAGATTTATATAATTTAATTCGGCAAAAATATCAAACTCTACAACCTATTGAAATTCAACAACAAGTAATGATAATGAATTAAAAAATTTTATTGATATTAATTTAATAGAATTTATTTTTGAGCTATATTTAGGTTGCTACTTAGTAAAGTAGCAACCTTTTTTTAATCCTATTTACAGTAACACCCGCTCAATCCCTCCGTTACTGGCTTTCTGCACAAATTCATCCTGCCAGTTTTCGCCCAGTATATGTTTGGCCATTTCAATTACTACATAATCAGCCTTGATATTTGCATCATCAGTATAACGGCTCAGGCCTTGCAGACAGGCGGGGCAGCTGGTGAGGATTTTTACTGGTTCGCCCTGAGGCAGCCTGGCTTTGCCTTTTTCGATTTCTTCCTGTTTGCGGAAGCGTACCTGTGTGGCAATATCCGGCCGGCTGACGGCAAACATGCCGGATTCACCGCAGCAGCGGTCTGACAGAGGTACGTTCTGCCCCATCAGCTCATTCACAACTTTTATCGGCTGGGTGGTTTTAATCGGGGTATGGCAGGGGTCGTGATACAGGTATTGCCGGCCTTTTACGCCGTTCAGTTTCAGGCCTTTTTCCAGCAGGTATTCGTGAATATCGAGTATGCGGCAGCCGGGGAAAATTTTATCGAAGTGATAATCTTTGAGCTGGTCGTAACAGGTTCCGCAGCTTACAACTACGGTTTTGATATCCAGATAGTTCAGGGTATTGGCTACACGATGGAACAGTACGCGGTTGTCCATGGTGATTTTATCGCCTTTGTCTTTATTACCGCCGGCGGTTTGCGGATAGCCGCAGCACAGATAGCCCGGCGGTAAGACGGTTTGGACGCCTACATGCCAGAGCATGGCCTGAGTAGCGAGACCTATCTGGCTGAACAGTCGCTCGGAGCCGCAGCCGGGAAAGTAGAAAACGGCTTCGGCTTCATCGCTGATTTGCGGATTGCGGATAATCGGTACGGTGGTGCTGTCTTCGATATTCAGCAGGGCACGGGCTGTTTTAATCGGTACGTGGCGCGGTAAAGGGCGGTTGATAAAGTGTATTACCTGTTCGCGGATTTCCGGCTTGGCGGTGGTGGCACGTGGCGCGGTTTTCTGGCGCTTCAGCCAGCCAAGGCTAAAGTGCTTACCCATTTCATAGCCCCAGTTTTGCAGTCTGAAGCCGGCTTTAACGACACCTGTACGCAGGGCTTTGATGGTTCTGGGGTCGGTGGCGTTAAGAAAGGCCATGCCCATGTATACGGTGGGATTGAATTTCTTTTTACCGGCTTTGCGCAGGTAGTTGCGCATGGCTACGGTAACGTCGCCAAAGTCGATTTTTACCGGACAGGGTTTTATGCAGCGGTGGCACACGGTACAGTGATCGGCCACGCTGTTCAGTTCATCAAAATGTTTCAGGGAAACGCCGCGGCGGGTTTGCTCTTCGTACAGGAAGGCTTCGGTAAGCAGACCGACACCCAGAATTTTATTGCGCGGTGAGTACAGCAGGTTAGCGCGCGGTACATGGGTACTGCACACGGGTTTACATTTGCCGCAGCGCAGACAGTCTTTGATGGAGTGGGCAATTTTACCCAGCTCAGACTGTTCCATAATCAGGGATTCTACGCCCAGCAGCTCAAATGAGGGAGTATAGGCTTTGTCGAGGTTGGCACCGGGCATCAGTTTGCCGCGGTTAAAATGGCCGTGCGGGTCTACCTGCTGTTTGTAATCCCAGTAGGGCTGCATTTCTGCCTGTGTCAGGTAGTCGATTTTGGTAATGCCGATGCCGTGCTCACCGGAAATAACGCCGTTAAGGCTGCGCGCCAGTGCCATGATGCGGTCTACGGCATGATGAGCGGTTTGCAGCATGTCGTAGTCGTCGGAATTAACCGGGATGTTGGTATGGACATTGCCGTCACCGGCATGCATATGCAGGGCAACGAAGACACGGCCGCGGATGATATGGCGATGAATTTCGTCGAGCTTTTCAAGTATCAGGGTATCGGTTTTGCCGCTGAATATTTCGGCCAGTGGCTGCATGATGTCGCGTTTGATGGATACGCGCAGATGAAAATCACGCATGGCGATAAAGCAGCTCTGGTCGCCAGCCGGTTCGTTGTCTTCGAGTTTTTGCGGAAACTGCTGCAGATAGTCGGCCAGTGGTGTGTCGAGATGGTTGAGCAGCCATGTCCAGCGGGTCTGAATACCGGTGATGTAATCAAGGGCATGCTGTTTGCGGGAGCCGAGCAGCTCGGCGCTGGAAAGGTCGGTATCGAGTTTATCTACCGGCAGTTTGGTTTGCAGATATTCGATGATGGCCGCGCACAGAGCAAGTTTGTTCTGAATCGACAGCTCAATGTTGATGCGTTCGATACCGTCGGAATAGCTGCCAAGCTGTTCAAGAGGGATAACAACGTCTTCATTGATTTTAAACGCATTGGTATGGCGGGCGATGGCGGCCGTACGTGAGCGGTCGAGCCAGAAAGTTTTGCGTGCTTCAGGAGTAACGGCGATAAAGCCTTCGCCGCAGCGGGCGTTGGCCAGCCGCACGATATGAGCTGCTGCTGCCTGTACTTCATTTTCATCATCTGAAACGATGTCGGCCAGTAATACCATTTTCGGGCGGCCTTTGCCAGCTGCCTTAGTAGCGTAACCAACGGCGCGCACGTAGCGCCAGTCGAGATGCTCCAGCCCCGCCAGTTTGACGGTTTTATGGTTAAGCATGTAATTGCGCACTTCGACGATGGATGGGGTGGCATTGGCTACCGTGCCGAAAAACTCCATACAGATGGTACGGGTGTATTTAGGCATGCGGTGTAAAACGAAAGCAGCAGAGGTGATGATGCCATCCGTGCCTTCTTTCTGCACTCCCGGTACGCCGGCAAGGAATTTATCGGTAACGTCTTTACCCAGACCTACTTTGCGGAAACGCTGCCCGGGTACTTCGAGACGCTCGGTTTTAAGGATGCTGTAGCCGTCGTTATCAAGGGTATGTATGTCAAATATGGCGGTGGTTTCGTCGTGGATTTTGCCGAAATTATGGCGTACACGTTCTATTTTCAGCCATTGCCCCTGCGGGTTGACCATTTTCCACCACGCCAGATTATCCAGAGTGGTGCCCCACAATACGGCTTTTTTACCGCCGGCATTCATGGCTACGTTGCCGCCGATACAGCAGGCATCGGCAGATGTAGGGTCTACGGCAAAAACCCATCCGGCAGCACTGGCCGCTTCTTCTACACGGCGGGTAACTACTCCGGCACCGCAGGTAATTACCGGATAAGTGCCTTCCAGCCCGGGCAGTTGCTGTAAGGCAACCGGGCTGTACTGGTCGAGTTTTTCGGTATTGATTACGGCGCTCATGGCGTCCATCGGAATGGCACCACCGGTATAGCCGGTACCGCCGCCGCGCGGAATGATGGTGAGCTCCAGCTCAATTAAAGCGCGTACAAGCGGTGCAACTTCTTTTTCGTGATCCGGGTTGATAACTACAAAAGGGTATTCAACACGCCAGTCGGTAGCATCGGTAACGTGGCTGACGCGCGCCAGCCCGTCGAACATAATGTTGTCTTTGTGGGTGATTTTACGCAGGCGGTTGAATACCTGTTCGCGTTTGCTGCGGGTTTTGCCAAAGCTGCTGTCAAAATCGCTGATGGCCTGCTCTGTGCTTTTTATCAGCTGCTCGACCATCTGGTTGTTGTCGCGCCGTTTCTGAATTTCGCTGAGGCGGTGGCGCATTTCTTTAACCAGTGCCTGCTGGCGATGCTGGTGTTCGAGCAGGTCGTCAATCAGGTAAGGATTGCGGATAACTGCCCAGATATCTCCGAGTATTTCAAACAGCATTCGTGCTGAGCGGCCGGTTCGTCTTTGCTCGCGCAGCTGTTGCAATAAATCCCAAGAATGGCTGCCGAGCAGGCGAATGACTATTTCTCTGTCGGAATAAGAAGTGTAGTTATAGGGGATTTCGCGTATACGCTGACTGGCTTGTGTGCTCATTAAACGTGTTCCGTTCCGCTCTGCTGGCGTTAAATTGGTAAGGCTGTAAATTGGTTATTTTAACTGTTTACTTTACTTTTCGCAGTTTTGTCTGATAACAATTTAGGTGAAAACAGTGGTAATGGCAATGGAAAAATCTGCTGGTTTGATGGTATTTTGTTTCATGTACCCGTTTTTAAAGGTGCATTTTATTATTTGGCCGGATGCTTTCCGGCTTTTGGGTACTTACAGTTTAAGTGCAGAATAATTGATTGGCATGTAAGTCTGTAAAGATGCTTTTATTGAGAGAGGTAAGTTAATTTACGGATTCAACGGGGATAACCGGTTTTTTATATCCGGGGTTGTAAGGTCCGAAGAGTATGCCATTAGTTTCCTCAGCTGACAGTAAACCGGTATCTACTGCACCAGCAACGATATAAGCTTTATCGGAGACTTTATTTGAAATCTGTGTAATCACGGCATTGACCATCAGTGAAAAAATATCATTGTTGCTATTATTACTGGAATCTATGGTGATATTTTTTTCTCCGCTCCAGATAATCGAACCGTTTTTAGCATCTATCAGTTTGGCTTCTACGGTAACAGTGGTAACGCTACTGATTACTTTGTATTTTGTGCCATAGTCTTTTACGTTTAAGTACAGGATGGCATCAGGATTGTAAATCTGTCTGATTTTGTTTATGTCTATTGCCTGAATTTCAGCTCCATCATTCAGACCATTGTCTTTAAATGTTTCATTAACCAGAGCTACAGGAAAAACATAATAACCTGATTCAGCTAATGGTTGTGTTGTCTGAGCCAATACAGCATATGGTGCTTTTGTATCAACTGAGGAGCTGGTGGGCAGTAATACCAGAATAGAATGCGGATCACTTTGCCGGAATTTGCTGTAATCATGCGGCTGTGGCTGGTAATGAGAGGTGGAACAGGCGAAAAGTAAAGTAGTAACCGCCAGAGAAAGCAGTAATTTGAAAAAGCGCATTATGATTTATCTTTGTCAATATTTTTTAACAGGAAGTTCATATAAGTTGCTGATTCGGGAAAAGCGGCTTTTTCTTTTTCAAACTGAGCTTTAGCACCGGCGCGGTTGCCGGCCTGTGCATACAGCATCCCCAGATGTGCATGGGCTCCCGGTGCCGGCTTACTGTGATGATTGGCAGCATCAATAAAATATTTTTCCATACCGGCAATCTGTTCTTCCAGTGAGGTTTTACCGTCCAGTGCCTGATATTGCAGTTTGTGATAATCACCCCAGTAGTAAAGTGTGGCAGACTGACTCTGATGAGCGCATACAGCCAGTATCAGGGTCGCGATGGCGGTTGTTATTATTTTTTTCATTTCGGATTTGATGTGTGCAGAAAGGTTTTATGTTAAGGCTGAGGATTCCATTGTCCTGATTCAATGCCATTAACCAGATTGTTTACTGCTTCTCGAATGGCTAAATCAAGCACTTTTCCGTTAAGGGTTCCGTCATAGCTGGCATAGCCGCCGGTACCGAGTATTTCGCGTGTGGAAAGTTTGAATTCTCCGGCACCCTGACTTGAATAAACGATTTCTGCTGTTTGCACATCAATGATGTTAAGGGTAACTTTGGCATAGGCTACCTGAGTTTTTCCCTGACCAAGAATGCCGAATAATTGTTCATCACCTATAGTTTTACGTCCGAATTCTGAAATATCACCAGTTACAATGTAGCGCGCGCCCTTGAGCTTTTGTTGCATACCGTTGATATTGGCTTCATTACGGATTTCATCCAGATTAGTACGATCCAGAACAATAAAACGACCTGTTTGCTGTAAATCAGTCATCAGAATGGTTTTCGCCTGACTGGTAAGCTGATTATTGCTGTTGCTGAAAATACCGCTGCCCAGATTACCACGGCTGTCAAACTTCCCTACAGCCAGCTGAGTTTTTATGCCGTTGTATGCTTGCTGATAAGTGGCTACTTTGGGAGTGTTGATTACTTGTGATGTTTCTGTTGCACAAGCGGATAGCAGGCTGGCACTCAGCAGGGTAAGATAAATTTTTTTCATATTGAGCTGCATATATTATTTCTTCAGCCTGTATCTGGGAAAATATTGATGTTAAAAGATATTATTAGTATTTTCAATTAAATATAATTTATATCCGTTCAGGTTGCAGAGTATCAGAATTTTTCCTGCGGGCTTAAATAACGCCATTGCCCCGGTGGTAGGGCACCCAGTTTGATTTTACCCATGCGTACCCGTTTCAGACCGGTTACACGTAAGCCTACCAGTTCACACATGCGCCTGATTTGGCGTTTTTTACCTTGTTTAAGTATAAAGCGCAGCTGATCCTGATTTTGCCAGCTGACTTTAGCCGGCCGCAGTTTTTCACCGTCAAGACTTAATCCGTGGTTCAGCAGCGCCAGACCGCTTTCACTCAGTTTGCCGGTTACGCGTACGAGATATTCTTTTTCGATACCACTGTGTTCACCGATCAGCTGTTTGGCAATACGCCCGTCCTGAGTAAGTACCAGCAAGCCTACTGAATCGATATCCAGACGGCCGGCCGGCGCCAGATGGCGTGTATGCTCCGGCTGAAACTGAATCCGGCTTTTGTCTTCCTGCCAGTGGTTGGCTTCGGTAATCAGCTCTACGGCCGCACGATAACCTTTTTCTGGCTGCGCGCTGACAAAGCCTACTGGCTTATTCAGTATAATGGTAACGCGTTCGGCTTGCTGACGGTGCGCCTTCCGGTCGAGGTCGATGCGATCACTATTAAAAACTTTTTGTCCGAGTACGGCGGTTTTACCATTAACTTTTACCCAGCCTTTTTCAATATAGCTGTCTGCTTCACGGCGTGAGCATAAACCCAGTTGCGCCATGCGCTTTGACAGACGCTGAGCTTCGTTTTGTTCTGTAGTTGTCATGCTTTATGCTCTTTTTGTCGATTAGAACCGGCTACCATATCCAGCAGGAACAGGCGGCAATCCAGATTACCGTTAAACAATGGGATTTTACGTTTTGGCGACAGACGCATCAGTTTGGGCATATCACGGTCGGCGCTGAACATACCGATCAGCCAGCCGGCAAAATGTTGTTTCAGCCAGCTGCCTAATTGGGGATATAAAGCGTGTAAGAGCTGAATTTCAGAAAGGCGGACACCATAAGGCGGATTGCTTATCATGATGCCGTTATTCCCGTTCGGACGGGTATCCAGTACATCTGTTACCTGCCATTGAATATATTGCTCCATACCGGCATAGCGGGCGTTGTCCTGAGCCAGTCTGATTAGCCTGCTATCAATATCTGCTCCGAAAACCGGTGCAGATGGCTGGTGTATGGCTGCCTGAGCAGCGCGACGCAGCTGCTGCCATAAATTATCATTATAATTATTCAGTTTTTCAAAACCGAAAGCACGTTCCAGCCCGGGTGCTGTGCCGGTGGCAATCAGTGCGGCTTCAATGGCAAGAGTACCACTGCCGCAAAAAGGATCCATAAAGGGCTGGCTGCCGTTATAGCCAGCCAGTAACAGTAAACCGGCCGCCAGATTTTCACGTAATGGTGCTTCACCGGTGTCACTGCGGTAGCCACGTTTGAATAAGGCTTCACCACTGCTGTCCAGATAAACAGATATTTCGTTTTTCACAATAAAGACATGAATGCGGATATCCGGACGAAATTTTTCTATACTGGGGCGGCGGCCGGTTTTATCGCGAAATACATCGCAGATAGCATCTTTTACTTTGAGCGCAGCAAAATTAAGGCTGTTGATTTGTGCCTGTTTGCCTTCGATATGAATTTTGAAATTTTTATCTACGTCAAACCATTCAGGCCAGCAGATTTTCCGGGCCAGTTGATAAATTTCGTTTTCGTTGCGAAAGTGGCCGGTAGTCAGACGGATAAGTACCCGGCTGGCTACACGGCTGTGCAGATTAATTTTGTATACGCTGGCTAAATCACCTGTAAGTGCGATACCGCCGTCACGATTATGAATCTGCTCACAGCCCAGAGTAACCAGTTCCTGATTTAATATGGTTTCCAGCCCGCGCGGACAGCTTACGAAAAGAGAATATGAATTCATGCAGTACTTTATTTAAAGAAGATAGGACATGCTAAATTGGTTTGCGCATGTATAAATAGTATGATTGTAATATTGAAGTTTATGTGCTGACTATTGTTTATGTTTTCGGGCTTGCAAATTTGAGTGATTAAGCGTGAAGATAACCTTAAGATGAAAAGGGACAAGAAGTCTGTATATGTCTAATTAATCGGGGATAAATACCATGTTTATTTTTAAACTGCATTATTTGAAGTCGATAGAAGAAGTAGAAAAATATTTGCCTGCTCATCTGAATTATTTGCAGGAACACTATGATAGTGGTGATTTTATTGCTTCCGGCCGGCAGGTACCGCGCATCGGCGGAGTTATTCTGTGCCGGGCGGCCAGTAAAGAATCGGCGCAGTCTATTATGGTTAAAGATCCGTTTTACATTCATCAGATTGCCGAATATGAACTGATTGAATTTATACCGACAAAATATGCATCAGGTTTTGAAGCGTTTATTTAAAAAACATTTTCAGAATGATGTTTACTTGTTTTTTGTGTTACAGGCAGATAAACGGTAAATCATCATTATGCTGACGCTCAAATCGCATTACTGGTTTTATTAGCCTGATGTGTAAACAATTTTATGATTTAAGATTACTTTTTTCATGGTCAATCAGCCATTTTTTACGTTCCAGCCCTCCGCCGTAGCCGGTTAATTTACCATTGGAGCCGATTACTCTGTGACAGGGGATAATAATAGCAATACGATTGAAACCATTGGCATTGGCTACCGCCCGGACTGCCTGAGGATTATGCAGTTTTTCTGCCTGTTGTTTATAGGTAGTGAGTTCTCCGTAGGGGATCTGTTTGAGACAATTCCAGACTGCCTGTTGAAAATCAGTGCCGGGAGTATGTAGTGGAATAGAAAAATATTTTCGTTTTCCTTCAAAATATTCCTTAATTTGAATTCTGGTCTGAATTATATGTTCATTTTCACCAAAAATAATTGTGGCATTCAGTAATTGCTGTAATTGTTTAAACTCTGTTTCTAACATCCGCCGGTCGACGAATTCCAGCAAACAGACTCCCTGTTGCGTGGCGCAGACAAACATCGGACCTATAGGTGTGGTCAGCCGGTTAATAAGTATGATGTTGTTGTTTAAATGGCCGGATGGTGAGTTTTTAGCAATTTTTTTATAGATATAGCCAAAGCCGCTTAATGATCCATAACCATTATCGAAAGCGACATCTATTATTTTTTTACCGGTTTTCAATTCCTGATATGCCTGATTAATCCGGTACATTCTCTGATATGCCTGAAAAGTAATTCCATAATTTTTTTTAAACCAGCGGCGAACAATTTCCGGACTGATTTCATGTGCTCTTAATACGGAATCAGAAATTTTTATCTTCGGATTCTGAGTAATCATTTTTATGGCATTAATAATTTGTTTGGGTGCCTCATTGGCATTTTCAGTCGGTCGGCAAATTTTACATGGGCGGTAACCTGCATTCAGAGCTTCTTTGACTGTATAAAAAAATTCTGTGTTTTCTAATTTAGGCTTTTTTGCTCTGCATGTTGCGATACAAAATATTGAGGTGGTTTTCACACCTGCATAAAAAATACCAACATAATTTTGATCTTTGGTGAGTAAGGCCTGATAGTATTTTTTGATTTCATTTATCTCTGTAACTGGCATTTAAAATATACTTTCCTGTATTTTGTGAACACTGTAAACCAATTCATCTGCCTGCAATGGTGTAGTTAAATTACTTTTTTTGCATAATTTAATTAGGCTTATTTAAAGTTAAAAGATTATGTAATTAGGTTCTGGAATGAGCATAGCTAAATTTGCTCCAATGTAGTTTCTGTTGATGTAGCAGTAAATAAAAAGATATTAAAAATTAATGCTGACAATAACAACCGAAAAATGGATAACTATTTTTATAATTTGAATTATTAGATTGTATGATTTAATCTCTTTGTAATTTAAAATAAAAATATTGTGAAAATAATATAAATCGGTTTTGCAAAATGAGTAATGAAAAGATGGAAACAAAAAAATCAGATAAGTTTTTAAGTACTCTGGAAGCAGCTCAAAAAGGAGATGCGGATGCCCAATTTGCTCTGGGTGGTATGTGTGAAGATGGAGATGGAACGGAGCAGGATTATACAGAGGCATATAAATACTATAAGTTGGCTGCCGAACAGGGAAATATCGATGCACAAGTCAAATTGGGTTATCTGTATGAATACGGCTTAGGTGTAGAAAAGAATTATGAAAAGGCATTTGCATATTATTCAGCGGCAGCAGCTCAGGGAGATGCTACTGCACAGTATTTTTTAGGTAATTTGTATTGTTACGGTACAAAACAAAATTACACTAAAAGCTTTGAATATTATAAATTAGCCGCGCAACAAGGTATTAGTGAAGCACTATGCACTTTAGGATATATTTATGATGTTGGAAAGGTGGTTGCTCAGGATTATGCAGAGGCATATAAATACTATAAATTGGCTGCTGAACAGGGAAATATCGATGCACAAGTCAATTTAGGCACTATGTATTATGAGGGTAAAGGTGTAGAACAGGATTATGAAAAAGCGGCTGAGTATTATTCAGTTGCAGCTGAGCAAGGAGATGCTACATCTCAGTATTATCTGGGTAATATGTATTTTTACGGAAAAGGTATAAAGCGGAATTATATTAAAAGTATTGAATATTATCGCTTAGCTGCACAACAGGGTAATAGTTATGCGCAATTTGCTCTGGGTGTTATGTATGCTGAAAGTTATGCTGTAGAGCAGGATTATGAAAAAGCGGCTGAGTATTATTTAGCTGCGGCAGAACAGGGAAATGCAAATGCCCAGTGTAATTTAGGTAATTTATTTTACTTTGGAAAAGGTGTAGAACAAAATTACACTAAAAGTTTTGAATACTATAAATTAGCTGCGCAACAGGGGGATAGTAAGGCCCAATTTAATTTGGGTTTATGCTATGAAACGGGCGATGGTGTAGAGCAGAATTATGAAAAGGCAGCTGAATATTATTCAGCTGCAGCTGAACAGGAACATGCTGGTGCCCAGTATAAATTAGGTAGATTGTATGAAGATGGTTATGGTGTAGAGCAGAATTATGAAAAGGCGGTTGAGTATTATTTGGCTGCAGCTGCACAGGGAGATGCTGCTGCCCAATTTAATTTGGGTGTATGCTATGAAAAGGGCGAGGGTGTAGATCAGAGCTATGAAAAGGCAGTTGAATATTATTCAGCAGCAGCTGAACAGGGAGATGCTGCTGCCCAATTTAATTTGGGCGTATGCTATGAAACGGGCGATAGTGTAGAGCAGAATTATGAAAAGGCAGCAGAGTATTATTCAGCTGCAGCAGCACAGGGACATGCAAATGCTCAGTGTAATTTAGGTGTATTGTATGAAAATGGCGAGGGTGTAGATCAGAGCTGTGAAAAGGCATTTGAATATTATTCAGCTGCAGCTGAACAGGGACATGCTGCTGCCCAGTGTAATTTAGGTAGATTGTATGAAAATGGTGATGGTGTAGAGCAGAATTATGAAAAGGCAGCTGAATATTATTCAACTGCAGCTGAACAGGGATATGCTAATGCCCAGTGTAATTTAGGTATATTGTATGAAAATGGTGATGGTGTAGAGCAGAATTATGAAAAGGCATTTGAATATTATTCAGCTGCAGCTGAACAGGGACATGCAAATGCTCAGTGTAATTTAGGTGTATTGTATGAAACGGGCGATGGTGTAGATCAGAGCTGTGAAAAGGCGGTTGAATATTATTCGGCTGCAGCTGAACAGGGAGATGCTGTTGCCCAGTGTAATTTAGGTAGATTATATGAAAATGGTTATGGTGTAGAGCAGAACTATGAAAAAGCGGCTGAGTATTATAAATTAGCTGCGCAACAGGGGGATAGTAATGCCCAATTTAATTTGGGTTTATACTATGAAAAGGGCGATGGTGTAGATCAGAGCTATGAAAGGGCGGCAGAATATTATTCAGCTGCAGCAGCACAGGGACATGCTGCTGCCCAATGTAATTTAGGATTTTTATATCACAACGGCGATGGTGTAGAGCAGAATTATGAAAAGGCAGCAGAGTATTATTCGGCCTCAGCAGAACAGGGAGATGCTGCTGCCCAGTGTAATTTAGGTATATTGTATGAAGATGGTTATGGTGTAGAGCAGGATTATGAAAAGGCAGCAGAGTATTATTCAGCTTCAGCTGAACAGGGATGTGCTGCTGGTCAGAGTAATTTAGGTTTATTGTATGTCTGTGGCTATGGTGTAGAGCAGGATTATGAAAAGGCAGCAGAGTATTACTCAGCAGCGGTAGCACAGGGATATGCTGTTGCTAAGTATAATTTAGGTATATTGTATGAAAATGGTTATGGTGTAGAGCAGAATTATGAAAAGGCAGCAGAGTATTATTCAGCTGCAGCAGCACAGGGAAATGCAAATGCTCAGTGTAATTTAGGTGTATTGTATGAAAATGGCGATGGTGTAGAGCAGAATTATGAAAAGGCAGCAGAGTATTATTTAGCAGCAGCTACACAGGGACATGCTGTTGCCCAGAGTAATTTAGGTAATTTATATTGCTATGGTAGAGGTGTAGAAAAAAATTACAACAAAAGTTTTAAATATCATCAGTTAGCTGCGCAACAAGACTATAGTGAATCACAATATCAACTAGGTTTGATGTATTGTAAAGGTCTTGGAGTAAAACTGAGTAAGATTAATACTTATAAATATTATTTAAAAGCATCTACGCAAAAGCATGTTAATGCCGAGAATGAACTGGGATGCATGTATGCTGAAGGTAAGGGAATAAAACACAATTTTAAAATAGCAAGGGATTATTTTTATTCAGCCGCCAGAAAAGGACATAGTGGAGCACTAAATAAGTTAGGACTTATGTTTCTCTCAGGAAATGGTGTACGGCAGAATTATATGAAAGCAGTATATTACTTTTGTTTGGCAGCAAAACGAGGTGAAACAGAGGCATGGTACAATTTAGGAATAATGTATGCCGATGGTCAGGGTGTGAAAAAAATAAATGCTTTGCCCGGCAACTGATCAAAAGAAGCGCGGTATACAAAAAAACCGGGGACACGTAGATTTTATCAGCGATTAATCTAAAACTGATGGAAAAAATAAAGCGTAGTATTCAGGCTGAATAAACATTACTGTATTAAAGTATGATTGAAAAATTAAATAGAATTAATTCGATGATTAATGATATTTAAAAAAGTCTGAAATCCGATATTTTAAAAGCAGATTTTTTATATTCACTGTTTATACTCAATACAAATATTAAGAATGATTGCTAATGATATATAAAATGATGATTATTTTTGTTATTGGTATCAGCGTTTAGGTTTATCTGTATTTTATAAATACAATAAATTGAGAATATTTTAAAAGCAACCTTGTAAAAGGAATAATAAGTATATGGAAACAAAAAAATCAGATAAATTTTTACGTACTCTGGAAGCGGCTCAAAAAGGAGATGCGGATGCCCAATTTAACCTGGGTTTTATGTATGAGAACGGAGAAGAAACAGAACAAAATTATGCAGAGGCATATAAATACTATAGGCTGGCTGCCGAACAGGGAAACATTGGAGCACAAGTCAATTTAGGTTTATTTTATAGCGAGGGTTATGGAGTAGAGCAGAATTATGAAAAGGCAGCTGAATATTATGCAGCTGCAGCTGCACAGGGAGATGCTATTGCTCAGTATAATTTAGGTCTATTGTATGAAAATGGTGATGGTGTAGAACAGGATTATGCAAAAGCATTTGAATGTTATGCAGCTGCGGCTAAGCAGGGAGATGCTATTGCTCAGTATAACTTAGGTGATTTGTATTATTTCGGTAAAGGTACAGAACAGAATTACACTAAAAGCTTTGAGTATTGTCAGTTGGCTGCGCAACAGGGTAACAGTGATGCTCAATTTACTCTGGGTATCATGTATGAGAAGGGTAAGGGAACAGAGCAAAATTATGCAGAAGCATATAAATACTTTAAGCTGGCAGCCGAGCAGGGAAATAGTGATGCACAAATTAATTTAGGTATTTTATATGAAAACGGTGATGGTGTAGAACAGAATTATGCAAAAGCATTTGAGTGTTATCAGGCTGCCGCTGGGCAAGGAAATCCTATCGCTCAATATTATGCAGGTAGTATGTATTATTATGGTAAAGGTGTAGAACAAAGCTTCATTAAAAGTATTGAATATTATAAGCCAGCTGCGGAACAGGGAAATAGTGATGCCCAATTTACTCTGGGTATCATGTATGAGAAGGGTAAGGGAACAGAGCAAAATTATGCAGAAGCATATAAATACTTTAAGCTGGCTGCTGAACAAGGAAATATTAGGGCACAAATCAATTTAGGCACTTTGTATTATGAGGGTAAGGGTGTAGAACAGAATTATGCAAAAGCAATAAAGTATTATCGATTAGCTGTGCAACAAGGTGATAGTGATGTGCAATTTCATCTGGGTAATATGTACAGAGATGGAGAGGGGACAGCACAAGATTATACTGAAGCATATAAATACTATAGACTGGCTGCGGAACAGGGAAATATTGATGCACAAATTAATTTAGGTATTTTATATAAGTATGGTTTTGGTGTAGAACAGGATTATGCAAAAGCATTTGAGTATATTGCAGCAGCTGCTGAACATGGAAATGCCACTGGACAGTGTAATTTAGGTGATTTGTATTATTTCGGTAAAGGTGTAGAACAGAATTACATTAAAAGTATTAAATATTATAAATTAGCTGCGCAACAGGGTAATAGCGATGCCCAAAATAAACTGGGTGTTATATATGAATGTGGACGGGGAATAGAACAAAATTTTGCAGAAGCATACAAATATTATAAGTTTGCAGCAGAACAGGGAAATATTGATGCACAAGTTAATTTAGGTGATTTGTATTATTTCGGTAAAGGTAGAGAACAGAATTACGCTAAAAGCTTTGAATATTTTCAGTTAGCTGCGCAACAAGGCAATAGCGATGCACAATTTGCTCTGGGTCTTATGTATGCAAAAGGAGAAGGAAAGGAGCAAAATTATACAGAGGCATGTAAATATTATAAGCTGGCTGCGGAACAGGGAAATAGTGATGCACAAATTAATTTAGGTATTTTATATGAAAACGGTAATGGTGTAGAAAAGAATTATAAAAAAGCATTTAGGTATTATCTGGCTGCCGCTGAGCAAGGAAATCCTATCGCTCAATATTATGCAGGTAGTATGTACTATTATGGTAGAGGTGTAGAACAAAGCTATATTAAAAGTATTGAATATTATAAGCTAGCTGCGGAACAGGGAGATAGTTATGCACAATTTTCTCTTGGTCTTATGTATGAGGATGGAGAAGGAACGGAGCAAAATTATACAGAGGCATATAAATACTATAAGCTGGCGGCAGTACAAGGACACTCTGGAGCTCAGAATAATCTGGAGCTTATGCAAGAAAATGGTTTTGGAATAAAGAAATAAAAGTATTTTTAGAAAATTTATAAAAAAGTAGTACAAAAATCTTTGATGATGTCTGAATGCTATATAACTTTTTTATTATTGATCTCTATGATTGAGGTTATTTATATTTGCAGATAAAAATATTCAGAAAAAGTTTAAAAGCTTACTGTAAAAGGAATAATAAGAAGATGGAAATTAAAAAATCAGATAAATTTTTAAATACTCTGGAAGCGGCTCGAAAGGGGAATGCGGATGCACAATTTGCTCTGGGTGTTATGTATGAGGATGGAGAAGGAACAGAGCAAAATTATGCAGAAGCATATAAATACTATAAATTGGCTGCCGAACAGGGAAATATCGATGCACAATTCAATTTAGGTTTATTGTATAGCGAGGGCTATGGCGTAGAGCAGAATTATGAAAAGGCAGCTGAATATTATGCGGCTGCAGCTGCACAGGGGGATGCTTCCGCTCAATGTAATCTGGGTATATTGTATAGTGATGGTTATGGTGTAGAGCAGAATTATGAAAAGGCAGCTAAGTATTATTCAGCTGCAGCTGCACAGGGAAATGCAAATGCTCAGAGTAATTTAGGTAGATTGTATGAAGATGGTTATGGTGTAGAGCAGAATTATGAAAAGGCAGCTGAGTATTATTTGGCTGCAGCTGCACAGGGAGTTGATATTGCCCAAAGTAAATTAGGATTTTTATATTACAACGGCTATGGTGTAGAGCAAAATTATGAAAAGGCGGTTGAGTATTATTCAGCTGCAGCTGCGCAAGGAGATGTTACTGCCCAGTATAACTTAGCTAATTTATATTACTATGGAAAAGGCGTAGAACAAAATTATACTAAAAGTATTGAATACTATCAGTTAGCAGCGCAACAGGGTAATAGTAAGGCACAATTTACTTTAGGATATATTTATAAAACTGGTGAAGGTGTTGCTCAGGATTATGCGGAGGCATATAAATATTATAAGCTGGCTGCAGAACAGGGAAATAGTGATGCACAAATTAATTTAGGTATTTTATATGAAAACGGTGATGGTGTAGAACAGAATTATGCAAAAGCATTTGAGTATTATCTGGCTGCCGCTGAGCAAGGGAATCCTATTGCTCAATATTATGCAGGTAGTATGTATTATTATGGTAAAGGTGTAGAACAAAGCTTCATTAAAAGTCTTGAATATTATAAGCCAGCTGCGGAACAGGGAAATAGTGATGCACAATTTGCTCTGGGTTTTATGTATATAAATGGTGAAGGAGCAGAGCAAAATTATGCAGAGGCATATGAGTACTTTAATCTGGCGGCAGAACAAGGACACTCTGGAGCTCAGCATAATCTGGAGCTTATGAAGAAAATGGTTTTGGAATAAAGAAATAAAAGTATTTTCAGAAAATTTATAAAAAAGTAGTACAAAAATCTTTGATGATGTCTGAATGCTATATAACTTTTTTATTATTGATCTCTATGGTTGAGGTTGTTTATATTTGCAGATAAAAATATTCTGAAAAAGTTTAAAAGCTTACTGTAAAAGGAATAATAAGAAGATGGAAACAAAAAGTTCAGATAATTTTTTATGTGTTCTGGAAGCTGCAAAAAAAGGAGATGTTAATGCCCAATTTACTGTTGGATTAATGTATTACAAGGGTGCAGGCGTTGAGCAGAATTATATTAAAGCTTTTAACTATTTTAAGTTAGCATCTGAACAAGGTGATAGTGGTGCTCAATATAATTTAGGCGTGATGTATTACTATGGAGAAGGAGTAAAACAGGATTTTACAAAGGCATTTTATTATTGCCGGTTATCTGCTGAACAAGGGAATGAAGATGCTTTGCTCAGTCTGGCAAACATGTATGAAAAAGGTAATAGTCTTCAGCAGGATTATGATAAAGCTATATATTATTATCAGCTAGCCTCTGATAGAGGAAATATAAATGCACAGTTTCATTTAGGATATGTTTACTATAATGGTATAGGGGTAGAACAAAATTTTGCGCAGGCATTTAAGTATTATCAACTGGCTGCTAAACAAGGACATACCGATGCTCTGACTAATCTGGGTATGATGTATAGCGAAGGTTCAGGCGTCAAACAGAATCACAAACAAGCCTTAAAGTATTTTCATATTGCAGCTTTAAAGAACAGTCCGGAAGCACTATTTAATCTTGGTGCATATTACAGATATGGCTATGGTGGTATTGAACAAAATGATACCGAAGCTATTAAATATTATAAATTAGCGGCTGATCAGGGTAATGCAATTGCACAATATAATCTGGGTGTAATTTATGAGTTTGGTCAGATTGTCCCGGCTGATTATTCTAAATCAGTTAAATATTATAAACTGGCAGCCAAAAAAGGGTATTCTTACGCTATCTATAATTTAGGGCTGATGCTGTTTAATGGTAAGGGTATTGAACAAGATTATCAGAGAGCTGCTCAGTGTTATCGCCTTGCTGCTAAAAAGGGCTTGGCAGCTGCACAATATAATATGGGATTAATGTATTTCAAAGGTACAGAGATAGAACAGAATTATGAAGAGGCTGTCAAATATTTTCAATTAGCGGCAGATCAGGGAAAAATTGGTGCTCAGGCTCATTTGGGGTATTTGTATAGTGAGGGAGAGGGTGTTAAACAAGATTATATAAAATCATTAAAATACTACCAATTGGCTGCCGACCAGGGAGATTCGTTCTCACAAAATAGTTTAGCTAATATGTATGAGAATGGTGAAGGAGTGAAACAGGACTTTGCAAAAGCAGCCAGATATTATCAGCTGGCGGCTAAACAGGAAAATGCAGATGCTCAGTATAATCTGGCCTGTATGTTTTTGAATGGTACCGGTGTCAAACAAAATAAACGGATAGCTAAAGAATTATTCGGTAAGAGCTGTAAAAATGGTAATCAGGAAGCTTGTGAAATATACAATCAATTGAAATAAAACCATATTGGTTATCATGGATATTATTTTTTCATTTTAAAACTATGAATTCTGAAATTTTTTTACAGTAGATTTTAATAAGTAGTCACTGTTATTTAAATTTTATATCATGAAATTTAACACTATTGATAATATTTCTCTGTTTATGATTATGAAATAATTTTGCTTTTCTAAAGCAGATTCTTGTTTTATGTCTATAATCACCCATATTAGTTTATTACCTGAATTATTCAGGCTGATCATGATTTTTTATGTTAAATTAGGGTGTTATGAATAAACAAGCAGTGCAGGAGGCGGAGTTTGCTCCTCGCCTGGTAAGCTGGCAGCGTCAGCATGGCCGGCATGGTCTGCCATGGCAGTGTCGTGAACCATATAAGGTATGGTTATCGGAAATTATGTTGCAGCAAACGCAGGTGTCCACGGTACTTGATTATTATCCGCGCTTTCTGGCTGCATTTCCTGATGTCCGGGCACTGGCGGCGGCTGATGAAGATGAAGTGCTGGGTCTGTGGCAAGGGCTGGGCTACTACAGTCGTGCACGCAATTTGCATAAGGCTGCCAGACAAGTTATATCTGAATTTTCGGGAAATTTTCCATACAGTCGTGTGGAATTACAATCTTTATGTGGTGTAGGTCGCAGTACGGCAGCAGCGATTGCTGCATTTTGCTTTGATGCACGCGAAACCATTCTGGATGGTAATGTAAAGCGGGTATTGTGCCGGGTTTTTGCTCTGGACGGTGATATTGCGAATAAAGCTTTTGAAGATCAGCTCTGGCGCAAAGCAGAAGCCTTGCTGCCACTTAATGCAGCAGATATGCCGGCTTATATTCAGGGGCTGATGGATTTGGGAGCAACGGTATGTAAGCGCAGTAAGCCAATATGCTGTTCATGTCCGATGAACGATCTGTGTCAGGCATTTGCCCAGAACCGTATTGCTGAATTACCGCGTAAGAAAAAAGCTGTAAGTGTAAAAAATTTATCGCTATATTGGCTGGTTTTACGTAACTGTGATGGTGCGATATTTTTACATAAACGTCCTGCCAAAGGAATATGGGGTGGTTTATGGTGTGTACCATGTGCAGACAGTCTGGATGATTTGTATCAACTTGCTGCAATGTTTGGTTGTACAGCTGAAGATTTAACTGAAGGTATTGAATTCAGTCATCGTTTAACTCATCGTCAATTGCATATTCTGCCTTTTGCTGCTCAGATAAATACTGGGCAGGATGCTGTATCTTCTGCAATAACTGGTGAATGGGTATCATCTGATAATCTGAATACATATGGTATCCCTAAACCGTTATATGATTATCTGAACGTAAAACAGAGCAGTCTTTTTTAATTTGATTATTATGTTTTTGGCATAATTTTAACTGCTATTTTGCTGCGTATATTTATTTTTAAATTCGTCTGTTTTGTGTGCATATTATCGTTATTAATATTATATATTGTGAATAATATTGTTTTTTGATTTGTATAGCGTAAATATAATTGACGCTGACATCACAAATATGTATAAACGCTATCTTGCTGAAATATTGCTGTCTTTCAGATGTTTTAGTTATTCAGACAGAATAAAGAAGGGAAGGCTGTTATTTCAGTAAGGTGTGCTTAATTCTATGTATTAAGTATCTGATTATTTAACCGAGAATAAAACAATGGAAGAAGATTCGAGTCGACCGTTTATTTTATTAAAACAACAACTGCAACAAGGCCGTTGATGTTTCCGGGTTAACAGTATCTGCCGACCGGGAAACATCATGGTCGGTGAGGTACTGTTTATGAAAAAATTCAAAAAAATCATTTCTCAACCAGTAGTAATCAAGGCTGTGCTGGAGTCTCGCAACAGTCTTGACCGTACGCTATCTAATTTACAGACCAGTTTAAATGGTCTGACTGAGCAGGATGTTAAAGAAAGACTGATCAGTTTTGGCAATAATGATGTAGTGCACGATAAAGCACCATCAGTCTGGCTGCAATTATTACTAGCCTTTAAAAATCCGTTTATTTTTGTTTTACTGGCACTGGCTTTGGTAAGCTTTTTCACTGATTATCTGATTCCTTTGCATAATGGTGAAGAAACCAGTGTGAGCGGTATTACAATAATTCTGGTAATGGTTCTGCTCAGTGGTGTACTTAGTTTCTGGCAGGAATATCGTTCCAATAAGGCTGCACAGGCGCTGAAATCTATGATCAGCACCACTGCTACAGTAGTGCGCCGCAGCCATAGAGATATCAATGCAGAACAGCTTGAAGTACCGATTAAAGAGGTGGTACCGGGAGATATTATTTTGTTATCTGCCGGCGATATGGTACCGGCTGATGTGCGTCTGATTGAATCACGTGATTTGTTTATCAGTCAGGCCGTACTGACCGGTGAGTCTATTCCGGTAGAGAAATCTGATACTCTTGGTATGAATAGCTCGCTAGCTATTGAAGAGCAACCATTATCAGCTGATCCGCTGGATGCAGAAAATATCTGCTTTATGGGTACTAATATTGTCAGTGGTACAGCTAAAGCTGTGGTTGTGGCAACAGGAAATGATACCTATTTTGGTTCTCTGGCCAAATCCATTGTCGGTACACGCAGCCAGACTGCGTTTGATCGCGGTGTAAACAGTGTCAGCCATCTGCTGATTCGTTTTATGCTGATTCTGGTACCGGTGGTATTGCTGATTAATGGCTTTACTAAGGGAGACTGGGGTGATGCTGCTCTGTTTGCACTTGCTGTTGCTGTCGGGCTGACTCCTGAGATGCTGCCAATGATTGTCAGTGCCAATCTGGCTAAAGGTGCTATGGCCATGGCACGGCGTAAGGTAGTGGTAAAACGCCTGAGTGCTATTCAGAATTTTGGTTCAATGGATATTTTATGTACAGATAAAACCGGTACATTAACTCAGGATAAAATTATTCTTGAGCATTACACGAATATTCATGGCAATAATGACAGTGAAGTTTTGCAACTGGCCTGGTTAAACAGTTCCTATCAGAGCGGTATGAAGAATCTGATGGATAAAGCCATTGTGCGTTTTGCGCAGGAACCTGAAAACAGGGCAGTTATTAGCGATGGCGGCTATCATAAAATTGATGAATTACCGTTTGATTTTATTCGCCGGCGTTTATCTGTGGTTTTACAGGATGAAGAACAGCGCCATGTGCTGATTTGTAAGGGCGCAGTGGAAGAAATGCTGTCTATTTCCAGCTGTGTTTATGAGCATGGAGAATATTTACCATTAGATGCAGCGCGGCGGGAACAATTGCTGGCTTTAGCTGAAAGCTATAATAAGGAAGGCTTCCGGGTGCTGGCAATTGGTAAAAAATACATTACTGCTGAAGCCCAGAAAGCACAATATGCAGTTGCTGATGAAACTGAGCTTACTCTGTTCGGCTTTCTGACTTTTCTTGATCCGCCGAAAGACAGTGCTGCACAGGCTATTGCTGCTCTGAGTGAAAATGGTGTGGCCGTTAAGGTTTTAACTGGTGATAATGCGATTGTTACTCGTAAGATTTGTTATGAAGTAGGAATTGAAGCCGGACACCCTTTACTAGGTAGTGAAATTGAGGCTCTAAGTGATGAGGTGCTGAAACCTCTGCTGGAAAAACACACTGTATTCGCCAAACTTACACCATTACAGAAATCACGGATTATTCGTCTTCTTCAGGAAAACGGACATACAGTCGGTTTTCTTGGTGACGGTATCAATGATGCTCCGGCTCTGCGCGATGCCGATGTCGGTATTTCTGTGGATACGGCTACTGATATTGCCAAGGAATCGGCTGATATTATTCTGCTGGAAAAAAGTCTGATGGTATTGGAAGAGGGGGTAATCAAAGGACGTGAAACCTTTGGCAATATTATTAAATATCTGAATATGACTGCCAGCTCTAATTTTGGCAATGTGTTTTCAGTATTGTTTGCCAGTGCGTTCCTGCCATTTCTGCCTATGCTGGCTATTCAGTTACTGATTCAGAATCTTCTGTATGATTTTTCTCAGCTGTCATTGCCGTGGGATAAAATGGATGAGGAATTTTTGCGCAAACCGCGTAAATGGGATGTATCCAATATCAGCCGTTTTATGCTGTTTATCGGTCCTATTTCCTCTATATTTGATATCAGTACTTTTGCGCTGATGTGGTTTGTGTTCCATGCTAATGCGCCGGAAGTGCAGAATTTGTTTCATTCCGGCTGGTTTGTAGAAGGTTTATTGTCACAGACTCTGGTAGTACATATGCTGCGTACCCGCAGAATACCGTTTGTACAAAGTACCGCTGCTTTACCGGTATTGCTGATGACAGGGTTAATTATGGCTATTGGTATTTATATTCCGTTTTCGCCGATTAGCAGCTGGATCGGGCTGGTACCGCTGCCATGGCAATATTTCCCCTGGCTGGTACTGACACTGGGTTGTTACTGTGTTGTGACTCAGATAGTGAAACGCTGGTATATTCGCCGTTTCGGACAGTGGTTCTGAGTATTATGTAAAAAAAGCGAGTTGAGTACTCGCTTTTTTCAGGTCTGAATCAGATAGGGATAAGCTAAATGCTGATTTTATTGCCTGAATACTTTTATCAGGATGAGTATAAGAACTGGCAATTTTAAGATTGAATCTGATTATTTTCAGTTTGCTGTATATCTGATATTTATAGTATTTTAAATCATATTGAAATTATTATATTCAGAAAAGGGAAATAAATGGCATTTACTGAAACTGAAAAAGCGGCTTTGCTTACTGTAAAAGGGGTAGGAGAAAAGGTAATTATGCGTCTGGAGCAAATGGGTATTGACTCATTGGATAAGCTTGCTCTTGCAAACCCGCAGGATATCACTGAGCAGGCAGCCAGTCTGGTTGGCAGCAGCTGCTGGAAAAATAGTCCGCAAGCCAAAGCAGCTATCACTATGGCAGTAGATTTTGCGCGTGGGAAAATTCAGAAATAAGCAAATCTGTATAGTTTAGAGCAATTAACCGCTGTATGTCTGATAAAAATATACTATTTATTAACAACAATTTATCAGGTTAGTTTTTACTATTATTTAATTTACAGCACTAAGATTGCACGAAAGTCATTGATATTGGTTAATGTCGGGGTTGTCACCAGTAGTTGTCCGGTTGTGCTGAAAAAATCATATGCATTATGATTATTCAGCATGTCTTGTGCTGATATTCCGGCCTGTTCAGCACGGAGTAATGTATCAGGTGTTAGCCATGCTCCGGCATTATCTTCGCTGCCATCAATACCATCTGTATCGGCTGCCAGTGCATAAATATTATTTGCTCCATTCAGAGCAATAGCCAGTGCCAGTAAAAATTCAGTGTTACGACCGCCGCGTCCTTGTTGCCGGTTCAGGGTAACAGTGGTTTCTCCACCGCTGAGAATCAGCAAAGGTTTACTGCGCTGATGCCGGTTTTGCTGAAACAGAGCGATTCCGGCCATCACCTGAGCCACTTCCCGTGCTTCGCCACCTATACGGTCTCCCAGATACAGTACTTCAACTTCCTGATTGATTGCCCAATTTTGCACGGCAGTAAATACCTGATCAGGGTTAATAATTATGTGAGCACTGCTGTTTGGAAGATTTTTAGGTGTTTCTGCATCAGCTTTGTTTAAATAGGCGATAACACTTGAGGGAAGGTCGATTTGGTATTGATTTACGATATGTTTAATATCAGCCAGGGTGGTAGGGTCGGGCACACCTGCGCCAGAGCCTATGGTACTGATATCATCACCAACTACATCAGAAATAGCCAGAGTGGTGATATGTGCTGGTGCTGCTGCGGCAGCCAGTCGACCGCCTTTGATGCGGGAAAGATGTTTCCGCAGAGTATTCATGGCGTCTATGGGAACACCATTACTAAGTAACTGGCGGTTGATATATTGCTTATCAGCCAGTGTGATGCTGCTAACAGGCAGTGTGGTCAGAGCGGAAGCGCCGCCGGAAACGAGATAATAAACCTGATCGTGCGGATTTAGTCCGCTAACAGCATTAAGTAAGGCCTGAGCAGCAGCCTGTCCGGCAGTGTCCGGCAGGGGATGGCTGGCTTCGAGTACTTTGATGTGCTTTGTAGGGGTAGTGTGTCCGTAGCGGGTAACAACGACACCGGATAATGGCGGATAGTCTTGCGGCCAGATTCTTTCCCATTCAGCCGCCATGGCAGCAGCAGCTTTGCCTGCACCGACAACTATCACTCGTCCGCATGGATTAGTCTGTGGTAACCAGTTACTCATTTTATTCACCGGACTGGCTTCTTCGATAGTATAGCGAAATAATTGCTGTAAAAAGCTGATGGCATTATCGTGGCTGAGCATACTGTTCTCCCCTTAGATTTTTTATTGGATTTTAGCGGTTTTTAGCAGTTTCAAATTTTTCTGCCAGAAAATCAATAAAACTGCGCACTTTAGCGCTGAGAAATTCACGATTCATATAGGCTGCATACAGTGTATGGCTTTCTGGACAAGCGATGTGTTCAATGATTTTTAAACGTTTTTGTTGTATATCTTCTCTTACCATCCATTCAGGCAAGTATGCCAGTCCCATATGATTAAGCGCCATCTTGTGTATTAGCAGAGCACTGTTACTGGTACAGGCAGGAATAAGCGGTAAATCAAGATGAACGTATTGTGGTAACAGACCATAATGCTGTTTCAGGTCTGCTACAGTATGCGGCATGCCGTATTTTTGCAGATATTTCGGGCTGGCTACCCATAAAAAATCAATGCGGGTAATGGGTTTAACAATGAGATTGGGTTCAGGGTTATTGGTGACACGTAAAGCAAGATCGATACCCTCTGCAACCAGATCGGTACGCCGGCTGTCCAGGTTGATGGATAAACTTACTTCTGGAAATTGCTGCCGGTATTCTGATAGAATTTCACCAAACTGGCGTGAAGCACACCAGTTAGGAGCGGTAATTTTAAGTAAGCCCTGCGGTTTGACCGTACCGGCCTGTGCAACACGTTTGGCTTCGGTAAGTGTATCCAGTGCTTCTACACAGCGATGATAGTATTCCTGTCCGGCTTCGGTAAGGCTGATGCGACGGCTGGTACGGTTGAGTAGTTTAGCCTGAATGTTTTTTTCCAGATGATGCAGGTGTTTACTGGCCATCGCAGTAGAAATATCCATAAATTCAGCTGCTTTAGTGAAGCTGCCTAACTCTACTACGTAACGGAAAACCCACATGCTTTGTAATGTGTCCATTCTGTTTCTTTTAAGGAAATAATTATTTAATAAAAATGATATCGTTTCTTTTTAGTAAATTCAATACACTATTTTCATGTTTTTTATGAATGAATGGGAGAAATTACTATGTTTGAGATAGATAAGATTCATACTATGGAGGCTGAGTTTGCTTTGGGGTTACTACGTATAGTCGTAGCATTTTTATACATACAGCATGCCACGGCAAAATTTTTATAGCGGCGATTTTCAATGACTGACGGGAATGGATCAATAGTGTTATTTTTGATAATAAGTGTTGCTGGTATGCAGGAATGATTGGGAAGTTTTCTGTTGCCGGCGGTGGTCATTTTTAAGACGGAAAATCGGTTTCAATAATTGCAGATTGTTACTTAAATGGCATTTTAAGCAGATGCCGGTGCTAGCGATAATTTTATGTATCTGCTGAAATAATTATTATAAACCTGGATTTATGTCTGATAAGAGTTATAAAGGTTTAATTGGAATGGATTGGATTTTTTAGGAATATATGCCAATTTCATTAGAAAAAAATTATTTATTTTGTACTAAATTTTTTTATTTAAAACTGATGCTAATATCTTTTTTTAGATTTCCAATAATCCAGAGTTGATTTAGATTTTCGATAATAATAAATTGCAGTAATAATAATCATAAAAGATAAAAATAAATAACAATAAAACTCAAATTTACGGCTATGATTGCCTTTGATATCTGCTACTTTAGGAAAAAATTTACTATAGATAATTTTAATTGTATTACCAGGAGATAAGTGATAATCGCTACGAATATTTGTAATATAAGTTTTATTGTGTTTGTCGGTATATATAACTGTCAGTATATAGACTTCCCCAGTTTTTCTTGAGGAAAAGATAGATTCTTTGGAATCAATTACCGTAGCGAATGTTTCTTCACTGTATCTGGAAAGTATGAAAAGTAATTTTGCATCATATAAAGTTGTACCTATAATCTCAAAGCTAAAAAATATGGCAACCACTAACAAAAGTATTTTTTCTATTTTACTCATAATATAAAGAATAATAATAAATATTTACATATTAAATTAATTAAATAATATAATTTATTTATTTTTACAATTCAAGCAATATATAGAATGTTCAGAGTATTTCAAACCATGTGTCGGTTGTGTGCTCTGAACATCTTTATCAGTGATGACTTAATCAAAACGGCGGATATAACGAATTTTATTCCGGCTGATCCGGTACCTATGCGCACAATATTCTGATAATGGTGATTTTTATAACTGACGAGACTGGATCAATAGCATTTCGATAATTGGTGTTGCTGATATGCTGGAATGATTAGGAAGTTTTCTGTTGCTGACGGGTCTGTTTGTGCGGGCTGAGTGGTTTACTGTTGTTGGTCGTTTTAAGACAGAAAATAGGTTTAAATAATTGCAGATTGTTACTTAATTGGCATTTTCAGTAGACACAAGTGTCAGTAATAATTTTATGTATCTGCTGAAATAAATATTATAAACCTGGAATTATGTCTGATAAAAGTTAAATTGGAATAGATTGGATTTTTTCAAGAATATAAGCTAATATCTTTAGAAAAAAGATTATTTATTTTGTATTAAATTTTTACTTAAAGCTTATGCTTATATTTTCTTTTGGATCTCCAAAAATTTGGACTGGATTTGAATTCCTGATAACCTTGAATTGTAAGAATAATAAAAATAAAGCAAATATATAAATTTATATTAAATTCCTTTTTGCGCAAACTGTTGTCTTTGCGATCGGCAACTTGAGGAGAAAATTTATTATAAATAATTGTAATTTTATCGCCAGGCTTCAAGCTATTTTCGGTTTTGATAGTATTTGTAATATAAGTTTTATTATATTTATCAGTAAATTCGGCTGTTACTAAATAATATTCACGATTTCTATAGACATAGGATTCGCTAGTTACTATCGTAGCCAATGTTTCTTCCCCATGTCTGGCAAGTCCGAAAATAATTTTCGCATCGGAGAAAGTTACAGCCATATATAGTGCGGTAAGGACTATAAAGCTGATATAGCAGGATATTATTATTATTTTGTTTATTTTTTTCATAATAAGGAGCTAATAACAGATATTTATATATAAAATTCATTGTACTAATATAATTTATTTATTTTTACAATTCAAGTAGTATATAAAATTCTGTTTCTTTAAAGGAAATAATTATTCAGTAAAAAAGATATTGTTTCTCGTTAGTAAATTCAATACACTATTTTTTTATCTAAAACTGATACTAATATCTTTTTTTAAATTTCCAATAATTTGGATTGGATTTAAATTCCTGATAATAATAAATTGCAGCAATGATAATCATAAAAAGGGCGAATAGTTCTGCAGAAAAATTATTTTTACGTTTATGGCTGCCTTTGATATCGGCTACCTGAGGAGAAAATTTATTATAGATAATTGTAATTTTATCGCCGGGATTTAAGTTTTTATAGGTTTTAATATCATTTTTGATATAGGTTTTATTATATTTATCGGTATATTCGACTTTCAGTATATAGGCGACTCGCCCACGTCCTTCGTCATGGGATTTGGTATCTATTACCGTAGCTGATGTTTCTTCCCCGTGTCTGGCAAGCCCGAAAATAAATTTCGCATCGGATAGAGTTAAAACTATAATCGAAACGCTAAAAACTATGGCAGCCACTGACAAGAGTATTTTTTCTATTTTTTCCATAATAAAATTATTATAACAAATATTTACCTATAAAATTAATTAAATAATATAATTTATTTATTTTTATAATTAAAGCAATATATAAAATGTTCAGAGTATTTTAAACCATGTGCCGGTTGTATACTCTGAACATTTTTATCAGTGATGATTTAATCAAAACGGTGGGTATAGCGGATTTCACCTCCGGCCGATCCGGTACCTACGCGCACAATGCTTTGCAGTGCACGGCTAATCTGATAGGTAATGCTGACGGTCTGGGTCGCACTTTCAATTCCATACAGATAGCTGATATAAAGATTGTTAGACAGATGTTTGCCGATTGTGATGGCCTGTTCTGCAGGATTCATTTCGCCAGTCTGACTATTTCGGGTTTGCTGGCTGGTAAGGCCGATTTCGTCAAGTAAACCAAGCTTGTCATTCAGGCCTCCGGCAAGCCAGGCACTGGCCGCAGCTGCAATGGCGGCTTCGTCACCGGCGCTGCCGCTGCTGGGACGATTGAGTATCAGCCACGATAGTTTGTCTTTTTCACTCATGGCTTCATTGGCTATCAGATTAATACGCGGGCTATCCAGCCGTCCGAGTGCTTCAACACCCGCACCAACCTGTGAATAACGGCGTTTGGCACGTATTTTCAAATTGGGATTATCCATCGGACCTACGAAAGAAATGGTACTCCCTTGCTGAATAACCAGATCCTGTCCGTAAGCTTTATATTGTCCGCGGACAACGTTTACTGTACCTACAATTTGAACTGTGCTGCCCGGATTGGCAGTAGCAGTAAGCTGACCGCCAAGCAGAACGTCAATCCCTTCAGCACTGAAACGGAAAGCATCATTCATGTCTAAATCAAGATTGAGCCGGATCGGTGTAGGACGTTGCTGTTCTGCTGTCTTTTCGCGACCCAGTACGACAACATCGTCATCTAACTGTGGCATTCCTGATTTTTGCATACCAAAGAGACCTTTATCGACTTTTAGTTTGCCGTTCAGAACAATTCCGTGTGCAATAGTATACAGTAGCTGAGTATTTCCGCTTATGGTAAGGCGACGGTTTATCTGATCAAATATATTGTAATGGTCAAAGTGGGCAGTAACGTTAATATCTGGAGTGAGTTTGGTCATATCTACTACGCCACTGAGTTTAATAGTTCCGTCACGGCGCGCAAAACTAAGATTGTCAATTAACCAGCGCCGCCCCTGAAAGTGGCTTTTAAGGTTGCCGTTTTCAAGAATAGTACCGTTGGCCTGATCTCGGTAGTAAAGGTTATTACCGGTAAGCGTACCATTAAGCAGAGGTTCATTCAGATGTCCGCTGATGCCGGCTTCGGCATGCATATTGCCCTTAAGCTGCATACCAATGGGCAGAAGATTGCGAATAGTGCTCAGATCAGGGCTATCAAGTTTTATACGCCCGCTGATGGGGGCAGTACTGACTTTGCCGTTATTGTCAGGAGTAATAACCAGTGTGGCATCTGTAGTTCCATAACGGGTAATACCACTCAGATGATTATTGATATGACCGTTCTGGAATTGTGCATCCAGACGTACATTTTGTAAGCCAAGTTTCTGCTGATGCTGTGGCAGGGTAATGTCACCGCCCTGCTGGTATAGTTTCAGATAGCCCTGCATGTGGCGACTGTAACTGAAGTTCCAGTCGCCGCCAATGATCATGTTTTGCTCTACGGGTAATTCTATGACGTTGTGTAATTCGTGCAGAGCCAGATTGCTGGCTGAACCACGGGTAATCAGACCTTTATCTTTATCCCAGTTCAGATTATTCAGAGTTAAGTTACCGTTCAATGCAGCCCAGCGTGCATTTTGCATGCTGACATGCTCGGTTCCGGCCTCAAGCTGAATAGGATTGAGCAGTTTCAAATTAAGTGCGCCACTTATATCCAGAGCATTAACTCGCCCGCGCCACTGATAATGCTGGTCCAGACCACCATGCGCATTGAGATTAAAATGGTAAGCTTTGCCATCCAGAGTCAGATTACTGCTGCCCTGAAGCTGATGCTGGCTGCCGCGGCCATTGATTTTGATGTCGGTACTGTTAATGATCGTGGGTTTTTCGCTGGTGCTGCCAGCGATGCTGATATGATCTGCATTCAGGTTAACCAGTAATGGCTGATTAATATCAGGTGAACCAACAAGTTTAAAATCCAGCTGATTAATGTTAAGTAGTTGAGCAATTTGCAGATTGCGTGCCGCACCAGTAAGATTTGCTGTAATTTTTTTGGGTTCTCCGGCGATAAAGCCTTTGGTGCTGAGCAAACCTTTCATGCCTAATCCGAATAATCCCAGATTGGGTGCATTGATATCAAGATTGAGCTTGTCACCTTTTTTACCAAAACTGCCATTGGTAACTATCCGGTTAGGGCCGGCATTGAGGTTAATACTGGCCTGTTCCAGATGCTGATTGCGATAGCGGATGACGGCTTTGCCAGAAAGAGATGCACCGGAAAGAATGCTGTTATGCCAGAGCATGTCTGCCTGAATGGCAGGTTGTTGTGCCAATTGTCCGTTAACGTTGATATGTCCGTTGATACTGCCTGCCGGAAAATCTGAATTAACTTTGGCGGGATTAAAATTGTTGCTGTTGATGGCCAGCTGGATTGCTTTATTCTGATACAGTGCCAGACTGCCTTTGGCATTAAAGCTGCCGCCGCCATTGGGGGTGATGTTCAGTTTATCGAGTATCAGGGTTTGCTGATGTTTCTGTTCATCAGTAATAATCTGAATCGAACCTTCGCTGTTGCCTTTTTCACTGGACAGAAGCCATTGGGTAATCAGGCCGTTGAAACTACCGGATACACGAATATGACCATTAAGTGAACCGGGTAGTGGTGTAGCCAGAGCATCGCTGGCGTAAATACGTAATAATTGGCTGTTGATATCGAGTTGTCTGGATGCACTATCGATATTTCCGCGGGTGATGATTTGTCCTTGCTGAAGCAGACGTGTGGTTAATGCCGGTAAGATAAGTTTGCCGTTATTATCGATGTTAATGTCACCTTCAATACTGCGTACAGGTAAACCGCCATGTTTGGCATCGTTGTAGGCCAGTGGCTGTTCATTCCCTAGCTTAATATGTCCGGCAAGCTGACTTTTGCCGTTATTTACGGGTGCCAGATCTAAATTGAGATTCAGATCGGCAAATGGCAAGTTTGCATTAAAAGCAGCCGGATTAATATGGCGGCTTTGAAGATTCAGGCTGATGATTTTATGATTGAGTTGCAGTGCATACGGTCTGATGATGGCATGGGTACGGAAATGAATATTTCCGCCATCCAGACGGGCAAATATATCTGGCTGTTGCAGACTGCCTTTGATGAGTGCAGCACTTTCAACCGCAGTTTTATCAAGGGTGCCGCTTCCGTTCAGCTGTCCGCTCAGTATAAAGGGTGTCTGAGTGGTAATGGCTGCATTGCCGTGAATGTTCTGCCATGGTGTATTCAGCTCACTGAGAATAAGCTGATGTTTGTGATAGTCAAAAGTGTAGCTGGCCTGGCTGGCAAGCAAAACTGGCGTTTCTTTTTTACCCAGTGTGAATCCGCCAAGCTGAATGTTATCAATAATAACTTGTAATGGCAGACTGATGCTGTTGGGTAAGGTAGGAACGGGCTTGGGTTTGGGTACACTATGGTCTGTATAATTAATTTTACCAACATCGAGCAGCCGTACGTGGAAGCGACGTCGCCATAATTCACGATTATTCCAGTCAAGACGTACTTTATCTATGGATAAATCAAAATCGCGATGGCTGACATGAATATCTGTGCCGGAAAACCCGCGCCAGATAGTGCCGGTCAGATTTTTTGTCTGGATGTGCACCCCAAACCATTTCGGGACAGTATGTACACCAAAACGCAGACCGGAATCGGTACCAATCAGCCAGCATAATAGTGCCACAATAATGATAAACAAAGCCAGCAGAGAATACAGACTGGTTTTCAGCCATGATTTCCAGCGTGGTTTACGCGGGGGTACGGAAGGCGGCGTGGCGGGAACTGGTGTTTCGCCTGAGTTGATAGTGGTTTCAGCCATTAGAATTTAGTTCCCAAACTGATAGACCAGCGCCATTTTTCATCATGATGGCCATAGGCTATATCAAAGGCAAACGGGGCAACTGGATTAAACCAGCGTACTCCGAATCCGCTGCCATGACGCCATTGCATGTCGCTGAAGTTTTTCGATACTGAACCGGCATCATGAAAAAGTGCCAGAGAAAAATCCTTATACACTGGAATCTGGTATTCAACACTGGCTACAGCCAGCGTACGGTTAGGTAACACTGAATTATGTGAGCTTTTAATACCGATACTGTCTATTTCATAACCACGTACGCTATTGGCGCCACCGGCACGGAACATCAGCACAGAAGGTACGTTTACAGCATCACCGGTATGTACATAGCCAATCTGGCTGCGTAAAAACCATGTTCCGTATTTTTTATTTTCAGGGGTGAAATAGTAGCCGCCACTAGCTGTAACTCTTTGCATGGATGCTGATGATATCAGTTTCCCCAGAGTGGTACCTACCTTACCTTCCAGATAATAACCATTAGCCGGTCGCAGCTGGGTTTCTATGTTCTGTCGCTTCCATGAAGCTGTCACCATAGTGGCATAGCTGTGTCCGAGATCAGGTCCATTTTCAATTTTGCTGCTTTCAGTAACGTATTCAATCCCGATCCGTGAATCAATTCCGTCACGGTCTCGAACCTTCCACATCCCGCTGGATAAGGCGCGGCTTTCCAGATGCTGGACAGTAGAGTAGGTATAGTTAAGATTGCTGGTCCAGTAGTGACCGCGATTGTCACGCGGCTGGCTCAGACCTAAACCGAAAGTAGTTTCATAGCGGTCTGTATCCAGCAAGGTTGAGCCGACAAACCCTTTATGAAAAACATTATAGTGGTCATACCCACCGCGAAAACCCGGACCGTTTTTGGTGTCATAACGTAAACCAAAGGTCAGCTTCTGGCGTCGCATTTCACTGACTTTCACCAGAACCGGCACCTGATTATTTTCCATATGGTCAAAATCTGCACTGACTACGGCATTACCATAATGGCTGTCCTGTTCCAGTGCCTGCTGATAGTCCAGAAGTTTGTCCAGATCATAGGGAGAGCCGGAAGCAAAACTGGCCATACCAGTGACGATTGAAACAGGATATCGTTCATTTCCGCTAACGTGAATATCACCAAAGTATACAGGCTGCTTACTGTCAATTGTGAGGGACAGTTCAGCCTTATTTTTTTGCGGATCAATAGTCGCACGGCTGGCGTTAATGATTGCCAGCGGATATTTTTTGCGCACAATAGCGCTGAGAACAGAGGATTTACTTGCTGACCAGTTACTCTGAGTAAACGGGTCACCTACAGGCAGCACCCAGTTATCAATGGCAGTTTTGTAATAGTTGGTCAGATTATCATCACTGGTTACGTCACCAATCAGAGAAACGTCGACATTTTCAATATGGGTCAGCGGACCGGGCTTTATATGGATAATGTAATTATTACTTTGTTTCTCCAGATTAACTTCAGCATTGAAGTATCCCTGAGTTTCCAGCATGGTTTGCGTTTGCTGCGGTGCTTCTTCTGCCAGAAAACTGAGCTGCTCATCATCCAGATCTTCAATCAATTGCTGAGTAATCAGAGGCAGATGATCATTAATCAGTTTTTTTAAGGATGAATTGTTAATATCTATGGTAACAGGAACTCGCGGATTTTTTGGTGTCTGAGGCTGTTTTTTTTCCTCAGATTCCTGTCCGTGCAGTAATCTGTGCAGCAGGCCGGTTTTGGGTGGCGGAACATCATCATCAGTATCATCACTGTCTGCTGGCAGGCTCACAGCCCACACCATGGAGGTAATGGACGACAGTAACATACTTAAAAACAGCCATTGCAAGCGCTTCTGCGTGAAATATACCAAAATCAGTCCTGTTTCAGAAAGTTAAAACATATGTCAGTTTTTGCAGTCTGTTTATGTCTGCTATTGTAGCGTGAAACTGAAATTTCATCCTATGCCTTGAATGACACAGATATTCTATATTAATGTACAAACAAATTTAAAGTCATGATAACAGGTTTAGTGAAATGTTAAATCATCAAAGCTGTTTACTGACTTGGACGAATGTCTGACATTTTTGTAGAATAAATAATTTAGGTTAATATGGATTGTGTTATCCATTCACCCGAATTTACTGAGGATTAATTGTGGCCGGAATTATTCGTGTAGGCAATATTGAAGTAGCCAACCATTTACCGTTTGTACTGTTTGGTGGTCTGAATGTACTGGAAAATCTGGATTTAACAATGCGCACATGTGCACATTATGCAGAGGTTACCCGTAAACTGGGCATTCCGCTGGTTTTTAAGGCCTCATTCGATAAAGCCAACCGCTCTTCCATTCATTCCTATCGCGGAGTAGGGCTGGAAGAAGGAATGAAAATTTTTGCTGCGGTTAAACAGGAATTCGGTGTGCCGGTAATTACCGATGTTCATGAACCCTATCAGGCTGCGCCAGTAGGTGAGGTTGCCGATGTATTACAGTTGCCGGCGTTTTTAGCCCGTCAGACTGATTTAGTGGTGGCACTGGCACAAACCGGTAAAGTAATTAATATCAAAAAACCTCAGTTCCTAAGCCCGCACCAGATGAAGAATATTGTTGAAAAGTTTTATGAAGCCGGCAATCAGCAGCTTATTCTGTGTGAGCGTGGCAGCAGCTTTGGTTATGATAATCTGGTAGTTGATATGCTGGGTTTTGGGGTGATGAAAAAAGTTTGTGCTGATTTACCGGTTATTTTTGATGTAACCCATGCATTGCAGCAACGTCAGGCTGATGCTGCCGCTTCAGGCGGGCGTCGCAGTCAGGTACTGGATCTGGCATTAGCCGGTATGGCTACCCGGCTGGCCGGTTTATTCCTTGAATCACATCCTGATCCGGATAAGGCACGTTGCGATGGTCCCAGCGCTTTACCTTTGGATTTGCTCGAACCATTTCTTGCTCAGGTTAAAGCTGTGGATGAGCTGGTAAAAACCATGCCGGTACTGGATATTAACTAAATAAGTATATTTTTGCATAAAAAAGCAGAGCGTTTTGCTCTGCTTTTTTGTTGATCAGGTAAAAGTTCAACCAGAAGGATTTTACTGCTCAACAGAACCGGAATTCTGGTACAGCGTAAACAATGGTACTCCTTCATCTCGAATTTTTTTGCCGCCGGGCAGGTCTGTAAATTCGATAATGGCAGCTGCCTCTACTACTTCAGCACCCAGTTTACGAATCAGTTTTACACCGGCATTCATCGTACCTCCGGTGGCAACCAGATCATCTACCAGCAGCACACGAGTACCCGGTTTTACCGCATCAGTGTGCATTTCGATGGTTGCATGTCCGTATTCCAGTTCGTAACTTTCCGCAATAGTAGTAAAAGGAAGCTTGCCTTTTTTACGGATAGGAACAAAACCGACATTCAGCTGATAGGCAAGAGCAGCACCGATAATAAAACCGCGTGCATCCAGACCGGCCACAACATCAATTTTCTGATCCATATACCGGTAAACCATTAAATCTACCAGCAGACGGAAGTACTGCGGGCTTTGTAATACCGGCGTAATGTCGTGAAATAAAATTCCTTCCTGCGGCCAGTTCGGAATTTTGCGAATTTTTTCGGCCAGCGCGTCAACACCTATGACTTCGGGATGAGTCTGCATTATAAATCCTTTAAAAATAAAGACTATATGCGAAAGCTATAAACGCGGGACGAGCGAAGTTATTTGCATATAGTGTATGCGAAAGTTGCGCATAATAGCACTATTCCTGTTTTTCTACAGCCTAATATGAAGCATAAAATGGTCTGTTTTGGTAAAATGGTCGCCATAATTTACACAAATCAACAGGTTGATAACATGGTTAGCACGCCTGATCAAGCTCTTGTCACCAATCCATGCTTACCGTGTGTCTGGTTAGATGATTATATTGCCACCTTACCAGCGGCGATGGGAGTAATGCTCCGGCATGCCCAGACTTTGGTAAATAACAGCTATCCCAAAGACGCGGTAACCTTTGCCGGTGAAGATCTGTATATCAATTTAATGGCTGCTGCTAAATCAGTAGCAGATATGGATTTGATGGCCGATGCTGTTGCTGCCACAATGCTGAGCTGTCTGCCCAATTATGTCACTGACTGGAAAAATATTGTCAAAGAAGAATGTGGTGACAGTGTGATGCAGCTGGTTGCGGGTTTGTATCAGGTACAGAAGCTTACTTATTTTGTCAGCATCAGCCCGCTGGCTACACAGGAGGAACGGCAGCAGCAGGCTGAAGCAATGCGACAGATGTTACTGGCGATGGTATCGGATATCCGGGTCGTATTGATTAAACTTGCTATGCGCGCCCAGACCATGAGTTACCTGAGTAAAGTCACCGACGAAAAATTAAAAAAGGACGTAGCTAAAGAAACCATGACAGTTTTTGCCCCTCTGGCCAATCGTCTGGGTGTATGGCAGCTGAAATGGCAGCTTGAGGATTTAAGTTTTCGTTATCAGAATCCGGATGAATATAAGAAAATTGCCCGTCTGCTGGATGAAAAGCGTACTGAGCGTCTGGACTATATTGAACATTTTGTTGATACCCTCAGACAGCAACTGAGCCGCCTGAACATGCATTTTGAAGTGGCCGGACGACCAAAGCATATCTATTCCATTTACCGTAAAATGGTAAAAAAGAAACTGAGCTTTGATGGTTTGTATGATATACGGGCCGTACGCATTCTGGTAGATACAGTAGCAGACTGTTATGCCACTCTGGGAATCGTGCACAGCTTATGGCAGCCTATACCGGGTGAGTTTGATGATTATATTGCTCATCCTAAGCCCAATGATTATCAAAGTTTGCATACTGTTGTCGTCGGGCCTGAAGACAAAGGTGTGGAAATCCAGATTCGAACTTTTGATATGCATCGTTATGCAGAGTTTGGAGTGGCCGCTCACTGGCGCTATAAAGAGGGTGGCAAGGGTAATGAAGCCTATGAACATAAAATCGCATGGTTACGTCAGTTGCTCGACTGGCGCGAAAATATCGCCGAAAACGATAGTAGCCGTGAAGATCTGTCACGTGCTTTTCAGACAGAACTGTTTAACGACACTATTTATGTTCTGTCTCCGCATGGCAAGGTATTCTCTTTACCGGCTGGTGCCACACCGATTGATTTTGCCTACGCATTACATACAGATATTGGTAACCGTTGTCGTGGTGCCAAAGTAGACGGACAGATTGTCCCGTTATCCACACCATTGGAGAATGGTCAGCGGGTTGAAATTATTACTGCACGCGAAGGTAAACCATCGGTTAACTGGCTGCATGATGGCTGGGTGAAAAGTAATAAAGCCATTAGTAAGATTCGTGCGTTTATCCGGCAGCAGAACGGTGAATCCATACGGGAATCAGGACGTGCTGCGCTGGAAAAACAGTTAGTAAAAATGCAGGTACAGCCAAATATTCATAAGCTGGCTGAAGCTCTGGGATTTTCCAGTGCAGATGATTTTTATCTGTCTATGGGGCATGGTGAAGTTTCCGGCCGCATGATTCAGAAAGCAGTCGATACTTTACTGGAAAAACCGGAAGCACCGGTAACAGAAAATCATTTAGTCAAACGCAGTAAAATTAAGAAAAATTTTGGTGGTGTTCTCGTGGATGGTGAGGCTGGTTTATTTACAACACTGGCTAAATGCTGCAAACCGGCATTCGGAGACAAAATTATTGGTTTTGTAACACGGGAACGTGGTATCTCAATCCATCGTAGCAATTGTTCTTCGTTTCAATATCTGGCTCAGATTTCTCCGGATAAAGTATTACCTGCATCCTGGGCAAGTGATTCAGCCGGGCAGGTTTTTGCTATTGATATCGAAATTCGTGCCAGAGACCGCAGTGGATTATTACGCGATATTTCTGAAACACTGGCACGCAACCGGCTTAATGTTACTGCGGTACAGACGTTATCACGTGATATGGAAGCTCAGTTGCGATTTACTGTTGAAGTACAGCAGGTAAATGATTTACCCCGGGTACTTAGCCACCTGAGCGATGTTAAAGGTGTACTCTCAGTAACCCGTTTATAAGCAATTGCTATCCGCTGCGGATAAATTATCGGTTTATTTATCATTCATCTGAAAAAGCCACGGACTTAATGCTTATGTTCGTGGCTTTTTAAACAGCTTAACATCTGCTTTTTTTAAGTAAGAGTTTTATGCCTCCGGAAAATATTTATCAATTAAAGCGTATAAAATAGCAACCGTTTCGCAATCCACTCTTCCGCTATAGTCAGTTGGACGGAAATGCAGTTGAAAAGCACGTATCAGTTTGCTGAATTGTTCAGCATCAGCGTCAGCTCCGGTGATATCGTAACCATAACGATTTAATTGTTTCAAAATGGTTGCATTATCAGGTATCCCTTGTTTTATGAACTGGTTTAGATAATTTAATTTGGTTTGTGTATCAAACCAGGCGCCAATTCCTGCTTTATACAGTTCTTCCCAAGGAAAAGCCGCACCCGGATCACTTTTGCGTTGTGGTGCGATATCTGAATGCCCAATAACATGAGTTGGCGTGATATCCGGATAACGCTGGAGAATATTCAGTGCTAGTTGTTTGAGCGCTTCAATTTGATTTACCTTATAGGATGGAAAAGTAAATATACCGTTATTATCAGTAGCCAGATTAACAACTTCTATACCTATGGAAGTATCATTCAGATTACTACGTCCTTGCCAATTACTGACACCTGCATGCCAAGCGCGGTCTGTTTCTGCCACCAGATTAAAAATACGCAGCTCTTTAAAGCCGGCTGCCTGATAGCTTGCTTCTGTCTCATCCGGAATCAGATAATGAATGCTCGTATTTGAACCGGTAAGTGATTTGATCGAATCAGCAAAATTTTCAGCAGTATAATGCAATATTAAAAAGCGTACGCGCTGATTAAAAGTGTTTATAGAGCGATAGCTATTGTAGTCAATATGATACATATTATTTTCTCCTTTATGTTATATCGATAATTTATTTAATTTTATATAAATAAAATATTGGCGATGAAATTTTATTTCTTATTAATCTATCTAAGCTTGTAAGTAATTTTAATAAAATTTATTAAAATTAAATATCTATTAAATTTTGATGTATTGGTAATTATAATAACATTCATCTGGGAAGTAAATATTAATTTATTAATATATTGATTGTATCATGCATATGATTACATGCATATTGAATGATATGCTACCTTTAATATATATATTCATATATAATTATAACATTGTATTTTTCTTAGGAAAGAAGTAGTTTGATTTAGTATTTTAAAAATTTATGTCGATTGTTATTTCAATAGGTTTTTTTAAAAATAAAAAAATTTGGAATTCAAATAAAAGTAAAGATTAAATTTTCTTTGTTCAAAGGGTAAAATTTTTATTATGTTACGAAAGAACATATTATTATATTTTCTATATATTGTATCATCTATTATTTTATTATTCGGGCTTGGTTATACAAAAAATTGGGAAAATAAAGATATAATTGTTGGTTTGATATTTTTGGGTTGTTATATCTTTGGTACTAAATACAGATTTACATCAATAATTTTATTGGTTACTTTTTCTGTTTTATCTTTTTATTTTCCAACTGGAATTATTTATGGCAAGCCGACAGAAGCAATTTTAATATCCTTAATACAAACCAATAAATTAGAAGTTATTGGCTATTTTATGGCTATTAAATATGAAATATTTTTATCTGTTTTATTTATAATTATCCAATTTTTGATATATCAAATAACAAAAAAAGAAAAAAATAAATTTAAATACTTTACTATATTTGCATTTATATTTTTATATATAGTCAGCTTATTTGGTATCTCAGTTAATCATCATGGTATAAATAGAAATGCCTTTTTAAAAAATTCAATAGATTCATGGAAAGTTATTCGTAAACAAAAAGAAGAACAACGAATAAATTTAGGGGATAGTAGTGCAATTAAAATAGAAGGTAAAATAGACAACAATGATGATACAGAAATAAGGGTTGTTATTATTGGAGAGTCGGTACGTAGAGATTATATGTCAGTATATGGCTACCCTAACAACACAACTCCTTTTCTCAATTCAGCAAAAGGTATTTTTATTGATGGGTTGGTATCTGCTGGACCTAATACACAATTATCACTTACCAGAACACTATTTAAGGCTATCCCAACTGAAAACAGAATTCATTGGGGAATTAATGTTGTCTCATTAGCTAATAAAGCCGGATATGAAACATATTGGATTAGTAATCAAGGAGCAAATGGTTGGGGAGATGACGTTTTCTATAATTTATCTAAATTAGCAACACAAAATAAATTTTTAAAAACTGGTGATTTCAATTCGGGTAATAATGACGATGAAGAAATGCTTCCTATTTTAGAGAAAATAATAAATAGCAATGCTAAGGAAAAAGTAATTTTTATGCATATGATTGGTTCTCATGAACCTGTGTGTTCAAGAATTGGAAATTTTACACCAAATTTTAAATTACATAATGAAGCCGGTTGTTATGCAGCTACTATTGAAAAACTTGATTTATTTATAGAGAAAATTACTAAAATATTAAAAGGTAAAAAATATAAATTAATGTATTTTTCAGATCATGGATTATCAGTCGGAAAAACTGAAGTATTTCATAACAATAATATTGTTGAAGAATATGAGGTTCCTTTATTTTATTTAGATTCGGACATAAAAGAGCAAATACACATTAAGAAAAAAATAAGTGGATTAAATTTACTGGATATATTTTCATCATTTATTAATATCAAATCGAATGTTACTGATAGTAATTATAATTTTCATCATGCTTCAAAGTTAACTGATAATTCTGATCCTATAATTTATTGGGATGAATATAGACCTTTTTCAACTATTCAAAAAAAACAACCTCCTGTTAGAGATATTCAATCTAATATTATTGGTGATATTGTGAAATTAGAAAATAATTATAAATTTTCTAAAGAATGTGTTAGTTATGTTGATTCTGTGGATGTAGCTTTCCCTTTAAATAAAGAAGTTTATAAAATTTATGGTTGGGCTGCTGCTGACAAAGATAAAAAACCTTTAGATGAGGCAATCGGAGTGTTTATTATGAAAAATAATCAAGTCTATTTCATTCAAGGCGATAAACAGGCAAGAAATGGTGTACGTGATCATTTTAATATTTCTCCGGGTGAAAGAGATGATTATGGAATTGTAAGTTTTGTTGATAAAAAATATGTGGATTCTATAAAAAATACATATTTAGGTTATAAAGACCAGTATGGTCAATATCACATATGTATTAGAAATAATCAGTTTTAACTTAATAAAAGTATAAAACCCACAAAAGTGGGTTTTATACTTTTATATTTCGAAAAATAGATGATATATAGTTAAATAAAAGTATAGAAATATTTTTATTTTCTATTAATATTACTGTTATATATGTATTAGATTGCCAAAGAAAAGACAAAATTTTTCTATATACTTTCTTTTAAAATAGTAGAATTGATAGATATTTTAAATTAATTTTGCCATTGAAGAAAATATGTTTGCCAGTAGAATAGAAAATTATTTTCTGATAATTCGACTATTCTTATACTTAATATTTAGATTATTGACTTTAAAAATTATTTGCTAATTAATTTTATTATATTTGCGGAATAAAACAAAAGTAATTTGAATATTTTGGCAAGAAGTAAAATAAAAAGACGAATAAAGATACACAGGCAGAAAATTTCACCTGAAATGATAACAAGTTGTATAAGTTTTGAAAATTCTATAAAAAATAATATACCTTTAATAAAAAACAAAAAGAGGCAGCTTATCAGAGATAATCCGGATCCTATAAGTAAAGAATTAAATGAAAAGGATTCACTATTTTCAGTATTAAAAAAAATATATTTTACAGGTTTAATAGTAGAAACAAATATAATCAATATAAAAGTTAAAAAATTAATTCCGAGCAGAAGTAAGTTTAATTTTCCGATTCCTATCAAAAGCTTGAATTGGTAAGTATAATCACCAATAGAGTAGTAATATCCAATCATGCAGATTATAACTAATGAGTAACTAGTTAAAAACATAAATAAATCTTCGGATACAAGTCTATAAGTAGAAATCTGAACATTTTTTTCTGCCCGTAAAAAATATTTTATGATTTTTATATTTATTAGTATAAAAAAACTGACTGCCCAGCAATATAAAATGAAATATATCATTAAACCATAAATAGTGTACCTTAAATCTTCGTCGATACCTAATAAATAAACAACAAAGTGAAATAGCAAAATCAAACCAATGTTAAGTGCTAATTTAAAAAATAAAGATTTAAAAGAAGATGATTGATTTTTGCTGTTGCGAATGAAAATAGTTTTAGTCGTTTTGAACAAAAAAAAGAAGTATAAAAAGAGAATGAAAGTTATTTCCATCAGAGCCAAAACTGACTCTAGTGTAAAAAATTCATTTATATCTCTGAAACCCATAAGGAGTTCGAGTATCACGAAAAAGACTATTGTAAAAATTAAATAGTTAATTAAAAATCTGATCAATTTTCTGCGATTTAAGTAATGATGAATCATATTTAAATTTTATTGTAAATTAAAATTATTTTATTATAAATAAATCTTTTTAAATTAAATATATTTAAATGTTGTAGTTTGATTTAAATCATATATACAATAGATCATTATATTGATGAGTCAGTTATCATAATTGCCTTAAATTACAGCAACTGGAAAATAATATTATCTGCTGCTGATCTCATTAAAATGTTTAGATTTATCACTAGCCGATTGTATATATGAATGACTGCCTGAAACTTAATTCTGGCTCAGGCTATTACATTTCTAATTAAAATGCTGCATTTGGTGCTGATGTTATAAATAATTGAACACGGAATAAATAATTGATTTTTAATTAAATATATAGCGATACAAATCATCATATTTATTTTGCAGTAAGTATTGAGTGAAGTTCATCTGCTTTTTTCCGGAATTAATTAGTTAATATTTTTATCATTAAGCTGAACGTAAAAAAAGCCATTTGATTATTTTGGCGAAAAATAAAATTAAAAAACAGATAAAGATACAAAAAGAACAGCAGAGAATATTAATTAAAACAATATCTGTTTGATTATAATAGGTACTTAATAATCTATAACCCAAAATGCTGATAAAAAAGGTAATAAGAAATAGTGTAAAATTGATTAGTAAAAATTTAAATGAAAGTGATTGTTTATTTTCAGTCCGGGAAAAAATTGCTTTTAAAGCTTTAATAACTATAGAAAATAAAAAAACAAAAAAATTAATCAGTGCTATTAAACCTAAAAAGAAACTTGCGCCTGATCGTTCACATTCATCATAAAAATAAAATAAGAGTGCTCCAACTGAACACAGTATAAATATGAAATAACTGACAAATAATATTAAAAAATTTCTAGATAATTTTTTATGCAAAGAAATTTGAACTATTTCTGTCATTTTATTATATCCTTTAATAAATTCAAAGATAATTATATTTATGTATTCTTTTTAATGTAAAGAAAAACAAATATTTTAGCTGGATTCTGATTAAAGATTTTCTGTCTTCTGTACACTGCCTGTAAGCTGGTGCTATTACTGTAAATTATTAATAATATACGGTATTTCTGGTTCCATTCATCAGTATGTAGTCTGATGAAGAGATAAATATTGTTTTGACAAATTTCTGAAAATACACGGTATTATCTAAAGATGATATTTAACACAGGCAGCAATGTTTCAGGCATTCCATAATTGTATATTCTGTATTGTAAACAAAATTTCTGGATATTCCGGTATTGTTTATTGATAATATTAATAAATTTAATAATAATCAGATTGATATATTTGTGTTAATGTAAAGCATCATATATCTTTTCGGCCAGAGCAAGGCTAATACCTTCCGTCTGACTCAGATCATGCACACTGGCAGCAACCACGCCGCGCAAACCGCCAAAACGGGTTAATAGTGCCTGACGCCTTTTGCTGCCAATACCCGGTATGTTGTTGAGTGAAGAAGTGACTCTTGCTTTGGCACGTTTCTGCCGATGACCGGTAATAGCAAAACGGTGAGATTCATCCCGGACAGTTTGTAACAAATGCAGGGCAGGATTGTGCGGTTCTACCCTGATATTGCGCTGCTGATGCGGAATAATCAGCTCTTCCAGTCCGGCTTTACGTTCCGGACCTTTGGCAATGCCGACTATCGGAATATGAATACCCAGTTCCTGCCATACATTCAGAGCCATATGTACCTGACCTTTGCCTCCGTCTATTAGCACCAGATCCGGCCACGCACCGATACTGTCATCATTATCTGCCAGTCGTCCGTAGCGACGGGTTAATACTTCGCGCATAGCAGCATAATCATCACCGGCCTTTGCGGTTGTAATATTATAGCGGCGATATTTGGCAGGCTGCATGGCTTCATCTTCATATACTACACATGAAGCAATAGTTGCTTCGCCCTGAGTATGGCTGATATCAAAACATTCAATCCGGTTGAGATTTTCTGCATCCATATCCAGCAGTTGAGCCAGCGCTTCAATACGGTGTTGCTGGCTATGCTGCTGTAAACGATGCTGTTCAATAGCCATATGTGCATTGCGTTCCGCCATACTCAGCCACACACGCCGTTCACCTACAGTTTTATGGATAAACTGAATCTGTTTACCGTTTTCGTTATTCAGTGCTTCACACAGGCTTTTGGGCAGCTGAAAATTACTGATAATGATATCCGGCTTATTTTTACCCAGATAGTGTTGTGCAGCAAATGCCTCTCCATAGTGATTGAGTTTTTCGGCAACACGGTAGCGGGTATCCGGAAAAAAGTTTTTATCCCCGACATGCCGGCCGCCGCGAATGCTAACCCAGTGAATACATACAATATCATTTTCTTCAGCCAGCGCAAGGATATCAATGTCATTGTGACGGGCCTGTTTGCTGTCTATAAATTGCTGAGACTGCATTAGCCCCAGTGCCTGAATCTGATCTCGCACCTGTGCTGCCGTTTCAAAATCCAGCTGTTCAGCAGCATGTTGCATTTTGGTATGCAAAGAAGCAGTCAGCTCACTGGTTTTTCCCTGCAGAAAGCTGATCGCAGCTTTAACACTGCTCTGATAATCTTCAGCATTGATATGTCCTGTACATGGACCGGAACAACGCTTAATCTGGTAAAGCAGGCAGGCACGGTCGCGATGCTCAAATACACTATCTTCACACGTACGCAGTCTGAATACTTTCTGTAATGTCTGGATGCTGTTGCGTACCGCATAGCCATTAGGATAAGGACCGAAATACTGGTTATTTTTTTTCAGACTGCCGCGGTAATACGCCATTTGCGGGAACTTATGTCCGCTCAGCATCAGATAAGGATAGCTTTTATCATCCCGGAACAGAATATTGTATTTCGGCGATAATGCCTTGATAAAGTTATTTTCCAGAATTAATGCTTCTGATTCTGAATGAGTGGCTGTAATTTCAATTCGCGCCACTTGTTTCACCATAAGCTGAATCCGGGGCGATAAATCAGTTTTCTGAAAGTAGCTGCTGACACGGCGTTTCAGATTCACTGCTTTGCCCACATACAATACTTTATCATTTGCATCGAGCATGCGGTATACCCCCGGCACTAAAGGCAGGTTTTTAAGAAACAGGGCTATATCAAATTTATTACTGTCAGCATTGCTGGATGATGTGGCTGTGGTATTGGTCATAGTAATGGTATATCTGGTTAACAACTATGTATGCAGCCATAAAAAAGTCCATAAGCTGCGTAAACAACTTATGGATAAGGAGTAAAATAGTCAAGAGTAAAAGTTTATTTACAATTCAGTTGTACGTCTTCATCATAACGTTTAATCAGCGCATCGCGGTTATTGGTGCGCAGACTGTCAGCCATTTGGCGGTTCATTTTCGAAGTTTTGCAGGCGGCTTCACGGTTTTTCTTGTTTTGTTCTTCAATTTTTTTGTTCCGCTCATCTGTCTGTTTGTTATGTTCTTCAATTTTACGGTTAAGTTTCGCCTGCTGTTCTGTTATTGAATCAGAACTGGCTTCAGCATTAGGCTGAGGTGCCGCAGCAGGCGTGGCAACCTGTGTGCGCACATTAAAACGCTGAGCTTTAGCAGGTGAAAGATTAACCGGGGTGTCTGAGTATTCATTTACGCCTTTGTTATCACGCCATGTATATACCTCCACAGCACCTGCTATTAATGTGCTGCCCATCAGTACCATTGCCAGTGACATTTTCAGTATTTTGTGACGCATGTTTACTTTTCCTTGGGTTTGAAATATATGTTTTGACTATTATACGATAAAAAAAACCAATGTTTGCCAATTGACCGGTTTATGTAAAAGTATATTTTGCGAGTGTGTCGTATATTTGTTAAAATTGCCCGCCAATTCCCTTATCTGAATTTCTTCTCATCCTCTAAAAAGAAGCCCTAAAATGCGTATAGTCGAAAAAGCTTACACTTTTGACGACGTGCTGCTCGTACCTGCTCACTCTGAAGTACTGCCGCGCGACGTTATTCTGAAAACTCCGCTTACCCGCCGGATTAATCTGAATTTACCCCTGGTTTCAGCGGCGATGGATACGGTTACTGAGGCTAAGCTGGCTATTTCCATGGCTCAGGAAGGCGGTATTGGCATTATTCACAAAAACATGAGTGTTGAACGGCAGGCACGTGCCGTAGCCAATGTTAAACGATATGAAAGTGGTGTGGTCAAGGATCCGGTAACCATTACACCTGATACGCTGATTGGCGATTTAATCGGTCCCGGGCGTAAATACAAAGTTTCCAGCTTACCGGTACTGGAAAATGGTAAAGTTGTTGGTCTGGTTACTAACCGGGATTTACGTTTTGAACGTAATCTGCAGCAAAAAGTATCCAGTATTATGACCCAGCGTGAGCGTCTGGTTACTGTAAGTGAAACTACCAGTATCGATGATGCCCGTGAATTAATGCATACACATAAAATTGAGCGTGTGCTGGTAGTGAATGAAGACTGGGAGCTGAAAGGTCTGATTACAGTAAAAGACATATTAAAAAACACAGCTTTTCCTAATGCCAATAAAGACAGTGAAGGACGGCTGAGAGTAGGAGCTGCAGTAGGAGTCGGAAAAGACACAGACGAGCGGGTAGCTGCACTGGTTCAGGCTGGAGTAGATGTGCTGGTAGTGGATACAGCGCATGGACATAGTCAGGGTGTAATAGAACGTGTACGCTGGGTAAAACAGCATTATCCGGATGTAGATGTCATTGGCGGTAATATAGCAACAGCAGCTGCTGCGCGTGATCTGGTCGCAGCAGGAGCGGATGCAGTTAAAGTTGGCATCGGGCCGGGTTCTATCTGTACAACCCGTATAGTAGCCGGTGTAGGTGTGCCGCAGTTAACCGCTATTCATAATGTGGCTGCAGAACTTGCCGGTACCGGCGTGCCGCTGATTGCTGACGGTGGTATACGCTTTTCAGGTGATCTGGCTAAAGCACTGGCAGCCGGCGCCTCTGCGGTAATGCTGGGCGGCATGTTTGCCGGTACTGAAGAAGCACCGGGTGAAATTGAGCTTTATCAGGGACGCTCTTATAAATCCTATCGCGGTATGGGTTCAATGGGAGCCATGAGCCAGGGCTCTTCTGACCGTTATTTTCAGGATAATGTCTCCAGCGCTGATAAATATGTGCCGGAAGGCATCGAGGGACGGGTACCTTATAAAGGACCAATCAGCCAGATTATCCATCAGCTCGTAGGCGGATTACGCTCCAGTATGGGCTATCTGGGCTGTAAAACCATTCATGATATGCATGATAAGGCAGAATTTGTTGAAATTACCGCAGCGGGTATGAGTGAGTCGCATGTACACGATGTGCAAATCACCAAAGAAGCACCTAATTATCATGTACGCTAAAATAATGTTGTAAAATTTGCAGTCAGTCTAAAGGGCAGCCGGCGGGCTGCTCAGCAGATTAATAAAAATTTTCTTTTTTATTTAGTAATATCTGCATTGCCAAAGCAGAGAAGATTAGCTAAAATGCATTGCTTTCATGGCAGTGTCAGATATTATGTCTCTGCCATAATCAAGCACGTAGCTCACGCTTTTTGCGTGAAGTGGCGTGTTTTTTTTTGCCTGCAACTGGTAACTGGAAGCACGATTATTAATCCATAAAAAACAGATTGTCGTTATTGACGGTCTATTAAATACACAGGACTCATTCATGACTACAAGTGCAATTCTGGTGTTGGCTGACGGTTCCGTATTTCATGGTGTCAGCATTGGAGCAGCCGGGCAGGCAGTTGGTGAAGTAGTCTTCAATACCAGCATGACTGGCTATCAGGAAATCCTCACTGATCCGTCTTATACTCAGCAGATGGTGACTCTTACTTATCCGCATATCGGCAATACCGGTATCAACAGTGAAGACACTGAGAGTAAACAAATTTATGCTTCCGGGTTAATTATTCGCGACTTACCTTTATTGCACAGTAATTTTCGTGCGCAGGAAAACCTGTCCGATTATCTGCAACGTCAGCATACTGTGGCAATCGCAGATATTGATACCCGACGCCTTACCCGTTTGCTGCGGGATAAAGGTTCACAGGCCGGCTGTATTCTGACTGGCGCTGATGCAAATAAAGAACAGGCTCTGGAAATGGCACGTGCTTTTGGCAGCATGGCCGGAAAAGATTTGGCACGGGAAGTAAGCTGTTCTGCAAAATATGAATTTACTCAGGGTGAATGGCAGCTGGGGCAGGGTTATGTTCAGCCGCAACAAGCCGGATATCATGTGGTTGCCTACGATTTCGGGGTAAAAACCAATATTTTGCGTATGCTGAGTGAACGGGGCTGCCGTCTGACTGTGGTTCCTGCTACTACACCGGCAGCTGAAGTACTGGCATTGAATCCTGACGGCGTATTTCTGTCTAACGGGCCGGGTGATCCGGAACCCTGTGATTATGCCATTAAAGCTGTACAGGAAATTCTGGCACATAAACTGCCACTATTCGGTATTTGTCTGGGACATCAGCTGCTTGGTCTGGCTTTAGGGGCGAAAACCCGCAAAATGCCTTTTGGTCATCACGGAGCCAATCATCCGGTACAGGATATGGATACCGGCCGGGTTGTGATTACCAGTCAGAATCATGGTTTTGAAGTAGATGCAGATACTTTACCGGAAAATGTTCGTATTACTCATAAATCGCTGTTTGACGGTTCACTTCAAGGTATTAGCATGACTAGTCAGCCGGCTTTTTCATTTCAGGGACATCCGGAAGCCAGTCCGGGCCCGCATGACGTTGCCTACCTTTTTGACCGCTTTATCGAACATATGCAGGCGGCAGATAAAAATTAATTGCGTGATATTACGAACTAAATTTATTGAGAATAGTAAAAAAGTACAGGAATCCCCATGTTTGGTATTACTGATCTGGGAACGTATATTGTCGGTGCCATAGCAATTGTTCTGCTGCCGGGACCAAATTCAATGTATTGTCTGGCCATGGCCGGAAAATATGGAGCACGGGCTGCTTATTGTGCGGTTGCCGGAATATTTCTGGGTGACAGTATTTTGATGTTGCTTTCAGCCTCAGGTGCAACATCAATTATCAAAACCATACCTGCATTGTTTTTAATACTGAAACTGGTCGGTGGCTTGTATTTGTTTTATCTGGGCTGGCAGTTGCTGCGCTCAGCTCTTAAGCAATGGAACAGACGTCAGCAGGCTGCTGCAGATGTTTTCAGACAATCATTGTGTGAGCCGGCACAAGCCAGTAAACCGCTTCCGGCACGTCATTACTTTCAGCATGCTTTGCTGCTCAGTTTATTAAACCCGAAAGCAATTTTGTTTTTTCTGGCTTTTTTTGTTCAGTTTGTTGATCCGCATTACGCACATCCGGCATATAGTTTTCTACTGCTGGCTATTATTTTGCAAATTTTCAGCCTGACTTATCTAAGCGTACTGATATTCAGTGGTTTATCGCTGGTCAAGTGGTTTCGTCACTATCAGCGTCTGGCTGCCGGGGCAGTAGCCACAATCGGGCTGATGTTTATTGCGTTTGCACTGAAATTATGGACGGCAAGTATCGACTGACCGATTGACTGTCAGAAAATCAATCTTGCCGTACCGCTAAATTAACAGATAATTTTTTGATAAAGGTATCAGTATGCCTAAGCGCACAGACTTAAAATCTATCCTAATTATTGGTGCCGGTCCTATTGTAATTGGTCAGGCATGCGAGTTTGACTACTCCGGAGCTCAGGCATGCAAGGCATTGCGTGAAGAGGGCTATAAAGTCATTTTGGTTAATTCCAATCCGGCTACGATTATGACAGATCCGGATATGGCTGATGTTACTTACATTGAGCCGATTATGTGGCAGACAGTGGCAAAAATTATTGAAAAAGAACGTCCCGATGCCATTTTGCCAACGATGGGCGGACAAACGGCACTCAACTGTGCTCTTGATCTCGCGCATAACGGTATTCTGAAAAAATACCAGGTAGAGCTGATTGGTGCATCCGAAGATGCAATTGATAAAGCAGAAGACCGCGGCCGTTTTAAAGAAGCAATGAATAAAATCGGTCTGCATACCCCGAAATCCTTTATTTGCCATAGCATGGAGCAGGCTCTGGATGCACAGGCACAGGTTGGATTTCCTGCATTAATTCGCCCGTCTTTCACTATGGGCGGCAGTGGCGGCGGTATTGCCTACAATAAAGATGAATTTATTACTATTTGTGAACGTGGTTTTGATGCTTCACCTACTCATGAATTACTGGTCGAACAGTCTGTACTGGGTTGGAAAGAATATGAAATGGAAGTGGTGCGTGACCGTGCCGACAATTGCATTATTATCTGTTCGATAGAAAATTTTGATCCGTGCGGCGTACATACCGGTGATTCGATTACAGTAGCTCCGGCACAAACACTGACGGATAAAGAATATCAGCTGATGCGCGATGCCTCTCTGGCAGTGCTGCGTGAAATTGGTGTGGATACCGGTGGCTCTAATGTACAATTTGCCGTTAATCCGCAAAACGGCGAAATGATTGTGATTGAAATGAATCCGCGTGTCAGCCGTTCTTCTGCTCTGGCTTCTAAAGCTACTGGTTTTCCGATTGCCAAAATCGCAGCTAAGCTGGCAATAGGCTATACACTGAATGAATTGCAAAATGATATAACCGGCGGACGCACACCAGCTTCCTTTGAGCCTTCCATTGATTATGTGGTAACTAAAGTTCCCCGTTTTGCCTTTGAAAAATTTCCGTCCGCAGATGATCGCCTGACGACACAGATGAAATCAGTTGGGGAAGTAATGGCTATCGGCCGTACATTTCAGGAGTCTGTTCATAAAGCTCTGCGCGGTCTGGAGGTCGGTCTGAGCGGCTTTGATTGCCGTAGCAGTGACCGGGCAGCCATTCAGCGTGAACTGGCTAATCCCGGTCCGGAACGGATACTGTATGTCGCTGATGCATTTCGTGCCGGCTTTTCATTAGAGGAAATCTATACAATTTGTGCTATTGATCCGTGGTTCCTGGCACAGATTGCTGATCTGGTTAGCGAAGAACAGAAACTGACAGCGATCAGACTGGAAGATATCGATTACAGTTATCTGCGTAAACTCAAACGCAAAGGTTTTGCTGATAAACGGCTGGCGCAATTGCTTAATCAGGATGAAGCCAGTGTTAGACAACATCGTTATGCCATAAATCTACATCCGGTTTTTAAACGCGTAGATACCTGTGCAGCCGAATTTGCTACCGATACTGCCTATCTGTACTCAACTTATGAAGAAGAATGCGAAGCGGAACCGACACAGCGTAAAAAAATTATGATTCTTGGTGGCGGACCAAATCGTATCGGTCAGGGTATTGAGTTTGATTATTGCTGTGTACATGCTGCATTAGCATTGCGCGAATCCGGTTTTGAAACCATTATGGTGAACTGTAATCCTGAAACAGTTTCGACAGATTATGATACTTCTGACAGATTGTATTTCGAGCCGCTTACCCTTGAAGACGTACTGGAAATCTGTCATACCGAACAACCTGACGGTCTCATTGTGCATTATGGCGGCCAGACGCCTTTAAAACTGGCTAATGAACTGGTAGCTAATGGTGTCAATATTATCGGTACCTCAGCTGATGCCATTGATGCAGCAGAAGACCGTGAGCGTTTTCAGCAGATTCTGCATAAACTGGGATTGCGTCAGCCGGAAAATCGTACAGCACGTACTGAAGCAGAGGCACTGCAACTGGCTGAAGAAGTTGGTTATCCGCTGGTAGTACGGCCATCTTATGTACTTGGCGGACGAGCTATGCAGGTAGTGCATTCAGCCAATGAATTACAAACCTATATGCGCGAAGCTGTACAAGTATCCAATGATAGCCCGGTATTGCTTGATTACTTTCTCAGCCACGCTATTGAAGTAGATGTAGATTGTGTATGTGATGGCAAACAGGTAGTTATCGGCGGCATCATGCAGCATGTGGAACAGGCAGGTGTCCATAGTGGCGATTCAGCATGTTCCATTCCGCCTTATTCGCTAAGTGAAGATATTCAGAATGAAATTCGTCGTCAGACAGCAGCCATGGCAATGGCTTTAGATGTAATTGGTCTGATGAATGTGCAGTTTGCGGTACAGGATGATATCGTTTACGTACTTGAAGTCAATCCGCGTGCTTCACGTACTGTTCCATTTGTATCTAAAGCCACAAGTGTGTCTCTTGCTAAAATCGGAGCAAGGGTTATGGCCGGTATCTCATTGGCCGAACAGGGCTACACACAAGAAGTTATTCCTGAATTTTTTGCAGTTAAGGAAGCCGTATTTCCTTTTATTAAATTTCCCGGCGTAGATACCATTCTCGGACCCGAAATGCGCTCTACCGGTGAAGTAATGGGTGTCGGTGAAACATTTGCCGAAGCATATTTAAAAGCCCAGCTCGGAGCGGGTGAACGTATGCCGACTATTGGTAAAGTGTTTCTGGCTGTACGTAATGAAGACAAACCTGCTGTTGTTCAGGTGGCAACCAATTTTCAGTCGCTCGGATACGGACTATGTGCCACTCGCGGGACAGCAGCTTTTCTGGCTGAGCACGGAATCAATGTGCAAGTGGTGAATAAGGTAACTGAAGGGCGCCCGCATATTGTTGATGCCATTAAAAACGGTGAGATTGCTCTGGTCGTTAATACTGTCAGCAGTGATGTACAGTCTATTAAAGACAGCCATTCAATCCGCCGTAGTGCACTGAATATGCGTATCCCTTTATATACCACCATCGCAGGTGCTTTAGCGATGAGTGAAGGTGTAAGCCGTTTATCCCGTACTGATGTTTACAGTATTCAGAATTTACATCAGCGCATAAAGACAGCTCTGCAAAACTAATTATTTCAAGATAAAAAGCTGCTGGTTGCATCATTAGCATCCGGCAGCTTTTTATCTTAATAATATATTGAAAAATTAATTTTAAATGGTGAGGAATTATTAGTTTTAGTGTTTTCTATAATCAAATATCAGCAAGATTAACTATATGGCTATTCTTAATGATTCTGGTCTGTAACTACCTTACTGTGCTGATGGATATAATCCAGAATACGGTTATTATTCTGAATAAAACCCAGTTGAATTTCCGGATGATCAAGTAAGCTTTCATTGTGCTTATATATTTGAATTAATCCATCAGCAAAATAGTTCTGGCTTACTGGTGGTTTATACTTCCCATGTAGAAATCTCGAGGAATATACAGTGTAGGTAACACTAAACTCTTCATCTAAAACAGAATAAATATCAATTTGATGCGGAAAAGCATTGTATTCATCCTTAACATCAAATGGCCAGAAATCAATTCTTAAATCTTGTTGATTGGTTTCGGATTTATTAACAAACATAGTTTGTTTTCCTGAAATACCAATATAATACAATTCCTGATTATTTTTCTTTTCTTTTAATCGGAATCGGTAATTTTCCCGTTTGAACCAATGATTTCCATATTCCAGTTTTTCTGCTTTTATGTTGCGATATAACGGCGCAAAACTAAGACCTACAACAGGCTTAGAAAAATCAGGACATCGATGAATTGCTTCTTCATCATTGGGAAAACCTGATAAAGTAGGTAAGGCAAATATAATTGCTGCTGCCTTTTGCTCGACTATACCATCAATAATTTTATTTTTTATACTAAAACCAAACATGCAGCGCGGCAGGGCAATCTCCAGTTTTTTACCTGATACTTTTGATGGAATGCGCACAGTAATCTCTGTAGTGTCTGTGATTATCCGTTGTTCCTCCAAATTTTTAATTTTGTCCTGTTCGCTATCATTGTTGCTGTTAAGACATCCGCTTAAACTTAAAATTAATAGCAAAAGCAATATTTTCATTTTGATATTCCAAAAATCTGCGAGCTTTTAAATTTAATACTATATTATTTTAATAAATATTAACATAAAATAACATTTATTTAATCACAAAGCATATAAATATTTTTATTTAAAGATAATGATTTTTTATAATTTTATATTCACTCAGCTGTATTCAGACATTTTCAGCTTTCTCCCTGAGCTTGTTAGTATAATAACTTTATTGTAATAAGAATAAAGCTATGTATTAACAATGCAGACTGCTATATCTTGCACGATTAAAGGAAATTTATGGCTTTCAGAAAAGAAATTTTAGACTGGTGCGCTCAGGAGCTGGCGGTTGCTCAGTTTCGCGATTTCAGCCCGAATGGGTTACAGGTAGAGGGCAGGGATGAAGTTAGCACTATTGTTTGTGCTGTCACTGCCAGTCAGGCTGCTATTGATTTTGCCGTAAAGCAGCAGGCAGATATGCTGCTGGTTCATCATGGTATGTTCTGGAAAAATGAAGCGGCTGTGATTACAGGCTGGAAAAAACGCCGTATTCAGACATTATTAGCCAATAATATTAATCTGGCTGGCTATCATTTACCGCTGGATGCGCATCCGCGCTGGGGGAATAATGTGCAGCTGGCTCAGCGTTTAGGCTGGGAGATTACTGGCTGTGGCGGTGAACAGAATTTAATTCAGTACGGTGCTTTAACCTATGAGCAAACTGCAGAACAGCTGGCTCAGCAGATTGAGATAGGCCTGAATCACAAACCCGTATTGTTATGTGCTGACAAACAACAACCAGTACGCAGGCTGGCCTGGTGTACCGGCGGCGGTCAGAGTTTTTTTCAGCAGGCTATTGATGCTGGGGTTGATGCATTTATCACAGGTGAAATATCCGAACCTCAATACCATCTGGCGCAGGAATGCGGAGTGGTATTCATCGCGGCAGGGCATCATGCCACCGAAAGATATGGTATTCAGGCACTTGCCTGTGCATTAGCCAGTGAATTCGGGATTACTCAGCAGTTTTTTGATGAGCCTAATCCGGCTTAAATGAATTTTGTGTGATTGATGGTAATTTATATAATAAAAATTTTAATAAACATAAACTTAAGCTATTTTTCTGGTAAAAATAGAGTCATTTGTCTATAATTGAATAATTTTTAAACACCACACTGTATTGATTATACAGTAATTCTGGGAAACTAATTATGATGACATTATATGCGGGTATTACTTGCCCGTTTAGTCAGCGTTGCAGCTTTGTGCTGTATGAAAAAGGCATGGATTTTGAAATTAAAGATGTAGACGTTTTCAATAAGCCGGAAGATCTGGCTGTGATGAATCCGTATAATCAGGTTCCTGTTCTGGTTGAACGTGACCTGATTTTGTATGAATCCAATATTATTAATGAATATATTGATGAGCGTTTTCCGCATCCGCAGCTAATGCCGGCAGATCCGATTATGCGTGGTCGTGGTCGTCTTGTTTTATATCGTCTGGAAAAAGAACTGTTCAGTCATGTACTGGTGCTGGAAAATCCTGAATCAAGTAATAAGGAAATGAACAAAGCCCGCGAAGCCATTACTCAGGGCTTAACAATGCTGGCTCCTGCATTCACTAAAAACAAATATATTATCGGCGATGATTTCTCCATGATTGATGTGGCGCTGGCTCCGCTTCTGTGGCGTCTGGATCATTATGATATTAAGCTGCCAAAATCAGCTGCGCCATTGCTTAAATATGCGGAACGTATTTTTCAGCGTGAAGCGTTTATTGATGCCTTAACACCTGCCGAGAAAGCAATGCGTCGTTAAATTATCCTGACAAAGGGGAGGACAATGAGCAAGCTGAACACCAAACCGTATATTCTGCGCGCATTGTATGAATGGGCGCTGGATAGTGGTTATACACCGCATATTGCAGTATGGGTAAATGATAAAACTCAGGTACCGCTTCAGTATGTAAAAGACAATGAAATTGTGCTTAATATCGGGCCTGTAGCCGCACATAATCTGAATATAGATAATGAATGGGTTAGTTTTTCTGCCCGTTTTGGCGGCGTTTCCCATGATATATGGATTCCGGTTGGTCATGTAATCAGTCTTTTTGCCAGAGAAACTGGTGACGGCATGGGGTTTGATGTAGAACCTCTTACTGAAAACAGTGAACACCCGACAGCAGGCGGGGATAACCCCGTATCTGAAAGCCAGCCTTCTGTGCCAGAGAGTTTACCTGCAGATGACAGTAATAAATCTGGTGCGAAAAAAGGTTTGAAGATAGTTAAATAACGATTGTTATTAATAGAATATCTTCTTAGCAAATAAGAAGTAATTTGTTTATTGATAAACAAGGCTGAAACTAACTGATGGTTTCAGCCTTTTTAATTTTTTAAGATTCAGACTGATAACATTTTATTCTATTTATACCTAATAAAGTGTGGCAAATAAATCAGTTCTTATAGCTAATAAGTATATATAAATTTGATGAAAAATTAGCCGTAATCTGAACAGACAGTAAATAAAATTTTTGAAGCTATGCAGTTTTAAAACTATATATATATTTGAATATTAGTTATAAATTAAAAATATTTAGAATATGTCATATAAATAAATTAATAATTTTGCGGATGTATATCTGATTAAATATGCGTTAACAAAATTTTTTCAGAGTTATTCTCTTATATCAAATTGTTAAAATAGTACTTCATTACGAGTGTAATACCGGTTAAAATAGCCTTGTCTTGAAATTTGACATTACAATAATATTCATTAGCTTTACATTTACTGGAGTTTGAACACATGAACCAAACTGCTGAATTTGCAACAAACAGTAATGAACTAAGTGTACAGCTTGCACACAAAGAGCAAAAATTTAAAAGAGTAAAGTTCTATTTTAACGTCATATTTGCTTTGTGTTTTCTGGTATTTGCTGTGGGTCTGGTCTGGATGAATACCATGGCAATTGCCAGCTCATTCATTACGGCTATGATGTTTGGTATGGCCTATCTGGGCGTAATTATGATATTTGAAGAAGATATCAAAGAATTGAAAATCAAACTGGAAAAAACACAATCTGTTTCCGCCTGATTACCTGAGCTTTAAGAGATGGCAGCTTTAGTCAAAGCTGCCATGCAAGACTAATCAGATACTCTGCTGTTATAAGTTGGATCCGATCTGATTTTTACTTGTAATGGTAACTGCCTGCGTTTTTAACGTGATGGTTTCCGTAAGTGCTGTTTACTAAAATAAAGATAGATAAGCATGGTGCTGCAACCTATCAGACACCAGAGCATATCTTTCTGTGTATCCCATACATCGCCCTGTGTGCCAAGAAAAGTGACAGCTTCCTGATTACTCAATGTTGCTACCAGCCACTCAAACAATTCGTATATGGCACTGATGGTCATGCAGACACAACCACTCAAAAATATCACCCAGCCGCGGTAGCGTACAATTCGTAATCTCCATAGTAATTCACTGGCTATAATAGCTGGTGAAAAACCCTGAAAAAAATGTCCAAGCTTATCGTAATTATTACGTGACCAGCCAAATACACCGCGCAGATAATTAAATACCGGCTCTTCGGCATAAGTATAATGTCCGCCAATCAGTAATATAATTGCATGAACTAAAACTACCCAGTACATAAGCTGACTGAAACGAAAGCGGGAATAGGTGAATACAAGAAGTATCAATCCCAGCAATGCCGGAAAAACTTCAAGCCACCAAGTAGGGTAGTCATGCGGCTGATAAGCAGACCATATGAGTACCAGTGTAAATATTATCAATTGCAGAATATGCGTTTTCATACCATACATCACCTGCAAATATTAAGTAGCAGAATTAAACTGAAACTAAAAAGTGAAAAAATTTTTTGCCGGTATCAATCTTAATTTGGCTTTTTTTATAATAATCTGTATATTAATCTTGATAAATGCACAGGGCAAATATCAGTAATGTGCAGCATCCAGGCTGTGACCGGTTTAGTTACAGCAATTTTAGATTTTGGCAGAGTAACTCCCATACAGCTAATGGCTGTTTATAATAGTTTTTATATATGAATTTAGTGTATTTATCTGGTCTGTAAGTTATTTTTATAACCTTGAAAATATAATGCTTTGTTTTTTATGAAAAATAAAAACTATCGATTACATAAAATCATTTGATTATATTTATTGAGTAAATTTGTGTACTATACATCCATCGATTAATTCAACCTGTACATTCAAGGAGATATTTCATGGTTGCTAATGTTAACACTGAAATCAAACCGTTCAATACCACTGCCTTTCATAATGGTAAATTTGTAGACATCAGTGATGCTGACGTAAAAGGTAAATGGTCTGTATTCTTTTTCTATCCGGCAGATTTTACTTTTGTTTGTCCTACTGAATTAGGTGATCTGGCTGATCACTATGAAGAATTGCAGAAACTGGGCGTAGAAGTTTACTCTGTTTCTACCGATACTCATTTTACTCATAAAGCATGGCACGATGCTTCTGACACAATTGCCAAAATTAAATACTTTATGCTGGGTGACCGCAATGCTACCCTGACAACTAATTTTGGTGTACTGCGTGAAGGTCAGGGTTCTGCCGATCGTGCTACATTCCTGGTTGACCCGCAGGGTATTATCCAGTGTGTGGAAGTAACTGCAGAAGGTATCGGTCGTGAAGCTTCAGATCTGGTACGTAAAGTTAAAGCTGCACAATATGTTGCTTCTCATCCGGGTGAAGTTTGTCCTGCTAAATGGAAAGAAGGCGAAAAAACTCTGGCTCCTTCTCTGGAACTGGTTGGTAAAATCTAACACACTTAAATACACACATCAGAAACTTACTGTTAAATAAACAGTCATTCAGCCCGAATACCGGCTGCGGTATCCGGGCTTTTTACTAAAACAAAAATGCAGGCTATCAAAAACAGAATATCTATAGTTTATTTTTATTAATGTAATGGAGCAGTAAAATGTTAGACGACACTTTGAAAAACCAACTAAAAGCTTATCTTGAATATGTAACCAGACCGGTTGAAATTATTGCTACGCTGGACGAAAGTAAAGGTGCTCGCGACATGCTGGCACTGTTACAGGAAGTAGAGGCGTTAAGCGATAAAGTCAGTCTGCGTACCGATGGTCAGTCTGAACGTAAGCCATCTTTTGAAATCACTAATCCCGGTGTGCATACAGGACTGGTTTTTGCCGGTAATCCGATGGGGCATGAATTCAGTTCACTGGTACTGGCTTTATTGCAGGTGGGCGGTCATCCATCTAAAGAAGCAGAATCATTACAGCAACAAATTAAAAATTTGCAGGGCAGTTATCACTTCGAAACTTATTATTCTATTACCTGTCACAATTGTCCGGATGTTATACAGGCATTGAATCTGATGTCTATTCTCAATCCGAATATCAGCCATACAGCTATTGACGGAGCATTGTTTCAGGAAGAAATTGAAGCGAAACAGATTATGGGTGTGCCGGCAGTTTTTCTGAATGGTGAACCATTTGGTCAGGGCAGAATGGAACTGGCGGAAATTGTTGCTAAACTTGACAGCAATGCCGCAAGTGCGGCAGTTGATGAACTGAATGCAAAAGCACCGTTTGACGTGCTGATTGTGGGCGGGGGACCTGCCGGTGCTGCTGCCGCTGTATATGCAGCACGTAAAGGTATTCGTACCGGTATTGTGGCCGAACGTTTTGGTGGTCAGGTTCTCGACACGCTGGATATTGAAAATTATATATCAGTTTTACGTACCGACGGTCCGCGTTTTGCCCATGATCTGGAAAGCCACGTACGCAGTTATGATGTCGATATTATGAATTTGCAAAGAGTCAGTGCGCTGGTACCGGCTAAAACTACAGGCGGACTGATTGAGGTACATACAGAAAGTGGTGCTGTTTTAAAATCGCGTACCGTTATCCTGTCTACAGGTGCACACTGGCGCTCAATGAATGTGCCCGGTGAGCAGGAGTACCGTACGAAAGGTGTGACTTATTGTCCGCATTGTGATGGCCCGTTGTTCAAAGGCAAAGATGTAGCCGTAATTGGCGGTGGTAATTCCGGTGCAGAAGCTGCCATTGATCTGGCTGGCGTTGTTAAGCATGTTACTCTGCTGGAATTTTCCGGTAAAATGCGTGCTGATGAAGTATTACAGCAAAAATTGCATAGTCTGCCTAATGTTCAGATTATTATGAATGCTCAGACTACCGAGGTAACCGGCGAAAACGGCAAAGTTAATGGTCTGAACTATCTGGACCGGGTAAGCAATACAGAGCATCATCTGGCATTGGAAGGTATTTTTGTTCAGATTGGTTTATTACCAAATACCGGATTTTTGCAAGGTACAGTAGACTTAACTGAGCCAATGCACGAGATTGTAATCGATGCTTTTGGTAAAACCAGTGTGCCGGGTGTTTTTGCCGCCGGTGACTGTACAAACGTACCTTATAAGCAGATTATTATTGCTGCCGGTGAAGGTGCTAAAGCAGCATTAAGTGCTTTTGATTATCTGATTCGTACCAGTGCAGCTGATTAATCATTGACATAAGAAACCACTCAAAACCAATCGTTTTGAGTGGTTTATATTTTTATCGGGATATTTACAGGCCTGATACGATGACATTTATGAAATATTATTGAAAACATCATATATTTTCATACCAGAATCTCATTGTTTATGCTAATCCGGCTTATGGAAAAATATTTATTGGCGCAGCTAATTTAACGTTTTATTAATCCATAAGTATTATTAACTTCAGTTTTTAAATATCTGAAAAAATTCAGCTTGTAACGAGCGTATATTCAGACAGTAAACCCCAGCATCATCCCCGTATCTTCATGTTCCAGTATGTGGCAATGAGCCATGTAAGGAAAACTTGCTGGCGCACTGTGGTTGAATTTCACCAATACCTTACTTACACCACCTTCTACCCGTACCGTATCTTTCCAGCCTGAGCGATGAGCAGCAGGCGGTTGTCCGTTTTCATTAAGAATGCGAAACTGAGTACCATGAATATGAAACGGGTGCAGCATCATATCGCCTGAACCGGATATTTCCCAGCACTCATATTTCCCTTTACTGGCGGCAAATGCCGGCTTATTCATATCAAAAGTCTGTCCGTTAATCATGTTGGCATGCATTAAATCTAATGCGTTTTTATCCGTGTGCATATTATGCATCATTTCCATATGAGACTGATGCATAGACATATGCTCCATTGGCATAGCTGATTTTCCCGCCAGTTGCTGTAAAGCCTGCATACCCATACTGTCCAGCTCAGGATCCATAGACAGCTGAAAATGGCGGTGTACAAGCTGAGACAGAGCCGGTAATACAGGCAGAGAGCTGGTAAGCTGATCGGGTAAAGATGCATCATTACGCGAAGAAAGTACAGACACACGAACTATCGGGCAGGGCTGATCAAAAGGCGGCAGATTCATGCCCGTCTGTTTTACCGGTAAAGTAAGCAAATCAAATGCTTTACCGTTACTGGTGTCAACCATTACTTCAAAACGTTCGCCGGGCAATACCGACAGGCCGGACACCGTTACCGGCTGAGGCAGAAAGCCACCGTCACTGGCAATAACATATAAAGGGCGGCCATCACTACAGGCAAAGTTCAGTGTTCTGGCATTACAGCCATTAAGCAGACGTAATCGCAACCAGCCACGCGGCGCGTTATGCTGCGGATATATCTGACCATTACATAGCAGAGTATCTCCAAACCAGCCTGTGGCAGCACTCATAACATCAAGCTGATAATCAATTTGTCCGGCTGTATTAAATTTTTTATCCTGTACGATCAGAGGAATATCATCTAATCCCCAGTTTTTGGGGATAGGCAGCCCAGTACTGACAGTATCTTCCAGCAACAGCAAACCAGCCAGCCCCATTGCCACCTGACGGCCGGTCTGCCCATGCTGGTGCGGGTGAAACCAGCATGTTGCAGCAGGCTGGCCTGAGGTAAATTCAATTACTCGTGTTTGTCCGGCCGGTATACAGGCCTGAGGTCCGCCATCTGCTTCACCCGGTACTTCCAGACCATGCCAGTGTACTGTTGTGGCTTCAGTTAATCGGTTTTGCAGTTTTATCTGTACCGGTTTGCCCCGGTAAATACGTATAGCAGGACCAAGTAAAGCACCATTATAGCCCCATGTCTGCGTCTGATATTTGCCAAAACGGCTGATGCCCTGCTGAACAGTGAGCTGAATCCTGTTATCTTTACCGGTATCTAATAATGGCGGAATAGCCAGTACCGGTAAATCCGGAGTATTCAGAGCATAAGCAGAAAGCGGTAGCGTAGCTGCGGCGCTTACCATGGCCGAATATCTGAGGAAGTCTCTTCTGTGCATAATGATTCTTATGAAGAAAAAGAACAGCTTAAACCTTCACCTAAGTTGAATGTCAAGCCTGTTCTGCTGAAAAGAAAACCAAAGAATTTTTAAACAGAAACAGGGCACAGCATTAAATGCTGTGCCCTGCAGAAAGCAGCAGTAACCATATGGCTACTGCCGGATAATGCATTATAACCAGGTATATTTATAACCCATAGTACCTTTAAAGCCTTTGCGTTTATCACTGCCAAAGTTTTTCTCGTAACGGATATCGCTGTAGAAATCACTTTGACGGGTGATTGGCAACTGAATACCCAGACCGAGTTCGCCCCAGGTTTTCGCATATTCTTCTTTCAGACTGTCACGACCAATATCAACTGATTTCGGATTAACAAAATCATGCCAGATATTCGCGATACCATAGAAAGAGGATGACGGCAGGTTATCACGGGTATCACCATTGTAGCCGAAACGCATACCTACACGACCGCGCAGTGCAGACGGATCATGCTGGTCAACATGGCGGATCCTGTCATTGAAATCATCCAGAGACAGATACTGGTATACCAGCTGAGCCTGCGGCTCTACAAACCAGTTATTTCCATAAACAATAAATGATTTACCTGTTTCAGCTGATAAAGCTGCACCCCAGCCGTTCTGATGTACAGATTCGTTCGAACGGGCATTGTATTTATTGCGCAGATAAGTTACCTGACCAACAAGATCCACATAACCGCCATTATTGCCGTAGAAGGTACCATAACCGCCAACACTTACTGCATCCGTACGGCCTTTACCCGTGTAATGGTCATCAACAATATAACCATTCTTAGCACGGTAGTCATCGCGGAAATCATTTTCATTATGGCCATAAGCTACATAGCCGCCAATATGCCGACGTATTCCGGTTTTCTCATTTTCATCCAGAATAAAATCATGACCAATCTGTAATACAGATTGATTACCGGCGGTATCCAGACGTTTTTTACCATCTTTATCCAGATGTTTAACCAGAACTCTGCCCCATGTCTGCTGCTGATCATCACCAAGAGCAGTATTATTTGAGCCGGTGATATTGTAAGTCTGGTTTTCACCGCGGCGCTCATGTAATGTACCAACCGTGGTAAAGCCAAGTTCCATATCTGCTGCAGGCATCTGCACATAACCGGAAACCGGTTCTGCATAAATTGGTACTTCTTTTATGGGTGGTGCTGGCGGAACAGGCTTATCAGAAACAGTAGGTCCGGGCGGAACAGGCACAACAGGATCAGGTGTTTTAGGTTGTGCAGTTAAAGTCCATGCATAATCAGTTCCTGAAGTAGTATCTATTTTTTTAAGCTGAGCTTCGCCGGCATTGGTAGTCGGCGCGGAACCGGTAAAATCATTGCCGCTACTCTTACCGGCTACATGTACCACTACTGCAGAATGAATAGGAATCTCTTTCAGAGTTACATCGCCATAGATACCTTTTTTGTTTAATGTCTGCACTGTTGTAGCGGCACCGTCTACATCGCCATGAATATCAACGCGGTCGCTATAAGAAGTGCCATCCTTATTCCATACAGTATTAACACGCATCAGACCGCCGCCGGTATAGTTACCATTAACAGTGATAGTATGGTACTGGTCTTTGTCTCCGGCATTAACTTCAGATACTTGCGGAAATATAATTGTCCCGGTAGTGTTTTGCAGCTTTGTTAATACAGAGTTTCCGGTATTGTTCCAGATACCCTTATTATCCAGATCTAATATCCCCGAACCGGAATTTGTTGTCATACCGGTAAAGGTTCCGGTATTTGTGGCATAAACAGATCCTGAGTTAGTATTGGTAATAGTGCCACTAAGGGTATTGTTATTGGTAATCTTAATACCACTACCAGCGGCTCCATTAAGAATATCGCTGGCTATCTTACCATCATTGATTAAAGAGATATTGCCTGTACCAGTATTTTCGATAGAGTTGGGTAATTCATCATCGGTGGTAGAGCCACTAATGGTGCCGTTATTGGTAATCTTAATATTACCAGCGCCTCCATTAAGAATCTTGCTGGCTATATTTCCGGAAGTACTATTTTTGATATCAATATTGTTGGCAGTGACAGTATTGGGATCACCGGTATTTGTGATAGATCCACTAAGGGTGCCGTCATTGGTAATGTCGATAATACCAGCACCTCCATTAAGAATAGTGCTGGCTATATTACCGGTATTATCATTTGTAATATCTATCAAACCAGAACCAGAATTTTCAATCTTGTTCTGGATATTACCACTATTTTTTAAAGTGATTTTACCGGTATTTTTGTTAGTAATATCACCATTAATACCAACCTTAGTATCAGTATCAGCAGCCTTAGTATGAATACTCTTACCATTAATAACAGAGCTGGCTGTATTATTGTTAATAACAATACTGCCATTGCCTTCATTATTAATAGTACTATTTAAAATATGATTGTTATTAATCAGGATATTCTCAGCATCATCACTTCTTTTATCACCGGTATTTGTGATAGAGCCACTAAGGGTACTCTTATCTTTATTGAAAATCTTAATGATACCGGTATTTTCATTTTTAATATTGCTGAGTATCTCACCGGTATTTTCATTAATAATGAACATCGAACCTGTACCGGAATTTTCAATTTCGTTCGGGTCTTCACGATACTCGTCAATCGCATTCGGATCTTTATTGGGAGTTTTAGTCCTCTTCATAACTTTACCGAAATTATAGATAGTAAACACACCTTTATCTTTATTAGCAATATTACCACTAATAACTGAGCTAGCTTCATTATTATTAACAGTAAGAATACCATCCTTATGAATAGTAATATCACCATTAATAGTGCTGTTTTTGTTGTTGTGAATAAGAATACTAGCATTGTCATTATTATTATTGATAGAGCTGTTTATATCTTTATTGTTGATAATTTCTATGCGACCACCAGTCGCATTACTATTAATTGAACCCGCCTCAATAAGATTATTGTTGGTAATTTCTATGTAACCATCGGTCGCATTATTATTAATTGAACCCTCCTTAATAGAACCATTATTGGTAATTTCTATGTAACCATGGGTCGCATTATTATTAATTGAACCCTCCTTAATAGAACCATCATTAGTAATAATTATTTGTCCTGAACTATCATTATTGACATCACCTGAAAGTGTTCCATTATTGACATCACCTGAAAGTGTTCCTGTATTAGTATTAGTAATACTTATTTGTCCTGAACTATCATTACTGACATTACCTGAAAGTGTTCCTGTATTTGTAACGATCACGTTACCTGCAGCTTTATTTTTGATAACCGAATAATTTTTATCTTTATTTTCAGGCAACGGTACAGATTCCAGTGTACCATTATTCTTAATAGTAAATATACCGCTTCCATTGTGAACAACAGTATCTACCTGACTAGAAGTTGTACCATTATTATTGAAAATTACTTCCTTGTCCTTGCTGACACTTTGATCTGAAGCAATTACAGAGTTTTTCCCGCCATTTACCTCTATCTTTCCTTCATTAGTAAAAATGCCACCATCTGTTAGTATTATTCCGGTTGTAGTTGTATTTTCTTTTTTCGTACCATCCGTATCTTTATCCATAATAGTAATTGTGGTATTACCCTTTGCCGTGTAGGTACCGCCTCCAACATTAATGACGGATGGATTTTTATTACCAAGATTAGTAGTCATGTTAATAGTTGTATTACCTTCAACAGTGATTGTTCCTGACTGAATATCTATGGCTGAGGCATTACTTTCAGAGGCATATGTTGTTATATCAAGATTTTTTCCAATATGGATTTCTGGCGGAACAGATTGATCTTCATCATCATCGCTTGGTTCTTGTATTTGTTGAATCGCACTATTTTTTCCACCTTGTTCAATTGTTAGATTGCCCTTTGTTGTAATAGAGCCCCCATTCTTATTTATAATTGCTGAAGAGCCTTTAACAACATTTTGATTTCCTGTTATCGTTATATTATTAGCGGTAATAGTACCATGATCATTCAAAATGCCAGCATCGCTTGCTCCTCCTTCATCGGTAATAGTTATATCATTGGTGACTTCTAACGCAGAGCCATTTTTAACTGAAATAATTTGTGCCGAAGTACCTGTATTAGTGTTAGTAGCATTAAGATCATGCTTAACAGTTACACTGGAACCATTATTTACATAAAGAGCACTGCTTTGATTATTTTTTTTATTATTTGTAGTAGTTATAGTATCTGCTGTTAATGAGCTTTTACCCGTTATATTTATTACTTTTTCAGAGATAGCACTATTGCTTCCTTCAGCAACTATGTTTGTGTTGTTATTCTCTATAGTAGAATTCTTTGCTGTTATTGTTGAATATTTAATAGAATCATCTATATAGCACGTAGAGCCAGAAACGTTAATATTTGGTTTGTCAGGAACATTCGTTGTAGTAGTGCACGGAGAAGAACCTGCTTCTGCCGCATATGAACTTATGCTGATCATGGCAAGGGCAACAGCTGCAGCGATTTTGACACAGTTATTTTTAGTTTTACCACGTACCAGTTCCGAGCAGGCTACCCATGTTTGTGTTGCTTCACTCCATTTGGATTTATAAATGTTATTCATCAGTTTTCCTTGATTATGCAGGTATTTAAAAATAAACAGTAGCTATAAATTTACAAATTTGTTTTATTTGCACGTGAATTGCTAATTAACAAATAAAAATAATCCTATACAAAATAATTATAGAAGATATGTTATATCCTATTCAAATAAGGTTAACTTTATGATAACAACATTAGCGGATAGCATTGCCGGAATGTTGATCAGAATATTTTAGAAAAATAAGTGTTTTCATAAGAATACAAAGCAAATATGCTATATGATATTTTGATGTGTAAAGAAGCAGGTTTTATATTTCATAAGCTGACATTCTCCAGATTAATAAAGCCGGATGTTACTGGAAGAATTATAAATCTTAATAAAAGTTTTTGTTATTTATTAGTTTTTGGGTTTTATGCTTAACTAATATTACCGGTTTTAAAGCCAGTACAGACGTGAGATTTACAGATAATTAAAAAAAATATAAAAATCAGAAATAAGTGTATTAATTGTGCAACTATATGCATGTAAAAAGGATTTTATTCTAATATTTATTATTTTTATGCATATTTTTATGCATATTTTTAAAATATGATTAGTTGATTTGCCAAAGCTAAATACTGAGAAATGAGTCTGTTATACAGTATAATTAACCAACGGCTTTTTTATGATAAATAAATGTTAAATGAAAGTTACTGTTTTAATGTAAATATATCATCCGGTCTGAAATATATTCAGCTATACAGATGACAAAAAACATAATTAAACAATTATTTAGTAGCTATAGTTTAAGATATTGTTTGCAGAATATCATAAATATAATTTTTAGCTCAGGATTTTTACAGGATGTGTTTACAGTGATTATTGAATGCTGAATAATAAAAATTATTAAGCAATAAAAAAGCCGCTTTCAGCGGCTTTTTTGATAAAAACTCTGTTTTCTGATACAGAATTTTATGGGTTATCTGGTGGGTCCAGTGGGGTTCGAACCCACGACCAAGGGATTATGAGTCCCCTGCTCTAACCCCTGAGCTACAGACCCGTAAGCCGCGTATTGTAACCAATACGGATGGGTATTGCAAGGTTTTACATAAAAAATCATCCGCTCCTGGCGGATGATTCTGGTTTTAAACAAAAAAATGTTTATTGCTTGTTTTCGTCACTATCAAGAAAGCTTTTCAGCCGGTCAGAGCGGGTAGGGTGGCGCAGTTTGCGCAGGGCTTTTGCTTCAATCTGACGGATGCGCTCACGGGTAACATCAAACTGTTTACCCACTTCCTCAAGTGTATGATCGGTATTCATGTCGATACCGAAACGCATGCGCAGTACTTTGGCTTCGCGCGGAGTCAGGCTTTCAAGTACATCTTTGGTTACTTCGCGCAGACTGGAGTACATGGCTGCATCAGCCGGTGCGACGTTATTGGCGTCTTCGATAAAGTCGCCCAGATGAGAATCATCATCATCACCAATCGGAGTTTCCATTGAAATAGGCTCTTTGGCAATTTTCATGATTTTGCGGATTTTGTCTTCCGGCATTTCCATCAGCTCAGCCAGTTTGGCAGAATCAGCTTCTTCGCCGTTTTCCTGCAGATACTGGCGGGAGATACGGTTCATTTTGTTGATGGTTTCAATCATGTGTACCGGAATGCGAATGGTACGCGCCTGATCAGCGATAGAGCGGGTAATCGCCTGACGAATCCACCATGTGGCATAGGTGGAAAATTTATAGCCGCGGCGATATTCAAATTTATCTACGGCTTTCATCAGGCCGATGTTACCTTCCTGAATCAGGTCGAGAAATTGCAGACCGCGGTTGGTGTATTTTTTGGCAATGGAAATCACCAGACGCAGGTTGGCCTGAATCATTTCCTGTTTGGCTGCGGCAGTTTCCTGCTCGCTTTTCACCATGTTTTTGTTAATCTGTTTAAGCTCATCCAGTGAGATCTGGGCAGACTGCTCCAGATTGGCCAGTTCGGTCTGTTTTTCGATGATGGCATACTGAAAACGGCGCAATGCTTCATTCCATACGCGGTTCAGGGAGAGTTCTTCATCTACCCAGCCCAGGTCGGTAGTACGATTGGTAAAGCTTTTAATAAAATAGTCGCGTTCCATGTGGACGCGGTTCAGGGCAATATCGCGAATCTCGCGTTCAAGCTGTCTTACCTGATTAACGCGCATACGCAGATTGTCGCACAGGCTTTCAATCTGGCGGGTAGCGAAACGCACCTGTAGCAGTTGTTCGGCAATTTCCTGCTGTAATTTCAGGTAATCGGCATGGTGACTGCCTTTTTCCTGTAAGGTGGCAACCATGGTATCGTACAGGCTTTGAATACCATCGAAATGTTCGAGTGTTTTCTGGCGCAGTTCTTCAAGGTTGGCTGAAGCGGCCAGTGCTGCACTCTCTTCATCATTTTCTTCATCATCAACGTCTACACCGTCATCACTGTCATCAGTAATTTCGGTGTCTTCGTTTTTGGTATCCAGACCAATGCCCAGTTCATCCAGCAGCTCTTCATGCGGGTCGACAATGGCTTCGACTATTTCGTCTACTTTGATTTCATCTTTGCGCACGGCATCAATCAGAGCAAGTATTTCTGCTACTGATCCCGGACATGCGGAAATGGCCTGAATCATGTTACGCAGGGCATTTTCGATTTTTTTGGCGATGATGATTTCATCTTCACGGGTCAGCAGGTCTACCTGTCCCATTTCACGCATATACATGCGTACCGGATCAGTGGTTCGTCCGAATTCGTTGTCGGCATTGGATAGTGCTGCTTCTGCTTCTGCTACTGCATCGTCATCGGTCATGTTGGCGGTGTTGTCGCCCATGAGCAGACTTTCAGCATCAGGAGCTTCTTCTGTAACCTGAATACCCAGACCGGAGATCATCGATACAATGTTGTCAATCTGATCGGCGTCAGACATTTCGTCTGGCAGGGCATCATTGATTTCGGCGTAGGTAATATAACCGCGCTCTTTACCCTGAATAATCAGCTGGCGCAGGCGGGCACGCTGTTCTTCTGCGGTTAACGGGCGAGTATCATCCTGTTCCTGACTGGTATCAATAGTGGATTTCTTAGGTGTGGAGTTTGCCATATTTTACTCGATGTATTCACAACGACTTTGTCGCTGCAAGCGTTTACAATAACCGCCGGTTTATACTGACGGCATTTTGGACGGACTTAAAAGTAGCAGTAATAACTGTTTTTCGTCGGCACTTAGTCGCTCATGCTGGAGTTTGCGCTTCAACGCATCAATCTGCTGTGTTTTAAGGTTGTCCAGTAATTTTTGCATGCCCTGTCTGAATGTGGTGCAGTCATCTTCATTGCCTGGCTGCATGACATCCGGTGAGTCCATATAATCATGAATAATCTGCCGGATAACGGGTTCAAATTCAGTATTACGCATCAGTTCCAGCACGGCACCACTGTTTAACGGGGTAACGGAGGCTTGAATACGTTCAGCCAGCGCGGCGAGGCATGCATAATCGCCGTGCAGGTCCAGATATTCTGGTAGTTCTATATATACGGCCCATTGCGGATTTATCAATAGCGCGCGTATCTGCTTTTGCACTAATGACATGACTGGCGGCTGCCGGAAAGTATTGCGGGGTAATTGATAACTTTTCTGTCTGATAGTCTGAGGTCTGGGCAGTTCCTGCCCGAGCAGTTGTGCCAGATTGTGTTCATCAATACCTACTTTCCGGCTAAGTTCCTGACGCAGCAGAAAAGAAAGTGCCGGTGCTTTGATTTGCGCCAGTAAAGGACTGGCGGTTTTAATCAGCTCCGCTTTGCCTTCCTGTGTTTCCATATCAATATTTTCTGTCAGTACCTGCCAGAAATAGGCTGATAGCGGCAGACTCTGATTGAGTAATGCATCTTCAAATGGTTTTAATCCATAGCTGCGTACATAACTGTCAGGATCGTGTTCGGCCGGTAAGAACAGAAAGTGTAAAATTTTGTCGTCTTTTAACTGGGGTAAGGCATTTTCTAAAGCACGCCAGGCTGCTTTTTTACCTGCGCTGTCGCCGTCAAAGCAAAAATAGATATGATCGCTTTGCCGCATCAGTAAGCGCACATGTTCGGCGGTGGTGGCTGTACCGAGTGCGGCTACTGCATAGCCCAGACCAAACTGTGCCAGGGCAACTACGTCCATATAACCTTCTACTACCAGTACACGCTGTGCTTCTTTAATGGCAGCACGTGCTTCATACAAGCCATACAGATTACGCCCTTTATCAAACAAGGGAGTTTCAGGTGAATTAAGATATTTAGGTTCGCCTGAATCCAGAATGCGCGCACCAAACCCGATAATCTGACCACGGGTACTGCGGATTGGAAACATAATACGGTTACGGAACCGGTCGTAATGGCGGTCGTCTTTGGTAATGACCATACCGCTGTTTACTAGTGCATTGCTTGGATAGGGCTGGAATACTTTTGCCAGTGCCTGCCAGTCATCAGGTGCATAGCCCAAACCATAATGAAGAATGATTTCATCGCTCAGGCCGCGCTGCTGTAAGTAATTCTGAGCACTTGGCGAGGTTTTAAGTTGTTGCTGGTAAAAGGTGGCGGCATCAGCTGTGGTTTGTTCCAGTGTCTGCTGTTGCTGTTTAAGGGCTTTATGTGCCTGTGAGTTGTTGTTGCCAATCTGTCTGGGTACGGTCATTCCGATCCGGTCGGCCAGAAATTGCACAGCTTCCTGAAAGCTTAATCCTTGATATTCCATGATAAAGCCAATGGCTGAACCATGTACGCCGCAGCCAAAGCAATGATAAAACTGTTTGCTGGGGCTGACAGAAAAGGAAGGAGATTTTTCTTTGTGAAAAGGGCAGCAGGCCATGTAGTTGGCACCGCTTTTTTTTAACGGTACAAACTCTTCGATTACATCGACGACATCAATTTTATTTAATAATTCGTCAATAAATTCACTGGGAATCATGCCAACTATGCCTGCTATCTTCAATATGAAAGATTGGAAAACGGTCTTTCTGATCTGCTGTTATGGTTAATGCAGATAACTTTTAGTTTAAAAGCTGTTTGATTTTTTTGCTGACTTCACTCATGTCAGCTTTACCGGCCAGTGTTTTTTTCAGTACACCCATAACTTTACCCATATCACTTGGCTGCGCAGCGCCTGTGCTGGTTATGGCTTCTTTAATTGCTGCGTCAATTTCAGCTTCGTCGAGCATTTTGGGTAGATAATTCTGCAGCAGATCGATTTCTGACTGTTCTTTTTCTGCCAGATCAGTTCTGCCAGCCTCGGTATACATGCGTACAGACTCTTTGCGCTGTTTAACCATTTTGCTGATAATAGCTGTGAAGCGTGTATCGTCTACTTCGATTCGTTCATCTACTTCGATCTGTTTTATTGCAGCCAGTGCCATTCGAATGGTGGACAGGGTAGCTGAATCATGATTGCGCAAGGCAGTTTTCATATCTTCTTGCAGTTGTTGTTTCAGGCTCATAATATTGCTCGCAATAAATAAAAATTAAATTAGTTTAGTATGATACTGCTAAAATTGCGGTGCTTCAGATAGTTATTTCTGTAAAATGCAAATACCGCAAGCAATAGCCTGCGGTATTGTTTTCAATTGTATTTATTTCCGGTTATCAGGAAATGATAAACCGGAGCTATCAATTAATAGAATTTTGGTGGCAATTGCTGGCTGCGCAAGCGTTTTTGTAAACGTTTTACGGCTGCTGCTTTTTTACGCTTACGTTCAGTAGTTGGTTTTTCGTAAGCTTCACGAGCACGCAGTTCGGTCATTAGACCGGTTTTTTCAACAGAGCGTTTAAAGCGACGCATCGCAACTTCAAAAGGTTCATTTTCTTTTACACGTACAGAAGGCATGTTTTTTCCTGAATAAATGAGTTCTGATGCTGATTACTATTAATCAGCTAAATATTTAAATGTTGCCACTTAGGGCCAGGGCGGTGTTTACGGTACCGCATAACCGTTTACAACATCACCTCCTAAGGTGTAAATAATGGCTATATCTGTAATAAACAAAGTAATAACAGACATAGGTTTATTTTAAAAATAAGGCAGAATTATGTCTGATTAAATATCGTTCGTCAAGATGATATTTAACGGATATATATGAATATTTATCAGGAAAGATTGTTCAGACGCGGTTTACGCGGCGAATCTGAGGTACAGAGTGCAGATCCCGGGTAATCTGGTTCAGCTGGTCTAGATCTTTTACCTGTAAAACAAAGCGAAATTCGATAAATCCCTCAATGCCTTCAAGCTTTTTCGATGTTGTTTCAACCGACTTGATATCACCACCATTAGAGGAAATCGCCTGAGCAATAGTGGCCAGTAAGCCATGACTATCGATTGCATTCAGACACAGTGTTGTTTGATAGTTGCTTGCCTGCATAATATCCCAGTTAGCATCAAGCTGAAGCTCAGGATCTGTTTTCAGAATGGTACTACAGGTATCACGATGGATAATGATTCCCTGATCTTTGATTAATAGGGCTTTAATAGTATCGCCGGGAATAGGGTGGCAGCATTTGGCCAGATGAATATGGGTAGATTCATTGCCGGTAAGATTAATAGGTGCCAGTTTAATGGTGTTGTTAAAGTGTTCTCCGGCCAGCTCTGCGATGTGCATGGCTATGGAAACCGGTTGCAACAATCCCATACCAACTTCGCACAGGATATTTTCAAAGGAAGTATTTTTCTGTTGTAAATCGGCCAGATATTTATCTTTCAGGCTGTCTGAAAGTAAAACGTTTTCCGGTAACAGGCTGGAAAGTGCTTTTTGTAATAATTTCTCACCCAGACGGATGGCATCTGAGCGATTCATTTTTTTAATCTGGCTGCGAATGGCGCTGCGTGCATGGCTGGAAACGGCAAAATCAAGCCATGCCGGGGTAGGATGACCATTGCTAGAGGTAATGATTTCTACTGTATCACCAGTGTGCAGCCGGGTGCGTAATGGCATAAGATTGTGATTAATACGTGCTGAAACAGTGCGATTACCAATGCCGGTGTGGACTGCATAAGCAAAATCCACCGGTGTTGCACCTTCCGGTAAGGTAATGATTTTGCCTTTGGGGGTGAAAACGTATACCTCGTTTGGAAACAGATCAGTTTTTACATGTTCAAAGAATTCAATGGCATTGGCACTATGCGCCTGAATATCAAGTATGCTTTGCAGCCATTGATTAGTACGCATCTGAGCCTGATCAAAGCTATTCTGCTCACCATCTTTGTGCATCCAGTAACTGGCTATACCGCGTTCGGCAATGGTATCCATTTCATGTGTACGAATCTGTACTTCAATTGGCAGACCATACGGACCTACCAGTATGGTATGCAGACTCTGGTAACCATTATTTTTAGGGATGGCGATATAGTCTTTGATTCTTCCCGGCTTAGGCTTGTAAAGATTATGCAGTACGCCTAAAGCGGTATAGCAGGCCGGTATATTATTAACGATAACTCTGAATGCATATATATCCATTACGTCGGCAAAATGGAGATTTTTCCGGCGCATTTTTTCATATATGCTATAAAGATTTTTTTCCCGGCCTCTTACCTGTGCCTCGATATTGGCACTAACCAGACGCTGGCTGAATGCGCGCAGTACTTTTCCGACCACGTCACGCCGGTTACGCCGGGATGACTGAATAGCTTTGGCGAGTACTTCATAGCGATGCGGATATAAATGCTTGAATGCCAGGTCCTGTAATTCGCGATAAACATGGTTTAATCCGATGCGATTGGCCAGCTGCGCATAGATTTCCATGGTTTCCTGAGCAATACGTCTTCGGCTGGCTGGTTTTTTTGCTGACAGTGTGCGCATATTGTGCAGCCGGTCTGACAGCTTGACAATGATCACCCGTACGTCTTGAGTCATTGCCATAATAAGCTTGCGGAAACTTTCAGCCTGTGCTTCCTGCTGGCTGTTATATTCCAGTTTTTCCAGTTTAGATAGACCGTCAACCATATTGGCTATGGTTTCTCCGAATACGGCTATAATTTCTTCTTTGGTGGTACCGGTATCTTCCAGCACATCGTGTAATACACCAGCGCATAAAGCCTGAATGTCTACATGCCATTCAGCCAGTTGTGTCGCCACCGCTATAGGGTGGGTAATATAGGGCAGACCACTATTGCGAAACTGTCCCTGATGTGCAGTTGCACCGAATTCGCAGGCTTTGCCAAGTAATCGCAGATCATCTTTTCCGAGGTAGGATGCGGTGTGCAATAATTTATTCTGTGCCTCGTTAATAATGGCATGATAGCTGTTCTCTATTTGCTGCTCGCAGCATTTGAGTTGTGAAGCAATATCGGTATATGCTGAGGTATTAATTTCGTTTAAAATTTTCATCCCCACCTGTCCTAATGCATGACTTGGCAGATGAGAATCTGAAGTACCTAAATCTTCAAAAGCAATTTTGATTAAAACGGCAGCAAGAGCCTGTACTCTGTGCAGATTTTGTGCAAGAGATGTAGTAATGGCAAAACTGCGTTCCAGTAATGCAGTTTTGCCGGTTTTGTCTGCAAGAGAATATATATAGGCGCATGCCTGTTCCAGCAATTCCCAGCGTTCCTGTTTATTCAGATATTCTGTATGTGCGAAAAGATTATCCCGCCATTGGTTTACTGGTGGTTTATAAGGCACGCTGGGGGGATACATGGCTGTTTGCCTGTATTATTTTTGCTGGTTAAGTAATTCTGTTCCGATTTGTCCGCCGGCAATTTCGCGCAAGGCAATGACAGTCGGTTTATCATGATCTTCTTCGACCAGTGCAGTAGCGCCGTTGGCAAGCTGACGGGCGCGTAAAGCAGCTATCATGGTCAGGTCAAAATGATTCGGAATACGTCCGATACAATCTTCTACAGTGATACGAGCCATAATCTGAGTTCCATTCCTGATATCAGGATAAGTAATAAAAGGTAAATAAATTATTTTTCGGATAAAATTTGTATAATTGTCTGGCTTTGTGCTTTGGCACGCAAGCCAACTGAGCGAATAATCGCCAGCAGGTCATTTTCTGCCTGTGTAATCTCTTCATTAACAATCACATAATCGAATAACAGGCTTTGCTCTATTTCTTCACGTGATTTTTCAAGCCGGTAGGCTATTACATCTTCACTATCCGTGCCTCTGTTTCGCAGACGTTCGTTCAGTTCAGCCATTGAAGGAGGCAAAATAAAAATGCTGGTGGCTTCCGGTAATAAACGGCGGATCTGTTCAGCACCCTGCACATCTATTTCCAGAATAACGTTATAGCCCTGTTTTGATAATGACTCAACAGCTTTTAAACTGGTGCCGTAATAATTACCATAGACATTTGCATGTTCTATGAAGGCATTGGCGGCAATCATTTGCTCAAATTCATCACGGCTGACAAAATGGTAATGAATGCCATTCTGCTCTCCATCTCGCGGCATTCTGGTAGTGTGGGAGATAGAAATACGGATATCAGGCTGACAGGCACTCAGACGTGAAACCAGAGTGGTTTTGCCTGTTCCGGAAGCGGCGGAAACAATGAAAATATGTCCAGATTGCAACATAATAAAAATTTAGCGGTTACGGTGATTAATTATGCCACAACCGTGATTATTGCGCCAATCCGGAGATAATATTCTCACTCTTTATGTGACCGGGCAGTATCTTTCATTTCATGCTGTTTTCGGCTAAAATGCTCAATTCAATTTCCTGCTGATTGTCATGACCAAGTTTATTTTTGTAACTGGCGGTGTGGTCTCTTCACTGGGTAAAGGCATTGCCGCTGCGTCTACTGCTGCTATTTTAGAATCCCGTGGTTTAAAAGTAACCATGCTTAAACTGGATCCGTATATTAATGTTGATCCGGGTACAATGAGTCCTTTTCAGCATGGGGAAGTATTTGTTACTGATGATGGTGCTGAAACAGATCTGGATCTCGGGCATTACGAGCGCTTTATTGATGCTACGATGCAAAAGCGCAATAATTTTACATCCGGTCAGGTGTATGAAAGTGTAATTCATAAAGAACGCCGTGGTGATTATCTGGGGGGCACTGTTCAGGTTATTCCCCACATTACTGATGAAATCAAACGCAAAATTCATGAAGGTGCTGCCGGTTTCGATGTGGCGATTGTCGAAATCGGGGGTACGGTAGGTGATATTGAGTCTTTGCCTTTTCTGGAAGCCATCAGACAAATGCGCAGCCAGCAGGGACGAACCAATACCCTTTTTGTTCATCTTTCCTATGTACCGTATATTGCGGCCGCAGGTGAGATAAAAACCAAACCGACTCAGCATTCCGTTAAAGAATTACGTGAAATCGGCATTCAGCCGGATGTGCTTATCTGCCGTATGGACCGGCCGATGCCGGAAGAAGAAAAACGTAAGATCGCTTTGTTCTGTAATGTTGAAGAGCGTGCGGTTATAAGCTGTTATGATGTTAATAGCATTTATGAAGTGCCGGCAATGCTTCATGATCAGGGTATTGACAATATAATCTGTGAGCAGCTGCAACTGAATGTTCAGCAGGCCGATCTGACTGCATGGAATAAGATTGTTTATTTAGTACAACATCCGAAACACAAAGTAAAAATTGCCATGGTCGGCAAATATGTCGATTTAACTGAGTCATATAAATCTTTGTCGGAAGCTTTAAAGCATGCCGGTATTCAGACTGAAACTGAAGTAGATATTCATTATATAGATAGTGAAGCTCTGGAAACAGAAGGAACGGCCTGCTTAGAAGATATGGATGCCATACTGGTTCCCGGTGGTTTCGGTACGCGTGGTGTTGAAGGAAAAATCGCTGCTGTTCGTTATGCGCGTGAAAAGCAAATTCCTTATCTGGGTATCTGTCTGGGCATGCAAATCGCGCTGATTGAATATGCACGTGATGTGGCTAATCTGGATGGAGCCAATTCAACTGAATTTGATCTGAAAACCCAGCATCCTGTTGTTGCTTTGATTAGTGAGTGGCAGGATAGGGACGGGCAGATTGAAAAGCGCGATGTTAATACTAATCTTGGCGGTACGATGCGTTTAGGCGCACAAGAAGTTAAACTGGCTGACGGCTCATTGGCGAGAAACATTTACGGTAATGAGTTGATTCGCGAGCGTCATCGTCATCGTTATGAAGTTAATAACTATTATGTGCCACAGTTAGAACAGGCTGGTTTGGTTATTGGAGGTGTATCTACCGGGCATGAGCATTTGGTTGAAACAATTGAATTACCGAATCACCCTTGGTTTTTCGCTTGTCAGTTTCATCCTGAGTTTACTTCAACACCAAAAAATGGCCATCCTTTGTTTACTGCCTTTATTAAAGCAGCATTAGCTTATAAAAAATAAATTATTATAGTTTTTATTAGAATCAGGCTATCCGAGTGCTCGGATAGCCTGATTTTTTTATTTATATCAACATTAATTTTGCTAACGCTGATTACATTTTGTATGATGAAATAAATTGTTACTAACTGCACATCAAAATTTTTACTTATGAAGAAAGTTATTTTGCTGGTTATTGTGGCACTGGGCTTATGGTTATGGTTGCAAAGCACAACAGACGAGCAGCCGAAAAGTCAGGCACAGGAACAGGTAATTAATTCTTTTAAATCTATGCGGCATAGTTTTACTGCTGCACCTGTTGCAAGTAATCCAAAGGAAAGTGTGTCAATTGAGCAAGCTCAAAAAGAAAATCTTGATAAAGTACAGGTATATGGAGAAGGTAAAGTTATTAAAACATTACCTGATGATAATAAAGGCAGTCGTCATCAGCGTTTTATACTGCGTACAGGCACAGATAGTACGGTTTTAATAGTGCATAATATTGATATAGCGCCGAGGCTGAATGATTTGCAGCGTGATGACACAGTTGGCTTTTCTGGTGAATATATCAGTAACGACCGTGGCGGATTAGTCCATTGGACACACCATGATCCAAAGCATCGTCATCATGATGGCTGGCTGTTATATAAAAATAAGCGTTATCAATAGCAATCGTTTATTGATATCTTATCCATTAATATTTTATCATTTAGAAATGGACATTTAATTAAAGGAAATATTGTGAATAATTTTACATTTCGCAGTCCGTTAGCTAATTTACTTTCAAAAAATTGGTGGATAGTACTTTTACGTGGGATTGCTGCATTGATTTTTGGATTGCTAACGTGGTTCTATCCATTCATAACTATAATGGTCATGGTTATATTCTTCGGTGTTTATGCTTTAATAGATGGTGTAATGGGCGTAATCATTTCTATTAATGGTCGAAAAAGTCATCAGGATTGGTGGTTAATGCTGATTTGGGGTATTGTAAGTATTCTGGCCGGTATCCTGACATTTTTTGTTCCGGGAATTACCTGGCTGGTTTTAATTACATTTATTGCTGCTTGGGCTTTGATATCCGGTATATTCCAAATCATAACTGCAATACGTTTACGCAAGACTATTCAGGGTGAATGGTGGATGATTATCGCCGGTATTTTATCGGTTTTGGTTGGTATTATTCTGTTAATTGATCCAGTGCAGGGCGGTATAGCATTAACTTGGGTAATTGGTGTTTATGCAGCATTATTCGGTGTCATGAATATTGCATTGGCTTTCCGGTTGCGCCGGTTTTCTATCCATTCAACCAATTAAGAAATTTACTTTGTAATTGAATTTATTGTGTTGGTAATACAAATAATGAAACTGGCTGATTAGTTAATAATCAGCCAGTTTCATTGTTCAGATACTAATTACTTTAATACAGCAACCATTGCATTGGCTACGTATTCTATATTACTGCTATTTAATCCAGCCATACACATACGACCATTTTCAACCATATACACACCAAATTCGCTTTTCAGACGTTCAACCTGCTGCGGATTCAGACCAGTGAAGCTGAACATACCACGTTGTTTTACAAAATAGCTGAAATCGCGCTCTGGGAATTTTGCCTGTAAGACTTCATGCAAACGGCTGCGCATAGCGCGAATACGATCGCGCATCATATAGACTTCTTGTTCCCATTGCTTGAATAACTGATTATTGTTCATTACACGGTCAACGACATGACCGCCGTGAGCAGGAGGGCTTGAATATAAACGGCGTACAGTAAATTTAAGCTGACTTTGTACAAGACGGGCTTCTTCAGCTGTCGGGCAGACAATACTCAGACCACCCACTCGCTCGCCGTACATTGAAAGATTTTTAGAGAAAGAGTTGCTGATATAAACACATAAACCTAAATCAACAGCTTTACGAATAGCATAGGTATCGGTTTTTATATCGTCACCAAAGCCTTGATATGCTATATCCATAAAAGGAATAAGTTGTTTTTGTTTGATAATCTCAAGTAGCTCATCCCATTGCTGTTGGCTTGGGTCTACACCGGTAGGATTATGGCAGCACGGATGTAACAAAATAATATTGCCTGCATCCAGTTGCTGAAGGAATTGTTTTAATTCTGTAAATTTAATGCCAATTGTTTCAGGATCATAGTAGGGGTATTTTAGTACCTCTATACCTGCACCCTCAAAAATACTGATGTGGTTACCCCAGGTAGGATTGCTGACATAAACTTTTGCCTGAGGAAACCAACGGTGAATAAATTCAGCACCGACGCGCAGGGCACCAGAACCACCAAGGCTGGCAATGGTAGCAACTCGTGCACTTTTAATAGCTTCATGTTCACTGCCAAGTAATAATTTCTGGCAGGCCTGGCGATAACCGGGCAGTCCGTCCATAGGCAGGTAATCATGTGGTAAATTTTCTTTAACCAGTTGCGATTCTACGGTGCTAACGCATTCCAGTACTGGGACATGGCCGGTATCGTCATAATAAACACCAACACCCAAATTTACTTTCTGATTACGTGAATCTTGTTTGTATTGATCCATCAGACCCAGAATGGGATCGCCCGGATAGTATTCGACATTCTGAAACATCTCAGTTCCTTAGAAGACAGCAATATTATTTAACAGAAAAAAGAATTGCCGCAATGCAATCAGGTTGATTGTACCTTAAATGTCTTTACTTTTTATTAATTCTTGATGTTATTTTTTTACAAAGATCAAATCCCACACACCGTGTCCCAAACGTTTTCCGCGTGCTTCAAATTTAGTTTCTGGACGGTAGGCAGGAGTGGCAGCAAAATCATCAGCAGTATTTTGTAATTCAGAGAAGCTGGATAACACTTCAAGCATCTGATCGGCATATTCCTGCCAGTCGGTAGCCAAATGGATATAGCCGTTTGGTTTCAGTTTGGGAAGTAATTGGGCAATAAAAGGTATCTGAATCAGACGTCGTTTATTATGGCGTTTTTTATGCCATGGATCAGGAAAGAAAATATGAATCCCATGCAAACTATTATCATGAAGCATGTAATTAACGACCTCCACCGCATCGTGGCGCATCACCCGTATATTCTGAATATTTTGTTCCTGAATCAGTTTTAGCAGATTACCTACGCCCGGGCCGTGTACATCAATAGCCAGAAAATCACACTCAGGCAGGTTTTGGGCAATTGCAGCTGTTGCTACTCCCATCCCAAAGCCAATTTCTAGAATTTTCGGTGAAGGACGATTGAAGATGGTATCTAAATCAATTTGATTTTGGTTAAAATCAATACCAAAAAGTGGCCATTGAGTATCAATGGCGCGTTGCTGGGCAGCTGTCATATGGCCTTGACGAAGAACAAAACTGCGGATGCTGCGTTTATGATCGTGATTATTTTCCGCCTGGAGATCGGATTGATTAGTCATACTTTATCTTGTGTTTAATGTAAAAGTCGATGATAGAATTAGGCGCAGATTCTAACATGCTTCACAAGATATAGGGTTTCAGAGTTGTGGCTAGTGTTTCGGTTACAATATCATCAGCTATCATTGCCTGCCCAAGTTGTTTGAGTGCAACAAAACGTAATTTTCCATCAATTACTTTTTTATCATGGCTCATATGTCCAAGCCATGCCTTAAGTGACATCGCCGGAGGGAGAACGGGTAGCTTGGCCTGATTTAATAATGCAATAACACGCTCCGTATCTTTTTTGTTCAAATAACCCAGTTGCTCAGATAAACGGCAGGCAAGTACTGTACCGGCAGCCACAGCTTCTCCATGCAGCCAATTACCATAACCCATTTCTGCTTCGATGGCATGGCCGAATGTATGTCCCAGATTTAAATAAGCACGGATACCGGCTTCTTTTTCATCGGCACCCACAATTTCAGCTTTCATCTGACAGCAACGATAAACGGCTTCAGCTAGTATTGATGGATTCTGTGCCATTAATGCGGTGATGTTATTTTCCAGCCATTGAAGAAATTCGATATCACCTAATACGGCATACTTGATTACTTCTGCTAAACCGGCAGAAAACTCACGTGTTGGTAATGTTTGCAAACTGTTTAAGTCAATAAATACTGCCTGGGGCTGATAAAACGCTCCAATCATATTTTTTCCTAAAGGATGATTGATTGCTGTTTTACCGCCAACTGATGAATCTACCTGACTGAGCAGTGTTGTAGGAATCTGGATAAAAGGTGCGCCTCGCTGATAGGTAGCAGCGGCAAAACCAACCATATCGCCAATTACACCTCCTCCTAAGGCCAGTAAGGTGGTTTGACGTTCTGCACGGTTTTGCATCAGACCATCATAAATTAAATTGAGAGTCTCCCAATTTTTATACCGTTCTCCGTCTGGCAGAATAATACTGAAATGTTCATAGCCTGCCTGATTCATGATTTGCTGCCATTGAGGTAGATACAATTCAGCAACGGTTACATTGGTAACAATGGCAATCTTATGATTTAAATAAGGAGCAAGAATATTTTGTGCGGATTTCAGCAGATCACTGCCAATAAATATCGGGTACTGGTGTGAAGCAGTTGCAACAGAAAGGGTATACATGATGGGTTATAAAAGAGAGAGTTGTTGAGAGGGATATCGTAATAATCGAATTAATCGATTAATAGTCCTGGAGCTATAAGGACTGTCTACATCTATTATGGTATGTGCTGTTGCACGATAGATAGGATCACGTACGGTATATAGTTCTTGCAATTTTGCCAGAGGATCAGAAACTTGAAGTAGTGGTCGGTTTTTGTCGTGCTGAATTCTGCTTAACAGTATTTCCGGTTGTGCATGCAGATAAACAACGTGACCATTTTGTTGCAGTTTAAGTCGGTTTTCGATTTGTAAAATAGTACCGCCGCCAGTAGCAATAACAATATTTTTTTGCTGCACCAGCTCGCTGATAATCGCCGCTTCCCGAAACCGAAAACCGGCTTCTCCTTCAACTTCAAAAATAGTGGGAATAGATACGCCAGTACGTTCACATATTACTTGATCGCTATCATAAAAATCGCGATGTAATTTTGTTGCCAGTTGTTTACCAAGAGTAGTTTTACCTGCTCCCATCAAACCGATCAGAATCAGATTGCCAGCTATATTATCCATGTCTGTTATTGTAACTGAGAGCTGTAGTTTATGCATTAGTAAACTGATGCAGATACTTGATGAATAGCATAATCTGTCAATGAGTATATTTCTGTTTTTCTGACTTTAAAAAATAATAGCGAGAAAATTAGTTATATTTGATAAATAGAAAATATAACTAATAAATGTTTTTTCCTAGCTGATATTTAATAATTAAAAAGCCAGCCTGTTTTACAGGCTGGCTAAGTTTTTGGTGAAAAGGTTAATTAATATTTCAAAGGTGCGCTGGAAGAATCAACTACCCGGGGTGTAATGAAAACAAGTAATTCATTACGTTGCTGGGTATTCTTTCTGTGTTTAAATAAATTACCAATGCCCGGAATATCACCTAATAAAGGTATTTTATCTATACTATTTTCATTATTTTCATTGTAAATGCCGCCAATGATTAATGTTCCGCCATTTTCAATCATGGTCTGGGTAACAACATTGCGTTTTTGCATACAGATATCGCCTGAACGAAGTACATCCGGTGCGACATTTGAACAGGCAATCGGGCGATCATTCTGTACATTTAATGTCATAATGATATTGCCGTCAGGAGTAATCTGTGGTGTTACTTTCAACCCCAAGACAGCATCTTTGAAACTGGTTGAGGTGGCACCACTTGAAGTAGCTTCCTGGTACGGAACTTCATAACCTGATTCAATTTTGGCTTCTTTACGGTCCTGAGTTAATACACGGGGTGAAGAAATAATTTTGGTTTTACCTTGAGCCTGAGATGCTGAAAGTTCCAAAGCTAACGCACCTGAAGCAAATTTATGTACCCAGGATACAACGGAAGTAGGATTAGTTACACCTAGATTGATATTTGGAAATCCAAGTTCAAAATTCGGATTACGGGTCGTACCTTTATTATCATCCTGAAGAGAAACTGTACCACCAATATCAGTATGGGTAGTTCCTCTAGTATAACCGAACTTGGTACCTAATTCACGCGCGAAACTATCTGTAGTTTCAACAATTCTTGCTTCAATCAATACCTGTTGAGAAGAAATATCAACCTGAGCTATCAGTTTTTCAAATTTTTTAATTACACTACTAATATCAGTAATAATTAAAGTGTTAGTTGCCGGATCAAGTAAGGCACTACCGCGAGGACTCAGAATACTTTTACTATCGTTTGAGCTACCGTCATCCGACAAATGCAATATTTTCTTAAAATCCTCTACACTGCGGTATTTAAGCTGGAATGTCTGAGAAATTAACGGACCTAAATCATCCAGTTTCTTTTGTTGTTCAAGAGAGGCAGTATCTCTGGACATGAATTCATCACGCGGAGCAATGTTGATAACATTTCCTTCACGGCGCATATCAAGATTTCGTGTTTCCATAACCAGATTCAGAGCCTGATCCCATGGAACATCTTTCAATGAAATAGTCATTTTGCCCTGAACGCTGTCACTGGCGACGATATTCATACCGGATTCTTTTGCCAGAATTTGTAAAATAGTGCGAACATCAATATCCTGAAAATCCAGAGATACGCGTTTACCTTTAAATGATTTATTATTAGCTTGTATTCCCTTATTTTCTACATCAAATTTACGTGAAATCTGCAGGACAAGATTATTGCCGCTTGTCATTTGAGTATAGTCCCAGTCACCCTGCATCTGAATGCTGACTTCAGTGTCGTTACCGATTCTGCGCAAACGTATGGCTCGTACCGGTGTACTGAAATCGGTAACATCCAAGTTACGTTGCTGTTCAGTTAATAAGGGAACATTTTTATAGGTTAAAGTAAGAGTGGCAGCATTACTTTTAATGGTTGGCTGTGCTTTACCATTCAGTCCGATAATGGAAACCACACCATTACCGTTTTTTCCTTTCTGGAAATCTACATTAACCGGCACCGGATCAGCAACATTGTAGGCATTATCTGCTGCACTGGAAGTCTGACGGTTAACTACTTGTTCAGTTATATTAGGTGCCGGATAAGGTGCATTGAATACCGGAGCAGGTTCGGCATCAACAGAAGCTTGTTTATTTTTTACTTTGTTTTTAACCGGATGCGGGTCTTGTACATAAACCCAGACTTCATTACCTTTTATGGTTGCATTATATTGTGCTGCTTTTGATAGTGAAAGCATGATGCGTGTCCGGTCAGCTGTCTGACCAGCTTCAATCTGCTGTAATACAGAATCATCAAATTTGAGCAGATTCTGCGGTACGGTTAAACCGGTACTTGCAAAATCCAGTGCGATACGTGCAGGATTTTCGGTTGTAAAACCCCGTGGTAGTGCCGGGTCTTTATCAAAATGAATTTTTATCAATCGCTGTTGATTTTGCAGTGCACCGACATTAATAGCAGTAATATTACCTGCCATTATACTCTGACTCAGTAAACCCAGACCCAGAGTGGATAAAATAGATATGGTTTTCATTTTCATATTTGGTACCTTTTATTCTTAAATGGGTTACTTGTATCAGTCGTCTTGTTCGGATGTTTCCGTGGAGGTGCTGTCTGCAGCCTGTAAAGGTAAGCTGGCACGATGTGTTGTCCAGTTACCATACGAATCTTCAACTAATTCTGAAATAACGATTTCATCTTGCGTTATTGCTGTAATACGTCCGTAACTTTGTCCGAGATAATTTCCCACATTAACGGTATATACATGTCCGTTCACAGCGATAAATGCGGAAGGAGCTTTACCCGCACCCTTTATCAATCCAACGTAATGTAATTCATCTAAAGAAAAATTTTCCAGAATTTGTTTAGGCCGGTTTAAATCAGGTGCATTCGAACCCTGTAACCCGGCTTTAAATCTTGCCGGATCAAAAATATTCAGTTTTGGTTGTACAGGTGGCGTATAAGTAGGCTGAATATTTAACTTGGTTTCATTGGGTTTAACATTCTGAGTTTTTACCTGCTGTCTGGTATTTTGCATCCATTCATGTAAATCTTCATTTGCTGAAGAACAGGCACCTAATGCGAAAAGACCAAGAAAAAGTAAATATTTATTCATAATTTATCCGTTGCATATATGTTATAAAGTACTGTTTTGCAGAAACTAGGTTTATTTTTTATCATTTTTCTGTTCTTTTATTTCTGCATCGGTCAGTGCTTTATAGGTATTGGCAACCGCGTTCAAAGTAAGCGTATTATCTTTTTCATTCCGTTTGATAACAATTGAGTTTAACGTTACGATTCGTGATAATTTTCCTACATCGCGGAGAAACTGACTAATCTGATTGTAATTGCCTGTCAGGGTGATGTTATAAGGTAATGTCTGAATTACCTGCTGTTCAGACTTTTTGTCAGTTTGATTATCTGATTCGGTATTTTGAACCTGGGCAGGTGTTACACTGTCCATATTCAGTCCGTTTTTGGTTGCGCATTCATGTAATTCCTGAATCAGATTCGGAATTTCAGCCTGTGTCGGCAGCTGCTTTAATAAGATATTAAATGAACCATTAATAGAATCCAGTTCTGCTTTTAAAGCATCCAGATGAGCTGCCTGTCTGCTTTTTTCCGTATATGTCTGTTTCAGTTTTTCCTCTTCTTCACGCAGCTGACTGATTTGTCCATTTAAGCCACTGTAAACAAAGAAGTAGGCGAGAATTAGAATAATAACAATGATTGCTCCGGCAATACCTAATTGTACAGGTTTACTTTGCTGAGGTAAGGAGTTTAAATCAATTGCTTTCAAGTCAATATTTTTTGCCATGTTCAACTGCTCCTTCAGTTTGATGCGGCTGCTGCATCAGACGCTGCCTCATTTTGATCTGCAGTATCTGTTGAGATTGGATTAGTATTCTGATTTACCTGAGCCATGTCATATGGTTGCCCGATGTTGCTATTCAGAGGAATACGAATACTGAATTCTTGTACATTATTTACCCGTTTAATATTGAGTAATTCCGGAGTGCTGAATAATTGTCCAGGTATTGCATTCATGAATGCAGCAGTTTTAGCATCACTGAATGCTTTACCATTGACTATGTATGTAGAGGAATTCTGAGCTTCAATACTGGTTATGTACAATCCCATAGGTGCTACAGTATTTAATGTATCCAGTATACGCGCGGCTTCAAATCGTTTGTTTGATAGTTCTTCGACTTTTTCCTGTCGCGCGATAAAGTTCTTACGTTCTTCCTGCAGCTTGGAAATTTCTGCTATTTCTGAATCCAGTTTTTTAATACCGTTCTCTAACACCAGATTACGGCTTTCCTGACTGCTCACTCTGCTTTCAACAGCCAGATAACCGAGGAATGCCAGACCGAACCCAATCAGGGCAGCTCCGGCTAATAATGTCTGAAATTGCTTTTTTTGCTTCGCTTGTAAAGCTTCGCGGTAAGGCAGCAGGTTAATTTTTAATAAAGGTAACATCTTATAATCCTCTTATAGCCAGACCAAATGGAACGGTTAATAAACTGCTGTCTTGAAGTAATTTCGCCTGTGGAATGTTATCACTTGGCTGTGCCAGTAATACAGGGTTGATTTGCTGTGCAGGTATTCGTGTCTGCTGAATAATACTTTCAGTAAATTCATTAGCACCTTTATTGCCATAGCCAAAAATCAGGATTTCATCAATTTCGTTTTCCTGACTGGCTGAAGTAAAGTAAAACTGCAATACCCTCTGTATTTCCTGAATAAACTGTTGCTGGAACGGCTGAGCTACGGCTGTATTGTAATCTTCAGGTTTGGAAGGATTATAAAGCATGTTCCATGCTTCTTCTTCGGTTAACTGATAGTTGCGTCTTAGAGACTGCATTAAATGATCATAGCCAAGATTAATTTCCTGTTTGTAGAGTAATTTACCGTGGCACATGATAATTGCCTGGGTTTCACTGTAATCAATATTGAAGACTGCAACACATTTATTGGTAAGTTCAGGTTGTCTGAAATTAATCCAGGTGATGGCACTATTCATTATCGCCATTAAATCTACATCCATCTGGCTGGGTATTATTCCGGCATCAGTATAGACATCCATCAGTATGTTAACATCGTCCCGCTTACCATTAACCAGCAACAGACATTCTTTTCCCTGATCGTTTGCATCAATCTTCTGATAATCATAACTGACTTCATCCAGAGAGTCATATTGACTCAGTTCAGCCATAATTTGTTCTTCTTCGGTATACTCTGTATTCGGATCACGGTCGAGGAATTGGACTGACACCTGCTTTTGTGAAATTGCCGCTGTAATGTTCCGGCAATTACTTTGCAGTTTTTGTTTTGCCTGTTGCAGGTAAGCAACAAGTTCTTCATGATTTTCTATACTGCCATTACCTACAATATTTTTTGGCAGAGGGACAACAACGTATTTTTCGAGACGAAATTGATTTAAACTGCGTGCATTTAATAGCACCATATTAATGCTTTTATCAGTAATACTGATACCAAGACTTTGTCTCGAGGATGTTGTGGCCACCTTCTTATTCTTTGAATTTATTTTGAAATTATTCAGTTTCATGAAAGGGCTTTCTGTCTGTTTATCAAACGGGTAATGTCGGGTGTTGAAAATTACTGTTCTGTGTTGCTAACAAATTTAAGACCAAAGTTTACTTTATTTTGGATATATTTCGCAGCCTTAAATGAAAATTAGTTGATTATGATTAGAAAATTATTACTTTCAACCGTAGGTTTGCTTGCCGGGCTGGCGCTTTTTGCTGTCGGTTTGCTGGCAGTAGCGATTATGGTTACTTATCCGAAGCTGCCTTCTCTGGAAGCAGTGACGCATTATCAACCCAAACTGCCACTTACAATTTATTCAGCCGATAATAAACTGCTGGGGCAGTTTGGAGAGGAAAAACGTGCTTTTACAAGAATCAATGACTTTCCTCAGGTACTGAAAGATGCAGTGGTAGCCGCTGAAGATAAACGTTTTTATGATCATGGCGGAGTAGATTTTATTGGTGTAACCCGTGCTTTGATTACAAATCTGACCGGTGGTGTGCAATCCGGAGCCAGTACGATTACTCAGCAGGTAGCACGTAATTTTTATCTGACTAATGAGCGCACCTATACGCGTAAATTCAATGAAGCGCTTCTTGCTTACAAGATTGAACAGAAATTAAGTAAGGATCAGATTCTTGAGCTTTATTTTAATCAGATTTATCTGGGGCAGCGTGCTTATGGGTTTGCTGCTGCTTCTCTGGTTTATTTTAATAAACCAGTACAAAAACTGGACTTGGCAGAAGCAACGATTTTGGCTGGTTTACCTAAGGCTCCTTCCACCTTTAATCCTGTTGTAAATCCGCAACGGGCTAAAATGCGCCAGCGTTATATTCTCAATAATATGGTGGAAATGGGCAAAATTACACCTGCTCAGGCTGATGCTGCTTTTGCAGAACCATTAAATTACGTTCATTATCAGCAGCCTATAGATCAGAATGCGCTCTATGTTGCTGAAATGGTTCGCCAGCAAATGTATGAAAAATATGGTGATGCAGCCTATACGCAGGGATTTCGCGTTTATACAACAGTTAATTCACAGGATCAGGCTGTAGCAACAGAAGCATTGCGTAAAACATTGAATAATTTTGATAGGGGTTCGGCTTACCGCGGGGCGGAAGGATTTTTTGACCTGAGTAAAATTCCGGAAGATATTCGTGATGAGCAGATAGAACAGTATCTGGCAAATCGTTCTGCTGTAGACGGTATGTTGCCGGCTGTAGTAACTGAACTTGGTTCAAATTCAATTGTAGTGTACATAGGCGGTGTAGGCGAAAGCAGAATTAGCGGTAGTAGTTATAACTGGATTAAACGAACCATTAATAATGCGAAACTGGATGACGCTGCCGTACGTGTGGGCTCAGTGGTACATGTGCGGGGTGATGGTAAGAGTTATCGAATTGTACAGCAGCCGGAGCTTCAGGGGGCGATTGTTGCTCTGGATGCCCAGACTGGAGCTGTAAAAGCTTTGGTAGGTGGTTATGATTTTTATCGCCGAAGTTTTAACCGTGTGACTCAGGCCAAACGTCAGCCCGGTTCTTCTTTTAAGCCTTTTATTTATTCAGCAGCTATTGCTAAAGGCTTCACGCCGGCGACGGTGGTAAATGATGCTCCGATTGTTATGCCGGGAATGGGTGCAGGCGGACGTGCTTGGACACCTAAAAACTCGGACGGTCGTTATGCTGGGTTTATTACGTTACGTCAGGCTTTAACTGCATCTAAAAATATGGTTTCCATCCGTATACTGATGGCTATGGGTGTTGACTATGCCAGACAATATGTCCAGCATTTTGGTTTTCGTCTGGATCAGATTCCGAATAGCCTATCCATGGCACTTGGCAGTGGTGAGGTAACACCAATGCAGATGGCTGAAGGTTATGCTATTTTTGCAAATGGTGGTTTTAAAGTTTCCAATTATGTCATTGACCGGATTTATGACAGTCGTGGTAACCTGCGTGCGCAAATGCAGCCATTAGTTGCCAAGCAGAATGCGCCACAGGCTATTGATCCGCGCAATGCATTCATTTTATATCACATGATGATGGATGTAGTTAATCATGGTACAGCTTATAGTGCACACGCACTCGGGCGTAGCGATATTGCAGGTAAAACGGGTACAACTAATGATAATAAGGATGCTTGGTTCGTAGGCTTTAATCCGAACATCGTTAGCGCAGTGTATATAGGATATGATCGTCCCCGCAGTATGGGACGCTCAGCTTTTGGGGGTACAATTGCTGTACCGGTATGGCTGGAATATATGCGTTATGCATTAAAAGGCAAACCTATAGTTAATACACCTGTTCCGGCCGGTATTATTCAGAAATCCGGAGAATATTTTCTTAAAGAACATCAGACAACTAATCCTGATTTACCACTGGATAATCGTGCTGACGGACCGGTAACGGCCAAAACGAATGGTAAAAGTGGTGATGCAGATGAGGCCGGAGAAGTACCAGTTGTCCCGCAATCTGGTACTAATAGTCAGTTAGACTCATTATTTTAAAAATTTGTATTGATAAAATTGTAATTTACTAAAATGGGCAATCATTCGGATTGTCCATTTTTGTTAACTGTTGAAATATAAATATATTAAATCATTAATATTTAATTAATTAATAATGTTCTTAAAATTCAATGTGTAAAATATATTTTTAAATATATAAATTTGAATTTGGGAATAGCATGTCTGTAAATATATAAAAATTATATCGATAGTTTGTTTTAAATTTGTCATATTATTTGGTGTAACTGCATAACATTGAGTTACAATGTTTAAATAAATTATCACAATTTTTAAAATAAATTTTATGCCTGATTTTGGTTTAAAAAGAAAGGAACAATATGAGTGAGCAACAATCTCAGCCCGAGCAGTCTGATGAAATTAGTACGAATGATAGAGAAGCAAGATTGAAAGTTTTTGAGAGAAGTGTATTGGAAGGCAGGCATACTGATGAAGATTCATCTACAGCACCTTTACCTTCAAATTATCCTTATCGTACCCGGATGAGACGTTCAACATATGAACGAGAAAAAGCTAAATTGCAAATTGAACTCTTGAAAGTGCAAAACTGGGTTAAGGAGTCGGGTCAGAAAATTGTATCCTTATTCGAAGGAAGAGACGCAGCGGGTAAGGGAGGAACGATTAAACGCTTTATGGAGCATCTTAATCCTCGTGGTGCACGGGTAGTGGCTCTTGAAAAGCCTACTGAAACTGAAAAGGGTCAATGGTATTTTCAGCGTTATATTGAGCGCTTGCCTACAAGCGGTGAAATGGTATTTTTCGATCGCTCCTGGTATAACCGTGCCGGTGTGGAACGTGTAATGGGCTTTTGTCAGCCTCATGAATATTTGCAGTTTATGCGCCAGACTCCGGAATTGGAACGTATGCTGGTAAATAGTGGTATATATTTGTTTAAATTTTGGTTTTCTGTTTCCCGTGAAGAGCAGTTACGTCGTTTTATTTCACGGCGGGATGATCCTTTAAAGCACTGGAAACTTTCTCCTGTTGATATTCAGTCTCTGGATCGCTGGGATGATTATACCGAAGCTAAAAACGATATGTTTTTCCATACCCATACCGGCGATGCGCCATGGACAGTAATTAAATCTGACGATAAAAAACGCGCACGACTCAATTGTATACGCCATTTCCTCACTGAACTTGATTATCCGGGCAAGGATATTGCTGCAATAGGTGCAGTAGATAATTTGATTGTATTAAAACCTCAGACTCAGTTTAAAGATTCAACAGATACGCATATTGATTAATTGTGTCGTTGTAAGACAATTTCGAAAGAGGATTTAATTAACATATCATATAATTTTTAATGGGTATGCAAGGGTTGTTTTAGTTGGGTAAATGTATCTTGTGTGATTTTATATGAGAATACGAATGATTTTTGTGTTGTCTTTGTAGAAAGTAGATTTGCGTGGAATTAACCAAGTATATTACTGAAATGGCTAAAGCAGCCAAAGATGCTTGTTATGCTCTTAATATGGCATCTACTGCACAGAAAAATCAGTTATTGTCATTTATTGCATCGGGTCTGTCTGCTGAACGAAATAGGATTCTTGCTGCTAATGAAACTGATATAAGTGCAGCACGAAAACAGGGAATAGATACTGCTTTACTTGATCGGCTGCAACTTAATGAAAGCAGGATAGCGGCAATGATTGATGGTGTACATCAGGTTGCTGCATTAGCGGATCCTGTGGGTGAAATGGATGAGTTTCGTGTACTGCCTAATGGTATTACGCTCGGTAAAATGCGTGTGCCGTTAGGTGTAATAGGTATGATTTATGAATCTCGCCCGAATGTGACTCTGGACGCAGCCATATTATGCCTGAAAACAGGCAACAGCTGTGTGTTACGGGGTGGCAGCGAAGCAATCAATACTAATAAGGCAATCGCTTCGGTCATTACATCATCATTAAAGCAAGCCGGTTTACCAGAAAATGCTGTTAATCTGCTGACTAATACTGATCGTGCCGGTGTGGATATACTGGTGGGTTTATCTGAATATATTGATGTAATTATTCCGCGGGGCGGTAAAGGTCTGGTGCAGCGGGTAAATGAAAAAGCACGTATACCAGTTATCAAACATTTGGACGGTATATGCCATGTGTATATTGATGTTTCTGCAGAGGCAGAAATGGCGATTAATATTGCTGTAAATGCAAAAACATCGCGTTACGGAACATGTAATACTATGGAAACTTTGCTGGTTCATGTTAGCCGTGCAGCAGAGTTATTACCTGTACTTCAACAAAAATATGCAGAAAAAGGTGTTGAGTTACGAGGCTGTAAACTTACTCAGAAAATTTTGCATAATGATATTATTCCAGCTTCAGAAATTGATTGGTCAACTGAGTATCTGGCTCCGGTTCTTTCAATAAAAGTAGTCAATGATGTCAGTGAAGCCATCAGTCATATTAATTACTATGGTAGTCATCATACAGACAGTATTATTACAAATGATTTATCTCATGCACAGTTATTCCTGCGTATGGTAGATTCATCTAGTGTTATGGTGAATGCGTCAACTCGTTTCGCTGATGGGTATGAATATGGCTTAGGCGCAGAAATTGGAATTTCTACTGACAAAGTCCATGTACGCGGTCCGGTGGGTTTATATGGTTTAACCAGTCAGAAATGGATCGTTATGGGGCAGGGGCAAGTACGTCTTTGAAATTTCAGCGCTATAATATTATTCAAGCATATACTGATATGTCATTATATGCTTTTTATTATAATTTTAGGTTTTGATTTCGAAAACTTTTAAATAATTGATTTATGAACTTATAAATAAAATATCAGTTTTCAGATTAAATGAAAAATGAATATTATTATTTTTTATGTCACTGATATTATTGTACTGATGAATTTTCACAGAAATTAAAAGGGCATAATGTGAAACGTATTGTATTGTTTATTGCTACCAATCTTGCAGTCATCATTGTTATTAATGTTGTTCTGAATATTCTTTGTGCACTTTTAGGTATTAATATTTATAGTAATGGCAATGGTATTTTGTTATTACTGGCTGCTGTTGTTGGTTTTACCGGTTCTATTATTTCTTTGATAATGTCCAAAACGCTGGCACTTAATTCTGTTAATGGACAGATTATCGGTCAGCCGCAAACAGCTGCAGAGGCATGGCTGTTAAATACAGTTGCCAGTCTGGCCAGTCAGTGGAATATTGCTATGCCCGAGGTGGCTATTTATGATTCTCCTGAACCTAATGCTTTTGCTACCGGAGCTACACGTAACAGTTCACTGGTGGCAGTAAGTACTGGTCTGCTGCATAGTATGTCGCAGGATGAAGTAGAAGCCGTGCTTGCTCATGAAATGGCTCATATTGGCAATGGAGATATGGTGACAATGACCTTGTTGCAGGGAGTGGTTAATACTTTTGTTTTTTTCTGGGCTAACCGCATTGCTGATGTTGTAGCCCGAAAAGAAGATGGTGAGGTGTCTCATGGTGTTTATTATATGGTAAGTATGATTTTGCAGACAGTGTTTGGTTTTCTGGCAAGTTTAATTGTTATGTGGTTTAGTCGCCAGCGCGAATATCGTGCAGATGCCGGAGCAGCGCGTCTGGTTGGTGCGCCTAAAATGATAGCAGCGCTGCAAAGATTAAAAGGTGAAACCAGTCATTTACCTGCTGGTATGCAGGCTTTTGGAATTGCCAGTGAAACTGCTGATGCTCTTTTTAGTACTCATCCGACACTGGATAACCGGATTAATCGCTTACGTCAGATGTGATATTAATATGATAGAAGTAGTTTTTGTCTATATCAATCTGACAAATCTGAATTTAATCAGGACTGTTTTTTAAACACCTAGTTTAATCCATGGCTTGTGCTTGTATCTGTTTTAGTGAAAAGAATTTCAAATTTAATTATTAAGCGGCAAAAGATATTGATATATTTTGATTAAATAGCATACATATTTGAATTTATTATTATCTAAGTGGTAATCTTGTATTGTTTATACAAAATTTAGTTGTTTTGTGGCTATATTTTAATTCATCAGACTTTAATTCATGATTGCTGTAACAATATATAATTTTACAAATCAAATTATGTTTTTATAATAAATAGAGAGAAAAATGCACAACTACTTAACCCCGAATTTTACTTTTGCACCTATACTGCCGGATCATGCACAGGGCAGTCGGGTGTGGGATGATAATGGTCAGGAATATATAGATTTAGCCGGCGGTATTGCTGTTAATGCACTGGGGCATTGCCATCCTGCGTTAATTCAGGCACTGACTGCACAGGCACACAAGCTTTGGCATATTTCTAATATTTATACAACACAGCCGGCACAGGATTTGGCAAAAAGACTCGTAGATAATACCTTTGCCGAGCAAGTATTTTTCTGTAATTCCGGAGCAGAAGCCAATGAGGCTGCTTTCAAGCTGGCTCGCAAGTATGCACGAGATCATTTTGCCGGAACTGAAAAACATGAAATTATAGCTTGTGTAAACGGATTTCATGGACGTACTTTGTTTACGGTATCAGTAGGCGGGCAACCTAAATACAGCAATGATTTTGCACCTTTACCTACCGGAATTAAACATATTCCGTTTAATGATTCCTCAGCCATTGTGGCAGCTGTTAACGATAAAACCTGTGCAGTTGTCATTGAACCTATTCAGGGGGAAAGCGGAGTATTGCCGGCAACTGAAGAATTTTTGCAGGCAGCCAGAGAGGCTTGTGACCGGCATCAGGCTTTATTGATTTTTGATGAAGTACAAACAGGTATGGGGCGGACGGGAAAGCTGTTTGCCCATCAATATTATGATGTTCAGCCGGATATAGTTTCCAGCGCCAAAGCTTTGGGTTGTGGTATTCCTATTGGTGCAATGCTGACCAAAGCTCAGATAGGAAACAGTTTTACACCGGGCAGCCATGGCAGTACTTTTGGTGGTAATCCGTTGGCCTGTGCCGTCGGCTGTGCTGCATTTGATATTATTAATACACCGGAAACAATGCAGAATGTGCTTCAGCAAGGGAAAAAATTACAGGCAGGTTTGCAGGAACTTGCTGAATCAACTGGTGTATTTTCTCAGGTAAGGGGTCAGGGATTACTACTTGGCTGTGTTATGTCTGAGGCATATTCCGGAAAGGCTGCTCAGTTAATGCAATTGGCTTTACAACATGGTTTGCTGGTTTTGGTTGCCGGTAATAATGTCTTGCGTCTGGCTCCGAGTTTGTTATTGAGTGATGCTGATTTACAGGCAGGATTACAACGACTGAAAGCAGCGATTACGGCTTTTATACATATCTGATGATGGAATTTATGCCCAACTCAAACAGACAGCATATTGTTGTATTAACCGGATCCGGTATTAGTGCTGAAAGCGGTTTACAGACTTTTCGTAATCAGGGAGGTTTGTGGGAGGGTGAACGTGTAGAGGATGTGGCAACACCGGAGGCATTTAAGCGTCAGCCATTATATGTGCTTAATTTTTATAATCACCTAAGACGTCAGCTGCTAAAAACCGAACCCAATTCTGCTCATGTTGCTCTGAAACGTCTGGAAGATGGTTATGATGTAGATATAATTACTCAAAATGTAGATGATTTGCATGAGCGAGCCGGAAGTACTCATGTTTTACATTTACATGGTGAGTTATTAAAAGCCAGAAGCTGTGTTGATGAAAATTATATTGTGGATTGCCCGGGGGATCAGAAAGTAACAGATGTTGATGTTAATGGTTTTCCGTTGAGGCCGCATATTGTCTGGTTTGGTGAGGCAGTGCCTATGATTGAACAGGCTATACAAGTGATGCGTTCAGCTGATATTGCAATTATCATTGGCACTTCCTTGCAGGTTTATCCGGCCGCTGGTCTAATCCAGTTTATACCACCGAACGCTGAAATTTACCTTGTTGATCCCCAGCCGATTGATGGCTTGCAAAATGTACAGATTATTCGCGCACCGGCTCAGGCTGGTGTATCTGGTCTGGTTAATGAATTACTGCAACGTCCTGAAGCACATTCTTTATCCTGCTGATATGGGTGGTATATCAAAATCAAATTTTAGTTAGTGCTAAAATTTCTGTTCTGATTTTCTAGATTCTTGTAAATTAATATGACAAAAAATGATTTAGTCATTGCCAGCCGCGAGAGCACTTTGGCTATGTGGCAGGCTCATTATGTACAGCAATGTCTTCAGACTGCATATCCGGGGTTATCTGTTGAAATTCAGGGTATGACAACCCGGGGTGATCAGATATTGCATCAGTCTTTATCCAAAATAGGTGGTAAGGGATTATTTATAAAAGAGCTTGAGTTAGCCTTGCAAAAGGGAACAGCAGATATTGCTGTGCACTCTCTTAAAGATGTTCCTATGCAACTTCCGGATGGCTTTATCTTGGCAGCAATAACTGAGCGGGCTAATCCGTTTGATGCATTTGTTTCTCATCAGTTTAGCTGTTTGGCTGATTTACCGGCTAATGCCATAGTCGGAACTTCAAGTCTGCGTCGGGAAGCTCAGATTAGGTTGCTGTATCCTGATTTGCAGGTAAAGCCTCTGCGGGGTAATGTGCAAACACGTCTGGATAAACTTGACAGACAGGAATATGCTGCAATTATTCTTGCTGCAGCCGGTCTTGAGCGACTGGGTTTAGAGCAGCGAATTCAGTGTATATTATCTCCAGAAATATTGCTGCCAGCTGCTGGTCAGGGGGCGCTGGCTATAGAGGTTGCCGCTCATCGTGAGGACTTACTGACTTTATTACAACCATTACACCATCCTGTTACAGCAGCCTGTGTTGCTGCAGAACGCACTCTGGCACGTGTACTTGGTGGTAGCTGTCAGGTACCGCTGGCAGCGTATTGTACTGAAAAATCCGGCATGCTTGAGTTACGTGGTTTAGTGGCATCTGCAGATGGTGTAACAGTGTTGCGAGCCAGTGAAAAGGCAAATATTAGTGAAGCAGAGCAGCTGGGTCTGATGGTTGCACAGCAGCTAGCTGATCAAGGTGCGCAGCAGTTAATTAATGATGTTTTATCTATCCGATGAATACTTTACCATGTCTGGTGCTGATGCGTCCGCAGCTGGCAGCCACTGCCGATATAGACTGTTGCATTCGTTATGGCTGGCAACCTATTTTACTTGAATATCTGCAATTACAGACACAATCAGCGGCTTTAAACCGGCTATCTGGTCAAAGCCAGAGTCAGAATATTATTTTCTGGGTTAGCCCAAGTGCCGTACATATTGCTGCAAATTATGTTTCACGTTCTGATAAATTAATACATGTGGCAGTGGGTGCTGCTACGGCATCGGCATTATCCGGTTATGGATTTAAACAGATTGTTTATCCGGAAAACGGACATGATAGTGAAGCAGTTTTACATTTGCCTGTATGGCAGCAGCGTAAAGGTAAATTGCTATTTATTAGAGGTATAGGCGGCCGCGACTGGCTGATTAAGCAACTGCATCAATTAGGATGGCAAATTGAGGTAGCAGAAGTATATCAGCGAAATCCGGTACCTATAAACTGGTCAGTTATTTCAACACAGGCTGAACAGGGAAATTTGAAGGCAGTGTATATGACGACAACTGCCGCAGTTCAAGCGTGGTTTACTCAATTACCTCCGGATTTGTACGCAGTTAGCAAAAGCTTGTTATACTTAGTTCACCATCCGCGCATAGATGCCGCGTTAACCGGATATGGTGTCAAGACACTTCATGTTCCGGACTTATGTCGCGGACTGGCACTTTTGCATTCACGCAGCACCTGATGCTATTTTCTTCAGTAGTGCTGTTAACCTATTATATAAAGTAGGGAGTATACCGAATGAGTGAACAACAGAATGCACAGGCTGGCCAGCCTCCTGAACAGGAAAAGCAGCCATTGCTGGTGAATAAACAAGGCGAAGTTAGTGCTCCGCCCGAATCGGCTACTTCTGCGGTTACTGAAGCTACCAATAAAGATCTAAACACGACACATCAAACTATGAATTCCCAAAAAAACAACACAGTATCAGATGCTTCTGCATCTAGTATTCCTGTTCAGCCATCTCCGGCAAAACAGTCGCAATCCGGCTCAGGTAAGGGAATTGCTCTGGGCGCACTGGTATTATCATTACTGGCTCTGGGAGCCAGTGGGTTTTTATTTGTTGAGGGGCAGAATCAGCTTAAAAACCAGCAGCTACAATTTGATCAGAAAATTGACAATGCGGGGATTAGTGCCAGCAAAACTGCTGTTTCGATAGAAACCAGCCTGACACGCATTGATGAGTTAAGCCGTCAGTTGCAGGAAATTCAAACCCAGCAGAAAACTCAGGGTGATAATGTAGACCGGCTTACCCGTGCCTATCAGGAGCTGGTAAAAAATCGCACTGACTGGCTGGTTGATGAAATAGAAGCTACATTGAATCTTGCCTCTCAGCAGTTGCTGATTTCCGGTAATGTTCCTGTTGCAGTTAATGTACTTGAAAGTCTGGATGGCCGGCTGTCCCGCTTTGACCAGCCGCAATTGCTGCCTATCAAAAAGGCTATAAGCAGTGATTTGGAAAATCTGAAAAACCGGCCTTATCTGGATGTTGCCAGTGTTTCATTGCGTCTGAATCGTCTTGAGTCTGCTATAGCAGGTCTGCCGTTAGTAGTTGAAAGTCAGTTACAGCCCGGAGTGACAAGTAATACACCGGTGAATCCAAATGCTTCATGGTGGCAGCGTACATGGCAAAATACTTTGCACTCTTTACGCAGTATGGTCGAAGTGCGTCACATTAATCACAATGATTCAATGCTAATGTCGCCTGAACAGATATATTTTGTACGTGAAAATCTGCGGCTGCGATTGCTGGATGCACGTATTGCTCTGATTCAGCGCCGCGGAGAAGTCTATGTTGCTGATTTAAATGGTGCAGAAACTGCTGTTAAGCAATATTTTGACGGTGGTTCAGCAGCAACGCAGTCGTGGCTGAAAGAATTAACTCAGTTAAAGACACTTAACGTGCAAACTAGTCAGGACAATAGTCTGTCAGCCAGTCTGGCTGCTGTACGTGAATACCAGAATCAGTCTGGAATGGATATGTCAACGGCATTGCCGGATTTAAGTGCATCATCTGCCAGCAATGTACCGGTACATACCGAACAACAACAGGCTAGCCCTGTAAACAGTAATAATGCTTCTGCAGCGTCATCTTCCAGACAAGGAGACCATTCATTATGAGATCTCTATTATGGTTGATTGTTCTGTTTATTGTTGCAGTGGGTGTCGTACTGGGTGCGAAATATTACAGTGGTGATGTGTATATTGTAGTTGAGCAAACTCTGATACGTATCAATCTGCAGCTGTTTATTGGTCTTGTGCTGCTAACGGTAGTACTGTTGTATATATTTTTACGCATTATTATGGGTTTTGTGCATTTACCCGGTCACTGGCATCACTGGCGTATCAATCATCAGCGCCATCAGGTTGAAACAGCATTAAATCATGCCGGTTTAGCCTACTTTGAAGGTCGCTATCAGTTTGCTGAGCGTGAGGCTGAGCGGGTCTTACGTAATAAACAGGGGCAGCACAGTCGTGCTCTGGCCTTATTACTGGCTGCGCATAGTGCTGATCAGATGGATGACAGTACAACACGTGACCGTTATTTAGATGAAATTGCAAAGTTACCGGAAAAACAGCAGCTTTCCCGTTATTTGCTTCTGGCTCAATCAGCTTTATCTCAGCACAATGATCAGCAAGCCAGAAGTGCACTGGAAGCAGCAGCCAAAATCAATCCGAATTTAACCCAGCTTGTTAAGTTGCAGTTACGATATGACTGGGAAAAGCATGATGCTCAGGGTGTTTTGGAAGCTGTTGATAAATTAAGCCGCGCAGGAGCGTTAAGCGAAAGCGAACAGAATAATTACCAATACTGGGCTTATCGGCAGTTACTGGCAAATGTTAAAGAGCCGGGTGAGCTGAAAAGCAGTCTTAATTTGATTCCGGTAGATGAACGTGAAAGTACACTTAGTGCAAATATTGCAGAAAAATATCTTCAGCTAGGTATGTATACTCAGGCATTGAAATGGGTAAAAAAATATTATCCGCGCACTCATGATGCTTCACTATTACCTGCATTTAATCAGGCCAATCAATATCTAAGCAGTAAAGAACAGCAAAAAAATATGGTAACCGTTGATAAGTGGTTACAACAAAATCCGCAAGACCCGGACTTACTATTGTTGATGGGTGAGTTAAGTTATCAGCAACAACTGTGGGGAAAGGCAAAGACTTATCTCGAAGCCAGTTTGCAGGCCAGTAATAATAATGTAACCAGATTGTTATTAGCTAAAGTACTGGAGCAATCCGGTCAGAGCGAGGCTGCCGAGCAGCAACGTAATGAAATTCTGGCCACAATTGGTAATAATGATGAGTTGTAATTTTTAGTTTTTATTTAACAGGCAGTTGGTACTGTATGTACTAACTGCCTGAGGTTAATTATGGCAGTTTTACATAACGATACTTTTTTACGTGCTTTACTAAAGCAGCCGGTTGAATATACGCCGGTATGGTTAATGAGACAGGCTGGACGCTATTTACCGGAGTACAGAGAAACAAGAGCGAAAGCCGGCAGTTTTCTTGAACTTTGTCATAATCCAGAGCTGGCTACAGAGGTGACTCTTCAGCCATTGGAGCGTTTTGCACTGGATGCGGCTATCTTGTTTTCCGATATTCTCACTGTACCGGATGCAATGGGGCTCGGTTTGCATTTTGTCGAAGGTGAAGGACCTAAATTTACTCATCCGTTGCAGCATGAAAACGATGTGACACGTTTACAGGTTCCTGATATGAACCGTTTGCGCTATGTGTTCGATGCTGTTCATAGTATACGTAATGCTTTGAACGGTCGTGTACCGTTAATTGGTTTTTCTGGCAGTCCGTTTACACTAGCCTGTTATATGGTTGAAGGAGAAGGCAGTCGGGATTTTCGTTTATTGAAAACCATGCTTTATCAGCGACCGCAATTGTTACACCGGATACTGGATATTAATGCGCAGACTGTAACTGCTTATTTGAATGAACAGATAGCTGCAGGTGCACAGGCCGTACAGATTTTTGATACATGGGGCGGAATTCTCAGCGATAAAGCTTTTCAGGAGTTTGATTTACGCTATCTGCAACAGGTCATTTCAGGCTTACAGCGTGAAGCAGATGGTCGTCGGGTACCAGTCATTATATTTACTAAGGGCGGTGGCCAGTGGCTGGAACAATTAGCTGCACTGGGTGCTGATGCGTTAGGCGTGGACTGGACTGTCAATTTACAGCAGGCACGTCAGTTGGTCGGACAGCAGGTGGCATTACAGGGAAATCTTGACCCGCTGGCTCTATTTGGTGATTCAGAAAGTATTACAGACGAAGTTAAGCGTTTACTTGCTGCTTACGGAGCTGGTAGCGGACATGTATTTAATCTGGGTCATGGTATCAATCAATATACTAATCCGGAAATGGTGAAATGTGCAGTAGATGCGGTACATCGCATTTCTGCAGAATATCATCAGAATTAATTATTTGTATTTCAGAGAATATCAATCAATTCTGAAACAAATAATTGATGTGAATAATTACTTGCTATTTCTGGCAGTCACAGACTTAGTTTTCTGTACCTGCCAGAATTTTTTATCTGATATTTATCTCAATTCATTATATAGATTATTTATCCATTTATAATCTACTATATTCTAGACATTAAATAATTGGTTTACTTATATGTTACATGATATACCCTGGGCTGAAATTCTTGTTGTATTACATGTGATTGTGGTTACTGTTCTGGTAGTGAGGGTGTTATACCATCAGCGTAATACAGGAGTTTCCGTTGCTTGGATTCTGATGTTAATGGCTTTTCCTTTAGTCGGGGCTGTAGGCTACTTGTTAATTGGTGAACCCAGGCTGGGTTCACGCCGGCTACGTCGTCAGAATGAACTGGTGAAATTTTATCAGGGATTCAGTAATAAATATCTGCATAATTTCAATCAGCATGCTTGTAGTGGTCTGAATGAACGTTATCATGGTATCAGTTTGATTGCAGCCGATAAAACCGGATTTGAGGCTACCGAATACAATCACTTAAAACTTCTTACCAATGATGAAGAAATCATTGCTGCCATTCGGTATGATATTCAGCATGCGAAAACAAGCTGTTTACTGGCTTTTTATATTGTTGATCCGCAGGGAGAAATTATTGAACTGCTGAATGATGCTATTGCAGCAGCACAACGAGGTGTGGTTACCAGTATGCTGGTTGACAGTATTGGTAGTGTAAAATTCTGGCGTAGTGACTGGCCTCAGCGTTTACGCAATGCGGGTATTACATTGACTGAAGCTTTACCCGTTCAATTATGGCGCACTTTTCTTGTACGTGCAGATTTGCGTAACCATCGTAAAATTGCGGTTATAGATCAGAAAATTGGCTATACCGGCAGCTTTAATCTGGTCGACCCGCGTTTTTTCAAAAAAAATGCCGGTGTCGGACAATGGGTTGATGTGATGATGCGTTGTGAAGGAAGTCTGGTACAACCTCTGGCAGCAGTATTTGCCGGTGATATGGCAGTAGAAACTGAATCTAATTTAATGCAGGTACAGCAATGGGTAGACAGTTACGGTAAACAGGCGCTCATGCATAATCTGCAAGTTGCACAACAGGAACAAAGTGGTGTAGTGGTACAAGTGATTCCTTCAGCACCTGAGCAAGGCAGTCCGGTTATTTACGATACTATTGTTAATGCAATCCACGCCGCTACACGACGTATTATTATTACGACGCCTTATTTTGTTCCGGATGATGCTTTGCTGCTGGCTTTAACTACGGCTGCTACCAGGGGAGTGGATGTAACTCTGATAGTACCGGAAGCAGTGGATTCAATGCTGGTGAAATATGCTTCACGTGCATATTATCCAAGACTATTACAGGCTGGGGTGAAAATTGCTTTGTTTAAGGGTGGGCTGTTACATGCTAAAACTTTAACTGTAGATAGTGATTACACTTTGTTTGGCACTGTAAATATGGATATGCGGAGTTTTTATCTCAATATGGAAATTAGTCTGGCTATTTATGATGAAAGTATGACTGAAACAGTAGTGGCGTTACAGAGCACTTATTTGAAAGCTTGTGAATATATCGAACTGAAAACATGGCAGGCTCGTTCAAAGTGGTGGGGGCTGGTGGAGAATACAGTGCGTTTGGTTGGTCCATTGTTATAAATTTCAATAATGAAAAAGCTGCCGGCTGAAAACCGGCAGTTTTTTTACCTGATTATTTTTCTATCAGCGTTGAAAAAAGTATTTTCAGAATGTGATGTTTTAAAATATTAATAAGATAATATTATGTTTAGGAAAATATAAATTAATCTACAAGCCATATATTTAATAGTTTATTGACAGTAAATATTCATAAATGTTATCTGTCATGATTGGTTAATTTTATAATAATTTTATATTAATATTTTTAATTTTAAGAATAGTAGTTATGATACATACACATCTGAAAATATTAGTTCTGTCACTGACAGCGCTGCCATTTATGGCTTATGCCAATGATAAAAAAGATGAAGCAGATTTGCCGGATATCGAAGTTACTGCTTTACGCACTAATTCAAAATGGCTAAATACTACAGCTTCTGTTTATACTATAAATGCAAATACACTCAAAAATACGCCTAAAACTAATATCTCTGACGCTTTGAAAGCTATTCCGGGTTTACAAGCTCTCGAAAGAGAAAATTATGCTCAGGATATGCAAATATCCATGAGAGGTTTTGGTGCCCGTTCGACATTCGGTGTTCGCGGAATCAGGATTTATGTTGATGGAATTCCGTCTTCTATGCCTGATGGACAGGGGCAGACATCCAATATTGATTTAAATTCTCTGGAGAAAATTGAGGTACTTGGCGGACCTTTTTCTTCTTTATATGGTAACTCTTCTGGAGGAACTATTCTCGCGACAACCCGTGAGGGAACAGGTAATCCAAGTGTCAGTGTTGGTTTTAACACGGCGCGTTTTGCTAAGCAGCAAACTTCATTTCAGTTACAAGGCGGAAGTAAAGCGGCGAGTTTACCTGCATATAATATAAGTTCAAATTACTTTGATACCAATGGTTACAGGGAACATAGCGACGCAAGAAAAGTCCTCAATAACGCAAAATTTACTTGGGATTTAAATGATGGCAGTACATTGAATTGGGTACTTAATCAGGTTCGTATCCGTGCTGCTGATCCCGGAGGACTGACACGTAAACAGTGGCAAGAAAATCCGCGTCAGGTAGCTCAGAATGTCAGAGATTATAATATGCGTAAAGAAATTGATCAGAGTCAGACCGGTCTGACGTGGGATAAATCAATCAATGAGCATAACAGTTTATATGCTATGGCGTATGCTGGCAGGCGTCACGTTGTGCAGTACCAGTCAATTCCGGCTAAAGCTCAGACAGCTCCTAAACATGCCGGAGGTGTTATCGATTTTACCCGTCATTATTATGGAACCGATATTCGCTGGCTGAATACAAATACAATACCTAATCTAACTTTGATTGGAGGTGTGGCGTTTGATAAGGAAAATGAGGATCGGCAGGGTTATAATAATTTTAGTGGTGCGCATTTAGGGATTAAAGGAAAATTACGCCGTGATGAGGATAATACCTTATGGAATTTAGATCCTTATATTCAGTTTTCATGGAAATTTTTACCTGAATGGCATTTGGATGGCGGGTTACGCTATAGCAATGTGCATTTCAGAACACGTGATCATTATCTGGCTAATGGTGATGATAGTAGTAGTATGCGATACCATAAACTGTTGCCCGGTATTTCACTAGGCTGGAACTTTAGTAATCAGGCAGCTGCCTATGTTGCTTATGGTAAAGGTTTTGAAACACCGACATTTACTGAAATGGCATACAGACCGGATGGACAGGCTGGTTTTAATCGTAATCTTAAGCCTTCTAGCAATGATACAGTTGAAGCAGGACTAAAATTTGAACAGCCGTGGGGCCAACTGACAGCTACAATTTTTCATACTGAAACTCACAATGATATTGTTTCTGCGGTTTCATCTGGCGGCAGAAGTACGTTTCGTAATGCTGACCGGACGAAAAGATATGGTAGTGAATTAGCTTGGCAAAAGAAGTTGTGGCAGGATTTACAAGTTCAGGCGAGTTATTCCTATGTGGATGCGAAGTTTGATAGTGAAATAGCAGCACAAGGTAAAGCAGCCGCTGTTAGCAAAGGTAATAAAATTCCGGGAGTTGCTCAAAACCAGTTTTATTTAGGATTTCAATGGCAACCTAAGCAAGGATGGCAGGGGGGGATGGATATCCGTTATATGGATAAAATATATGTTAATGACAGTAACAGTGATTATGAACCTGCTTATGCTCTTGCTTCAGCGAATATCGGTTATGAATGGGTTCATCGTGGCTGGACAGTAAGCAGCTATGCACGTATAGATAATATATTTAATCGCCGTTATGCTGGATCTGTGATAGTCAATGATAGTAATGAGCGATATTTTGAACCATCACCTAAACGTACTTTCAGTACCGGAATTAATATTCGTAAAATGTTCTGATTGAAAAAAAGCACTGATATTTCAGTGCTTTTTAATATTTAAATATAATTGCTAGTTAAATATATGCAAGTGAGAATTAATCCTGTTGTATACCGGCAATCAGCCAATCCTGCTGACTACCCATAGGTTTAACAAAATGCCATACTTCACTGAATGGTTGCTGTGCACTACCCAGCTCTTCACTCACTAAACCACTAAAACGTACACTGGCAATATACTGACCATTTTCCTGAGTGCTATCTACCAGTTCGGCATTAAGATTACTGAATTCAGCAGTTTCATGATTATTTATAATATCATTACGGATATCTGCGAACATATCTGAAGTAAAGTAACGGCGGATTTCTTCCAGATTTGAGGCATTGTTCATTGACTGAACATGATTAAAACGCTGACGTGCGAAACGCAGAAATGCGTCTGGATTACTTCCGTCTGCCATGCCAGATAAATTGTTTGTCATTAAATTATTATTGCTTCCAATATTTTGTCCGAAAATATTGGTACTACTACTGTTGCTATTATTGTTTAATGAAGTGAAATTATTAGGCTTGGTATTTCCGGCATAAGGTATATTTGACTGATTATTCCTTTTAGCGGCAAAACGACGGTAAAGATAAACACCACCAAATACAATAATAAGTAACCATAACCAGCTAAAGCCACTTTTAGGTTCCGGTAGTGATTGTTGCTGTACCTGTGGCTGATCAGAATTGGTAGATTGAGTAGCGGCTGCATTATTACTATCAGTAGCATTCTCACTATAATTACCATCAGGATTTGTCACAGGTGCATTGGTTTGTTGCTGGTTATGATTAGCCATTGCATGACCTGCAAGTGCCCCAATAGCGGCACCAGCTACACCCGCACCAATTACCCGACCGGTATTGCTACCGCGCGGCTGTGTCTGACCAGAATAATTGTTCTGATTATCAGAGCGATAATCGTTACGTCCGGAGTTAGAGTAAGAACGTGACATACCTGCATTATTGCCACCGCCAAGTCGGCTGGAAGAAGAGTTAGCATAGCTGCCGCGATTGGATTGGTAGGATGAGCCAGAATAAGAGCTGGAGTAACTTGAGCGGGACATTCCACGGTTACCGCCACCGCCAACTCGTTTGGCTTCAGCCAGGGGACTCAGTGTCAGGCTGAGAATAACTGCAGAAGCAATATAACGTAATTTTCTATTTTCCATCACTTGGATACTTTCTTATCTATAATATTAAAACTAACTTTACCGTACATAGCGCTGAAAAATAAGATTTCAAGCAAAGAAATAGTTATTATTTAATCTCTTTTACGGTTTTATGGTTGCTTTTGCAAATAAAAGACAGCATTGTAGCGCATGAAAGAATGATAGTCATATTGGGTTATCAAAATATTTATCATTAAATCATAGTATGAGTTCAGAAGAAGATTAATAAAATAGTGATAATTTATCAGAACTAATATTTTGTTTGTATTTATCAAAATACAAAATAGCTTCTTCTATCGGTAGAAATGACTGATAAAAATTGCAGATAAAAAGAACCCTCTGTGCCAAGGGGAGAAGCAGCAGAGGGCCAAAATAATGTTTCGACAAGAGAATACTGAAAAACCATTTTAAATCTTTAGTTTATACGCTTGTAGCTGCGTATGAACATCATCTTAATGACTTAGACTGTTTTTTGCAGCGAAAGTTCTTGTAGTTTTGTTATATTTTGTAATTTTTCTTCTTTTGAAATCCCGGCAGGGTAATGTTGTAATGATAAGCGAGTAAACGGCTGAGTACACCACCAATAAACAGCAAATTAATACTTAATGGTGTAACCATTTTCCAGAGATCCAGCAGGCACAGAAGTAAGCCAAGTAAAATAGCAATGGTACCGTAAATATCACTACGTAAAATAATGGGTACTTCGTTTACCAGTATGTCGCGCAGTATCCCACCGCCTACAGCTGTTACAAATGCCAGTGTAATTACACCAAACCAGTTTAATTCAAGATCCAGACCAACTTGTGCACCAGTCAGACTGAATGCTGCCAGCCCAAGAGCATCTGCAACAACAAACCATACCGCAAGTACACGATGACGATGATATTGTAAATGGCACACCCATGATATTACTAATGTAATAAAAATAGTCCACAATGCTGTATTACTTTTAAAAATCATAGGAATGTGACCGACCAATGCATCACGCATCATGCCGCCGCCTACGGCAGTAAGTAAAGCTACAATGACCACCCCAAGAATATCAAGTCTTTTGCGAAAACCAACCAGATAACCTGATACGGCAAAAGCGACTGTTCCGATAATATTGATTAGTTGGAAAATAATATCTGTATTAAGCATGTTATATTAAGCCGGACTCAGGTTGAAAAAAACGCCATCCGCCAGCAGGTAAATCTTCAGTCTGCCATAGTCCGAAAGCGCTGCGATGCAAGGCAGTAACACGATTGCCGGCTGCAGCTATCATCCGTTTTACCTGGTGGTATTTACCTGAAGTAATGGTAAGCTGTAAGGTATGCGGATCAATTAACTCAGCGGCCTGTGCAGTTACCGTTTCGTTATCATCGTGTAACAAGACCCCGTTTTTTAAAATAATACATAGTTTTTCGTCTGCAGCATGCTTCAAACTAACACGATAAATTTTTGGAAGTTTATGTTTTGGTGACGTGCAACGGTGATTAAACTGACCATCGTTAGTCAGGATTAATACGCCGGTTGTATCTGCATCTAACCTGCCTACAGCCTGCATGTCCAGATGACGCAATGGCTCTGGTAATAAACTAAAAACACTCGGATAAAATTGTGGTTTATGCGAAGTTTCATAATCAGCGGGTTTATTGAGCAGAATATAAAAATAAGGAAGAGGTACTGGAATCAGACTCACGTCATCAATATATAAACTGCTTACCGCTTTCGGGTCGATATCCATTTGAGCATGATTGCAGAGCGTATCATTAATTCGTACAGCATCGTCGTCAATTAATGCCTGACATTGCTTGCGACTGCCCAAACCTTGTGCTTGCAGGTATTTCAATAATTGCATAACTAAATAAACCTTAATGGCCGGCTATTCCGATAAGTTAAAAAAACAATAAAGTATCCAGTAAAAAAACCGGAATAAGCAGAGTAACAGACCAACCCATGTAGCCAAAAAAGCTTGGCATAGTAATTCGGTGTTGCTCGGCAATAGATTTAACCATGAGATTAGGAGCATTACCAATATAACTGAGCGCCCCCATGAATACTGAACCCATAGAAACCGCCATTAATGTAGAAGGTAAATGTTGCATTAGTAAAGCAGCATCACCTCCAGCAAGATTGTAAAACACCAGATAGGTAGGCGCATTATCCAGGAAGCCAGATAATAAACCACATAGCCAGAAATAGAGAGTGTTTACTGGTTCTCCATTTTGCTCAATTAAATTTATCAGTATTCCGAAACTTCCTGACTCTCCGAGTTGTAATATAGCCATTACAGGAGCAATAGTTATGAAAATTCCGATAAATAATTTACCTACTTCAATCATTGGTGCCCAGTTAAAGTCATTTTGTCTGCGTAATTTCGTTGGTGTTAATTTTAGCGAGCATAAAGTAATGATGAGCAGTAAACCATCACGTATCCATGCAACTAAACTGGTTTCAATTCCGTAAATATTCCATACCGGTAAATTTTTACATAATCCGGAAATCAATATTACTCCAGTAACTGCAAATAATAACAATAAGTTGGCTTTACCCTGCATAGACCATGAAGAAATACTGTTCTGAACTTTATCATTGGTAATAATTTCACGTTGCCATAAATAGTAATCAATACAAAAGAAAATAAATATTAAAATCAGAGTATTAATAATTACGGGTAAAAGCATGTGAACGAATGTCCACTGAAAACCAACACCTTTTAGAAAACCCAGAAATAATGGCGGGTCTCCAAGCGGGGTTAATCCGCCACCGATATTGGCCACTAGAAAAATAAAAAATACCACAAGATGAGTTCGATAGCGTCGCTGTGCATTGGCCCGCAATAAAGGGCGGATAAATAGCATGGCAGCACCAGTTGTGCCCATGATTCCGGCCAGAAGTGTACCTGCTGCCAGAATCAGTACATTGAGTTTTACACTACCATTACCATTATGCTGAATAAGAATACCACCGGAAAGTGTATATAAAGCCAGTAGTAAAAGCATAAATGGAATATATTCCTGTAACAATGCATGTATGGTAATAGATAAACCAGCTGAAACGTTATAGTAGCAGCTCAGAGGTATCAGAAATGCAGCACACCATACACCGATAATTTTTCCACTATGACTATGCCATTTTTTAGGTATCAATATCGGACACAAAGCTATAGATAAAAGCAAACCGATAAAAGGAAAGCACCACCATAAACTCAATTCATGACCAGGTAAGCCGGCAGCCAGTACAGGAAATGGTAATAAACTAAAGATAAATAAAAGTATTAATTGCAGTATTCGATTGCTTTGCTTTAATAAAGAAAAGGCAAACGGTACAACAAAAGGGTTAACTGGCGTCATTCTTGATAGTTTACTATTTAAGCAAATAGAGATTTTAACAATAATTTCGTCTGGTGTTAAAAAAGTAAACTCGATAAAAAGTGAACTATTAATAAAAGATTTAGCATGATAGTTCAGAGGAACGATTCGAATTTTACAGTTTGATATGAAGTTTAAGATTAATCTATTTTGATTTTTGCAACGGGTATTTGATTGCTAATTTTGTCCAGCCTTCCATTCCCATTTCCCGTAACAATGCTTTGTTACGTTCATATATAGTTGCAGCATCAGGAAATGCCGCAATTGCTTGATCAATACTACTTTCACGTATCAAGTGTAAAATAGGATAGGGGCTGCGATTAGTATAGTTACTGATATCATCCTTAGATTCATCAGCAAACTGAAATTCAGGATGAAAAGGAGCTATTTGTATGATGCCATTTGCTCCAATCTCCTGAAGTACATCTTCTGCTAAAGTCACAGCATCCAGAAACGTCTCAAAATCTGTAAATAATGAAGGTTCGATAATTAAAGTGGTTTCTGTTTCGTGTGCCGGCGTTTGTAACAGCAGCTGAATTTCTTGCTCTATGAATTCCAGAAATGCATCAAGATGTCTGGCATGGCTTATGCTAAACCGCAATCTTTTTAAATTGTAGGGTTTTCTGGCAAAAGGGCAAAGATTAAGTCCGATTACTGCCTGTTCCAGCCAGTGGCGACAAATAGCAATAATTTCTTCATCCTGATTATAAATGACAGACATAAGTATTTATCAATATAGATAACAGACGCTCAAGCGTAGCATGAATTCTTAAACAATTAAAACATTCTTTACTATCAGCTTATTAAAACTAATTTTGGCTATTTATGAGTTTTTTAGCCTACATTTAAATGTTCCAGAGGTAATGAAGTAGTTGTTTTAATCTCTTTCAGTACAAAGCTGGATTTGGCATCTTCCACTCCTGGAGTTGCCAGTAAAGTTTCCAGTACGAAGTGTGAAAAAGCATTCATATCTGAGAAAAAAGCCTGAAGAATATAATCAGATTCACCAGTGAGTGCAAAACAATTAAGCACCTGAGGCCAGCTTTGAACAGCAAGAGTAAACTCATCACGGGACTGTTTACTTTTATTAACTCTAACCCGAATAAATGCCTGCAAACCCAGTTCTACATGATAAGGGTCCAGAAGAGCTGCATAACGGCGAATAATCCCCGATTCTTCAAGCTGCTTTAACCTGCGCAGACATGGCGATGGTGATAAAGCTACTCGCTCGGATAGCTCAACATTAGTAAGACGACCATTATCTTGTAAAACTTGCAGGATTTTCAGGTCGGTTTTATCTAAAAAACTTATTGCCATGATACAAAGATCCTGAGGATTATTGTCGCAGCGATGAAACAGGCGGCGATAATAAATTAAAATTAAAGTTAAAGTTTATACAATTTATAAAATTGCACTTAATTACACAAATCTAGGTTATTTTGACATTAATTTAAAATTAATACTAGTTATTCCAAATGCTTTTTAAATATCTAATCCCCTTATTACTATAAAAAATGTTGATACTATTCTATTTTCTCGAAATATATTATTCAGTTTAAAGTTGTAATATCTATATATTATTGCTAATTGAAGTTTACACGGATAATAACCATTAAATGCAATAATTAAAATGATATTGTTTAAACTATTGATTAATATAACTATTTTATCTATAGGTGATATTTATTCATTTTTTTGTAGGTTTATATACTCAATTTATTAACGGTTTATTTTTAATAAGTTAATAATTAATAATAACTATATAATGAATAAAGTGATATTATCCAGAAGTTTAAATTACTGCAAATCTGAAAAACTATAATTACATTGAGAGGTATAATAAATAAAATACATAATATAACAAATTTTAAAATATTTTGTTTAACCCTTATTTGAAATAACCAGATTAACTATTATATGTTATTCAGATAATTCCAATAAATAGTTTGCATTATAATGAGTAAATCACTTACACCTTCAATCACTCCAAAACTGAATCTGGCTTTGATTATCACTGTGCTGATTACCGGTGCTCTGGCTTTTATTCAGGTTTACGCTATCCAGTCAGTATTACCTGTATTGATGCAGGAGTTCCATGCCAGTGCTGCCGCAATAGGTTCAACTGTAGGAGCGACAATTTTGGCTGTCGCATTAACGTCTCCGTTTTTAGGAATGATTTCAGATGCTTTCGGACGCAAAGCTTTTATCGTAGGTTCAGTTTTTTTATTGCTATTCCTACTTTAGCATTGTCTTTTGTGCATAGTATCAATTGGCTATGGTGGTTGCGCTTTGCTCAGGGTGTTGCAGTACCCGGCATAACTGTCGTTTTACTGGCTTATTTAGGTGAAGAATTTTCTGGTAATACACGTATCAAACTGATGAGTTTTTATGTTTCCGGTACGGTATTGGGTGGTTTCCTTGGCCGGTTTCTAATGGGATACCTCACAGACTTTATGGGCTGGCGTCATGCTTTCTTAATAATGGGTATTATCAGTATATCTGGAGCGGTTTTAATATGGAAAAATCTTCCTGCATCGCAAAAATTCGAAGCTAAACCACAGATTTCAACAGCATTAATAACCTTATGGCATCATTTACATAACCGGTATATTCTTGCAGCTTGTGCATTGGGTTTTTGTGTTCTGTTTTCTCTGGTTGGTTGTTTTACCTATATCAATTTGTATCTTGATCAGCCGCCATATAATCTAAGCAGTTCACAATTAGCTAATATTTTTGCCGTATATCTGATTGGTATGATTATTACTCCATTATCTGCTCGGTTAATTGTCAAATTTGGTACCAATCTAACTGTATTAATAGCTATGAGTTTATCCATTCTGGGTGTGCTGATAACCCTGATGCATCCGTTATGGGTAATTGTGCTCGCACTGGCTATTATGAGTAGCGGTATTTTTATTACACAATCGTCTACTATTACCTATATTTCTGCCAATGTAACTGAAGGCCGTTCGCTGGCTTCCGGTCTGTATTACATGTGCTATTATGCAGGCGGTTTTGCCGGCTCATTATTATGTGGTCATGCCTTTGAGAGTGGAGGGTGGTTTATGACTGCTGTTGTACTAATTAGTGTACAGTTGCTGGCAATGCTGATTGGTGGTGTGTTGATGCGAAAAAAAGCATAAACAGAAACATTGAAACCATATAAAGCACCATTTTTATAATGGTGTTTTATTTTGCATATTTTTTGATCTAATAATTGTGTCTGTCGAAATAAATTTTATCAATTTATAAACTATTAAGTAAAAGAGTAATATTTATTTTATTATCAGGCTGAAGAAGGTGGAGTAGAACTTTAGTGCTTGAAAAAAGAATTACATATTAATTTAGCCAGAATTTTATTTAATCTGACAGGTAAATAAGATTTATGTTTCTATATGGATAAATTACGTTAGAATTTGACTGTCTTGATTAAGAGTACTGCTTATGCAGCAATTATCACATTATCCGTTTATTATTATCGGTGCAGGCCCTGTTGGCATGCTTACTGCTTTGTTGTTAAAACAGCAGAATCAATCGGTTTTATTACTGGAGGCCAGAGCTGCTGACAGTAATCTGAATGATCAGCGTACTCTTGCTTTGTCATATCATAGTATCCAGATTTTCCGGCAGGCCGGAGTATATCTGCCTGATGAAATTTTGACTTTTATCCGGCAGGTACATGTTTCACGGCAGCATCATTTTGGTCGTGTACTGATGTCAGCTCAGGATATTGGATTACCTTATCTTGGAGCGACGATTGATTACGTCAGATTATTACAGGCTTGTGAAAAAGCATTACAAAAAAACAATGTACCTGTGCAATGGCAAACAACTGTTGAACAGGTACAAAGTACAACTCATTGGGCTTCAGCACAGTGTTTTTATCAGCAACGAAGGCATAACTTAACTGCACAATGGCTGATTCTGGCAGAAGGAGGTGAACTGGCTGCCGGCTTGCCGAATATAAAAGTACACACTCATGATTACCGGCAGCTGGCTTTAGTTAATACTCTAAAGTTCGAGGCAGGCAATCATGCTATTGCCTATGAACGTTTTACTGAAAATGGACCACTTGCTTTATTACCTTATAGAAATGATTTTCGACTGGTCTGGACATGTACTCATGAAGAAGCACTGCAACGAGAGCAGTGGAATGTAGAAGAATTTAATCAGCAGTTACAGTCTGTAATGGGAGAACGATTAGGTCATTTAGAGCAAATGGGAACGCCGGCAACTTTTCCGTTGAAATTACGTCAGCTTAACCAAGTGTATAGTCAGAGAGTAATTTGTATTGGAAATGCTGCCCAAACCATGCATCCGGTTGCTGCACAAGGATTGAATCTCGGTGTTCGTGATGCCGAAATGTTAAGTGCAATATTTGGTAAGACAGATAAGATTTCTCTTAATGATAGTTCTTTAGCCGGAAAATATGTACGACTACGTGCTTATGATGCTCGTGCAGTTGTAGGCTTTACGCATATTCTGGTACAACTTTTTGATCATGCTCACAGCGGGCTGGCATACGGACAAAGTATGGGTATGAGTATTTTGGGATCAGTGCCTGCTTTGAAGCATAAGTTTACCAGACAGCTGGTTTTTGGAGTAACTTCGCATCCCGATATCTAGAATAAATACTATTGTTTAAACGATATGGAAAGCAAAATGAGCATAAACACACAATATGATTTTGATGTCATTATTCTAGGGGGAGGGTTGGTTGGTGCAACTTTAGCTTTAGCTTTACATCGACAAGGTAAAAAGATTCTTATCATTGAAAAAAGGCCACCTCAAACAGATTTGTTCAGTCTCTCTAAGTCTTGGGATGCCCGTATTTATGCCATTAGTCCGATTAATCAGCAATTTTTAAATAGTTTAGGCGTTTGGCCGGAAGAAAGAGTACAAAAAGTAAGCCATATGGAAGTTTATGGTGATGGTAATGGATGTATTAGTTTTGACGCCTCCAGTGTAAATGTACCTTGTTTAAATTCTATGGTTGAAAACCGCTATTTACTGGCAAAATTGTGGCTAGCATTGGAGAAAGAGGGAGTAGCAATAGTCAGTAGTTGTCCTCAATCGGTGATTACCGATGTATGGTCAGCAAAAATAACTCTGGAAAATAGTCAAACTTATTGCAGTCAGCTAGTGGTTGGTGCGGATGGAGCTAATTCTTGGTTGCGTGAGCAGGTTGGCATTGAAGTAACTGCTTCTCCATATCAGCAACAAGGTATTGTTGCTAATTTCAACACGGAAAAACCACATAATGGATGTGCTTATCAGTGGTTTCGTGGTAGTGATATTCTTGCTTATTTACCTTTACCACAGCAACAGATTTCTATCGTATGGTCGACATCTCACCCAGAAAGTCTGACGAAGCTGGATAAAGAAAGTTTTGCACGGGAAGTTGCTTTGGCAGGTAATCAAAAGTTAGGTGAACTAACACTAACCACTCCTGTGTTCAACTTTGACCTGATAATGCGACAGCCTAAAAAAATTGTCAGCCAAAGAATTGCTCTGATTGGGGATGCAGCTCATACTATTCATCCATTGGCCGGACAAGGCGTAAATCTGGGTTTTGCAGATGTGCAATGTCTCAGTAACTTACTGACAAATTCCAGTGATTCGGGTATATGGTCTATTCTCAGGCAGTATCAGCGATCAAGATTATTAGCAGTAAGGCTGATGCAATATAGTTGTGATGGTTTATTCAAATTATTTGCCAATGACTATTTTCCTTCCATTGGCTGGATTCGTAATCAGGGATTGAATCTGGTGAATTATTCAGGTTCGATCAAAAAAAGAATGATTCGGGAAGCAATGGGTTTATAATTTAATAATAAAGATTTGTTGCTAAAGATAGAGTAATAATGATTGGATTAAGCAATAATGAAATTATTTTATGTTCTTAATTTATATTTCAATTTATAGCTCATCATAATTGAGAATATAGATTTGTATAAAAAATTTTGCTTTATACTATAATAGTATTGAATAAAAAATTTATTTAACATTGGAATTTCGCCAACTTTATTATTACCAATATAAATTAGATAAATTTGCTGGCTTTCTATCTTCGTAGTTCTTTATCAGTTTTGCTATTGGCTGCGTATGCCTAAGGTATAGCTACTTCGAATTCAGTGCCTGTTTTAGCGTTCTATACGCTTCACACCCAGCTTTAAATTCATGTTTTTTAAAATACATGGTTATTAAAAATAATAAGCATAGTTTGATTACTGCTTTTCTAAATTTTATAAAATATGTTAGAGCATGTTCTTTATGTATAGGAATATATGTAAGAGGTAGAAAATCATTAATAGAATTTCAGGTATCAATTTGATGTTTTGTATGTCATAGAGCAGTTGAAGAAGCAAAATATACAAGTGAGTATTTCTTGAAATATAAATGTAATGAATCCAGATACATCTAAGTGTATCTGGATTCAATAAATGGTGCCCGGAGCCGGAATCGAACCGGCACGGCCGTTTTAAGAGCCGACGGATTTTAAGTCCGTTGTGTCTACCAATTTCACCACCCGGGCGGGTAGTTTTTAATGCACTTTTGTGCATATTTGTGTGCTGTATGGAGGCGGGGGCACGGATTTAAACCGGCCTGCACAGCTTTGCACACTGTGGCATAGTCACTCTGCCACCCCGCCATGAAACTCTAATATAATCTGGAGGCGGGAGTCGGAATCGAACCGGCGTACACGGATTTGCAGTCCGCTGCATGACCACTCTGCCATCCCGCCTTATATATTTACTCAATCGGGTAGAGCAACTAATACATCAAACTTGGAGCGGGAAACGAGTCTCGAACTCGCGACCTCAACCTTGGCAAGGTTGCGCTCTACCAACTGAGCTATTCCCGCAAATTCACTTTATACATGTGAGCATGTTTTTTGGAGCGGGAAACGAGTCTCGAACTCGCGACCTCAACCTTGGCAAGGTTGCGCTCTACCAACTGAGCTATTCCCGCGTTTTTCATTCGTACTGAATGAAGAAGCAACATTATATCGATGAAAAAAAATGTGTCAAGATTATTCATACATCTGATGAAGTATTTTTTGCTTTCACTATGATTTTTTAGGATTTAAATTCTTTCGTTGCCATCTTTAAATAATACAGCATTGACCAGATAGTAAGGATACAGGCTATAAGCATAAGAATATTTCCAAGTATCCATAACAAATTGGGTTCTGCTAATGGTGGGGAAGTGAGTAGTAAAAGAAAAATAGCTGCCATTTGCGCTGCGGTTTTAAATTTTCCCAATTTGGCTACGGCAACACTATTTCGTTTGCCAAGCTGAGCCATCCATTCTCGTAAAGCAGAAATGGTAATTTCACGACCGATGATAATCATGGCAAATATGGCATAGGTGCGGCCAGTTGCTACAAGTAATATCAGAGCAACAGCTACCATTAGTTTATCTGCAACCGGGTCAAGAAAAGCACCAAAATTAGATGTTTGTTTCCAACGACGTGCCAGATAACCATCAAACCAGTCAGTTATAGCAGCTACGGCAAAAAAGCCTGCTGCAAGCCAGTTAATGATCTGGCGATCACTAATCCAGTCTGCTGGCAAATAAAATAATAATGTAAATATTGGAATGATGAGGATACGCAACCAAGTGAGCAATATCGGAAAATTCCATGGCATAACGGGGTGTCCCTGACAAGTTATGATTTGGTTGCTTATATGATACCGCTTTGAGCGCTTTAAGGTGATTTTTTATTATTGATTGATGAATGTATCTCTGGATAAATTGTTGTGATAATTTTATATTTTTATTTAAATATTTAATTATTAATTATGTTTTGATAGTAATTCATACTATTGGAAACTACAGCATCGGACAGCAAAGATAGTTTATATATCCTGTCCGATGCTGAAGAAGTTACTTCACCATGTCTTTATAGGCAGCATAGCCGGCTGCATCCATCTCTTCATAGGGAATAAATCGTAAACTTGCTCCGTTGATGCAATAACGTAATCCACCACGATCTTGCGGACCATCTTTAAATACATGTCCTAAATGTGAGTCTGCATGCTGACTACGCACTTCAGTTCGCAGCATGCCATGACTGTTATCTTCATGTTTACTCACTGCTTCGGATTGTATTGGCTGACTGAATGCCGGCCAGCCGCAACCGGAATTAAATTTATCCCGTGAGCTGAAAAGTGGCTCTCCACTGACAATATCTACATAAATGCCAGGGACAAACAGTTCATCATACGGATGACTATACGGGCGCTCAGTGCCTGCATTCTGAGTAATTTGATAAGCTTCTTCACTCAGTTGCTGGTGTAAAGTGGCTGCATCAGGTTTATGGAAAGCGTTTGCATCATATAATGTTGTGGAAGTCTGAGATGGAGGCAGTTCAGGGAGAGGCTCTCGAGCTTTTCGTAAATCAATATGACAGTAGCCTTGTGGATTTTTGTCCAGATAATCCTGATGATATTCTTCGGCAGGGAAAAATTGTTGTAAAGGCAAGTTTTCTACTACAATAGGTGCAGTATAACGCCCTTGTTCAGCTTTAATCATTGCCTGAATAACATCATGGTCAGCTGGATCTGTATAGTAAATACCGCTGCGGTACTGGGTGCCTGTATCGTGTGCCTGGCGATTTAGGGTAGTAGGGTCTACAATCCGGAAAAAATGCCGCAGGATATCGGTTAAAGAGATGATATCTGCATCATATTTAACCTTTATCGTTTCAGCATGGCCTGTGTCTTGATTGCATACTTCTTCATAGCTTGGATTATCAGTATGACCGTTGGCATATCCGGCCTCGGTTTCAATCACACCATTTAAACGCTTAAAATAGCCTTCCATACCCCAGAAGCAGCCGCCAGCTAGATAAATAGTTTTTAGATTCATGATGTTATTCCATATATTTGTGTGGTTTATTTGTACATGCTAACACCAGCATGTGTTGAATAAAAGATGTTGTTTTGCTTAAATATGTTTAGGTGATATAAAATCTCTGCCTTATTTTGATAAATTGATGCATCGTCATATTGGTTAAAGATCATATGAGTATTATTACTTATTTACGTCCTGCGAGACCGGAAGACTGTGAAGATATTTATAATGCTCATCGCTATGCTGTTCAGTATACCTGTGCACGTAAATATGATGAAACAGTATTGAAAGCATGGTTGTCATTATTAAATATACAAAGCTATTTGCATACGTTGGCAGATGCTAATAAAGCTTTATGGGTGGTTGATTATAAAGGCCATATACAAGGCTTTTTTCAGATGGATTTAGTAGAAGCTCAACTGGATGCTTTATATATCCATCCTTTCGTACATAATCAGGGTTTGGGAACTGCTTTGTTGCAGCGTGCTGAAGATGTTGCCAGTCGTGCAGGGCTGGGTATGCTGAAGCTCTATGCATCGCTTAATTCAGTAAAATTTTATGAAATTAATGGTTATACTTCATTAGGTGAATGTGCATTGCCACTCAATCTTGACGTTACCGTTAACTGTTTACTGATGCGCAAATATTTAATTGAGTGATTTGCTATAAACAAATTTGTCCAAATTTAATACTTAATACAGAAAATTTAAAATTAATGGTTTGAATAATTATTAAATTTATTTTTATTAATTGTTTGTTTAACTAAATTGTTGATAGTAAATTTCTATTTCTCTTTTTTTGAGAGTATTGGATTATCTAATAATTATAATGTGCCTATTTTTTAATCAATAAAAAATAATTAATATAAATCAATATTATATTGTACTTATCCCCATATTTTACCTAAAGTTTTGCGCTGAATTTTGTGTACAGGTGGATAAGTTATCTATGATTGATTAAATCATTTGAATTTACAGAACAAAGAAGCTTGCCAGCAGTGGTACTGCCTGCCACAATAGCTATTCAGTTTAATATTTATTTTGTATTTATATGAAATGTCCTTTTTGCCAGCATAACAATACACAGGTAATTGATACACGTCTGAGCGAGGGTAATAATAGTATTCGCCGACGTCGTCGCTGTCTGGCTTGTGATTGTCGGTTTAGTACGTTCGAAGTAGTTGAAATGCGGATGCCATTGATTATCAAACGTACCGGAGAAAAAGTTTTGTTTGATCCGGCTAAATTGTATACCAGTATCAGCAGGGCATTACATAAACGGCCAATGGATCGGGAAAGTATTGAAAATGCAGTGGCAGAAATAGAAACTAATCTTTATCACATGGGGGTTAAAGAAGTTCCCAGTCAGATGATTGGAGATATGGTCTTGAGTTTACTGGCTAAGCTGGATGAAGTTGCTTATGTGCGCTTTGCTTCTGTATATAAAAGTTTTCACGATGTTTCGGAGTTTACTCAATTAATTGCTACTTTAAAAAATACGAATTAGTCATATCAGCCCTTGAGAAGAGTGTTGTTTTGTTCGCTGCATTCGGCGCTAATTCTTGTTATACTTTGTAACTATTATGCCTTGTCATGAAAGCTTAAATATATCATGTTGAAATCTCGTATAGGGTTGTGTGTAATACTATTTTTATTGGGCTTATCTGCTTGTACAAAACAGGATACTTCTGTAACTATGGATGCAAGCGATACTCAGACTGCCAGTAGTAGTGCTGCATCTGCTGATGAACCTGCTGCTGCTTCTGCTACTCAAACTCTGACCAGTAAAGACAGTAAACTCAGTATAGTAGTAGACGGAGATTTTGCTGATGTACTGGATAGTGCAACAGACTGGGTAGATCCGGCAGAATTAAATAATCTTACTTTATTACAGCATGATGACAGTAGTAATATCACTTTGGCAGTAAATAACTTAGGTACATTAAAAATTAAACCAGATGAATATTTTAAAAATCTGGCTGACAGTCTCGAGCATAATAGTAGTATCAGTAATATCAAAGTAGGTGTTGCTACTGTAAACCGTATGAATTATCGTTTCAGTCATCAGCAAAATGGTACGTTGCTAAATGAAAGCTGTGTTGCACTGATTGTGGATAATAATCTTTATTCAGTATGCGCCAGCAGTGAGAGTGCCGACTATAATGCACTTGCTGGTACTTTAAAAACCATAAATGTACAGAATAATTAAAAAATGAGCTTTTCTGAGCTTGATGCGAAATTTATGCAAACCGCCCTTGAGCTAGCCTGGCAAGGGCGGTTTTCTACCAGTCCAAACCCGCGAGTAGGCTGTGTTATTACTCATGGCGAACAAATTGTGGGTCAGGGATTTCATGTCTGTGCAGGAAAGCCTCATGCGGAAATACACGCATTACATCAGGCCGGATGTCTGGCAAAGGCTGCTACTGCCTATGTAACCTTGGAACCATGCAGTCATACAGGCCGGACAGGACCATGTGCTCAGGCATTGATTGATGCTCATATTAAGCGTGTTGTTGTTGCTATGAGCGATCCAAATCCATTGGTAAAAGGTAATGGGTTACACATGCTGCAAAAGGCAGGTATACAAGTCGACAGTGGTTTGTTTGCACAACAGGCGCGTGAACTGAATTCTGGTTTTTTATCCAGACAAGAAAGAAATAAACCTTATATCAGATTGAAGATAGCAGCGAGTCTGGATAGTAAGACAGCTCTAAGTAATGGTTTAAGCCAGTGGATTACTGGAGAGGCAGCGCGTGATGACGTACAGACATTACGTGCTGAAAGTTGTGCCATATTAACTGGTGTTAATACTATACTGGCAGATGATCCTCTGTTAAATGTACGTCGTTTTTCGACATTAAGACAACCGTTGCGTATTATTCTGGATAGCCGCTTACGTCTTACACCTGAATATCAGGTAATTCAGGACATTAAAAGTCCTACACTGATCATTACTACTGTCACAGATAGCGCTAAAAAAGCCATTTTTGCATCTTATCCGCATGTTTCTATTCTTACTGTACCTGCAAATTTGCGAGGACAGATTGATTTACAAAAACTTTGGGCAATTCTGGCTAAACGTGATATTGGTTCGATATTGGTGGAAGCAGGTTCTATATTGAATTCAGCATTGCTGACAGCTGATGCAGTTGATGAAATCATTTACTATCAAGCTCCCAAAATACTCGGAACTAATGCGCGCAATGCTATTGAAATATCGGAAAATCCAAATGCTTTAACAGAGCAGAAATGGCAGACTGTTGATGTAAAAGTTTTAGGTCAGGATTGTTGTTGGTTATTGCGTCATCGTGAAAGTGCCGAATGGTTAGCGGGTAAAGCTGCTTCAAAAGCATAGTTAGCTGCATATCAAATCAATTCTTCTGAGTAAAAATTTTTTTGGTGCTGAAAATAAACTTTCAATATGTAACAATAAGCTTGTTTTATGTAAGCATAATTTTTAAGCGTGATTTAGCGTTATTGTTGTAAATATATTCATTTTTCTATTGGCAATTTAAAATAAAAAGGTTTCGCCATGCGTATTTTATTAACAGGTTCAAAAGGTCAGGTAGGTAGCTGTTTAAGAGACAGATTACCGGAAAGCTGGGAGCTGATTGCCAGTGATTCTCAGACACTGAATATTACTGATGCACATAATGTGCTTAATATGGTGAAAACTTTTGAACCGGATGTGATTATTAATGCGGCAGGGTATACCAAAGTTGATGCTGCGGAAGCAGATATAGACAGAGCTTTTGCTGTAAATGCAACAGGAACACTGAATCTGGCTCAGGCTGCGCATTCCATTGGTGCACGTCTGATTCATATATCGACTGAGCAGGTATTTGATGGTCATCATCATGTCATTCTCACGGAAAATATGGCACCTAACCCTTTGAATGTATATGGGCATAGTAAACTGGCGGGTGAACTGTTGGCTTTAAATGCTCATGTAGATGCTGTGGTTATTCGTACTTCATGGGTTTATAGTGAGTACGGACATAATTTTGTGAAAATTATGTTACAAAAAGGATTGGAAACACCCAATATTCGGGTTGTTGATGATCAGATTGGTTGTCCAACCTATGCCGGAGATTTGGCTGAGGCCATTATACGTCTTGCAGCATTACCTCATTCCCCGCGCGGTTTATTACATTTTGCAGGAAGTCAGCAGATGAGTTGGGCAGAATTTGCTCAGCGTATATTTACTGAAGCGGCAAAAATTGACGAAAGGTATAATCAGGTTAAGGTAGAACGTATTGCCACAGCTGATTACCAGTCAGCAGCCAGAAGACCTGAGTTTGGTATTCTGGATAGTCGTACCTTGCAAAATATGCTTCCGCAACCGGTTACTGATACACCTTTAGCACATATTGTTGAAAAATTGATGAGATAAAAATCATAAAAGAAAGCGGGTTAACTGATAACCCGCTTTTTTGATAACTGCTAGATTTAGTTTTGCGTCCTCATATCGAAATGCTCAACTTTAAATCCGGCGCTCCGATAAGTGCGAAAACGTTGACGTGCAGCAGCAATTTCATCCAGATCATTACTTACCAGTTCTAATACACGTTCTGGTTTCCGGGGGGCATTACACCAGTATGCATCTGCAAGATTAATAACAACATAATCTTTTTCTATTACTGGTAAATCTTCACCATAAGCCAGTAATACTGCCTGTAAACCAATTGGTTGAACATGTTGTGGTGACCAGATTTCATGTGGAATAAAACTTGCGGGTTGAAATGACCATAAAGCATGATCCAGTTGATTAACACGGCTTACATCATCACACCAAATCAAAATATTTGAACCACTTTTAAATACTTTTTGCGTCAGCCGGCATGTAAAAGAAACGGGGTCAGTAATGTGAGTATAAAAAGTAGTTGTGGCCATATTTTTTTCTCAGGATTGCTGAATCAGATACTCAAGCAGAAGCGGAACAGGACGACCTGTCGCACCTTTATTATTGCCGGAATTCCATGCCGTACCGGCAATATCAAGATGTGCCCAGGAGTAAGATTCAGTAAAGTATGAGAGAAAAGCAGCAGCCGTAATCGTTCCCGCAGGACGACCGCCAATATTTTGTAAATCAGCAAAGTTGGATTTTAATTGTTCTTTGTATTCCTCAAATAATGGTAGTTGCCATGTTTTATCATTAATACTGTCTGCTGCTTGTAATAACTGATCGATTAATTGCTGATTGTTACCTAATACACCTTGTGCAACATGTCCTAAAGCGATGATACAGGCTCCAGTAAGGGTAGCAACATCGATTACTGCTTTAGGCTGGAAGCGTTCAGCATAGGTAAGTGCATCACATAATATCAGTCTGCCTTCTGCGTCAGTGTTTAAAACCTCAATATTTAAACCATTCATAGCCTGTACAATATCGCCTGGTTTAACAGCATTGCCTGAAGGCATATTTTCACAAGTTGGGATTATTGCAACGAGGTTTAATGGTAGTTTGAGTTTTACTGCAGCTGCAAAAGTACCAATAACCGAAGCCGCACCACACATATCAAATTTCATTTCATCCATGGCAGCACCCGGTTTAAGAGAAATACCACCAGAATCAAAAGTAATACCTTTGCCAACCAAAACTACCGGCTTATCTTCGTTATTCGAAGCTCCATGATATTGCAATTCAATAAGATAAGCTCCGGCTGTGCTTCCCTGTGCAACAGACAGTAAAGCATTCATACCCATTTCCTGTATTTCGATTTCGTTTATGATTCTTGCACTGGCACCTAAATCATTGGCAATCTTGGCAGCAGAAGAAGCCAAATAGGCCGGAGTACAGATATTTCCCGGTGCATTGCCTAAATCTTTACAGATATTCATACCATAGATGATAGCTTCGGCCTTGCTAAGGTGGTTATTGACAGGGTGAACAGTCTGATAATTGATTTTTTCAAGTAATACTTGCTTAGAATCTTTTTTGAATTTATCAAAGCAATAGACCGCTTCGCCAACAGCAATTGTAAAAGCCTGTACCCATTTCTGGGCAAGTATTTCCGGCAATTTGCTTAAATCTATATTGAGTGATGATTGCTCTTTGGACCAGCTGGCAGCTTTTGCCGCCAGTTTCTGCATGCTGGCATAATCATCTTTATCGATGTTTACTACAGCTAAAGCCTGTAAAAATTCATCTTTTACTGTGTGTGTCGCAATAAAATCCTTTTGCTGCTGTTGTAATTGAGTTAACAAAGTATTAGCCAGATGTTGTTCTGGTTTGCTTTCTTTGCAATACACAAATAGTAAAGAACTGTTGTTTTGCGGCTGCAATTGTTCCGCATTTATGCTAAATTCCATATTTTCCTATCCTATTTTATAAGGGCATTGTATATATTCTGTACGAATCATGCGTTAAGCAGAACCGGATGCACTTATTGTAACGCAGGCTGCCGCTAAAGTAAGGACAGTCGCAAATGTGTTTAATTATCTTATGATTTATCAACGCCAATTTATTAAAGAATTATCATGGACTGCCGTAGGCATATTCGTGATCTTATTGGTAGTACTGGTAGCTACACAGGCAATTAATCTGCTGGGTCGTGCCGCCAGTGGCCGTGTAGCCATTGATGCAGTGTCTGCGTTAATTGGATTCTGGACAATTGGCCTGACACCTGTACTGCTTATTCTGACAGCTTACATCAGTATTATCACGGTACTTACACGTTATTGGCGTGATAGCGAAATGGTGATCTGGCTATCCAGTGGCTTATCATTAAGAAACTGGATTATTCCTTTAATGAAATTCGCTATTCCGTTTGCAGTTTTGGTGGCAATAGTTTCCATGCTCATTCAGCCTTGGGCAGAGTGGCGCAGCCGTGAATTTGCGGAGATACTGAAACAAAAACAGGAAATGTCATTACTGGAACCCGGGGTATTCAAAGAAATTGGCAAAAGCCATCCGCGAGTTTATTTCATTGAAACATTTGACCCTGATAGCGGTCGTGCCAGTAATCTTTTTGTTCGTGAAAAAGAAAAAAATGGCAAGGAAAGTTCGATTTTTGCGAAAAAAGGCGAATTTAAACAGGATGGAGAGAAACGTATTCTTACTCTTGAAGACGGTTTTCGCTACTATGGAAAGCCCGGACAGGCTGATTATCAAAGAGCTTCTTTTGATAAAATGACACTGATTATCAGTGTTAATACAACCGTTATAGATCCAAAACAGAACCGGCATACAATTCCTACTTCTGCATTATTTGCTAGTAACAAACCCATTTACAAAGCAGAACTAATGTGGCGCTTATCATTACCGATTAGTGTTATTGTACTTGCTTTAATGGCTTTACCATTATCCTATTTTAATCCCCGTACCGGACATACATACAATATTCTGATTGCAATTGCAGTATTTTTAATTTATCAAAATGGCCTGACCTTTCTGCGAGATCTGGTAGAAAATGGTCGTATACCTTTCTGGCTAGGCATATTTCCAATGCATCTAATGATGTTTATGCTGTTTCTATTCTTATTACGCTGGCGTGACTTCCCATCAGCTTCTTTTAAAACAGCGTTTACATCATTACTGGGAGGACGGTCCTGATGCGTTTGCTTAATCGTTTTGTCATCAGCCAAATGACTGTTTATACTTTATATGCATTATTGGCACTGGTAAGCTTATACAGTTTTTTCGATATTATGGGTGAAATCAGCCATGTTGGTGACGGACGTTATACTGCCGATAAAATGCTGTATTATGTTCTTATGCTGATTCCGACACATGCTTATGAGCTTATGCCTCTGGCTGTACTAGTTGGTGGTCTGGTTTGCCTTAGTCAAATGGCCAGCAATAGTGAATTTACTGTAATCAGAACATCCGGAATCAGTTTGTCTAACATTATTAGTATGATGCTGCAATTTGGACTATTCTTTGCAGTCATTGCTGCGCTGCTTGGTGAATATATCGTACCTAGAATAGGTCCTTATGCAGAACAGTATCAATTACATGCACGTCAGAACAGCATTAGTGCTGGAGATAGTGGTATATGGTTAAAACAAGGAAAAGATATTGTAAATGTAGCTGAAATGCTTCCAGATGGCAGTTTAAGAGATATCAATATTTATCGTCATGATGAAAATTTTCAACTGACTGAAACTTTACATGCTTTCAGTGCTAAAGTGGATGTTCATTCTACTGAAGGTAAAAAATCTAAATGGCATTTGAATCAGGTAGATCAGTCACTATTGGGGAAAAATCAGATATCTGTAAATCATATTGAAAATCTGGATTGGAAAATGTCTGTTAATCACCAGCTTCTCAATATATTGCTGGTAGCACCAGAACAAATGTCAGCTATAGCACTTTCAACTTATATCAAGCATCTGAAGCATAATCATCAACAGACAACACGCTACGAACTTGCCTGGTGGAGAAAGATTGCCTATCCATTGGCGTGTATGGTTATGGCTTTGGTAGCGCTGGCATTTACGCCCCAACAAAACCGGCATGGGAATATGGGTTTGAAACTATTCTATGGAATATGTTTAGGACTATTATTTCATTTTTCCGGAAGACTGTTTGGATTTACCAGTCAGTTATATGGAGTGCCGACTATAATTGCCGCATTTTTGCCTACAATTCTTTTTCTGTGTCTGGCGGTTTATCTGATTCGAAGACAGGAAAAGCGTTAATATCCATTTTTGTATTTAAACTTTATACGCCTGAACCGTAAAATGTTAAGTGATAGTTACTAATTTCAATAAGAAAATTAAATGGATATTGTTTTTATGCTAAATCTCATTAAACAATTTATTAATTGCTAAGAAAAATATTGATGAATTAGTTTCTAAATATTATTCAATAGAATTTTAGCAAATAATTGACAGCAAAAAATTTGGTTATAGTGAGTTTATTTCACATATAAAAATTCTAAGCAAATGAGGAAATTATATTTATATTTACCATTTTGTAAAAAGTTACCATACCTGAAAATAGCTTTAGTGAATTTGAGATTTTTGCTTTATTTATAATCGAAAATAAAAGATTATCGCCTGTAAAGAATTGACTCAGCAGTTAACAGATAATTTAAATGATTGCGATTTTAATTCAATACATTAATTTTTAGGAAACGCTAGAAATTAAATAATATTTTTATTTAAATAAAAATTGATTTAACATAAAAATGAAAATTCAAATAAAGTAACAAATTTCTCTTAAGTAGCTATCAATTAAATATCAGAGAAATTGATAGCTACTTAATCTAAGGTACTTAATAAGATTAATTATAGAATTGCTTAATACAGCAATTTATGTAATTTTTTTTGTTCTGCGGGTTGAGTCAAAATCCCTGCGCTTTGCAGAAGCTGAATATACGTTGTTATATAACCATATTGTGCTTCGGCTAATTTTTGCTCAGCATCAGCCTTAGCCTGTAAAGCCTGTAATTCATCCAGATTACTGCGTATACCTACTTTACGACCTAATTGGGTAGCTTCTAGTTTTACAGAATTCGCTTTTAATAATTGTTGCTGTGCCTGAATCTGATAAAGATTGCCTAATGTAGTCTGATAAGCCTGATTAACATTAAGTTCAATTTTACGTTCAGTTGCAATTAATAAAAATTTATTTTGTTGCTCTTTTGCTGCTGCTTCTTTAATTTTACTGTGGATTAATCCACCAGTAAATAAAGGCATTGAAAGCTGGACTGTAACAATCCCACCTTTACTGCGAGTACCATGATCCAAACCATAAAATTGCTGAATCTGATGATTGTCCTGATAACCGCCATTAATCGTTAACTTCGGCCAGTTTTCTGCTTTAGCTGCGATATAAGCTTGTTTAGCATTTTCTAAAGCTAGCTTTTGCTGCTGCCATTCCGGATTATTTGTTTGTGCTGTATTTATCCAATCTGCTTTGCTTGTTTTGCCCAGTAAGTCGCCAAAATCTGTATGTCTTAAACGTTTAATTTTCTTCGGATCAAGGCCGGTGATATTAGCCAGATTATTTTGAGCTACCAGCAGATCGGTCATTGCACTAACTTTTTTTGCACGCGCTGCTTCATACCCAGCCTGAGCTTCGTTTGTATCCAAAATGGTGGCTGCACCTTTATTGAATAGAGCTTTGGACTGTCTGATTTGCATTGCATAGGCTTCTTTTTCTTTTTCAATTGAAACTAGTTTATCTTCAATGAGTAAGACCTGAAAATAAGCCTTAGCAACATTAAATAGCAAATCTTCTTTTACGTTCTCCAATTGCCAGTCAGCCATATTGGCGGTAATTTTACCTTGCTGGTATTGTGCCCATTTAGTTTTATCAAACAGAGCCTGACTTGCCTGAACATTCCAGCCATGAGTCTGGGTTGTACTTGATAGAGAGGGGGGCTGCTTCTGATAGATATAATTGCCATTTACCTGAGGGAGCAGAGCAGCACGTGTTTGTGCCAGTTGTTCTTTTTGAGCATCGCGTTCACTTTGAGCTGCTGAAAAATCTGCAGAATAGTTTATTGCAGCCTGCCAGGCATCAAATAAATCGAATGCCTGTACATGAGCAGAAATAACACTGTATCCAATACAAATACAGAAAGCTTTCCAAATAGTAAAAGTATATTTTTGCATCAGCGTTCTCGCATACTTTCATCAACTTTAGTTTGCAGCGGGCTTAACAAATAGGTGATAACGCGACGCTTCCCGGTTTTAATTTCTGCGGTTACATTCATACCGGCTGTTAAATTCACTTTTTTACCATCTATCATCAGATAATTTCTGTCCAGAACAATAGTAGCAGCAAAAACCAGCCCCAACTTTTCATCTTCAATTGCATCAAAGCTTACATTTTTCACTTTACCGGTCAGGTATCCGTAGCGAGTATAGGGGAATGACTCAATTTTAATAATGGCACTTTGTCCTGCTTTAACAAAACCAATATCTTTATTCGGAACAAGTGCTTCGATTTCCATCTGATCCTGATCCGGCACAATAACCATAATTTGCTGAGCAGCTGTAACCACACCACCTATAGTATGTGTGGCCAGTTGCTGTACCGTACCGTCGACAGGTGATTTCAATGTCATTAATTGTTTACGCTGTAACGCTTTATCAGTTGCTTCTGTTAGTTGTTGAATTTGTTCATTGGCCTGACGCAATTGATCGAGTGTATCGCGTCTAAGGGTATTAGTCTGTAACAGTCTGTTTTGCTCAGCTTCGCGTATGCTTTCCTGAATTTGACGAAGCTGACTACGCTGACTGGCTAAGTCATTTTTATTTTGAATAAACTTGCTTTCCTGCTCGTAATAAGCATGTTTGGATACAAAATTTTGTGCCAGTAAGTCCTTGTAATCAGCTGTACGACGTTGCTCAATGGCTGTAGTTTGTTCAAGTTTACTAACCTGTGACTGGGTTCCCTGTAACTGTGCCTGATGTTCGCGCAATACAGTCTGCAATTGGGCATCCTGAGTAAACCATGTTTGGAACTGATTTATTGCTAATGATTGTGCTTCCATAATCTGATCAGGAGTCAACTGCCATTTTGTTGCTAGTTCGTGATCCAGTACAGGAGGCTGATGTGTATCAACAGCACGAATCACCGCTTCCAGACGTAATTTATTTAAACGTGCGGCCTGCAGGGATTTTTCTGACTGAGCATAATCACTGTCAGAACCAATACCACTTAGCTGAACTAATACTTGTCCGCTTTTTACATGATCGCCATTTTTGACTGCAACTTTATCGACAACAGATGTTTCAAGCGGCTGGATAACTTTACTGCGTCCGCCCGGGGTGGTTTTACCCATTGCTACAGCAACAATATCCAGTTTGCCAATTAATGCCCATAATAGTGCCAGCACGGCAAACAGAATAATCAGTCTTGCTGTCCATTTAGGTGCGGCAGAAACAGGTGTTTCAGTTAATTCCAGATGTGCCGGTAAAAAAGCACGTTCGTCTTCATCTCGTTTAGGCGGATCCAATTGAAAGCGTACCGCCCAGACATTTTTCCAGACTGTGCTATATTGTTGTAAAAAATCTTTAAAAGCTTGAAAGCGAATGCCCATATCTTATTTTCTTATTTTAAATTTAATGTCAGCTGTTTTGCAGTTGATATAAATAGCGATAGTAACCATTTGGTTTTTCCAGTAACTCCTGATGAGTACCTTCTTCTACTATGCAGCCTTTATCCATGGCTATAATACGATTGGCCATACGGACTGTAGACAGACGATGTGCAATAATCAATACAGTACGTCCTTTACAGATAGCCTGCATATTTTTCATAATAGCTCGTTCGGATTCATAATCCAGAGCACTGGTTGCTTCATCAAGAATCAAAATACGCGGATTGCCTACCAGAGCCCGGGCAATTGCTACTCGTTGTCTTTGACCTCCTGAAAGGCCAGCGCCCTGTTCTCCAACTATAGTGTCATATCCTTCCGGCAACTCCATGATAAATTCATGTGCGCCGGCCATTTTAGCAGCATACATTACTCTTTCCAGCGGCATGCCCGGATCAGCAAGAGCAATATTGGCACGAATACTTTGATTAAGCAAAACGTTTTCCTGAAGCACCACACCTACCTGACGCCGTAACCAGGCCGGGTCAGCCAGCGCCAGATCATTACCATCAACTAAAACCCGCCCCCGCTCCGGTGTATATAAACGCTGTACCAGCTTGGTTAGAGTGGATTTACCTGAACCAGAACGCCCGACAATTCCCAGAATTTCTCCGGGCCGGATATTTAAACTCAGATCCCGTAATATTTCTGCACCATCAGGCCGGTAGCGAAAAGAAATTTTTTCAAATTCAATTCGTCCTTTAATATTGGGGAGAGCCATGCGCGAAGTTGGATTTTCCGTCGGAGTATTCAGAATATCTCCTAACCGTGATACCGATATTCCCACCTGCTGGAAATCCTGCCATAGCTGTGCCAGCCGGATAACAGGAGCCGCTACTTGTCCTGCAAGCATATTAAATGCAATTAACTGACCCACAGTCAGATCGCCCTTAATTACCAAATGCGCACCAAGCCATAATGTAACAACTGTAACCAGTTTTTGGATAAACTGTACACCTTGTTGTCCGATAGTAGCCAGCCGGGCAACACGAAAACCGGAATTGACATAAGCGGCGAGTTGCTGATCCCAGCGTCTGGTCATCTGTGGTTCAACGGCCATTGCTTTAATGGTACCGATAGCAGTGACTGATTCAACCAGAAAAGACTGATTATCGGCATTGCGGGCAAATTTTTCATTCAAACGAGCGCGTAAAATCGGGCTGATAGTTGCAGACCAGATAGCATAGCAGGGCAGTGAGATAACAACTACCAATGTTAGCCAGCCACTATAAAACCACATAACCAGCAAGAAGATAAAAGAAAAACATAAGTCCAGAACAGAAGTTAATGCCTGTCCTGTTAGGAAATTCCGGATTTGTTCCAGTTCACGCACCCGTGCAACGGTATCACCCACTCGGCGATGCTCAAAATAAGCCAGAGGCAGACTTAACAGATGTCTGAACAATCGTGCGCCTAATTCAACATCAATACGTGATGTGGTATGAGCAAATATATATGTACGTAATCCGCTAAGCACGACATCAAAAATAATGATCACCAGCAATGCAATAGTAATAACATCAAGTGTAGAAAAACTGCGGTGAACCAGAACTTTATCCATTACCACCTGAAAAAACATAGGTGTAACAAGTGCAAAAAGCTGAATAAAAACGGATACAACCAGTACTTCCAGAAAGATACGCCGGTATTTGATAACAGCCGGAATAAACCATGTGAAATCAAACTTAGCCAGTTGACCAAGTATTGATGCACGGGAAGTAACCAATATAAGCTGACCGGAATATCGCTGAGTAAATTCCTCTTTCGTAAGAATAACTGGTTTACCCTGTTCAAGATCCTGAATTAAATAGCGATCACCATCTATTCTAGCCAGAACAAAATGCTGTCCGTCATCCCGCCAAACAACTGCAGGCAAAGCCACAAGATGCAGACGTTCAACATTATGCTTTACCAGCCTAGCTTTTAATCCCAGTTCTTTGGCTGCCAGTAGCCATTGCTCACTGTTTAAATCCCCTTTTTCAGCATATTTATGGGTAATATCGGCAGGATTAACTGCCAGACCATGAAAATGAGCAATAAGTACCAGTGCAGTAACTGCAATATTGGGTTTTTGAAAACCATCTGATTTTTTTAAAGAATCAGGTTTTGAAGTCAGAGAATCAGGTGATAATGACATATGTATTAAAAATATCTTAATTTAAGATGACAAATTAACATAAATAATAACAAAAATATACTCAAAAGAAACAATATGATTTAATTGTTTAGTACTTAATTATATTGGATCAAATTTAATATATATATGAATAAAATTTATATTTATTTGACCTGATACTATATATTGTAAAATCTTGTTGATATTAATCTAGAATTTTAGTAGTCTGTTTTAAATCAGATTTTGTTTATCTTAATATAATATAAAAAAATAACTAAGTTCAGATAAAAATATTTTTAAAATACGAACTAGTATTTTAGTTCTTATTAATATAAAAAAATGATATTCAGATTATTTTATTTAAGAAGTTAAATGTAGAGTTGTATTTATTGTTTTGTTTATAAAGTAAAGGGGGGATTTTATATAAATAGAAATTAATTATTAGAATGCAAATATTAAATTTAACTTTTGTATTAATTTTTTTAATTAAGGATTAGCTATATGAATGCGTTAATAAAAGAATACCAATATCAGAATACGAGCTCAATATTTTCAGATAATGTGAACCTAATTGAAGGAAGTGATAAAGATGATGTTTTATCAGGAACAAGTCAGGATGATACTCTAATAGGAGGTTCAGGGAATGATAAGCTATACGGAGGTGCAGGTAACGACACTTACGTTTTTGCTAAAGGACATGGTAAAGATCTGATAAGTGACGAGGCAGGTGAAGCGGATACAATTCAGTTTTTAGATGTCAATTTTGAAGAAGTGAAATTCAGGAAAAAAGACAATACACTGTTTATTTATGGTTATAACGAAGAAGATTCAGTTGAAATACGAGATTTCTTTAATTCTATTGGTAAGTATGCGATAGAAAATTTTGTATTCAAAGATAAGACAATTACGCTGGAGCAGTTGCAAAAAGAAGGCATGGAACTGTACGGAACATCAGGAAATGACAATATCAATATATCAAAAGGCAGAGGAATACTGCATGGCGGAGATGGTAATGATACTCTTAGAGCCAGTCAATATGATATTGCAAATGACATACTGGATGGTGGTGCAGGAGATGATACATTATGGGGATATAAAGGAGATGACATCCTGATAGGAGGTGGAGGAAATGATAATTTATATGGAGGAGAGGGTAACGACACTTATGTTTTTGCTAAAGGACATGGTAAAGATCTGATAAGTGACGAGGGAGGTGAAGCAGATACGATTCAGTTTTTAGATGTCAATTTTGAAGAAGTGAAATTCAGGAAAAAAGACAATACACTGTTTATTTATGGTTATAACGAAGAAGATTCAGTTGAAATACGAGATTTCTTTATTGGCTGGGGAAATCATTCAATAGAGAATTTTATCTTTAAAGATAGAACAGTTACGTTAGAACAGCTTCAGAAGGAAGGCATGGAACTGTACGGAACATCAGGAAATGACAATATCAATATATCAAAAGGCAGAGGAATACTGCATGGCGGAGATGGCGATGATTTGCTCCAAGGCAGTACATTGGATATTGCGAATGACATACTTGATGGTGGGGATGGTAATGATACCCTTTATGGATATAAAGGAGATGATACTCTGATAGGAGGTGCTGGAAATGATTGGCTATATGGCGGAGAGGGTAACGACACTTATGTTTTTGCTAAAGGACATGGTAAAGATATTATAAGTGACGAGGCAGGTGAAGCAGATACGATTCAGTTTTTAGATGTCAATTTTGAAGAAGTAAAATTCAGGAAAAAAGACAATACACTATTTATTTATGGTTATAACGAAGGAGATTCAGTTGAAATACGAGATTTCTTTTATCCGCATGGAGGGCATGCGATAGAAAATTTTGTATTCAAAGATAAGACAATTACGCTGGAGCAGTTTCAGAAAAAAGGAATGGTGATACACGGTACTGCTGACAAAGATGAAATTTGGCTTGATACAGGCAGAGCAATATTATTTGGAGAAGATGGAGATGATATTCTCAGTGGCGGAAAATATAATGATGTTTTAGTTGGTGGTAACGGAAATGACATTTTACAAGCTTATGGAGGAGATAATACATTAATAGGAGGAACAGGTAATGATAAATTAAGAGCAGATGATGGAAAAAATATATTTGTGGGCGGAGCTGGTGATGATTATCTTTCCGGCGGAGGTGGTGATGACATATATATTTTTTCAAAAGGACATGGAAATGATTTTATCTGGGATGGAAATGTATTATTACAACATAATAGTACAGAAGATACTATAATATTTACAGATGTGAATATGAATGAAGTTATATTTAGAAAAAAAGGAAATTCATTATTTCTTCTAGGTTATAATCAGGGTGATTCCATTGAAATAAGAGATTGTCTTTCTAAAGGTGTTGGAAATTGGGCTGGAGTTGAGAAGTTTGTTTTTAAAAATCAATTAATTACATTATCAGAAATTTTTGCTAGTTTTGAACGAAATGGAAATAAAGATGGTGATTACTATTTTTATACTGAAAATAATGTAAATCATAATGACATAACCGGTCATCCTCAGGTCACACAACAAGTTCAACAGCTTGTTAATGCAATGGCAGGATTAAATACAAATGCAATAGATGATGTGCAAATGTGTGAATTATTAGAACAAAACAGATTACTGGGTAATATTGCAACCAGTTTTGACAAATAATTGAAATTTAATTATTAAAGTCTGTGTAAAATAACCTGTGATTAATATTAATCACAGGTTTATAATATATTTGACAAAGATATTGGTATAAAATAAAAGCCTGATATTAATTATAAAAATTTTGAAAAATATAAATCCAATATCTTATTAAAAATTATTTTATATATAGCAAATATAAAAATTATACTCGGGTAAATATTAATTTTGAATATTTTATTAAATGGTTTATTATTTGCTTATTTAAAAAATTTTTTCTAAAGGGATATATTAGCAATGTTTGAACTTATGTTGGCCTGGATTCTGATTGGTATAATCTTAATCATTTTAATATTACTATATTGTCTAGTAAGGATAATAGGTAAAGTACAGATTATTGCAAAAAATAATCCCAAAAAAACAAAATATATAGTAATAGTTTTATCCATGATATTAATTATTGCAGGAGGATTTAAAATAAAAAAGCTATATTATGAAAGACCTCCCTATCGCTTCTGGTATGAATTATTAGAAAAAAATTCTAAACCTTTTTACATTTCACAAAACAAGTTTGAGGAAAAGAATAGAGAAGGATACTGCTGGCGAGACAGGACCTATTACACCAAAAAAGAGCTTTGGCACAAAGCAATGAAAAGCCTGATAGGAAAAATCATATATGAAAATAAATTATATTGGGAAAATAAGATAAAGAATATGGATGGTCAGTTTTTACTTACTTATCGTCAATGTACCAGCTCGGATAATTGCAGAGTATGGCAAGTACCAGTTGATCTAACAAATCAGAAGCTTAATAATTATATAGATGTTCAAGATAATTATTTGGATAATATTAATGAACTTATTAAATTACCAAAAGTACAGACTTTTATATATGACTCAGATAAAAATTATATTAATTATAATTTTGGATTAGAAAAATTTATTTTAATACACCGAAAAACAAGTGAAGATTCTATTGAATTATTTGGGAGTGATTGTTGTACAGTATATAATAAATCTGAATGGCAATTAATGAAGAAAAGAAAAAATTATGTCTTAGCATATAAAGAATCGATTTTTGATACTTTTGTAGAAGAATCAAAAATTCCTCCAGATGAAGATGTAAATTCATTGGGAGTAGGTAATTATTATTTTGGTATAGATAGTTTTTTACCAAAAAACAAAACAAACTATTATCCGATAGATTATCCGTATGAAGTATTTTATTTAAATAATTGTGGCGATATTTTATATAAACCATATTTCTATAAAATAAATAAAATGTAATTATATGACAAATGTGATATATTTTGTAAAGCTTATTAATAATAGGTTTTATTAATCTAAAGTTATGTATGAAAGTATAAATATATGGCTTATAAATTAGAAAATGGGAAAGATTTAGTTAGTGTAGATGAGATTCTCGCCAGATATTTATGGAATCAGAAAACAGCACCGTCACCTTTGGAACTAGTTGATGATAAGTGGATACAATATGCAAATACTGAGGGAGACGCCTTGATGATCGAGGCACAGGAATATATGACGCATGGTGGTCGACGATTTGTATCGGCAGCTGATTTTGAGTTGTAAATAGTTTTTATAAGTAATAGTTCTTTCAGTTTAAACAGATGAAATGCTTATGTACAGGGAGGATGTAAAGGTATGTTTTTGATATTTTTTGGAATTATCACAATCTATTTTGTCTTACCCTTACTTAGTGTATGGATTTTCGTTAAAGTAATTTCTTTAGCAAAAGCACACCCAAAACCGGCAAAATATACATTAATAACTATGTTCATTATATTGATGGTAGCAGGTGGCTTAAAAATACGAGATATATATTATGAAAAATCGCCGTATTACTTCTGGAATGAATTAATGCGGAAAAATCCTAAACCATTTAATGTATCACAAGAAGAGTTTGAGGCTAAGAACATGGCTGGGTATTGCTGGCGGGATAAGAAATATTATAGCAAGGAAGAGCTATGGCATAAGGCGATGAAAAGTTTAACTGGTCGAATGATATATGAAAATAAATTTTATTGGGATAATAAAGTAACTAATGTCGATGGCGAATTTTTACCAACTGCAGCAGATTGTAGACGTTCTCAGGGTTGTAGGGTGTTCAAGATTCCAATGAATCCAGATAAAGAAAAATTTCTAAAAGATGATATTGCAAATGAAGATGATTTTGGGAGAGTACTTGATATATTAATTAAACATAATGAAGCGGAAAGCTTTATATTTGCGTCGGATAAAAATTATATTAATGATGATTTTAAGTTAAAAAACTATATTTTGATACATAAATTAGATAATCCAAATTATCTTTCTGTCTATGATAGTAATAGCTGCTGTACTGTTTTAAATAAATCAGAGTGGTCATTGATGAGAAAAAACTATATTTTAAAATATATCGGAATGGAAACAGCAGTATTTACGGGAAAATCTAAAATTCCCATTGATATTGACCTTAACTCTTGGGGTGTAGGTAATTTTTATTTGAGTGTTACATATTCTGATTCAATAACTGTGCCAGAATTTGTAGCTAAAGATAAAAGTAAAAGTTTTAAGGATACCAGAAAAGTTTATTTGTTAAATAATTGTGGCGATGTTTTATATAGACCAAATTATTGGTGGCGCAGGTAATTTACAATAAATTACTGATAACAACTTTAATTTTTTTTATTAATATAAGTTTTAATTTGTTTAATCTGTGGCCTTAAATATTAAATGAAAGGGTAATAACATGGCTTATGACGTGAATGCAGGTGAAGATTTAGTGAGAGTAGATGAGATTCTCGCCAGATATTTATGGAATCAGGAAACAGCACCGTCACCTTCGGAACTAGTTGATGATAAGTGGATACGAAATGCGAGTGCTAAGGGGGACGCCTTGATGATCGATGCACAGGAATATATGACGCATGGTGGTGGACGATTTGTATCGGCAGCTAATTTTGAGTTTTTTAAAAATTTCTTTTCTTCAGAGTTTTCGGCTGGCAGTTATGATTTTATTTCCATGTGGAATATATTAAAAGCGGACGACCCTCTTAGCCCAGAAATAAGCAATGATAAAAAGATAAAGAAGTTTACAAAATCTATTAGTCAATATACTACTGGTATTGGGTCTAGTGATTACTTAACTCGTGCCTTTATTTTTGGTTCAACAGGTTTTACTATTGATTTTGATTCAATAAAATTTGTGGTTAAAGCGGATGGCACAAAGGAAATTCAAGGGTTAAAAATAATTCCATGTGAAGATAATTTTGATTTTGATTCTATAAACGGGGTTGCTAATTACTTAAATGAAGATTTTAAAGAAGTGATCGATCCATTTGGAATAGGCAGAACGGTACCGATTAAATTTACAGGAGATGTGTCCGCCGTTACTGTGACAGATAAAGATTTTGCTCAATTGAAGAAAACTAAATTAGAGCAAGAAGGTATCGATAAAGTTGGTCTTCTAACAACACCAGCTTATTTAGCTGTAATTTGGAAACTAATCAAAGAATCTCCATCAATTAATTATATAGACTCTTACGGCAGAAAAGTGATTTATGATGGTAAAGGTAGATTTAATAAAGGTTCTCTAAAAGCAAAATCAGCAGGTTTATTGGAAATATTTTCCGATGATCCCGATTCAGTATTGATTGGTGGTGGTGGTGAAGATATTTTACAAGGTGGTAATGGTGATGATCTGTTAATAGGGTCGAGTTCTTATTCCGTTGAAAAAGATATACTTATGGGTGGCGAAGGCTATGATACTTATATTGCTGACAAAATGGATGTGATTGAAGATTCTGATGGTGAGGGAGCCATATTTAATGTAGATCGAAGTATTTCAGTTACTAATAAATATATATTAAACGGAGGTTTTCATTATAAGAATGATCCTGAGAATACTTATTATGGCCATGGGAATAAATATTACTGGGGTGGTAAAGATTTAATAATTAATGATGGATTAACAGTTAAAAATTTTAAAAATGGAGATTTAAATATCCGGCTGAGAGAAAAAGATGATACTCGGCCGGATTTCAAGGATGCGGAGGATATCAGATCACCTATTATCATTGATATGAATGGAGATGGTGTAAAAACTACTGCACAAGGTAAGCATACATATTTTGATCATGATGGAAATAGTTTTGCAGAGAATACTGGCTGGGTTGATAGTAATGATGCACTACTGGTTTTAGACCGTAATCAAAACGGATTGATTGATGACGGAAAAGAGTTATTTGGCAGTAATACTTTATTATCTTCCGGTAAAAAAGCACAAAATGGATTCGAAGCTCTGGCTGAATTTGATGAGAATCGAGATGGTGTAATTGATGCTGCTGATTCAGTGTGGTCGAGATTACAATTATGGCAAGATAAAAATCAGAATGGTTTAGTTGATGAGGGAGAATTATTGTCGCTGAGTAATACTCAGATTACAGCTATAGGACTTAATTATCTGAAAGGTGATAAAAAAGATGAGAATGGTCATGAGCACAGAGAAACATCTCAAGTTACCTGGGCAGACGGGCATCAGACAGATGCAACAGATGTATGGTTTAAGGTAGATAAAGGAGATACTTTTAATACTGATAACTTGGCAATTGATAAAGATATAGCGAAATTACCTTATATACAAGGCTTTGGTAATGTATCAGATCTGCATACTGCTATGCAGAAAGATGCTGTTCTAAAGGAAATGGTTAAAGCTTATCTGACAGCTGATACTAAAACACGTGAATCATTACTGAACAATTTGATTTATAGATGGACTGGTTCTGAACAGATTGATCCTGTAAGTCGAGGAAAATATATTGATGACGCACGGAAGTTGGTAACTTTAGAAAATCTAACCGGCTCAGATTTTTTAGGTACTTGGTGCTGGGGAGAAATTGATTCAGATCCTCATTCAAAAGCAGCACCTATACTTATTAAGGAGTTTAATAAATTTGCAGAATATGTTTCTGCCAGTTTATTGGCTGAAGGAGTATATAAAGAGCTATTTTTCCCAATTATTCTGGCGCAGTGGAATGCTGAACAGCAAAAAATCGAATATGATTACTCTAAGCTAAATCAAGAGCTTGTAAAATTAGTTGAAAATAATCAGCTGGACGAAGCTAGAGAGTTGATGCAAATTGATAAAAATCTGGGGAAATATAATAGTGCAGCGCGGGAAAGGCAGCAAGCCAATCTATTGAAAGTAGCTCGTGATAATGGATTAATAGCTCAACTTTATGGTGAGATAGATAATATTTTTATTAGTTCTAATGGAAATGATAGCTTTAATGGAAACGAATGGCAGAAAGATCGCTATCTGTTTCGCTCAGGCCATGGGCAGGATGTAATAAAAGATTTTGGATATGTCCATGAAAAAAATAAGCGCAATGATTTATGCTTTGAAGGAGCGAAGCTGGCAGATACACAGTTTGTACGTTCGGGCAATGATTTAATTATAAAAGCGTATGGAACGAATGACTCAGTAACCTTATTGGGTTATTTTAATAGTAGCTATAATCGTGCATTTAATTTTGTATTTGATAATGAAACGATTACTTATGAAGAGTTGATGAGTCGATACACTTTTACTTATAGTGGAGATGATGGAGACAATGAGATTCCCGGCTGTGATGGAAAAGACATTTTGAGCGGAGGAGCGGGCAATGATACTTTATGGGGAGAAGCTGGCGATGATATTTTGGATGGAGGCGAAGGCAATGATATCCTGAAAGGAGGAGAAGGTTGCGATATTCTGATAGGGGGTACAGGCAATGATATTCTGGAAGGAGGAGCAGGTTACGATATTCTGATAGGAGGTACAGGCAATGATATCCTGAATGGAGGAGATGGGCATAAAGACCGTTATGAATTTGAGGCAGGTCATGGTCAGGATGTAGTTAAGGATGATGGTAGAGATTCTAAAGACTATCTAAATGCTCGTAATGAATTGGTATTTAAAGGAGCGAAACTGGCAGACGCAGAATTTATCCGCTTTGGAACAGACCTGATTATTAAAGCGTATGGTTCAACAGATTCTGTGACTCTCTTAGGATATTTCAGCGATAGTTATTACAGCAGATCGTTTAATTTTATATTTGATGATCAGAGCGTTACTCCCTATATAGACCCCATCTGGGGCAAAGGCAGTGATGATATTCTGACTGGTGGAGATGGTGATGATATGCTGAATGGATTAAATGGTGATGATATTCTGAATGGAGGAGCTGGTGATGATATTCTGAATGGAGGGAATGGTAATGACATTTTAAATGGAGGCGTTGGCGATGATATTCTGAACGGAGGAGCTGGTGATGATATTCTGAATGGTGGCACTGGAAATGACTTTCTGAATGGAGGTGATGGGGGTAAAGATCGTTATGAGTTTGAGACTGGGCATGGCCAAGATGTGATTAATGATCATATTTATGATTCACGTGGTTTTCCTGTGTATGGAACTAATGATGTAGTATTTAAAGGAGCCAAACTGGCAGACGCAGAATTTATGCGCTCAGGGAACAGTCTAGTTGTTCGAGCGTATAAATCAGCAGATTCGGTAACTTTGTTGGATTATTTCAAATATGATAATTATTCGGCTTTTATCTTTATATTTGATGATCAGAGTATTTCTTATGATAATCTTATAAAAGACTATATTTTCACTCAGAATGGAGACGGAAAAGACAACGTTATTTTTGGCTGGAAAGGAACTGATATTCTAAATGGGGGGATGGGCAATGACACTCTAAGGGGAGAAGATGGTAATGATATTCTGAATGGAGGCGAAGGAGATGATATTCTGGAAGGAGGAGAAGGTTACGATATTCTGATAGGGGGTACAGGCAATGATATCCTGAAAGGAGGAAATTGGCGTAAAGACCGGTATGAATTTGAGGCGGGGCATGGTCAAGATGTAATCAATGATTTGGCCTATGACAATTATCCTGAATACCATAATGATTTAGTATTTAAGGGAGCTAGTTCGGCAGATGCAAAATTTTTGCGATATGGAGATGATCTGGCTATTCAGGCGTATGGATCAGCAGATTCAGTGACCTTACCTGATTACTTCAACTATAAAGACCCTTATAGCTTCAGCAGAGCATTTAACTTTATATTTGATGATCAAACTACCTTTTATAAAGATATCGGGAAGCACTTTACGATTAATCAGAGCGGGGATGAGAAAGACAATGAGATTATCGGCTGGGATGGAAAGGATTTGCTTAACGGAGGAGCGGGTAATGATACTTTATGGGGAGGAGTTGGCGATGATATTTTAAATGGAGATGAAGGTAACGATATTCTGAACGGAGGAGCTGGCAATGATATTTTAAATGGAGGCGAAGGCAATGATACTTTAAATGGAGGGTACGACAACGATATTCTGAATGGAGGAGCTGGCGATGATATTCTGAATGGGGATAATGATAATGACATTTTAAATGGAGGATCTGGCGATGATATTTTGAACGGGGGAGAAGGCTATGATATTTTAAATGGTGGCGCAGGCAACGATATTTTGAATGGTGGCAATGGGCACAAAGACCGTTATGAGTTTGAAGCGGGGCATGGTCAAGATGTAATCAATGATAGAGGTGATGTCAATTATCCTGAAAACTATAATGATTTAGTATTTAAGGGAGCCAGTTTGGCACATGCAAAATTTTTGCGATATGAAAGTGATCTGGTTATTCAGGCATATGGATCAGCAGATTCAGTGACTCTACCTGATTACTTCAGATACAACGACAGAATGGTATTTAACTTTATATTTGATGATAAAGTCATTACTTGGGAAGATATCTGTTACTTTTCGTTTTATCAGAGCGGAGATGAGAAAGACAATGAGATTAGTGGCTGGGAAGGAAATGACATTTTGAGCGGAGGAGCGGGTAATGATACTTTATGGGGAGGATATGGTAATGATATTTTGGAAGGAGGCGAAGGCAATGATATTTTGGAAGGAGGCGAAGGTTACGATATTCTGATAGGGGGTACAGGCAATGATATCCTGAATGGAGGAGATTGGCATAAAGACCGTTATGAGTTTGAAGCAGGTCATGGTCAGGATGTGATTAATGATAAAGGTAGTGGTTATGAATTCACAAAATATGAGCGAAATGATGTTGTCTTTAAAGGTGCCAAGCTGGCAGATGCAAAATTTATTCGCTCTGGAACCGATCTGGTTATTCAGGCGTATGGATCAGCAGATTCAGTGACTCTACCTGATTACTTCAACTCTACATACTATAAAAACGATAGTAGAGGATTTAACTTTATATTTGATGATCAAGCCATTACTTTGGAAAATATCAAAAAAGATTATGCCTTTATCCTGAGCGGGGATGAAAAGGATAATATTATTTCAGGCTGGCAAGGAAACGATATTCTTATCGGAGGTGCAGGAGATGATGTTCTAAAAGGTGGTTCTGGTAATGATATTCTGAATGGCGGTGTCGGTAATGATATTCTCAACGGCGGTGATTTTGATAAAGACCGTTATGAATTTGAAGCCGGTCATGGTCAGGATGTGGTGAATGATTTAGGCTATATGGATAAAAAAAATAAAGATCAGCGTAATGATTTGGTGTTTAAAGGTGCTAGTCTGGCCGATGCTGAATTTATCCGTTATGGTAATGATTTAGTCATTTATGCATATGGATCAGCAGATTCAGTGACCTTACCTGATTATTTTGATACTAAAAATAAAAATAGCCGGGCTTTTAATTTTGTGTTTGAAGATAAAAGCGTCACCTATGAAGATATGAAGAAAAATCGTTCCTTTGGTGTAACTAAAGCTAAAAATGGAAATGATATTGTTAATCTACGGAATATTGCTTCCAGTGATTTGGCAGATAACACACCAGTTAAAGGTAAATTTGTTTCTAATAATAGTAATGATCCTTCAGCACAGATTCAGAATTTACTTTCAGCCATGGCAGGATTTACTCCCGCTATTGATGATAGATTAAATTCGGTGGAGCCGATACAGCAATCTATGCATTTAACAAGTCCCCATGCTTATTGAATAAATTGGTTTATTCATTAAATAAGTCTAGGTAATAAAATACCCGTAATTACTGATTACGGGTATTTTTTATTGTGCATGAAATTATCTGTGGAAAATTTAGAATAAAGATAAATGTTAATTTAATGCAGAATTTGAAGGTTTAAAATAAGTCGATGATCGATGAATAGTCATTGAAGAAGTTTAGGTAATTAATATTATCAATTTTAAATATTAAAATATTTTGATACATTTTTATGTTGTAGTTTAAGTTATAGTTTTTCATTTCTTTTATATAGAACATTTTTCTGATTAAATTATTTTAATGTTTTAGTTGTTTATGAGTTCGGATTAATAAAGATTTTAGTTTTAATAAATTATTTAACGGAAATATATTTCTATATAAAAATCCTTAAACATTATTGTTTAAGGATTTTTATCAATTAATGATTAAGTTTAAATCAGAACAGCGCATCCCTGTGCCGGGTCACTGCTGCGTGCTGCTATGGCTGCTTCTACTGTCATGCTCAGTGCTTTGGCTACGCCTGCACCATAGTCCGGATGGCAGGCATTGCAGTTACGAATATGTCTGTATTTGATAAAGTCAGGTGCATCACCCATAGCTCGTGCTGTATTTTCAAACAGTACCTGCTTCTGGTTATCATTCATTAAGTTAAACAAGGCGCGGGGCTGACTGAAATAGTCATTATCGTCTTCGTGGAAATTCCAGAAATCAGCATCACCATGTATTTTAAGCGGAGGTTCGCGAAATTCAGGCTGTTCCTGCCATTGATGGAAGCTATTAGGCTCGTAATGGGGCAGACTTCCATAATTGTCATCTACCCGGGTTGTACCATCACGATGGTTACTGAAAACGGGACAGCGTGCTTTATTAACGGGTATCTGATGATGATTGACCCCTACACGGTAGCGGGCAGCGTCTGCGTAATTATACAGGCGTGCCTGTAATACTTTGTCAGGAGAAACGCTGATTCCCGGCACCAGATTACTAGGAGCGAAAGCAGCCTGTTCAACGTCAAGATAATAATTATCCGGGTTGCGGTTTAGTTCAAATTCGCCCACCTCGATAAGCGGATAATCGCCATGCGGCCATACTTTAGATAAATCAAACGGATGATAGGGTACTTTTTCCGCATCGGTTTCCGGCATGATTTGGATATACATTGTCCATTTAGGAAAATTACCGGATTCGATAGCATTGTAAAGATCGCGCTGATGGCTGTCGCGATCTTGTCCCATAATAGTGGCGGCCTCTTCATCGGTAAGGTTTTTAATTCCCTGTTGAGTGCGGAAGTGAAATTTAACCCAGAAACGTTCTTTATTAGCGTTAATGAAACTAAATGTATGTGAACCGAAACCATGCATATGCCGGTAACTGGCCGGTATGCCTCTGTCGGACATGGTAATGGTTACCTGATGAAATGATTCCGGCAGTAAAGTCCAGTAGTCCCAGTTATAAGTAGGGCTGCGCAGATTGGTACGGGGGTCGCGTTTGACGGCTTTATTAAGGTCTGGAAATTTACGCGGATCACGCAGAAAAAATACAGGTGTATTATTGCCTACCAGATCCCAATTGCCCTGCTCAGTATAAAAACGCATGGCAAAGCCACGGATATCGCGCTCAGCATCGCCACCACCACGTTCAGCTGCTACTTCGGAAAAGCGTACAAACATTTCGGTTTTTTTGCCAATCTGGCTGAATAGTTTGGCACATGTATATTGAGTTATATCGTGGGTAACTGTGAAAGTACCAAATGCACCTGAGCCTTTTGCATGCATCCGGCGTTCAGGGATAACTTCACGGACAAAATTGGCCAGTCTTTCGTTCAGCCATAAATCCTGAGCCAGTAAAGGACCGCGTGGTCCGGCTGTGAGACTATTCTGATTATCAGAGACAGGCGCCCCCTGATCTGTTGTGAGATGGGTTACCGGGCATTTTTTTAAATCATGGTTCATGGTAAAGCTCCTTGTTAATTTGTTATTAAAAAAGGCCTTTACTGCTTTCGGCTACCCGGATGATTATAGGCTTTTGAATAAAATATGATGTTAATATTTTGTTATTTTATGTTTTATTGTAAATGGAAATTATTTTTAATATTGAGTGAAATTTTTACTGTATTGGGTTTTAATGTGAACAATTTTTGGTTATCGCTGGCTGTTGCCCATAAATAAACCAGCCTGCTTTGGCTGGTTTAGAAAATTAATTCAGTTGTTTGAGTAAAGAAATTTTGCCATATAGTCGATTCACTTAAACAGAGAAAGACGAGCCACAACCACAGGTGGTAGTTGCGTTAGGGTTGCGGATAACAAATTGTGAACCGTGCAGACTTTCAGAATAATCGATTTCTGCACCAACCAGATATTGATAACTCATTGGATCAATCAGAAATGTTAAGCCATCTTTCTGGATTTCAAAATCATCATCATTAACGATTTCATCAAAAGTAAAACCGTACTGGAAACCTGAGCATCCTCCACCTGTTACGAATACGCGCAGTTTCAGGTCCGGATTGTTTTCTTCTGCAATTAAATCTTTTACTTTGGTACAACAGCTTTCAGTAAAGATAATCGGTGTTTCAATATCGGTTTCTGACATGGTGTAGTCCTTTTAATAATATGTGCATACTTGATTGTCTATCCTGCTGACCGGTTATGGCAAGAGGGGAATAAGATTTAATCCGCTTTTTTCATCAAACCCGAACATGATATTCATATTCTGTACAGCTTGTCCGGCTGCACCTTTTACCAGATTATCAATTACAGAAAGTATAATCCAGGTATTATTCTGCGGCGCAGGTTGTATACTGATGCGACAGAGATTCGCTCCGCGGACTGAGCGGGTTTCAGGTGCACTGCCAGCAGGCATGACATCAACAAACGGGCTGGATTGATAATAATCGGCAATCAACTGATATGGGTTGTAACCTTCTTTTACCTGAATATATATGGTGGCATGCATGCCGCGAATCAAGGGCGTCAGATGAGGTACAAACACCAGACTGTTACCTGAACTTGGTTGTAAAAGATTCAGTGTTTGCCTGATTTCCGGTAAATGTCTGTGTCCGCTGATACCATAAGCTTTGAAATTATCGCTGCATTCTGCAAACAGGTTGCCGGTATTTGCTTTGCGACCAGCACCAGATACACCTGATTTACAATCGGCAATAAGCGGCATGTCATGAATCAGACATTGTTGCTGCAATAAAGGTAACAAAGGAAGGCTGACACAAGTCGGATAGCAGCCCGGATTGGCTACCAGCTGCGCCTGAGTAATGGCAGTACGGTTCAGTTCCGCTAAACCATAAACAGCTTTTGTGATCCATTCGGGACTGGCATGAGTAAACGGATACCATTTTTGCCAGACTGCTACATCTTTGATACGGTAATCTGCAGACAGGTCGATTACTTTAATTCCCTGTGTCAGTAATAATGGAGCTTCGTGCATGGCTACACCGTTAGGTGTCGCAAAAAATACTAAGTCACATTTACTTAAGTCGGCCTGATCGGGATGTTGGAAAATCAAATGATCATAGATGCCGCGCAAACTGGGAAAATAATCGCTTAGCGTTGTTCCGGCAGTGCTGCGGCTGGTAACAGTGATGATTTCAGCTTCCGGATGCTGTGCCAGTAAACGTAATAGTTCTACACCAGTATAACCTGTGGCTCCGACTATGCCGATTTTAATGCTCATATGGATCTCTCATGAATTTTTTGCAATTGCTGTGTAGTTAAATTACGACCTGAGCGCCGAGTTCGACGACGCGGTTAGCCGGTATATGATAGTAATTACCAGCTGAAGCACTGTTTTTATATAACCATTTGAAAAGGCGTGCACGTAACCGCCCTATATTGCCATGTTTGGTTTTGGCGGCAACAACAATGCTGTCGTGCGAAAGAAAAAATGAGGTATCCATGGTGTCAAGTTTAATCCCTTGTTCAGCCATCAATTTCAGAATATGGGTGATATTGGCTGTTTCCTGAAAACCATAATTGGCGATGACTCTGGTAAAGCGGGGACCAATCTGTTTCATGGCAATACGGTCATTATCGGCTACATAGGGTATTTCTTTGGTTTTGACGCTGAGTAATACATTATAGCTATGCAGTACTTTATTGTGTTTCAGATTATGCAGGAGTGCTCGCGGAATGCTGAACGGGTCGGAAACCATGAATACTGCATTGCCGGAAACAATCTGAGGCGGGTAGTCGTGCAGGTTTTCAACAAAATTATCCAATGAAAATTCCTGATTTTGCTGTGCCTGAAGCAATTGTGCCTGTCCGCGACGCCATGTTGAGAATAATGTAACCACAATCAGGGCTACCATTACCGGGAACCAGCCGCCATGAATTAGTTTTAGCAGGTTACTGCTGAAGAAAACCAGATCAAAACACAGGAAAACCGAAGTAAGCAGTAAGGCAAGCGGGATTGGCCAGCGCCAGTTTTTAATCATTACTACGCAGAACAGACATGAGGTAATAACCATAGTACCTGTAACCGCAATACCGTAAGCTGAAGCCAGATGTTCTGAGTCGTGAAAAGCCAGTACTACTAATGTGACTGCTACCAGTAACAGCCAGTTAACCAGCGGCAGATAAATCTGACCAACTTCTTCATTATTGGTATGGATAATATTCATGCGCGGGGCAAAGCCAAGCTGTATTGCCTGACGGGTAAGTGAGTAGGCTCCGGCAATAACGGCCTGACTGGCAATAATAGTTGCAAAAGTAGCCAGAATAATTAATGGAATTAATAGCCAGTGCGGTGCACTGAGAAAAAACGGGTTATTAATTGCATTCGGATTATGCAGAATCAGGGCACCCTGACCCAGATAATTGATAATCAGGCTAGGCAAAACAATTTTTATCCATGCTGTCTGGATTGGTTTACGGCCAAAATGTCCCATATCGGCATAGAGGGCTTCTGCACCGGTTACAGCCAGTACAACGCAGCCCAGCCCGATAAAACCGTCCCAGCCATGATTAATGGCAAAATTAATTGCATAGAAAGGGCTGAAAGCAAGAATAATTTTCGGAGCCTGAACTATCTGATAGAGACCTATCAGTGCAATAGCACTAAACCATATCAGCATAACCGGACCAAACAGTGTACCGATTTTGTGTGTACCTTTTTTTTGAATTAAAAAAAGTCCGAACAGGATAATTAATGCTATAGGCATAACATAAGGCCGGAAGCTTTCACTGATTACCGTTAACCCTTCTGCAGCGGATAAAACCGATACGGCCGGCGTAATCATGGCATCACCGTAAAAAAGAGCGGTGCCGGTAAGCCCCATCATCATCACAATCCATACAGGTTTACCCTTTAGATGCTGCATTGCCTGCTGCATCAGTACAACAACGCCGCCTTCACCATTATTGTCGGCTCGCAGAATAAACAGAACATATTTCAGAGTAACGATCAGGAGTAATGACCATACAATCAAAGAAACAAAACCCAGTACATTAGTTTCTGTGGGAGCGATTGTAGAAGCGCGGAAGCTTTCTTTTAAGGCATACAGAGGACTGGTTCCAATGTCACCGTAAACAATACCCAATGCAGCCAGTGTCATTGCGGTATTGGCAGAAAACTGTTTACGCATTTATTTACCTCTTGTGATTATAGGGGTGTGCAGTTTAGTCTTAACGTCAACTTTAGCCAATCCCTTAAGTGTGAGTTTCTTTAGTTTTTTATTCATTAGTCATAGCAGCTTATAACTAATTCATATTAATTTTGTGCTTTTGGATATGATGCAGATACATCATTTATCAGTATATCTGAACGAAACGGTAAATTGTTGACATTATTTCATAATTAGTTATGAAAAATTTACATAATGTTAATTATTATGACTGATTTCAGACAGTGATTATACTGTGCTGATGATGCAATTAATTGATATGTTTGTGCTAATCGGTATTAATTTTAAATTTGAATAATGGCAGGTGGTTTCTTTTTTTTCAACAATGAGTTAAAATAAAGAAATTTTTCGAATTATTGAGAAATGGCCCTAAGGCCATTTTTTTGTTTTTATGGAGCACAGATGGATATTCAGGGCATTTTAGAAAAAACTTTGCCGGGTCTGGGCTATGAGCTGGTTAATTATGAGCTGACTGCTCAGGGGGATTTACGCGTCTTTATTGATAAGGCGGAAAGCGGTATTTCCCTGGATGATTGTGTAGCGGTCAGTAATCATTTAAGCCGGGTATTGGCTGTAGAGGATGTGGATTATCAGCGTCTGGAAATTTCCAGCCCGGGCTTAGACCGTCCTTTAACCAAACCGGCAGATTTTACGCGTTTTGCCGGGCAACTGGCCAAGATTAAGACACGTTTGCCTATAGACGGGCAGAAGAATTTTATTGGTCGGATTAATGGTATTGATGAAAACGATTTAATCAGTATTACGCTGGAAGAAATTAATGAAGCGCGTCGAGCCAAACGTGCTGCTGTGGCAGCCGGTAAGACGGTTTTAATAGAATGGCAGAATATTGATAAAGCACGTTTAAAACCAGAATTTGATTTTTAAATTGAAATTTCATATTTTTGTAAGCAAAGGCTTACAAGGAGAATTAAATGAGTCGTGAAATTTTACTACTGGCCGAAGCTTTGGCGAGTGAAAAAAATGTAGATACAGAAGTAGTATTCAGCGCGCTGGAATTTGCTCTGGCCAGTGCGGCAAAGAAAAAAACTGAGCGTGAAAATATGGATGTGCGGGTAGTGATTAACCGCAATACCGGCGATTACAGCAGTTTTCGCCGCTGGCTGATTGTGGCTGATGAGGATTATACCTATCCCGATATTCAAAAAACCATTGAAGAGATTCAGGAAGAAATTCCGGGAACTACGCTGCAGATTGGTGAGTATTACGAAGAACCAATCGAAAATGTGGAATTTGGCCGGATTGGCGCACAGACAGCCAAACAGGTTATTTTGCAGCGCATTCGCGATGCAGAACGTGAACAGATTTTAAATGAATTTTTACAGCGTAAGGATAGCCTGGTTCTGGGTACGATTAAACGTGTGGAACGACACGGTGCAATCGTAGAAATTGGTCGTCTGGAAGCACTGTTGCCGCGTGATCAGATGATTCCGCGCGAAAACTTCCGTAATGGCGACAGAGTACGGGCTTTGTTTTTACGGGTAGACCAGATTGGTAACCGCAGTCAGGTTATTCTGACACGTACTTCGCGGGAATTCCTGTTAAAACTGTTTGAAATGGAAGTGCCGGAAATTGAAGATGGTCTGCTGGAAATCAAGGAAGTAACCCGTGATCCGGGTTTACGTGCCAAAATTGCGGTGAAATCCAATGATGCACGTATTGATCCGCAGGGTACTTGTATTGGTGTGCGCGGTTCGCGTGTCAATGCAGTAACGGAAGAGTTAGCAGGTGAGCGTATTGATGTAGTGCTGTGGTCGCCTGAAACTGCACAGTTTGTGATTAATGCGCTGAGCCCAGCAGAAGTAACTCGTATTCTGATAGATGAAGATCATCATTCTGTTGATGTGATTGTGGCAGAAGATCAGCTGGCCCTGGCAATCGGACGTGGCGGACAGAATGTACGTCTGGCAGCCGAACTAACAGGCTGGCAGCTGAACATTATGACAGTGGATGAGGCTCAGGAACGCCATGAAGCTGAAGATAAAGCCGTACGTGAGCTGTTTATCAATAACCTGGGTGTTGATGAAAACGTAGCTGAGGTACTGGTTCAGGAAGGCTTTACCAGTCTGGAAGAAGTGGCTTATGTTCCTGTTCAGGAAATGCTGGAAATTGAGGGTTTTGATGAAAGTACGGTAGAAGAATTGCGTAATCGTGCCCGTGATGCCATTTTAACCCTGGCCATTGCCTCTGAAGAGCAGTTAGAGCACATGGACGAAGATTTGAAAAATCTGGAAGGTGTTGATCAGGAAATGCTGCATGATCTGGCCAATGAAGGAATTAAAACCCGTGATGATCTGGCTGAATTGTCAGTAGATGAACTGATTGAAATTACAGGCATTGATGAGGAAACCGCCAAGAAAGTGGTGATGGCAGCACGCGCCCACTGGTTTGACGAAGTATGAGGGTACGCGAATGAGTAATCAAATAACTGTAGAACAATTTGCCTCGGAACTGCATTTATCAACCTCAAGGTTGCTGGAACAGTTAGCCGAAGCAGGAGTACACAAACAGGCGGCGTCGGATAAACTGACAGCTGCAGATAAAAAACAGTTGCTGGTTTATTTAAAGCAGTCTAATGGTAGTCAGTCTGCCGGTACCATCACACTGAATCGTAAAAAACCAGCTGAAAAAAGTACTGTTGGCGGTGTTGAAGTTGAAACCCGCCGGCGGCGGCGTATTGCTGTACCGCCGGAAGAACAGGAAGTCAGACAGGCAGAAGAAAAACAGAATCTTCCGCAGCCTGAATCCGAACCGGTGAAAACAGCAGATACTGAGGCTGAAGAACTGGCAAGAAAAGCTGCTGAAGAGCAGGCTGAAGCGCGACGCAGAGAAGAGTCTGCTGCGGCAGCAGCTGCAGAAGCAGCGCGTCTGAAAGCAGCAGCAGCGGCTAGTAAAACCGAACAGAAACCTAAAGTGGAGTCTGTGCAGACAGAAGTGGTAAAACAGGAAGTGAAACAGCAACAGAACGCAGCAGCTCAACCTGCAGAAGTACCTGCTGATAAAAAGCCAGCAGCAGACAAAACTGAGCAGCCTAAATCCAAGCGCAACAACCGTAACCGGAATGCGAAAAAAATTGATTTGGCTGCACTTAAGGCTGAAGCAGCCAAGCCGATTATCAGTCCTGAAGAGCAGGCTCAGCGTGATGAAGAGGCCAGACGTGCTGAAGCCATGCGAGCCCATCGTGAAATGTTACTGAAACAGAAACAGGAACGTCAGGCACGGCGCGAAGCAGCTAAACAGCAGGCTAAGGAAGAAAGTAAAGCAGTTAGTGAGCAGAAAACTGCTGAAGTGCGTTCGGCTAAGCCAACTGAGAAAAAGCCAGTGAGCAGTAATGCACCGAAAGCAGCAGAAAATGTCTCTGAATCAGCAGGCCGGCGTAAAAAGGATGAACAGCGTCATCAGCGTGAAGACGATATGCCAAAAGGTAAATCAGCACGCGGTGGTAAAAACCGGCGTTCGGTAGATGCGGCTAACTCTGAAGAGGGACGCAGCAGCAGACGAGGCAGCAAAAAAGGTGGTAAGAAACAGCTTAAACTTGAACCAAATCAGCATGCCTTCCAGGCACCTACTGAACCTGTAGTACATGAAGTGCTGGTGCCGGAAACCATCACGGCTGCTGAGCTTGCACATAAGATGGCTGTTAAGGCTGCGGAAGTGATTAAAACCCTGATGAAGATGGGTATGATGGTGACCATCAACCAGTCACTGGATCAGGAAACCGCCCTGATTGTAGTAGAAGAAATGGGGCATATCGGTAAGGCTGCTGCAGCTGATGATCCTGAAGCCTTTCTGGATGAAGATACTACCGTTACTGAAGCTGAAGAATTACCCCGTCCTCCGGTGGTTACTGTGATGGGTCATGTAGACCATGGTAAAACATCCTTACTGGACTATATTCGCCGTGCCCGTGTTGTGCAGGGTGAAGCAGGTGGTATTACACAGCATATTGGTGCCTATCATGTGGAAACACCGCGCGGTGTAATTACCTTCCTGGATACTCCGGGACATGAAGCATTTACTGCTATGCGTGCCCGCGGTGCACAAGCTACCGATATTGTGATTCTGGTGGTTGCCGCTGATGATGGAGTAATGCCTCAGACCATTGAAGCCATTGCACATGCTAAAGCTGCAAAAGTACCTTTAGTGGTGGCTGTAAATAAGATTGATAAAGAAGGCGCCAATCCTGAACGTATTCGTCAGGAACTGACCGCACATGAAGTCATCCCTGATTCATGGGGTGGTGATGTGCAGTTTATTGATGTTTCAGCCAAACAGGGCACCAATATTGATGCATTGCTGGAAGCAGTATTGCTGGAAGCAGATGTTCTGGAGCTGAAAGCTCCTGTAGATTCTGCTGCTAAAGGTATTGTTGTCGAGTCACGTCTGGATAAAGGGCGTGGTGCGGTAGCAACCTTGCTGGTACAAAGCGGTACGTTGCGTAAAGGTGATGTTGTGCTTGCCGGTACAACTTTTGGTCGTGTACGTGCCATGGTAGATGAGAACGGCAAAACCATTACTGATGCCGGTCCGTCTATTCCGGTAGAAATTCTGGGCTTGTCAGATGTACCTAATGCCGGTGAAGATTTTATTGTACTGGCCGATGAGAAAAAAGCACGTGAAATTGCTCTGTTCCGTCAGGGTAAATATCGTGATGTACGACTGGCTAAACAGCAGGCCGCCAAACTGGAAAACATGTTTAATAACATGGGTGAAAATCAGGCGCAAAGCTTGCCGATTATTATTAAAGCAGATGTTCAGGGTTCTTATGAGGCCTTAGCAGGTAGTTTACGTAAACTGTCTACTAATGAAGTACGGGTTGATGTATTGCATAGCGGTGTAGGTGGTGTGACAGAATCTGATGTGAATCTGGCTATCGCCTCTGGCGCAGTTATCATCGGCTTTAATGTACGTGCTGATGCCACTGCACGTAAACTGGCTGAACATGAAGGTATTGAGATCCGGTATTACAATATCATTTATGATGCTATTGATGATGTGAAGGCAGCTTTAAGCGGTATGCTGGCACCAGAACAAAAAGAAAATGTGATTGGTACAGTAGAAATTCGTCAGGTTATTAACGTATCAAAAGTGGGTAATATCGCCGGCTGTATGGTAACCGATGGTTTAATCAAGCGTGATTCTCATGTTCGGTTAATTCGTAATAATGTGGTTGTGCATACAGGTGAACTGGCTTCATTAAAACGCTTTAAAGATGATGTTAAGGAAGTACGTCAAGGCTTCGAATGTGGTCTGATGCTGAAAAACTTCAATGAAATTATGGAAGGTGATCAGCTGGAAGTCTTTGAGGTAGTTGAAGTTGCCCGTAAGCTTTAAAATGATTTAGGGTATAACAGGCAGCCAGAGAAGTTTCCGGCTGCCTGAATTTACTGGCCTGATCACAGAAAGGAATAATTATGCGTAAACCTCAGCGTGGTTATGCTCGTCAGGATCGTGTCAAAGAGCAGATTATGCGTGAACTGGCCGAACTTGTGCGTGTTGGTCTCAAAGATCCGCGTGCCGGTTTTATTACAATTAATGAAGTAGAAGTAACCCGCGATTATAGTCATGCTACTATTTATTACACTGTGCTGGATGACAGTACCCGTGCTGTAACCGAAGAAGCACTGGAACATGCTAAGGGTTATTTGCGTAGCGAACTGGCTCGTCGAATAACTTTATTCCGTACACCTGAGCTGACGTTCATTTATGATGACTCACTTGAACGAGGTATGAGTATTTCGCATTTGATTGATAAAGTTTCTAAAGAAAAACCGGTTGAAGATTAAATGAAGCTTAAAAAAAGAGGTTGTCCCAGATTGGACAACCTCTTTTTTATTATTTAGTCCTGATTTATATTATGAATTTAGCGGCCGTAGTAAACCATTACTGAGGCTTTGGCAATGGCATGACTATTCACTACAAAACCCGCATAACTAGTAGTTGCATCTTCGGGTAAATCAATTTTATCGGTATTCAGAGCATAAACAGTAAAAATATAACGATGGGGCGGATGACCTTCTGGCGGATAAAAACCCGAGTAACCTAAAGTTCCGGTCTCGTTACGTAGCTGACGTGTTCCGGCAGGTAAATTCTGCCCTCCTTCTGCACCAGCATTTCTTTTCAGTTCAGTTAAGTCTTTTGGCAGATTAATAACCATCCAGTGCCACCAGCCTGCACCTCCTGTAGGCGCATCAGGATCATGGCATTGAATTGCAAAACTTTTGGTTTCGGCTGGCGCATTTTCCCAAATTAAAGCAGGAGACTGGTTATCACGATCACTTTGATAAGAGGAATCAACAGTGTCGCCGTTTTTGAATTCAGGACTGGTTAAAGTAAATGTATTTGGCATTATATTTCTCAATGTCATTAGAAGATAAGATATGTGGTGATTTAATTTTGCTGGATAAGGTTGATTAAGTCAACGCAATGTAAGAATAATAAATAATAATGAAATTAGTTAAAAGGGTTTTAGATTGGTAGCAAAATAATTGCAAACATTAATTTGGCTGATTGATAAACTGTTATAGAATATCTGTCCAGTGGTTTGCTCTATTGAGACTATCAAGATGAAAGAAATATTACCTTGGGTATGCATTCCTGGTTTTATGCTGGATGAAACATTATGGGATGATATGAAAGCTAATTTGGCAGAATCCCAGCCGGTATTATGTGCATCACTGGCAAACGGAGACAGTATTGCTGCTATGGCAGAAAATATTGCTGTTTCTGTTCCTGAACGTTTTGTGCTCATTGGTTTTTCGCTTGGCGGCTATGTTGCAAGAACACTGGCCGCCCAGTATCCGCAGCGGGTAGCCGCCCTTGTCTTAATTGCTACTTCATTGCGTGAGGATACACCACAGCAATATGCAGCAAAACAAAATACTTTACAAATTCAGCAGCATCTAAATTTTCGTGGTTTGGGGCATAAAGCTATAATTCAGACGTTGCGACCTGATAATCAAAATAATCAAGAGATGATTAGCAGAATCCGGCAGATGAGTGAACGTTTGGGTTTTGATGTGTTAAGCAGACAATCTTTGCTAAACCGTAAAACTCCGACAGGTCAGAAAATTTCCTGCCCGACTTTGATTATTGCTGCTGCGCAGGATCAGATGCGCTCTATCGATGAAGCTAAGGAGTTGCAGGAATTTATACCACAGGCTAGTCTGAAAATAATCGAAAATAGCGGGCATATGTTGCCACTGGAGCAACCGGAAATATTGGCTGAAACGATATCCGGCTGGCTCAATCAGTTTTGATGTAATTAAATTTAAATAAAATATTTCTGGTTTTATCAGGTAAATATATTAAGCGTGCTTACTGATAAATAAAGCAGTTAATTATTGCGGATGGCATTTGAATTTTGTGTTTTCTGTTCCAGCCATTTTTGTGCTGTAGCTGTATCACTAAAATATCTAGGTCGTTGCAAAGTTAGTAAATTAGCAAGACGTATACCTATACGAATCCAAATATCGTCAACGACAATAGCAGTGCGACCAAAATCATGAGCATGCTGACGCAGAAATCTGAGATGTTCTAAAGCCATATCTATAGTGAAATCTTTCATCTGGCTTAGATCAAGTAACAGATTAGGTAAATGAATGTGTTCAATGGCTTTTAACAAAGCTTCTTCCAGCTGATGAAAGTCTTCCAGTGTAAATTCATTGTATAGTACAACGTCTAAACCGTAACTTTTCTGATGGATAGAAATCATATATTTGCCTTTAATGCCCTGAACAATTTATCTTAGCTGATTCAGCAGATTTTAAAATATCATACTAATTGATTAATACATTGGCTATGATTCTTTTAAGTCTATTCTGATATTGATTAGAAAATTTTAAAAGCTGTGGTATTGATACAACCAAGCTATAGGTTGATGGATTTTGTTAGTCAAATTAAATCATCTGTCGGAAATAGAATATATTGCAATTTATTGCTATAAGATAAAACCAGCAGTTTTTAGTACTAAAAACTGCTGGTTTGGTAATGCCAAAATGTTTTTTATCTTTGAGGAATATTATTCTGATTACTTGTAGTAGTTACAAGTGTGCTTGAAGGTACAAAACGATAGAAAACTTCGCCATCCTGTATATAACCCAGTTTATCCCGGGCCATTTCATTTATTGCATCTTTTCCATCGGCAAGATCTTTAATTTCGGCGGTAAGAGCACGATTACGCTGTATCAGGGTTTCATTACTGGCATTCTGATTTATGACGTTGTTCTCTAAATTCCACATATCGTGCCAGCCGCCATGCCCCATCCACAAGTCGTATTGTAAACCGGCCAATGCAAATAACAGTACCCAGGTTACCCACTTCATTTTATTTGCCTATAATATTCCATATCAGAATTAGCTAAGCTGATAAAAAGCTTTTTTACCCGGATAGTAGGCTGCAGAACCAAGTTCTTCTTCAATTCGCAGCAACTGATTATATTTGGCAATACGATCAGAGCGTGAAAGTGAACCAGTTTTAATTTGCATGCAGTTTGTACCTACGGCCAGATCTGCTATGGTGCTGTCTTCGGTTTCGCCAGAGCGATGGCTCATTACACTGGTATAGCCAAAGCGTTTGGCTAAATCTACCGCTTTAAGTGTCTCGGACAATGTACCAATCTGATTGACCTTAACCAGAAGTGAGTTAGCCAGCCCCTGAGCTATACCTTCGCTTAAAATAGCCGGATTGGTAACAAACAGATCATCACCAACCAGCTGTACTTTTTTACCCAGACGTTCTGTCAGAAGTTTCCAGCCTTCCCAGTCATGTTCGCTCATGCCGTCTTCAATAGACACAATAGGGTATTTGTTAACAAGGTCAGTCAGATAGTCAGCAAACTCGGCACTGGTCAGGCTCAGATTTTCTGCAGTTAATTCATAATGCCCGTTTTTGTAAAATTCACTGGAAGCGCAATCCAGAGCCAGTACGATATCTTTACCGGGAATATAGCCTGCTGCCTCTACAGCAGACAGAATCAGCTGAATGGCTTCTTCATGGCTGGCTAAATCTGGCGCAAAACCGCCTTCATCACCAACACTGGTAGACATACCTTTATCATTACATAATTTTTTCAGATGGTGAAATACTTCAGCGCCACAGCGCAATGCCTGACGAAATGATTCTGCGCCCACCGGCATAATCATGAATTCCTGAATATCAAGGCTATTATTGGCATGTGCACCGCCATTGATAACATTCATCATGGGAACAGGCATGGACATTGGCCCGGCACCGCCTATATAACGATATAGTGGCAAACCGGCATCTTCTGCTGCAGCACGGGCAACTGCCAATGAAACTGCCAGCGTAGCATTGGCTCCAAGGCGACCTTTATTATCAGTACCGTCCAGATCAATCATAATCTGATCGATATAGCTTTGTTCACTGGCATCAATGCCGATAAGTGCCTGTGCAATTTCATTATTAACATTCTCTACAGCCTGTAATACACCTTTGCCCAAATACCGCTGTTTATCGCCGTCACGCAGTTCCAGTGCTTCTTTTTCACCGGTAGACGCGCCAGAAGGCACGGCAGCTCTGCCCATTACCCCAGATTCAAGCAGAACATCACATTCAACTGTCGGGTTACCGCGTGAATCCAGTATTTCACGCGCAAAGATGTCAATAATTGCACTCATGCAAGTCTCCAGAATTTTAAATTTTATATTGTTATGCGATAAAGACTACAAACAATAATTTTGCCAGTCATCGGGTTGACCAGATGGTTAAACTTTGTATTATACCGGAGGCTGAGTATGAGAAAAGGGTAATTTACACTTGATTTTTTGAGCGGTAAATTAAATAGAACAATCAGGTAGCATATGCTTATTATATAAAAGTAAACAAATTGTTTTCTGTTAAAAGTGCTTTGGAGAATCAGCTAAAACTCTCAGGAAGTGATGGTGGCTATATATCAGCTTTTTCTGAGATCGGAATTTTAGTAAAGTTCAGATTTGTATCCGTCAGTGGTTTATAGGCGTAAAGAAAATATTGTTTACTGCTATGGCGTTAGCAAATAGGGCACCATTTCGGAGATTTTTTTGTATATTTTTGTTTGACAGTTAAGAGTTGATTAGGTATAGTTCGCAACTTCTCTACGGAGAGTTGGCCGAGTGGTCGAAGGCGCTCCCCTGCTAAGGGAGTATACGGGCAAAACCTGTATCAAGGGTTCGAATCCCTTACTCTCCGCCATATTACAAAAAATCCCTGAATTAAATTTCAGGGATTTTTTATTTACTGATTTTTAAAATGAGAGTATGTATCGCTATTGGTAAATCTTATTTTAAAATCATTGAGTTATGTCATTAATAGCCATGACATAATATCTACTTCAACTCAAATGGTATTCTTTTTTATATTTTGTCAATAAATCTGATGCTTTTTAGGTATATTTATGTTAAATTAAATAATGATTACTATTATCATTTAAATGAATTTAACTAAATAATTTGTTTAAATTTTATTAAAATAAATTCATCAGAGGTTCGTCTTCATTATGCGTAAACTGGTTCACCATTCGTTTTCACTGGCATTACTCTCAACTTTAATATCTCCGTTATATGCTGCAGAAGCAGAACTGGATGATGTAGTGGTAACAGCTTCAGGATTTAAACAACAGGCAAAGAATGCAGCAGCATCAATTACCGTGATTAATGCCAAAGAACTTGAAACTAAGGAATATCACGATGTAACTGATGCTTTGCAGGATGTACCAGGAGTGGTAGTAACCGGTGGTGGCAGTACGAAAGATATCAGTATCCGTGGGATGTCTGGTGCTTATACTATGTTGCTGATAGATGGCAAACGGGTAAATTCGCGCGGGGTTCGTCCTAATTCTGATGGTCCGGGAATTGAGCAGGGCTGGATGCCACCAATTTCAGCGATTCAGCGGATTGAGGTGATTCGTGGTCCTGCTTCAGCTTTGTATGGATCAGATGCAATGGGTGGGGTGATTAATATCATTACCAAAAAAACAGCTGCTGACTGGACTGGTTCAATTAAAGCAGATGCTACTATACAACAGCATAGTAATAGCGGTAATACCCTGCAAAGCAGCGTTTATGTTTCCGGTCCGTTAATTCAGGACAAATTAGGCATCCGTGTTAATGCAGGATATTCTCACCGCGAAGAAGATAAATTTATCGGCGGTTATAAAGAACAGCGTATGCGCAATGGTGATCTGGTTCTGTCCTGGACACCGGATGATAAAAATACAATTGATTTTGAAGTAAACCGAAGTTTACAGAATCGCAATGGTAAAGTAGGTAAAACAATTGATACAGCACCGCGCAGGGGTGTAAAACCTACAGACGATTACACGCTGTATGATCGCAATCAGTATAGTATTACTCATCGGGGTTACTACGATAAAATTGATACACAGACATATGTTCAGCGTGAGGAAAATGATAATCCGTCACGTGATATGCATGAAAAAAATACTATTTTTAATACCCAGACTCAGTTTCGCCTGAATAAGCATACTTTGAGCATCGGCGGCAGATGGCAGCGGGAAGAACTGAATGATACGGGTAACCAGCTTGTTATTAATGGGCGGCGGTTAACTCATCTGGAGCGTGATTCCTGGGCAGTTTTCGGACAGGATGAATGGCGTATCGTACCAACATTTGCACTGACTGGTGCGGCACGACTGGATCATGATGAAAATTATGGTTCTGAGATAACTCCAAAGCTTTATGGCGTATGGACGCCTAATAAAGAATGGACAATAAAGGGTGGTTATTCTCGTGGTTATAAAGCACCTGCACTGCGTGCAGCATCAGATGGCTGGGGACAGGTAACTGGTGGTGGATATTCTAATGGTATTATTATAGGTAACTCAAATCTGAAACCGGAAAAATCAGATAATTTCGAAATCAGTTTCAACTGGGATAATAACCGTAATCTTTCTGCTGGTTTAACTACTTATTATACAAAGTTTAAAAACAAAATAACGGAAGTACGTACCTGTCAGGGTAAGGCCGGTTCGAATGCCTGTTCTTGGCGTAATGAGTATTTTGACTTTATCAGTCAGCGCGAAAATGTGGATAAAGCAGTTTTACGCGGTATAGAAGCAACATTTGGCTGGAAAATTACACCCAAAGTAGACTGGTCTGCGAATTATACCTATACACATAGTGAGCAAAAGAGTGGTCAGTTTAGTGGTAAACCATTAAATGAAATGCCGAAAAATATGTTCAATACAACGCTTAACTGGAATGCGACGGAAAAATTATCTACATGGGCCAGATGGAATTTCCGCAGCAGAACTTCAGATTATCTGTCACGAACCTCAATGGCAATTGGTAAGCCATCATATGGTTTTGTAGATACAGGATTGGTATTTAAACCGAAAAAAGATCTGATTTTAAGTGGCGGTATTTATAATATATTTGATAAAAGAGTTGATCAGAAAGATTATGGTCGTACTCTGGATGGGCGCCGTTATAGTATCAGTGCACAAGTTAATTTCTAATCTGAAATTATTGTTGTTTCAAAATAATTTCTTATTATTAACTTTTTGAAAAAAGTATAAATCCGCCAACTTTCCATTGTTGAAAGCTGGCGGATTCCTAATGATGAATGGTTATTTGAATTTCTGTATATGAGTACTAAGCAAAAAGCATTCTAGTGTTATTCATGCCTTTCACCAATGATTCTTTCAGTTAATAAATAATACTGAGACTAAGTTTTTTGTGAAATAACTTGAAATGTATTTTTGCTGGTAATGGAGGCTATATCCTGCCAGTGACTATTACGTAAGCCGGCTATGATTTCAGCAATCTGGCGTAAATTATCAGGAGTGTTATTCTGATGCGGCAGAGGAGACATATAAGGTGCATCAGTTTCGATTACTATGTGTTGTAAAGGTAGCTTTTCGGCAATGTGCCGAATTTTTTTTGCCTGTGTTCGTAATAATAAAGAACCAACACCAATAAAAAAACCATGCTTAATCCAAGCTTGTGCTTCTTCTATACTGCCGGAAAAGGCATGAGCAATCCCGCCAAAAGTAAATTGGCAACGTTTAATACTGTGTAAGCAAGCATCGGTAGCATGAACGTTATGAATAATGACAGGACGCTGCAGAGATTTGGCCATTCTTAGTTGGGCTTCAAAACAGTTAATCTGCAAATTTTTGTCTGCTGTGTTATTTATTCGTGCAAAATCCAGACCAATTTCTCCTATCATAATGTCTGGATGTGTATGTAGTAATGATTCGAGTTGATTGAGTGCAGAATCATTGTGACTGTTGATATACCAGGGATGAATGCCTATTGCCGCATATATGCAAGAGTAAGCTTCTTGCAGTTCGATAGTTTTCAACCAGTCAGCAGGACTGGTGGCGGGTACGAGAAAATGACCAATATGTTTATCAGCAGCCTGTTGCAGTACTTGGGTTAAATTTTCTATCAAGGGGCTGTGATTGAGATGGCAGTGGCTGTCAAATAGCATGAGATAAAAAAACACGAGCTTGAGGGCTCGTGTATCTGTTGGTATCAGTTCTGTGATGATTCTTCGCTGCTACTGCTATGATCATTTTCAGCTTTTGCAGAGGGCGTTTCTGCGACTTCAGTTGCTGATGCCGGTTTCGCTGTCTGCATAGAGGGATGCTGTTTAGCAATAGCCTGCTCTTCTGGTGAAACTTCACCTTTAAAGCGGTTATTCAAATCAAAACGCTTTCCTCCGCGCGCAAGAGATTTGATATATCGCGGCCGGCGGCAGTGATTGGCCAGAACGCGTGCTATAAGAGCAGGATCATATTGTGGTAATGCAGTAATTAAATCCTGATCAATGCCGATTGCCAAAGGTTTAAAATGCTTAAATACATCATATTTGCGATAGATATGTTCGGCAATCATATCAGTTTGCTTTTTTTTGCTCATGGTCTGTACAGCTGATTTCAGGGCTGCACCCAAAGCGGTTTCTTGACTCATAAAGTTACTTCCTTGTGGGTTTATGGCCATTTCAATGAAATAATAATGAATTAAATCATTGATACAGATGATAACTTTGCAGTTATGGCTATAAAAAATATTCAGATATTAGCTTCATCAGATAAATAATGAGCAATATCAGGTGTATCTACGTGAATATCAGCATTTTGCGCACGCTGGCGTAAAGCATGATCCATGAGTACCAAAGCAAGCATTGCTTCAGCAATCGGAGCTGCACGCAGTCCGACACAAGGATCGTGGCGACCTTGGGTCGATAGTAGAACCGGCTTGCCATGAATATTTATTGAATGACGAGGTGTGGCGATGCTGCTGGTAGGTTTAATGGCCAGATTAATGTGTATATCCTGACCACTGCTGATGCCTCCTAATATACCGCCGGCATTATTAGATCTGAATCCTTCAGGTGTCAGCTCATCTCCGTGTTCACTGCCTTTTTGGCGTATACATTCAAAACCTGCACCTATTTCTACGCCTTTAACTGCGTTAATGCCCATCATGGCATGAGCTATATCGGCATCAAGACGATCGAAAACCGGTTCACCCAGTCCGACTGGAACATGACGAGCAGTAACATGCAGTTTGGCTCCGATGGAATCACATGCTTTACGTATGCTATCCATATATTGTTCCAGTTCTTGAATCTGGCTTTTATTGGCGACAAAAAAAGGATTATTGTTTATATAGGCATAATCTTCAAAAGAGATATTTTTTTCACCAATCTGGGTGATATAGGCAATTATTTCAGTATTAAAATGCTGACGTAACCATTTTCTGGCTACTGCGCCTGCTGCTACCCGGGCAGCTGTTTCACGAGCGGAGCTACGTCCGCCGCCGCGATAATCTCTGATACCGTATTTATGCCAATATGTGTAGTCCGCATGTCCGGGGCGGAAACTCTGAGCAATATCACTATAATCTTTACTGCGCTGATCAGTATTTCTGATTAATAAAGCTATCGGTGTGCCGGTGGTTTTTCCTTCAAATACGCCGGAAAGAATTTCGACAATATCTGCTTCACGACGCTGAGTAACATGGCGGCTGGTACCGGGTTTACGTCTGTTCAGATCATGCTGAATATCGGCCTCATTCAAAGCCAGTCCCGGCGGACACCCGTCTATGATACAACCAATTGCAGCACCGTGGCTTTCACCAAAGGTGGTAACAGTAAGGATTTGTCCGAAAGTATTGCCGGCCATAAGTTTTACTCTTACATTTTCAGTATCAGAAATAATTTTGCTGTTGAGTTTAGCATGGTTTATACGGTTTAGGCATAATTTGTCTGGCAGTTCGTTTGTTTTTGGCGCAGATGCTTTGATATGGTTATAAATTTACCTTTTTTGCCAGAAATTTTTGTCTGTTATCAACAGAAATATGGGTGTGATAAGCCTGATAGGTAAAAAAATATGTTAAATGGATAATAAAATTTAATAATGAATCAAATGTAATATTTTTATTTGTTGATAGGCTGTTTTTTCTGATCGGTTGTTTTTGCAGCCGGTTTCTCAGGCTGACCAGATGGTTCTGTACCGGCTATAACGGGTGGTTCTGATGGTAGGGGCTTGGTTTTAATCGGAAAGTTAATTGTCGTACCAAGACCAAAATTGTGATTGCCACCACCAATACCGACTGCCACATTAGAAGGCATGCCAATACTGCATGCGCCAACTAGAAGTAAAGCAATAAGGGAAACGAGTTTTAATCTCATAATTCTCTTCGGATAGAAATATTGTTTTATTATAAATCTTTCTGATTATCTGGCGAATAAATTTATGGTGTCATTAGTGTAATTTTGTTGTACTTGCTACATTAGATAATTTTGTTATCTGAAGAGTATAGAATGAAAAATCATTTAACTGAAAGTATCATTATTAATATAGAGAATATCAATATTTTTACTGATTTATATTATTGTTTTATTTATATTTATTAAATATGTCATTAAAAGAATAATTTTTTATTATTATAAATGATGGGGTATTGATAAATTCCCCATCATTGCTCATCTCATCTGCATTTTCATTTGCTGAATTACCATCTTATGCACTTGAGTCAGTAACAGTATGTCCTTTTAGAAAAAAATTTGTCAAATGTGCTTATCAGGCAAACTGCTATCCTGGTTAGTATTGCAATAATTAATTATATGGAGCAATGCTTTTGGCTACATTACTGAGTCCTTGAGCCAGAGCATTAACCATATTATTGTAGCCATTGCCTTGCTGAGGTAGCCGGACATTAAAATTATGACCGTGTTCATTATTAATACCCTGCCAGCTGCTGTAACCACTGATGTAGATATAACCATCATAGCTACCTTGAAAAGACTGTATATATACAGTTAGTGTGGTTTTAGTTTTATTTTCAGGAGTAAACAGATAGCGAATACTTTGTTTATTAAGTTCATTGGCCAGAGTCTGACTAATTTCATCGCTAAGATCATCAGCCCATAGATGCTGCTGAGCAAAGTGCAGAGTTGTCGGACTGTCCTGATAAACTAAATTTCCCTGATTAAGGCGTTCAGCCAGTACTACTTTAAGTTGTACCGGAATTCTCTGGCTGCCGGCCGGTAATTGATAGTTACTGCCGGGTAGCTGATAGTAGGTAACTGGATTACCGGCACATGCACCAAGCGTCAGACTGACAGCACAGACAAGTGGTAACAAAATTTTCATTATCTGGCTCCTTTTGGTTCCGGATCATGCCCGCGACGATTAAAAATCAGGGCATTGGGTTGTTGTTTCAGGGTTTTTAGTGTTGGCTGTGCATCTTTTAAGGTGCTATCAATACTTTTCAGGGTTTGCTGAATATCACCATATAGAGGTGAGGTGCTGGATACGCCTTGTAATGTAGTCCGTAATTCTTTCAGAGTAGCCGCCAGCTCAGCAGGTAGTTGCTGAGTTTTATTTTGTGACAACAACCGGTCTGCACTGGCCAGAGTCGTTTTTAATTGTGCCAGTGTAATATCCAGCTGTTTCATGGTGTTTTCTATAGGCAGCTTATTCATTTTGGCTAATAGTGCAGTCAATTGATTCTGGATCATATCAAGTCCGGTATGGGTGCTGCTGATAACGGTATATCCCTGATATTGGACCACTGGTTTAAACAGTGATTCTCCCGCTTGTGCCTGAGATAAACTAATATACTGATTACCAGTAATCAGATTGTCTTTTTCCAGAGATGCAGATAAACCCAGATTAAGTGCCTGCTGGATTTGCTGCTGCCAGATTTTATCATCCTGTTTGCCGGCATTTATTTCCATACGTCCTGGTTCAATACGCAAACGAACTGGTATCCAGCCATGCTGGAAGAGTTTATGGCTGTCATTCGGAGCAAAGTAAGGTACATCTGCAACAGAACCGATATTAATACCCTGATATTCTACCGGAGCACCAACGCTGAGTCCGCGTACAGACTGCTGGAAGAATACAACATAGTACTGGGCACGGTTTGTCGGCAGGTTATCCAGTTCCCGTTCGCTATTGTAGAGAGTAAATTCGGTATTGTTGGCTACAGGATTGCCTTTACCCTCAAACATGGTTTTGAATACGATTGCACCGGAGAGCAGTGCGGGTATGGGGGCTGAATCAATATGTACACCGCCGCCAGAAGCAGTAACCTGCAGGCCGGTCTGCAGCCAGAATTTAACTTTGTCGCCTATCAGGCTGTCATACGGACTATTGATGTAGACCTGATAATGTACACTGTTGTCTTTAGGGTCAAAATAGGCTTTTTCAATTTGCCCGGCACTGATATCTCCGTAAAGTACCGGGCTGCCCGGATTAAGCAGCTTGTCACTGTGGCCTTTCAGACGCAAACGTATACCACTTTGCGATATGGCAGTAACCGGAGGTAAATCAGCAACTGTAAATGTTTCTGCTCTTTCTTTGCTGTGCCCCGGAGTAAAAGCGATATATGAACCGGAAACTAAGGTATTCAGGCCGGTAATACCACTCTGATCTATGCGTGGTTTAACAATCCAGAACTGAGTGTCTTTACGCAGCATATTTTTGACGTCAGCTGTCATCTGCGCTTTGATTTGTACGCCTTTTTCATCCGGGCTGATTCTGATTGCAGTAACTTTACCGACGGTGACGTTCATGACTTTAATGGTAGTCATGTTAATTTCAATCCCGTCCGCATCTTTTATATACAAAGTAATTTCCGGCCCTGTATGGCGCAGATGTTGAAAAAGCAGCCATGCCCCGGTTAATAATGCCAGCACCGGAATAATCCACACCAGTACGTTAAAGGGTGGATTACGTTTTACTGTGGCGGTTGCCTGCGGCGTCTGATTATCAGATTGGCTCATGATGAGAATGCCTTTTACTGCTGTTTTTATAATGAGGTTTATGGTGTTTTCTTTGTTGTACTGCTTCATCCCAGAGTAAACGCGGGTCGAAACTCAGTGCAGAAACCATGGTCAGGATGACAACTGCACAAAAGTAAATGGTGGCAGCACCCGGAGTTACATTCGCTAGTGGTGTGGAAAATGCCGACATGAGAATGATAACGACAAATATATCAATCATTGACCAGCGCCCGATTGATTCGGTAATGCGGTAGAGTATGGTTAATTTGTGTGCAGACATTAATGGACGGTAAGCAGCAGAATACAGTAGAACCAGCATAGAAATAATTTTCAATATAGGAATGGCCATACTGGCACTGAATATAACAACTGCAATTAAAATGTCACCATCATTCCACATGTATTCTATACCATCAAGAATGGTACTGGAGAGATTGGTGCCTGGCGAGCGGGTAATCATCATCGGCAATAAATTAGCCGGTATATAAAAAATAATGGCTGCCAGCAGAAAGGCCATACTAATGCTCAGACTTAACGGTTTACGGCGGCTCAGATATGAACCGCAGACGCTGCATACATTCAGGCTGGCTGGTTGCTCAAAAAGACAATAATTACAGTTGATGGTATCAGCACCATTATTCTGTAAAACAGGATCATTGCCGGTAAGGCGCTGTATCTGATAAAAAATCCAGTGTTCAGGTACACCCTGAGAAGTGCGGATAAGTAAAATGGCCAGTACCATCATCAGCCAGAAAGCAAGTCCGAAATGAATTTGTGCCATACCACTGATTTTAATATAAGCTACCAGTGTGGCAATATAAAATACATCGACCATAATCCAGTGGCGCAGACGAACCAGCGTACGGGTAGCGTATAGCATACCGGGTAATATCTGCCGGTAGCGCAAACCTGTGTATACGTACAGACACAATATCAGAAACAGTACCGGCGAACCAAAAGTTAACAAGAACATGACTTCTGCCAGCAAAGAATAATCCTGCTGAGCCAGTGTCTCAACCATATACGGAATAGTTAGCTCTACATGTATACCAAGTAAATCTATGCTCATGTATAACTGTGTATACACAATTAACATGATAATTAATGAAGCAATAGCATAAGCTGTTGGCGTATCCAGTGGATGATGTTCAATTCGGACCAGATGCTGCCTGCAACGGGGGCAATGAGCATATTCGCCGGGAGTCAGCGAAGGAATAGACAGAGAAAGACCACAGCAAGGGCAGCCAACATGATGTGCCGGCAGGCTGCCATCTGGCAAGTCAGCTAATGAGGTCTGCGCCTGTTGTGTGGAACGGTAGCTCAAGATATCAAATTTCAATTATAAAAATAGCTATATAAAAAATAACTTAACAGAGATATAAATTCTCTGTTAAGTTCAATATACGTAATTTAATGATAATGTGCAATTATCTTATAACGCAGCAAGTACGGCATCACCCATCTGGCTGCATGAAATACGCGTACAACCTTCTTCAAATATATCACTTGTCCGCAAACCTTGTGCCAGCACTTTACCTACAGCTGCTTCAATTCGCTGAGCTGCATCTTCGTTATTCAGGCTGTAACGTAAAAGCATCGCTAAAGAAAGTATAGTAGCCAGCGGATTAGCCAGATTCTGACCGGCAATATCAGGAGCAGAACCATGTGAGGGTTCATACATGCCTTTACCGGTTTCATTAAGAGAAGCGGAGGGCAGCATGCCAATAGAGCCGGAAAGCATTGAAGCCTGATCGGAAAGAATATCACCGAAGATGTTGCCTGTTACGATAACGTCAAACTGCTTAGGTGCTTTAACCAGTTGCATGGCGGCGTTGTCTACGTACATATGACTGACGCTGACATCAGGATAATCTTTACTCATTTCTGTAATGATTTCACGCCATAACTCTGTTGTTTCCAGTACATTGGCTTTATCGACGGAACAAAGTTTTTTGTTGCGTTTTTGTGCTGCTTCAAACGCAATTTTACCGATACGGCGAATTTCACTTTCACTGTAACGCATGGTGTTGATACCTTCGCGTTCACCGTTAGCTAATGTATGAATTCCGCGCGGTTCGCCAAAATAAATATCACCGGTTAATTCACGCACGATAAGAATATTCAGTCCGGAAACTACTTCCGGTTTTAATGTAGAAGCATTGGCCAGCTCGGGATAGAGAATTGCCGGACGCAGATTGCCAAAAAGATTGAGGTCTTTGCGTATGGCCAGCAGACCGCGTTCGGGGCGTAAAGAACGTTCCAGTTTATCGTATTGAGGCCCGCCAACTGCGCCAAGCAATACTGCATCTGCCTGATGACAAATATTCTGAGTAAATTCAGGGTAGGGATGTCCGTATTCATCATAGGCTGCTCCTCCCAATGGTGCATACTGATAATCTGCATCCAACCCCTCTGCAATCAGTTTGTCCAGAACGCGTACGGTTTGTCCGATGATTTCCGGTCCGATACCGTCACCCGGAAGAATAGCAATATGTTTGCTCATTTTATTCTTTCTGCTTATCGATTAATGACTGATAATTTTGAGTCGTCAGTTAGTTTGTCAGAGTATAAATGATTGAAAATTTCTGATTCAGTCAGGACTGATACAGCCATGGTTGCTGTTGCTTATGTTTATTTTCATATGCTTTGATAGCATCAGCATGTTGCAATGTCAGTCCGATTTCATCCAGACCGTTGAGCAGACAGTGTTTGCGGTGTTCAGTAATCTCAAAATGATAATGTTTTCCGTCTGGCGTGTTAACAGTTTGTTCCGGCAAATTAATATTTAGCTGATAACCTTCGTGAGCTGTCACATCGTGAAATAGGAGATCAACAGTTTCTTCAGACAGAACGATAGGTAATAAACCATTTTTGTAGCAATTATTAAAAAAGATATCAGCAAAAGAAGGTGCAATAATGGCACGGAAGCCATAATCATCCAGAGCCCAGGGAGCGTGCTCACGGCTGGAGCCGCAACCGAAGTTTTTCCGTGTGAGCAGAATATGTGCGCCCTGATAACGTGGCTGATTAAGCACAAAATCAGGGTTTAGCGGACGTTTACTGTTATCCATACCTGGCTCACCATGATCCAGATAACGCCATTCATCAAATGCATTCGGCCCGAAGCCGCTGCGTTTAATGGATTTAAGAAATTGTTTGGGAATGATTGCATCAGTATCTACATTAGCGCGGTCAAGAGGCGCTACGAGTGCAGTAAGAGTAGTAAAAGATTTCATGCGATATTTCAGTATTTTGTAGTTTATGATTGAATTCTATGCAAGCCCTTGCGGGCTTGCATGCAGTTACATTTCTGAGCGTACGTTGTCAGAAGCATTACTTACAGCCTGACCGCCGGCAGAAATATCGCGGCCTACACCGGAAACAGTATGACAACCGGCCAGAAAACCAACAATAGCAAGACTCAAAAGCATTAATTTTTTCATGATTTTATCCTTGTATTGTTATCTGTTGGCAGCATTGGATAAATGTTGACCACCAGCTTTGACATCCTGTCCCACGCCGTGAATTGTGTGGCAACCAGTAACTACGGCCATAACCATTGCAGCAATTAACAACATTTTTTTCATACCGTACTCCTTCAACAAAGATAAATATTAATAAATTCAATCAGAACTACATGCTTATCATGCACTTGCTGGCTTAAAACTGCAAGTTATTCACTTTATATCTGTCGCACATCGGTAAAATGTCCGGTAATGGCAGCGGCTGCCGCCATCGCCGGACTAACCAGATGAGTACGTCCGCCGTTGCCCTGTCTGCCTTCAAAATTCCGGTTAGACGTTGAGGCACAGCGCTCCTGCGGCTGTAAACGGTCTGCATTCATGGCCAGACACATTGAGCAACCTGGTTCACGCCACTCAAATCCGGCTGCTGTAAAGATTTTATCCAGTCCTTCTGCTTCTGCCTGCTGCTTAACCAGACCGGAACCGGGTACAATCAATACCCTTTTTACATTATCTGCTTTGTGATGTCCTTCTGCGACACTGGCAGCAATGCGTAGGTCTTCAATTCGTCCGTTTGTACAGGAACCAATAAAAACAACATCAACCGGAATCTCGTTAACTGGAGTACCGGCTGTTAATCCCATGTATTGCAGTGCGCGCTGCATACCTTCCCGTTTAACCGGATCAGTTTCAGCAGCCGGGTCTGGTACTTGCTGATTGACTGCAATCACCATTTCGGGCGATGTTCCCCATGTTACCTGTGGTTCTATATCAGCAGCATTAAAGTGGTAGGTTTTATCAAAATGTGCGCCTTCATCGGATACTAAAGTGTGCCAGTAGCTGACAGCCTGATCCCACAGCTCACCCTGAGGTGCAAAATGACGGTTTTTAATGTAATCAATAGTTGTCTGGTCGACGGCAACCAGACCGGAGCGGGCACCGGCCTCAATGGCCATGTTGCATAAGGTCATGCGACCTTCCATAGAAAGATTACGAATAGTCTCGCCGCCAAATTCAATTGCATAGCCTGTACCACCGGCTGTACCAATTTGCCCGATAATATATAAAGCAATATCTTTGGCTGTGATACCTGTTTTGAGGGCGCCGTCGATTTTAATCAGCATGGTTTTTGATTTTTTCGCAGTAATACACTGTGTTGCCATCACGTGCTCTACTTCTGATGTGCCAATACCATGAGCAAGTGCACCGAATGCACCATGTGTAGAGGTGTGTGAATCACCGCATACTACAGTCATCCCGGGTAAAGTTGCTCCCTGTTCAGGTCCGACAACATGCACAATACCCTGATTGATATTTTTAAACGGATAATATTTTTCTACACCGAATTCGCGAATATTTTTATCCAGTGTATTGACCTGAAGTTTGGATATCGGGTCAGTAATTCCTTCGTCCCAGTGATCGGTCGGTGTGTTATGGTCAGCAGTGGCCACAATGCTTTGTTCACGCCAGAGCGGACGGTGAGCAAGTTTCAGTCCTTCAAAAGCCTGCGGACTGGTTACTTCATGTACAAGATGGCGGTCAATATAAAGTAAAACTGTACCATCAGCCTGTTCTTGGACAATATGGCTATTCCACAGTTTTTCATACAAGGTTTGTGCATTCATTGTAGTAGCTTTGTTTTGTTATGTTTTATGTGTGACGCATCTTAATACTGTTAAGGTGGTTTTACAAGTATTTTGTCTAAAAAATAAAATTTTGGACTAAAATAAGCAAAATTATCGAATACTTTAGACTAAATGTCTAATTTTCCTGTTTGAATTCTCTATAAATCATTTGATTTAAGCTGGTTAATCTGAATCATGTGTGGTGAAGACCATAGATAGTAGTTGCTGTTTTATAAAGATTAGAAGTTATTGGTTTCAAGCTGGCTGGCACTTTTTCAAATAATAGTAAGCGATGCTTTTATCTGGATATCTGTGTTAACTTAATAAAATGTGTTTATATATTCGGTAGTAATCAGAAAAAAGTATGTACAAAGGATAGTTTATCTGTCGGTATCTAAATTTTTATATTAAAAAATTAATATTTTCATTATGTTATATTCTTGTGACTGGTTTGGTTTATATTTATGGCTGCCTGCTTGAATCTGTCTGAAAATAAAACCTTTAGTTGAGCCAAACTTAAAAAGAATACCCTCTGAACCGGCAAAATTATATAGAATACCGCATGTGCAGCAAAAATGCTGGGTATGAATGTAGAAAGGAATGAAATATGAGTTTACCTGATGTAGCCTCAGCGCATCGTGAAGAATTGCAGGATTTTGAACGTGCAATTTTAGCCAGTCAAACACAGATTGAATCATGGTTTCGTGCTCAATGGCGACATCACCACGCTCCTTTTTACGGTTCTGTGGATATTCGTAACAGCGGATATAAATTAGCCAGCATAGATATGAATCTGTTTCCGGGCGGATTTAATAATCTGAATCCCGTTTTTCTTCCGCTGGCATCAGTAGCAGCACAGGATGCCGTAGAACGTGCCTGTGCAGATGCACAATCAGTTTTACTGATCCCCGAAAATCATACGCGCAACACTTTTTATTTACAAAATGTCTATGCGCTGTATTCTATCTTGCGCCATGTCGGATTAGATGTTCGTATCGGAACCCTGAATCCTGAGATTACAGAGGTTACCACGCTGGAAACAGCGCTGGGTGATCACATTACGCTGGAACCGGTACAGCGACAGGGCAATCTTTTACAGCTGGCCGACGGTTTCACCCCTTGCATGATTCTCCTGAATAATGATTTATCTGGCGGTGTGCCGGAAATATTGCAGGGTTTGGAGCAAACATTATTGCCTCCGTTAAAAGCAGGGTGGACTACAAGGCGTAAAAGTACACATTTTCAGGCCTATAATCAGGTAGCTTCTGAGTTTGCACAATTAGTAGGTATAGATGAGTGGACAATTAATCCTTACTTCGAAGTATGCAGTGGCCTGGATTTTACCAGTCATGAAGGAGAAAACCGGCTGGCTGAAACTGTCGAAAGATTATTGCAGCGTATTCAGCACAAATACGATGAATCAGGTATTCAGGATAAACCATTTGTTATTGTTAAAGCCGATGCCGGTACTTATGGTATGGGTGTCATGAGTGTGCATTCTGCTGAAGAAGTACGCGGTTTAAATCGTAAAAAACGCAATAAAATGGCTAAAATCAAAGAGGGCCTGGAAGTAAGCGAAGTAATCGTACAGGAAGGAATTTATACTTATGAAACGCTGAATGGCGCAACAGCCGAGCCAGTGGTATATATGATGGACCGGTTTGTTATTGGTGGTTTTTACCGGGTACATCAGGATCGCGGACCGGATGAAAATCTGAATGCTGTTGGTATGCATTTTGTACCATTACAATGCAATATTGCTTCTCTGGATACTCAGAGCGCGGAAGAAGCAGCCAGTAAACGGGAATTTAAACCATGGGAACAGCTGGGCATACCGCAAACAGAAAATGTCACTCAGGCCAGAGATTGCGAAAGTATCCGTTTATATGTTTACGGAGTGCTGGCCAGACTGTCACTTCTGGCCGCTGCCATTGAGTTGGAAAATATGTCTGAACCGGCGGTTTAATTTATCCGGATTGATTATATGATTTGCTGAATGTTAAAAGTATGAAAACCGGCTTCAGTATTAATAAAAATTTATTTTTAAAGTAAGTGTTTATAATGAAAAAAATTCGTGTTTTAACTGGTGTAACACCAAGCGGAGTTCCGCATCTGGGTAATTATGTAGGGGCAATTCGTCCGGCAATACAAGCAAGTATGAATTCAGAAGTAGAATCTTTTCTGTTTTTATCTGATTATCATGCGCTGATTAAATGTCATGAACCTGAAAAAGTACATGAATCTACCAAAGCAGTAGCAGCAACCTGGCTTGCCTGCGGTCTTGATCCGGAACGGACAACTTTTTACCGTCAGACGGATATTCCTGAAGTAATGGAATTGAACTGGATACTTACCTGTAATACAGCCAAAGGCCTGATGAACCGTGCACATGCCTATAAAGCTGCGGTACAGGAAAATGCAGAAAAAGGGCAGGAAGATCCGGATCACGGAGTTGAAATGGGGCTGTTCTGTTATCCGATGCTGATGAGCGCGGATATATTGATGTTTAATGCGGATAAAGTACCGGTAGGGCGTGATCAGATTCAGCATCTTGAAATGGCGCGTGATATTGCCGGACGATTTAATCATCGTTATAAACCGTTATTTACGTTACCGGAAGCTCAAATTGATGACAACGTTGAAACTCTGGTAGGGCTGGACGGCCGGAAAATGAGCAAAAGTTATGGCAATACCATTCCATTGTTTGAGTCTGAGAAAAAGTTGCAGAAAGCTGTTAATAAAATTGTTACCAATCTGAAAGAACCCGGTGAAGCCAAACAACCGGATGAAAGTCCGCTGTTTGATATTTATAAAGCATTTGCAACACCGGCAGAAACTTTACAGTTTACTCAGATGCTGGCTGACGGGCTGGCCTGGGGTGAGGCTAAAAAAATTCTGGCTGCAAAAATTAATGAAGAACTGGCTGAAAAACGTGAACGTTTCGAGCAGCTTAACGCACAACCATCCTTAATTGAGGATATTTTGCAGGCTGGAGCAGTAAAAGCACGTCAGACAGCAAAACCTTTGCTGGAAGCGGTACGTGAAGCTGTGGGTATCCGTTCACTCAAATAAATAACGTGGTAATTATCCGGACGGGAATAATTTTATCCTGGCCGGATAAAATTCTAACAGGTAAATTCAATGAAAATCTTATTTATTGCAGACCCGATGGCGAGTTTCAAGACTTATAAAGATACGACTTATGCCATGATGCGCGAAATGTCTCAGCGGGGCTGGAAACTGTTTCACACCTTAGCGGGTGACTTGAGTGTGCAAAATGAGTATGTGACAGCAAAGACAGATGAATTTGATTTTATTGGAGCAAAAGATAAATATGACCATGCATGGTTTAATGTTTTATCTCAGCAGCAATGTACCTTAAATAGTTTTGATGCAGTAATCATGCGCACAGATCCGCCTTTTGATATGCAGTATCTGTACGCAACTCATTTGCTGACACTGGCTGCTACTCAGGGTGCGCATGTATATAACAGTGGTCAGGCTATGCGTGATTTTAATGAAAAACTGGCTATTCTGAATTTTCCTGAGCTTACCGCACCAACACTGGTTACTACCCGCGCTGCAGACATACGTGAATTTTTAACCCGGCATCATGACATTATTATTAAGCCTCTGGATGGTATGGGAGGAATGGGTATCTTTCGTCTGACGCTAAGTGATCCCAATATCGGCAGTATTCTGGAAATGCTGATGCATCTGGATAGTCGAACTATCATGGCACAACGTTATATTCCGGAAATTGTGCATGGTGATAAACGTATATTGGTTATTGGTGGAAAAGTCGTTCCGTATGCGCTGGCTCGTATTCCTCAGCATGGGGAAACGCGCGGAAATCTGGCTGCCGGCGGAAAGGGTGTGGCTCAGCCATTGAGTCAAAGTGATCAGCAGATTGCAGAAACACTTGCTCCGGAACTCGTACGCAGAGGAATTTTACTTGCCGGCCTGGATGTTATTGGTGATTACCTCACTGAAATTAATGTAACCAGCCCGACGGGTTTTCAGGAAATTACCAGTCAGACTGATTGTAATGTACCGGCACTTTTTGCTGATGCAGTGGAAGAAGCCGCCCGCTTATATGGCTCTCCGGTTTGATACTTAAAAACTCAATTAAAAATTCAATATAACAAGGATAATATTTGATCATGCCTGAAAATAATCAATCGTTTGCAACATCGATTAAAGGTAAAAAGGGCTTGCGCCGTATATTCAATGCCTATGGTTATTCTCTGGCGGGTTTGAAGGCTGCTTGCAGTGAATCGGCTTTTCGCCAGCTGCTGGCATTAAATAGCGTATTGATTGTACTTGTATTTGTGCTGGATTTTGGTAGTCTGACACGAATGGTATTAATCATGGCATCGTTTTTAAGCTGGATTGTGGAATTATTTAATACTGCTATTGAAGCTGCAGTAGATCACACTTCGCTGGAAAAGCATCCTCTGGCAAAGCGAGCCAAAGATACGGCTTCAGCAGCTCAATTGTTAACCATGCTATTGCTGGCTATATTATGGTCAATGGCATTGTGGCGCGACTATTTTGTAAACTGGTTATAAGTCACAATTAAATTTAGGATCCGGGCAGAATAATTACATAATAATGACAGCCTGATTCTGAAAAATATTGCCAAACTATTTACATTTTCTTCATATAGCAGAATATATACATATCTGGCAGATATACTGAGAAGGAAAGGGCAGACAATGCATTTTTTGCTGATTTTATTACCGGTGTTTGGTATTTTCGTCACGGGTTTTATCGCTCAGAAGACATTGAAATTTGATATTGCCGGTTTATCAAAAATGTCTTTGTATATTCTGTCTCCCTTTCTGGCTTTCAAAACTTTCTATAATCACCCGCTAACCAGTGCTTATGTTTATTATGCTTTTTATGTTCTGGCATTGTGTGTCGGGCTGATTATACTGGTTTATCTCTGGTCGGCATTTTATCATTATAAAAATCAGGATAATTGTGCTCTGATTCTGGCTTCATGCTTTATGAATAACGGTAATTATGGCACTCCGGTAATTCTGGTATTTTTTGGTAGTGCCGGTTTTGATATTGCTGTTATTCTGATGGTATTACAGCAATTTATTATGAGCACCATCGGCACTTATTATGCTGCTAAAGGCAGTAGTGATGTTGATGGTATTAGCCAGAATACCGTACTGAAAAAAGTCTTAAGAATGCCGATTATTTATGGCGCATTGTTCGGATTAATATTTCAATTACTGCATATTCCTTTAAGTAAGGAAATTATGCTGGCAGTGGGCATGATCGGGGATTCATCTATTCCGGTAATTATGCTGATTCTGGGCATGCAGCTGGCTACATTGCATATCAGGCAGATTGAAACAGCCAAAATCAGTTTTGCGCTGGTTATCCGATTACTGATTTCACCTGTGTGGGCAATGCTGCTTGTATATTTTATGCCAATAGATCTGATGGCTAAAAAAGTGCTTATAGTGCTGGCGGCAATGCCTACCGCGGCTAACACTACATTACTGGCTGTCCAGTTCAATACCAGACCACAGCTTGTATCTACAGCTACCTTTATCAGCACGGTTTTAAGTTTAATTACTTTGCCTGTTGTTCTGATGCTGGTTCAGCCTCCGGTTATGCATTTATAAATAATATAAATAAAATTCTTACAAATGCTTCTGGTTGGGATATCTGTATTTAATAACAGTTATTACCTGATGTAATAACTGTTATTACGGCTGCTGTAATGCACTTTTACCTGAGAACTGCTATAAAAATAAAAAATTTAATACTGAATCAGGTTTAATGATATGAAAGTCAGTCAGCTGCAAAATTATAAAAGTATCTTGTATTTATTAATCACGGTTGCAGGCTGGGGAATTATGTATCCTGCCTCAAAACATGCTGTTTCTTCTGGTATTGATGGTTATTATCTTACCTGTATTCGCTATGTGCCTGGTGCCCTGCTGGTTAGTCTGGTATTGATTATTCAGGAAGGAAAACAGAGTTTTCGTACAGAAAATAAAACTTTGCAGCTTTGGTTTTTCGGTAGCGTCGGTTTTGCCGGATTGAATTTTTTTACATTTATCGGTATAGGATTCTCATCAGCTGAACATGCAACGATTATTCTGGCTTTAATGCCTTTATTATCCCTGATTTTATTTTCAATAATTCATCGCATTTTGCCGGATTTTCGCACAATCATCTGCATGCTATTGGCTTTTACTGGTATTGTTTTGGTTATTACCGATGGAAATTTTAACCATTTACTTGCCTCATCAAGTTTTATCGGCGACATATTATTACTCACAGCAACTGTTTGCTGGGTAATATATACTTATTTTGCCAATACGATGATTTCAAAATATGATTGGAGTGCATTGCGTATAACCGCTCTGAGCTCTTCATTAGGAATGTTAACCATCATAGCAATAACTATAATTGCGACTTTGCTGGGATATGCCGGCAGGCCGGAAATGAAAGCCATATTAGCAAGCAGGCTGGATATTTTTATACTGATTATCACTGCGCTGGTTATCATTAGCTGGAATGCCGGTATTAAAGGTCTGGGTGCAGTTAATGGTATTTTATTTGTTAATCTGGTACCGGTTATTTCGTCTGTTATCGGTATTTTTCAGGGGCATAAAATTTCTGCAGTGGAAATGTGCGGTATGGCTATAACTTTGGTCGCGTTGGTGCTGAATAATATTTTTATGCGAAATAATCAACAGACTAATGATTAGATTCAAATGATTTAAAGCATTATCAGAATGAAAAAACGTTTAAAAAGCATGCATATAGCTAGTCTTGAATTGTTTTTGACGGCTGCTGAAAATGAAAATTTTTCTACAGCTGCACAATATCTGAATATTACACCGGCAGCAGTCAGTCGTTCAATTAAGCGTCTTGAGGAAAGAATAGGGGTTGAATTATTTAGTCGCAATACCCGTAAAACTAAATTAACGCCAGAAGGACGAATTTATTATAAAAAATGTACTGAAGTTCTGGAGTCATTAATCAGTACCGAAAAGGCACTGAAAGTAAACAAAGAGGCAATTTCCGGTAAATTGAAAATAAGCGTTCCGGAAACTTTTTTTAATTATAAAATAATACCCTATGTAAAATGCTTTTGTGCACAGTATCCGCAGCTTAAACTTGACTTTCATGTAACAAACCGCAATATTGACTTTGTAACGGAAACTTATGATATTGCTGTAAGACTGATTCAGCCGGATACCAGACTGGAACCATTTTTAGTTAAAAGGAAATTATATTGTGCCACATCCGGTTTGTTTGCCAGTCCTGAATATTTGTCTGAGAATAATATAATATATGAACCGGCTGATATTCAAAATCATAAGTGTATCAATTTCAGTATCAGCCAGAATAATAAAAAATTTTCATGGAAATATATAGATAAAAGCACAGCACACAGTAATGGAACTGATCAGATACACGTATTTGACAGTATGCTGGCAACAAAATTTCTGGCCATTAATGGCAATGGTATTGTTCAGCTTTTTCGATTTGCTGTTCAGGAAGAGTTACAATCCGGCAAGCTGGTCGAAATATTACCGGAATGTTCTCAGGATAATCAATGGGAGTTTTGTTTTCTTTATCCGCAAAGCAATAAAAATTCGGCAAAACTACGGGTTTTTATTGATTATTTCAGTAAACAAATAAAATAATCAGTTTTTCTGCATAATTTATATAAACAGATTTATTTATCTGGATAGGTTCTGTTTGATAAATTGACAAAATCTTTTGCTGCTGTTTTCTCTTGCCGGCAAAATAATCGGACTATTTGGGTTAATTGTAAATAAAATAGCTGGTTTAGTGATCATTAACGCCTGTTTTCAAGATAATTGTATTTTTTCCGGATAAAGATATTTGCTAATTAGTTCAGTGCAGAACTTATCGTTACGGTGATAAATCGGTATCATAGCTGCTTAAACCAGTTGTGATGACAGACTGAATGGCATATGACTAAACTAAAATTTACTAAAATGCATGGTTTGGGTAATGATTTCATGGTGATAGACGGAATTAGCCAGAAATTTTATCCGGATACAGCACCAATCGCTGCATGGGCTCAGCGCCATACAGGGGTGGGATTTGATCAGCTTCTGCTGATTGAAGCACCGCAGACACCGAACGCTGATTTTCGTTATCGTATTTTTAATGCAGATGGCTCCGAAGTAGAGCAATGTGGTAATGGTGCACGCTGCTTCGCCCGTTTTGTTTATGATAAAGGATTAACCAGCAAAAAACAGATTGTGGTAGAAACTGCCGGCGGAATAATTGTGCCGCGATTGAATGAAGATGGGCTGGTAACAGTGGATATGGGTATACCGCTGTTTGCACCGGAACAGATTCCGTTTGCGGCTATTGATGAAAATGATGCCAAGAGTATCAGCCATGAACTGGTTGTCGGAGCTGATACCGTTAGTGTGACCTGTATCAATATGGGTAATCCGCATGCAGTGATGGTTGTAGAAGATATTAATCATGCGCCTGTGCACCGGCTTGGTGCAGCAATTGAAAGTCACAGACAGTTCCCTCAGCGGGTTAATGTCGGATTTATGCAGATAAAAGCGCCACGAGAGATTTATTTGCGTGTGTTTGAACGAGGTGTCGGAGAAACACAGGCATGCGGTACCGGTGCCTGTGCTGCGGTTGTAGCCGGAATCAGTCTGGGCTTACTGGGTGATGATAAACCGGTACAAGTGAATTTACCCGGCGGACAGCTATCAATAAGCTGGCAGCAGAAACCTGATGCGCATGTCTGGATGACCGGGCCGGCAGAGACTGTATTTGAAGGAGAGATAAATTACTTATGAGTATTAAGGAAGCTGAAGTACTAAAATTTTTACATGCACAGCCACAGTGGTTATACGAGCATGCTACTGAATTTAATCTGCGTCCGATTGAAAGCAAAATATTGTCATTTCAACAGGGAAAAATGCAGGTAATGCAGCGGAAAACTGAAAAAATGGCCTCACAGCTTATTCAAATGCTGGGCGATGCTGATGCTAATCATACGTTAATGGCCAAATTTATGGCGTTTACTCAGCGTCTGCTTATCGTCAATACTCTGGCACAATGGCAGCGAGCCATCAGTGATGGATTAAACGATGAATTTACTTTACCTTATCATGCACTAATCATCACTGCAGATATTCCTAAAAATGTTCGTGTACCTGTAAATTTACATGTGAGTGAGAAATTTAAGGTTATTGGTCAAAAATTAACTGCTCCTGCTTGTGGCACTTTACCGGTTGCTGCTCTACTGGAATTATTGCCTGAACAACCGCGACTGGAAAGTTTTTTGCAATTACCTTTACGCTGGAAAGAACAGACGCTGGCTATTCTGGTAATTGGGCATGAAGATGAAGCACATTTTTCCCCTGATATGTCTACTGAATGGGTCGCAGCTATAGCTGATAATATGGCGGCTGTGCTTGCACGTTTGCTGAAACTGGTGCGTTAATGGGTACGCTAATCAGTTATGCAGTTGTATTGGTATATACAGGAGTATTTGTCTGGCAATGCTATAAATACCGTATTTATGGCTGGCTGGTTGTTTCACTGGTACTCTGGATAATTCTGGCCGCAATGAGTAGCCTGATATTACCGGGTATTGCTGATTTATTTAAGCCACTAAATCTGTATTTGATGCCAGTGTATATCTTACTCGGTTCATGTTTTGCTCTGCATCGGCGCGATCAGCTGAAACAAAGTGCATATTTAACTGCGTTGCTGTATGGTGGCTGGTTGCAGTTTAGCGCCTTGGTTGTTTGTTTGGTTTTGGTATTATGTTTAGTGAAAAATGTTATCCTGCAAATTCCATTACTGGTCACTTTATTCCAGATGTTTGTCTGGCAACCGGTTTTCTGGATAGGAAGTCAGTGGATAATAATGCTTCTGCTATTTTTACGCACTACAGAAACTGAAAAACCTCTCTGGAGTGTACGAACTGTATTATTTTTCTGTTTATTTGAACAGTTGTTATATTTGATGATGAGTTTCAGAGGCAAACTGTAAAAAAATTTTAATCAATACAGGTTGCTTGAATAACTTTATTATATTACTCGATACAATTAAGCAACAAAAAAGCCAGACTTTCCAGTCTGGCTTTTTTGATTTCTTGTGCTTAGTTAGAAGCAGCAGAAGCTTCAGAAGCTACAGCAGGAGCAGAAACTTCAGATGCCGGAGCTGGAGCAGGTTCAGAAGCCGGAGCTGCTTCAGAAGCTGTAGCAGGAGCAGAAACTTCAGATGCAGCAGACGCAGCCGGAGTTTCATTTTTATCATTGCAGGCAGCCAAGAACAAAGACATCAGAGCTGCAGCAACTAATAAAGATTTTTTCATGATTATGTACCTTAACTTGTATCAAAAAGTATTACTTTAGTGATGGAAATCCAGTTTTTGCACACTATATCATTCGTCAATAAACAGCTATAGTGCGCATAACTTGTGCAAAGCGAATTATGCCCCGCCTTGCAAACTAATGCAATCAGCCAAGTGTGTATTTTCGTTAAATAAGTAGTTTCTTTGATACATGTATATAGTCTATATAGTCGAAAACATGGATTGATAGTGTATTTACTTCTACCCGCGCCCATAGAAAGATGTTGAAATTTAAAATATAAAGTATTGATAAATTTTAATAAAAATAAATATTAGGCAACAATATTGTTATTAAAAAGTAATTATGTGATTAAATTATTAGTAATCGAAAAAGTTGCTTTTTTACAACAAATTTACATGTTTGTTGTTTTATATACTCAATATCTGATTAGCGTTTACTAACAGTGGTGATATTTGATGAAAAGTAATAGAAAAAATCAGCTATATATTACTGAGGGGTTTAATTTATACATAACTATATAATATTTATATTTTTTATTTAAATATAAATTATTAATATTGTTGTGACTGTAATTCTACGATGGATAATTTACATAGATTGTTGAAGAGCATATCTGATAACAGATATATTTTGTTTCTTTCTTGAAGGCTTGAAGGGCTGATTAATTTCTTGCTGTTATATTTATAGTTTTTACGGTTTTTATTGTGAAGTATTAATTGTTAGCACTGATTTAAGTCGTTTAAACTTTTTTAGGTAGAGTAAAAAACGACTTCCAAATCAACAAAACTTACATTAAATACTTTTATAAGATAGTAGTAACTAAGGGTAAGTTTAATTTACCTGCTTCATCAATATTTATTATTTGATCAGAAGTGTTCGAAATTAATTCTATATATAATATTTTGTTTGCTTGATTACTAAATTAATATATAAATTCGTTAATCAGTGTAGTCGATATATCTAGTCATTGTTCGATATAATGCCAGTTTTTATTATACGGTATATGTATATTGTTTATGTCTGCCGTAGATTTAGTTATCATTGTTTCAATGCAGGAAATCGACCATGACAGAATCCATAGAACGTGAAAGCATGCATTATGATGTAGTGATTGTTGGTGCCGGACCGTCTGGATTAGCTGCTTCCATACGATTAAAACAACTTGCAGCTAAAGAGCAACGTGACATTAGTGTATGCATTGTCGATAAAGGTTCTGAAGTGGGGGCGCATATTCTTTCAGGAGCCGTCATTGATCCGCGTTCATTATCTGAACTGATTGAAAACTGGCAAGAAAAAGGCGCACCTTTAACCTGTGCAGTTAAAGAAGACCGGCTGCTGTTTCTGACTGAAAAAAAAGCTTATCGTTTACTTACTCCGTCCAGCTTTAATAATCATGGTAATTATATTATTAGTCTGGGGTTGTTTTGTCGCTGGCTGGCTCAGCAGGCTGAGGAAATGGGGGTAGAGATTTATCCCGGTTTTGCAGCTGCAGAAGTTCTTTATCATCCTGATGGTTCCGTACGCGGAATTGCTACCGGTGATATGGGACTGAATAAAGACGGACAACCGGGAAGTAATTATCAGCAGGGTATGGCGTTACTGGCAAAACAAACTATATTTGCTGAAGGATGTCGGGGCTCGCTTACCAAAACTTTAATCCGGCAGTTTCAGCTGGATAAAGATTGTCAGAATCAGACTTATGGAATTGGTATCAAAGAATTATGGTCTGTTGCCCCGGAAAAATCCAAACCGGGCACAGTCATTCATTCAATTGGCTGGCCGCTAGACCGGAAAACTTATGGTGGTTCATTTCTTTATCACTTAAATGATAACAAAGTTGCTGTCGGGTTTGTGGTCGGACTGGATTATCAGAATCCATATATGTCACCGTTTTCTGAAATGCAGCGCTATAAAACCCATCCGGCTATCCGGGAGCTGCTTGAGGGTGGTACCCGTATTGCTTATGGGGCACGTGCATTAAGCGAAGGTGGATTGCAAAGTTTACCTAAACTGACTTTTCCGGGTGGAGTGCTTGTCGGTGATACTGCCGGTTTTCTGAATGTTCCCCGAATCAAAGGCATTCATGCTGCAATGAAGTCAGGTATGCTGGCAGCAGAAGCTATTGCTGAGGTGTTAAAAGAGGAACATGTCAGTGATGATAGTAATACTGAAGCAGTGAAATATAGTGAATTGTTTCGAGACAGCTGGCTGTATCATGAGTTACATAAAGTACGAAACATCCGTCCGTCATTTAAATGGGGGCTGTTTGGCGGTCTGGCCTATAGCGGACTTGAAGAATACATTTTCAGAGGTAAGGCACCGTGGACGCTACGTCATCGGAGTCCGGATTATGCATCTTTACGCAAAGCACAAGAATGCCGGCCTATTGATTATCCTAAGGCGGATGGTAAATTAACCTTTGACCGTACGAGTAGTGTTTATCTTGCCAGTATCAGCCATGATGAGAATCAGCCCGTACATTTAAAATTGAATAATCCTGAGCTGGCGATATCTGTCAATTATCGTGAATATGCCAGTCCGGAAACACGCTATTGTCCGGCTGGTGTTTATGAAATTGTAGATCAGGCCGGTGAACCGCATTTACAGATTAATGCGCAAAACTGCGTACATTGTAAAACCTGTGATATCAAAGACCCTGAGCAGAATATTAACTGGGTTTGTCCTGAGGGGGGAAGCGGACCTAATTATGCAGAGATGTAAGAAAATAATAATTTATTTTAACTGAATCTATTTAATTAAACAGGCTGGCAATTATGCTATTGCCAGCCTGTTTAGGTTTAATGTTCACGTTCGTGAAAAAATGCATAAGTGGCATCGTGAAATAATTCTACTTGCGGATTTTCCTCATACTGTAATTCCGCAATTTCATTATCAAAAGCCGCGCGTATGGATTCAGTAGCCAACTCAGCTATGTCTGCAGGCAGCGCACGCAGCAGACCTTTAATTGCGGTGGCCAGCACCCGGTTTTGCATAATCAGAGCCTCATTGCTTTCTTCCAGAAACTCTATTCGCTGTTCAATGGTACTCATGTTTTATTCCTAATTTAATTGAACACTATGTAGTTTATTTTAGCATTTTAACCTATAAAAGTTGCTATAATTACTCAGATATGGCTTACATAAAAATATGCACAGCCAGTTAAAATATACCGGACTGATCAGAAGTGGGGGCATGGTGAAAAATCAGTATGAACAACAAAATCAATTTGTTTTTACTTTGAGTGATGATCTGCCTGAACAGCAATCTGTCGCTAATTCAACTGTCAGCCCTGCAAAAATGGCTACAGAGACTATGCCCGAATGGGAGCGAAGTCTTGAGCAGTTGCGCCAGCACAAAAAAAAGCAAGATAGCCGGTCAAATCGTCAGGAAGAAGTCATATCAGATGCACCGCCGTTATCTATACCTAAAACCAGAAGACGCCCGCATGATTTCAATGTGCCTCCGATAGTTACCAATACGATTAAAAATCGCAGCAGACAACCTGAGCCAGAGCCTAAAACGGTATCCACATCCCAGTCTGCTGAAGTTTTACTTGATCCTGTACAGCGTGAGCGGGTTTATCGGGCTTATCTGAAACAATGGCAGCAGCAAAGTACACTAGAAGTGCAAAAGCAGGAGTCTGCATTAAATGATACAGCCTTGCTGATTCAGGAAGACTGGCTGGCCGCACAAAACTGTTTACAAAGCGCTCCTGTTGATGAAAATCTGCCTTCAAGCTGTACTATCCAGCTAAAAGGCAAACAATCTGCTGTTATACCAACAGAAGTAAGCCGGCAAAATACAGAAGATGAGCTTTCTGCTACCAGCGATAATGGCCAGCCAATTATTCATGTACATATGCATGTCATAGAACCGCGTGGTACAGCTAACAGGGCAGTAACCTGTATTTCCGAGCAGGCTTTACTGCAACAGTTAACTGAAAAATTACGTCCGCATCTTACTGATGTATTAGCAGGTATGGTTCGTGTTGCAGTACAAAAGCATACAGCCGGTCTGGTAACCACTTTACAACGTGAATTAATGGCCGAAGTACCCGGAGCAGTAGAGGATGTACTGCAGCATAATCTGACACAGGTTATGAATAATTTTAAGAAAAAACAACGCTAACTCAGGCCTTACTTTAATCTAATATTTATTGATAATGTAACTGAGTACACTAGCCATTCGAGTGTACTCAGTTTAATAAGCTAGTTACAAATCCAGAAAATTTAAATAGTTGCACCTACAAAGTATATACATAAGTATTTATTTCTGTTTTACTAAATCAAATATTTTATTGCTCAAATAAACGCATTGCCAGCAAACCATGTGCCATGGTTGCGCCTGCTTTTACAGAAGCTGAAATTGAAATTAATTCTGCTAATTCTTCTTCACTTACTCCTGCTTGTTTTGCTCCTTTAATATGAACATCAATACAATATGCACATTGCGTAGTCAGTGCTACAGCTAAAGCAATTAATTCTCTTGTTTTTATCGGAATATTTCCTTCACTGCGTTTGGTGGTTTTATGGTCAAAATCTATAAATGCCTGTGTTTCTTCGGGTGCATATTTTAATAATGCAGCAGTGTATTTAAAATCATTGCTTGATTGATATTGATTAGTCATTTTATCTCCCATTTTAAAATTAAAACTAACATTTCTGATAAATTCTCTGCGAAAAGAACAAAGCTATTATGTTGTCTATAAATTATTGAATTTAAATTTTTTATAAATTAATTTTTTCTTTTACCATTAATCTGGCACGGTGTAAGCGACTTTTAACTGCTTCAACTGTGATGCCAAGCTTTTCAGCAACTTCCGGCGTGGAATACTCCTGAATATCCCGCAAAATCAACACCTGCCGGTAAATCAAAGGTAAAGAAATAATTGCATTAGTTAGATCTATTTTAAGATCGATATCTGCAGAAGATGCAGACAGCTTATCAATATCTGCCCGGGCTTCAATGTTTTTGGATTGTCTGACTTTAAATAAACGATAACATTCTCGTTCTATAATTCGAAATAACCAACTTGTAAAAGAAGAGATAGTTTTCAGCGTACCGATTTTTCTATGTAACTGCCATAATGTGAATTGCACAGCATCTTCAACATCTTCTGTTGTAGAACATGTTCGTCTGGCAAATCTTCTGATGTCTGGCTGATATACTAACAATAACTGATTAAGTGCATGTGTATCACCCAGACAGGCATATTTAATAAGTTGTTCTCTGTTTTGTTTCATTTTTTATCCACTGCTTCCGGCTTAAAATTAATGTTGAATAAGCCTGAATAAATATCTATTTTTATCAACACATCTGAATAGAGTGCTAAATATACAGAATGGATTCAAAATATTTGATTAAATTTATAGAACAAAGTTTATTATTCAGACTGAATTGGAAAAATCTAAAATTGAATGAACATTGATTATTAAAAATTTTTTATAAATATCAATAAATTTAAGAGAAGATAATTGATTATGTGGTTTGACCGAAATAAGGCTAATATCAATTTTTAAATCTTCTATTAATTTATTGAGATACAAAAATTAATCTCGAAAAAGAAAATAAAATATAAACTATTTTAGTTAAAATCCGAATATTTTTTATATTCAATTCAATTATTAAAAAACCTATGAAAAATTTCAGGTATAGATCGCAGAAATAACTTGAGGCTCAATTAAACAGATATTATATTTATGGTCAAAATTATTATATTAACAAATAAATAAAATTGGATAGCAATGGTGAGTATAAAGCGATTATGCTATACTGCGCGCCATTCAGAGTATTCTGAATTGGAAGCCAGTATAGCTCAGTTGGTAGAGCAGCGCACTCGTAACGCGAAGGTCGTAGGTTCGATTCCTATTACTGGCACCATAAAATAAAATTAAATCAATTAGATACAAATATTTTGTCCCTAACTTGTGACTACTAGTCTATTCACAGCAGCTACTTTTAAACCTAATTGTTTCAGCTTATGGTATATCTATATTTTTGATTTATGTCATTGTATCAAAATCAAGTAAATACGATATTTGCAGCATTATTGAGTGATTTGATGTAGATAGATTAAGTGCCAGCAAATCTTATTGCTAGCACTATGATACAGAGATTATAAAAAACCAAATAGCAAGCCTTATTAGAAATAAAACCTACACTCGAAGGTAATCTATTCCTTTTTATTCAAACGTGCATAGCGTTGTGCCAGTACTGCACAGATCATTAGTTGTAACTGATGAAAAATCATCAGTGGTAATAGCATAATGCCTACTATGCTGGCAGGAAAGAGTACATTGGCCATGGGTACGCCATTTGCCAGACTTTTCTTAGAGCCGCAAAAGACAATAGTAATTTCATCAGCACGGTTAAAGCCCAATGAACGGGCAACCAGTGTATTAATGCTGATAACCAGAAACAGAATCAACAGACTCAGAATCACAATCATACCAATTGAGCCTAGATTAACTTTGTGCCATAGTCCTTCAACAACAGCATCACTGAATGCTACATAAACGACTAAAAGAATCGAGCCCCGGTCAGTACGGTTTATCCATACTTTATGTTTATGAATCCAACTTGCAATTAATGGTCTGGCCAGATGGCCTAAAACAAACGGCAGCATTAGTTGTAATAAAATCGATTCGATAGCTGCTGTTGTATCGACACTATTGCCACTGGTGGGCATCATTAGACCAACCAGTACAGGTGATAGGAAAACGCCCAGAATACTGGAAGCAGATGCACTGCATACTGCTGCTGCGACATTTCCGCCGGCAACAGAAGTAAAAGCAATTGCGGACTGTACTGTAGCCGGTAATGCGCACAAATACAGAAAGCCCAGATACAGTTCGGGAGAGAGCCAGTGGGGAACCAGAATACGCAAACCTAAACCGATTAGCGGAAATAAAATAAATGTGCTGCAAAATACAACTAAATGTAATCGCCAGTGTCTGATACCTTCTGTAATCGCCTGCCGTGACAGCTTTGCACCATGCATAAAAAATAGTAAGGCAATGGCAACTGTGGTCAGATAACTAAAAAATGTTTTTGTGCTGCCCTGACAAGGCAAAACAGTAGCTGTACCTACAACAGTCAGCATTGCCAGTAAAAAGGGATCTATATAAAATTTTTTAAGCAGGTTATTCATTGGCAACAACCAGTTTATGCTGAGTTTGTAACAAAAGTCATCATTTTAGCTTAAATGGTTGAATAAAAAACAGCCGGTGATTAAGTTAAAAAATTTAATCTGATTTTAAAATTACTTTTTAAATTTAAGAAATCTGGAAAAATAGTATTAAAAGAAATTTAATAACGACTATTTGTAGTGTCATTCAAAACAGAGTTAAATTTATTCTATAAAATCCGGGAAAATTTACATTAGACAATCGCTTTAGTCATAATAAAACCGGATAAGCATATTTATCCGGTTTCATTAAGATAATTGTAAATTTAAAAAAATGAATTGAGTCCCAAAAATATCAATACAGATAAAACTGCAGCAGAGGGCAGGGTTATCACCCAGGCCAGTGCAATTGGTTTCATCAATTTCCAGTTAGCATTACGATTAACCAGTCCGATACCCAGAACGGCACCAACCAGAATATGTGTACTGGATACCGGCAGCCCCATCAGTGTAGCCAGCATCACAATGGCTGCAGAGGAAAGCTCTGCTGTGAAGCCGGATGCAGGATGCATTTTGGCCAGATTGGTACCAACAGTCTGGATGACTTCTTTGCCGATAAACCATAAACCAACAATCAGTGCCACACCAAATGTTATCATCACTGGTGCCGGAATCATGGCATTGGCGTCTATACCAATATCACCGGTACGGATAATATCCATAATGGCGGCAAACGGACCAACTGCATTGGAAATATCATTAGCGCCGTGACTAAAAGCAAAGCCGGCAGCAGTAAATACCTGCATCCAGCTGAACATCAGAAAGGTGGATTTGCTTAAATCTTTGCGCCTTAAGGTTTTTGCGTAAATGAATGTGGCCATCCAGATTAGCGCGCCAATCATGATGATTAACAGGAAATTGGTAATCACAGATAAACCAAGATGCAGATTAGTCAGTCCTTTAAATAACATCATAGCGGTAATCATCATGCCGCCACATGCTGAAATTAAGGGTACCCAGCTATGCAGTGCCTTAAATGCGTCGATGTTATTTTTACGGCTTTCGATATCTGCCAAACCTTTATAGTAATCTGATTCGAGCTCTTCGACGCTATAATCAGGATCACTGTAATTTTCGGCGTCACGGGCTATAGCAGAGGAAATGCGAATTTTTTCGGTTTCACTTAGTTTTTCAAACCAGATTTTGTGTTTTTCTTTATATGCTTTTTTTTCCTGCTTAATTTCTTTCAGTGCTATAACCATCCGGTCGTTGTAGTCCAGTACATGCTTTTTTATCTGGCTGAACAGGATATAAGAAAACGCACCTCCTAAAACAGGTGAGATAACCCAGGACAGACCAATTTCTGCCATTTTGTTCCATTGAATTAAATCTAAAGCGCTGCCATTACCCGTTATCAGATATCCTAGACATAATCCGCCACCTACCAGTCCGCCTATCAGAGAGTGCGTCGTTGAAACCGGTAAACCTTTTTTGGAGGCAATTAACAGCCAGATTGCCGCCGCCAGTAATGCTGCCAGCATGACATTAATACATTGTGAAGGTGTTAAATGCATGGCACCAAGGTCTATAATGCCGTGACGAATTGTTTTTGTTACTTCTCCGCCGGCAATGACCGCACCAGAAACCTCAAAAACGGCCGCTATACCCAATGCCTGCGGTATTGTAAGGGTTCCGGCGCCTACACTGGTACCAAAGGAGTTGGCAACATCATTGCCACCGATATTAAATGCCATGAAGGCGCCAAACAGAGTGGCAATAACAAATAATAATGGAGAATGATGGTTGGTATATCCAAGCCCCCAATAAATAAAGTATGCAATTGTGCCGAATAATAATGCAGCAAAAGTATAATTAACCCGGGTGATCAGGGGAGAGCGAACAGAGGATGCGTCTGAGGCCATAATATATTTGTAAAAGTGGAAAATTCAGTACAGACATCCGCAAACATTATTGTGTGTATGCAGTGCTGCGTGAAAAAACTATCATTATAAAGATTTTTATTTCAAAAGGAATATTTTATGTATGCAAATTCGTTTTTACCTATAGTTGCTCCGCTGAAATTCTATACTGTTGTTCCTACTGCGGATTGGGTAGCGCGGATGGTCGATGCAGGGGCCAATACTGTGCAGCTGCGTAATAAAACTCTGATTGGTTCAGCATTGTACCGTGAAATTCAACGCAGTGTCGCTTATGCAAAAGATACACCTACACAACTATTTATCAATGATTTCTGGTGGGAAGCCGTAGATTGCGGTGCGTATGGGGTGCATCTTGGACAGGAAGATCTGGATAGTGCTGATTTAGTAATGATTCAGAGTTCAGGGTTAAGACTGGGGGTAAGTACACATTCGCCAGCGGAACTGAGTAAAGCATTAGCAGTTAAGCCAAGCTATGTAGCCTGCGGGGCAATTTTTCCTACTACAACCAAAACTATGCCTACTGAACCTCAGGGATTGGACAAATTAAAGCAATACGTGATTCAAGCCGGAAATACACCTACAGTTGCTATTGGTGGAATTGATTTAAATAATGCACGCGATGTACTGGCTACCGGTGTAAGCTCTCTGGCTGTAGTTCGTGCTGTTACTGAATCATCTGATCCTGAAAAAGTAGTAAAAGCCTTTCAGGCGCTTTGGGATAAATAAAGATTTACCAGTCTTTTGAAAACTAAAGTAGTTTTATCAAAATGAGCAGGGGATTAGGTTAAGCACAGATAATCGCTGGATCAGGTCTGTTGCAGAGGTAATGCCTGATGTCAGTAAAGTATATAACTGGTGAAATTGCTAACAAGCAGAAGATATAGGCTATACTCGCAGTACTTTTATCTGATTGACTGATAATCGATTGCTGCCAAATATTATGTCAAAAATTTTTCTTTCTGAACCAAAAACTTCTAAACTGGCAATTGGTGTTTTATTGCTGAATCTTGGTACACCTGCTGCACCTGAACCTCAGGCTGTACGCCCGTATTTACGCGAATTTTTATCCGACCAGCGTGTAGTCGAATTACCGCGTTTTTTATGGCAGTTAATATTACGCGGGATTATTTTGCCTGTTCGCGGACGTAAAAGTGCCCACGCGTACAGCACCATCTGGCAGGAAGCCGGTTCCCCTTTATTGACTGGAACACAACTGCTTAGTGCTTCTTTAGCCAGTACTATGCCAGACGATGTTATTACCCGTTTTGCTATGACCTACGGACAGCCCAGCGTAGTTAATGTTATGCAGGAAATGAAACAGCTTGGCGTGCAGAATTTGCTGGTGTTGCCGTTGTATCCGCAATATGCGGGTTCCAGTAGTGGTGCTGCACTGGATCAGGTATGGCGGGTGATGCTTAAGCAGCGTGTACAAATGGCAGTACGAAGTATCACCGGCTTTTATGCAGATAACAATTATATAAAAACACTGGCCAGACATATTCAGACATACTGGCAAAAGCATGGCAGAGGACAGTGTTTATTAATAAGCTTTCATGGTATACCAGAGGCTCAGCATCAGGCTGGCGATAGTTATGTTGAGCATTGTAAAACCACGACCCGTTTACTCACAGAAGAACTTGGTCTGCAAGAAGATGAATACCGGCTGGCATTTCAGAGCCGCTTTGGCTATGCGCCCTGGGTCGGACCAAGTACTCAGGATTTGCTTATCCAGCTTCCTCAGGCCGGAATCAGCAGACTTGATGTCATATGTCCGGGTTTTGTTACCGATTGTCTGGAAACACTTGAAGAAATCAATATTCGTGGTAAAGCAGACTTTCTGGCGCATGGCGGAAAACAGTTTCAGTACATTCCCTGTATGAATAGTGAGCATGAATGGGTTGAAATACTGGCTCCGCTTGTGAAGCAGCATTTACAAGGCTGGCTGTAAAGTACACAAATATCAGAAACGGATAATAAAAAAGCCATAGTGTAATATCACTATGGCTTTTTCAGCAGCTTATTTAATTAGCTTCTGCCTGGGGAATAATTCGTGCAATCAGGGCATTATCTTTGCCGAGCATCTGCGGAATTTTTACTTCAATTCCGTTTCCGGAAGCCACTTCTACCGGATAGCCCTTACGTGTCATTGCTTCAAGTCGGATAATCTGATTACCGCTCGGATGAATAATTTCCAGCTGGTCACCAAGGCTGAATTTATTTTTTACCTCAATGGTTGCCCATCCTTCAGAATCAACAGCCGTAACTTTGCCTACATACTGACTTTGTTTTGATAAAGAATGTCCGGAAAGGTAATTCTGGTACTCTTGTGTCTGATGCCGTTCCAGAAAACCAGTGGTATAACCCCGGTTGGCCAATCCTTCGAGTTCTGCCAGTAGGCTATAATCAAAAGGTTTACCTGCAACTGCATCATCAATAGCACGCCGGTATACCTGCGCTGCCCGCGCTACGTAATAGACTGATTTAGTCCGGCCTTCAACTTTTAAAGAATCTACACCGATTTCTGCCAGTTTGGCGACTTGTTCTACTGCACGTAAATCTTTGGAATTCATGATATAGGTGCCATGCTCATCTTCCATTATGGGCATCATATCACCAGGCCGGTTTGCTTCTTCAATCAGATAGATTTTATTTGCCAGCGGGTGACGTTGCTGGTCATTTAAGCCGTATAATGCGTTATCAGCGAGACTTTTCGCCTGATTAAAGTCAAAATCGGGTAATAATTGAGCATCGCCGCTGTCGCTATCAGCCGTATTATGTACTTTATAATCCCAGCGGCAAGCATTAGTACAAGTACCCTGATTAGGATCACGATGATTAAAATAACCGGAAAGCAGGCAGCGGCCTGAATAGGCAATACACAAAGCTCCGTGAACGAATACTTCCAGCTCAATATCCGGGCATTGCTGCCTGATTTCGGCAATTTCATTAATACTGAGTTCGCGCGACAGAATAATACGTTCTATGCCGATACTCTGCCAGAACTGCACACCCCATGCATTGGTGGTATTAGCCTGAACGGATAAATGAATCGGTATTTCCGGCCATTTTTCACGCACTTTCATAATAAGACCCGGATCAGCCATAATCAGCGCGTCTGGCTGCATAGCAATAATCGGTTCCATATCGGCGAGATAAGTTTTCAATTTTGCGTTATGTGGCAAAATATTACTGGCCAGAAAAAATTTCTTTCCTCGTGCATGTGCTTCAGTAATACCCTGTTCCAGTACTGGCAGATGTGCAAATTCATTATTACGTGCGCGCAGAGAATAACGCGGTGTGCCGGCATAAACAGCATCTGCGCCATAATCAAAGGCTGTGCGCATCCGCTCCAGTCCACCAGCGGGCAATAATAATTCTGGTGCTTTCATGGGTATTTAAACTTTCCTGATTATTTCGAATACATTCAGGCAGCCGGCTTTAAAATAGCCGGCTGCCTGAAAAATATAGTCTATATTGTTAATAGAATTATCCGCTTTTTCCTGTACATGGTCAATTGCATGCCATAACCGGCTATAATTGAAAAATCTACATCTGACATAAAACGGCTATGTCTAATAATCGCATCAATCATCAACCTGCTTTTTTGCTTACCTCCCGTCCATGGAGTGAAAGCAGTCTGCAAATTGAAGTATTTTCCCGGGATTATGGCAGAGTAGTGATGCTGGCGCGCAGCGCGAGGCGCCGGCAAAGTGAATTGCGAGGTGTACTCGTTCCTTTCGTGCCGCTACATCTATCCTGGTATGGGAATAATGAATTGAAAACTCTGCACCGGGCAGAATGGATAGGCGGCTGGCCTCAGCCTCAGAATCAGGCGTTATTCAGTGCCATGTATGTAAATGAGTTGGTACTAAAACTAACAGCCCGGGAGGATCCATTACCTGATATTCACGCGGCACTACATACCGTACTACAACATATTTCATACGGCGAACACTTATCTGCACTGCGTTATTTTGAGTGGTCATTACTGCGTGCTTTAGGTATTGCTCCTGATATTAGTCAGGATAGTCAGGGGAAGGAGATCATTAATCATGAACGCTACTGGCTGCGCGCCGAACATGCTCCTGTTTTATTGATGCAGGCACAGATCACAGCGCAGGAAAATGGTATTGTTGTTCACGGACACACTCTGAATGCATTAAATAACCGCTCACTAGCTGAACAGCCTGAATGGCATACCGAGGCCATACGGCTGACACGTATGCTTCTGGATTTTCGTCTGCCTGAAGGTATTCTTAGCCGGCGTGTATTAAAACAATTGCAGCAATATACTGGATAAAATGCAGGTTATAGATGGTTTTGATTTGATCCGCTTATTTCAGATGTGTGGAAATTATAAATTTTTACAAGGGTTTTTGTTATGTTGACAAAAGGGTGGATTTAAAGTTTGAAATAAAAACAACACTAATTAACTGCAAAGCCCGTGCACTATTTTCAAATTATATTAAATCATTTATACTAAATTTAGCTAAATATTTACATTTGTTTGATTTGCTAAATCTATTTGGCTTACTAAAGCTATCTGAGCTTTGGGCATATTGTTTCAATGTCAAGTGGTAGTGTTACTACCACTGACAGCAGGGCGGTGATTTTCTTCATCACTTTGCCTCCTATAAACAATATCATTAAACTTATTTCATATAGTGCGGTCTTTTTATAAATTGCATTCGTGCAATTTCAATGTGGTGGGGGGGCAGTAGTGATGGACCAATCTTAGCCCCCATCCCTTGATTTTGAATTTCATTCTGCAGTTTATGTATACCTAAAATGCTAAAAAAACATAATCCATATAATAAAACATTTTTTTCATGGTTTAAAGACAGGTCGTATTTACATTTTGATAAACCTTTAACTAAACCCGTATTGCGAAGAAAAAAAGATGTTTATCAGTTGCAAGAAGGTGTATTAAAAAAGAATAAAAGTATACTTAAAAAAATTTTTAATTCTTATATTGGTGCAGATATATCCACTAGTCAGAATAATTATTCAAAAAAAGTTGCAAAGCATCAATTTCTTCCGTTTATTCAATACGAAACTAAAGTTCGGAAAGCATATTCACTACCTGAGAATAAGTCCGTTATTTGTCGTAAAGACAAAATCAGATATATTGCATACGCATCGCATTTAGATAGTTTTATCTATTCTTATTATGCTGATTTATTGAATAAAAAGTACGAAGATTTCCTCGAAAAAAATAAATTGTCCGAAAACGTATTAGCTTTCAGAAAAATAGAAATAGCTGGTAGTGCAGGTGGTAAATCCAATATTAATTTTGCAAAAGAGGCTTTTGATGTAATTAAGAGCTTTAAAAATTGCTCTTGTTTATGTTTTGATATTAAAGGCTTTTTTGACAATTTAGATCATGCCAAGCTTAAACAGGCCTGGCAAAAGCTTTTGGGCGGGAAAAATTTACCAGATGACCACTATGCTATTTTTAAAAGTATTACACGTTATTCTTATGTAAAGCTGGATGATGCTTTATCTAATTTAAATATTTCTAAAACTATGTTCAGGAAAAAGAAACGAAAGGTTGAGGGTAAATATACTGATTCCAGATTATTGTCACTTTGTTCAAATATGGCAGAATTCAGAGAAAAAATTGTCAAAAATAATGCAATAAGGGTTAATTATCATAAAGGAATTCCTCAAGGTTCCCCGATAAGCGGAATTGTATCTAATCTTTATATGAGTGATTTCGATCTGGCATGTAAAAATTTTTTGAATGAGAAAGCTAAATATTTTCGATATTGTGATGATATATTAATTATAGCTCCCGAAGATAATTTAGAACTGGTAGAAAATATTGCTAATTTTGTAAAAGAAAAGATTTGGGAACTTAAACTGGAAATTCAGGATAGTAAAACCGAAAAATTGATTTTTAATACTTGTGCAGACGGAACGCTTAAAATTCAGTCTGTTGATAATAGCGGAAAAGGATATCTGCAATATTTAGGATTTATTTTTGATGGACAAAAAACACTAATTCGTCCAAGCTCTATATCAAGATATTATAAAAAACTAAGGAAATCTCGTCGATTAGCTGAAAAATCACAATTAAAAAATAAATCAACGATTCTATTCAGAAAAAAACTATACGAGCGGTATTCACATTTAGGTAAGGAAAATTTTATTTCATATACTTATCGTGCTTCAGAAATAATGGATGAAACCAGAATTAAAAAGCAGGTGAGAAGACATTTCAAGTATATAAGTAATAAAACCGATATAGAAAAAGTTAATAGAATAAAAACAGATGATTAAATAAAATGGGTGGATGATAATTTTGTTTAAGTAATCAATTGGCAAAAAATTAGATAGATCACTGTATTTTTCATGCAAATAAAAAAGACTTAGAAATTTTTCTAAGCCTTGATTTCATTGGTCGGAGTGAAAGGATTCGAACCTTCGACCCCTTGCACCCCATGCAAGTGCGCTACCAGACTGCGCCACACTCCGACTTTGTAAAGGAAGCGATTATAAAAGTAATCGTATTACTTAGCAAGTACACTATTCAGGTTATCTACTACTTTTTCAATTTGCTGACGGGTTTCCAGTGCATTAATGACAGGGTTACCATCAGCATCTACCTGATTACGTGTAAATGAGTCTATATATGGTGTAAAGCTGTCGCGCAATTGTCTGACTTTAATCACATCAGCACGGGTATAGTGCTTACCGCCATAGCCTACAATAATGCCATGTGTCTGTTGCCAGACAGAGAATTGCTCGGCACTGATGTCTGCAAGGCGGCATAGCTCTTCGAGGGTAAAATACCGCTGTGCTGGTATGGGTAACAACTGCTTAGGCTTGTTTTCCATTATAGTGATCAACCATACCCTTTAATTTTTGTGATGCGTGGAAAGTAACAACGCGTCTGGCAGAAATAGGTACTTCTTCTCCAGTTTTTGGATTACGTCCCGGGCGTTGCGGTTTATCACGCAACTGGAAATTACCAAAGCCGGAAATTTTAATTTGTTCGCCCTTTTCAAGAGTACTGCGAATTTCTTCAAAGAATAGTTCAACAATTTCTTTGGCATCATGTTTGCTCATGCCGGCAACTTTTTCAACCAGGATATCAGCAAGTTCAGCTTTTGTCAGCGTCATATCAGAATTTCTTTCATTAAAGAGGGCATTATTATCCCTAAATTAGTTTTTGTTTTCAAGTATGTAAATTTTTAAGCCAGGCAAATTGCCCAGTTTGAATTTTTTAAGTACGTAATTGTGCACCAATTGTGGCTGCTGTATCAATGAGTTTTGTCATTATTTCTTCAACTTCTTCATCAATTAAGGTTTGTTCTGTACTTTGTAAAATAATTTTGACCGCCAGACTTTTCGTATTTTCCGCCATGCCTTTACCGCGATAAACATCAAAAACAGATATTTCCTGAATGGCTGGATGTTTCACTGCAGACAGCACATTGATCAGCTCTTCAGCAGTAGTTTGTTCGGAGATGATAAAGGCCAGATCACGCCGTACTGGTTGGAATTTAGATACTGGCTGATAAGTAATCCTGGCTTGTGCCAGAACAGCACTTAAATCAAGCTCAAATAAAACAGGCGACAAGGGCAGGTCGTATTTTTGTGTCCAGCGCGGATGCAATTCACCAATAACACCAACTACTTTATTATCAATGATAATCTCAGCAGTTCTGCCCGGATGAAGTGCAGGGTGCTGTGCTGCACGATAATTTACTTTATGCGCACTTAACAGGCCTGCAACATCATTTTTGACATCATAGAAATCGGTGTTGCGAGTGGGTACTGCCCATTGCTCAGGAAAGACAGAACCATAAGCCAGACCGGCAATTTTTGTGGTTTGTGTATATTGCTGATTTTGTTTTTGAAATACACGTGCTACTTCAAATAATCTTACTCTGTTTTGTTTACGGTTCAGATTATTGTGTAATATTTCAATCAGACCGCCAAACAGAGTAGAGCGCATAACGCTGAGCTGACTGGCTATCGGATTTTGTAAACGAATCGGATCAGTATTACCGGCCAGATCGCGTTCCCATGCTTCTTCTACAAATGCATAGCTGACTACTTCCTGATAGCCGCTATTTGCCAGTTGATGGTAAACACTAAATAGTGGTTTTTGTGTTTCCGGCAAAGCTACCATGTTCAATTTGCCATTGGTATGATCATTGGGAATATTTTCATAACCATACACGCGGCCAATTTCTTCTATCAGGTCGGCTTCGATTTCAATATCAAAACGGAAGCTGGGTGAGGTAACGATAAAGCCATCTTCACAAGCTTGCGGCTCCAGCCCTAAATGCTGCAGAATGGTGGCAATTCTGGCTGAATCAATGGCAACGCCTAATACTTTTGCTACTCTTGCTGTACGTACTTTTACCTGTTTAACTGCAGGCAGATTACCGGTTGCTTCTGTAATTGCACCAATTTCACCACCACAGATTTCTTTTATCAGCGTAGTTGCCCGTTCAATGGCTTGTAGTTGTAAATTAAAGTCTACTCCGCGTTCAAAACGGAATGATGAATCAGAACCGAATCCATACTGCCGTGCTTTTCCGGCAATGATATCCGGGGTAAACCATGCGCTTTCAATCACGACATTACGCGTGCTGTCTGTTACTGAGCTGTCAACACCACCCATTAATCCGGCAATACTCAGAACTTGTTTTTCATCAGCTACTACCAGTGTGTTACTGCTTAGAGTCACGGTTTTATCATTGAGGCATTCTAGTGTTTCACCTTCATGCGCACGCCGCACGATCAGTTTGCCGGAGATTTTATCTTCGTCAAACATATGCATTGGCTGGCCCAGCTCAAGCATGACATAGTTACCTATATCAACCAGAGGATTAATGCTGCGCAGGCCACTGCGTTCGAGCCGCTGTTTTAACCATGCAGGCGTTACAGCATTAATATTAATTCCGCGAATTATCCGGCTGATAAAACGGCCACAGTCTTCCGGTGCTTCGATGGTGACAGGCTGGCTGGCATCCAGTGTTGATGGATTATTAACAATCTCTATTGGATTTTGTGGTTTCTGGGTTAAAGCACCTACCTCACGGGCTATGCCTTTTATACTCAGGCAGTCTGCTCTGTTAGGTGTGATTTTTAAGGTTTGCAGAGCATCATCCAGATTGAGATAATCGCGGATATTATTGCCGACTGGTGCGTCGGCAGGCAGAATCAGTAAGCCGTTTACTTCATCTTGTAAACCTAATTCTTTGGCAGAACACAGCATTCCGTTAGAGACTTGTCCGCGCATTTTTGTTGGTTTGATTTTGAAATCACCCGGTAAGACAGCACCAGCTAATGCACAAGGTACTTTGATTCCCGGTTGTACATTAGGGGCACCGCAAACGATTTGTATCAGTTCTCCTGTACCGGCATCAACCTGTGTAATATTGAGACGGTCTGCATCCGGATGTTTGATTACAGATTTAACTTCGGCGATGACCACCCCATGAAATGGTGGGGCAGCCAGGGTGGTTTCTTCTACTTCCAGTCCGGCCATTGTTAATAAATGTGCCAGCTCTTGTGCAGATAATTCAGGGTTAATCCATGAATATAACCAATTTTGAGAAAATTGCATGATGCTTCCAGTATATATTCTGTTTCGGTTTAATCCAAAAGTTCGGAGGCTGATTCAGGCATGCTCAGTGACACGATTATAAATCCTTAAAACGCTTTTTTTACTTTTGGAATTAATATCTTTGATTAATGAAATTAGTTCAGGTTACTTAATTGGACTAAATAATTTTCTGGCAGTTTCCGGTCGGTTAAATCTGAGAAATTCATTTTCAGTGAGCTATCCGGTATTCTGTACAATCAGTTATTGATAACTGGCTGAATGTAAAATCTAACTACTTAGCCGCTATATTTACGGGATTTAGTCCGCTCAGTATTACCTGTCAGTTACATGATCAGTAATCTTAATCCTGAAATTGTTTAAGAAAATTCAGGTCATTATCAAAAAACAGGCGTAAATCATTAATGCCATAGCGAAGCATGGCAAAGCGATCCAGACCAATGCCAAAGGCAAAACCTGTATATTTTTCTGCATCTATATTGACATTTTTTAATACATTGGGGTGTACCATGCCGCAGCCGCCTACTTCCAGCCAGCCGCGTTCGCCCATGATGTCAATTTCTGCTGAAGGTTCTGTAAACGGGAAGAAGGAAGGGCGAAAACGTACCTGTAAATCATCGCGCTCAAAGAAACGGCGGATAAAGTCTGTAAAGACTGCTTTCAGATCGGCCATAGTAACGCCTTCTTCTATCCATAATCCTTCAGCCTGATGGAACATGGGAGAATGTGTTGCATCTGAATCGACGCGGTATACACGTCCGGGAGCAATAATGCGAATCGGAGGCTCTTTTTTATCCAGCATGTAACGAATCTGGATAGGAGATGTATGGGTGCGCAGTACGTTACCATTTTCTACATAAAAAGTATCCTGCATAGCACGAGCCGGATGATTTGGCGGAATATTTAAAGCCTGAAAGTTATGAAAATCATCTTCTATTTCCGGTCCGTCTGCTACAGTAAAACCCATGCTATGAAACAGTTCTACTATACGCTGTAAAGTAAGGGTAACCGGATGCAATCCTCCGAGATTTTGTCCGCGTCCGGGCAGGGTAACATCCAGCGCTTCTGCCGCCAGTTGCTGCTGAAGTTTTGCTTCATTTAATGCATCACGTTGTCGATTGTATGCATCCTGAAATTGGTTTTTACACTCATTGATATGTGCGCCAGTTGTTTTGCGTTCTTCTGGCGACATTTTACCCAATGTTTTTAATAAAGCATTCAGTTCACCTGTTTTACCAAGATAGCGGGCTTTTACTAATTCTAATGCAGGTAAATCAATGGCTGAATTAACAGCAGCGATGCCTTCGGCAACGATGCGGTTGGCATTTTCCATAACAAGATTCTTTACTTAAAATATAATGAAAAAATGTTTTGATGCTCTTTAGTTTTGCTGAATATGGCAGCTGTATTTTATCGATTACCGTATATCAGATCTTAAATGAGCTATATAACAATTTATAATAAAATATGTACTAAAAGATTATTTTAGCGCGAAATTCATCTGTTCAACAATGCTAAATATTGATGGAACAATAATGGAAATTTTTTACTAAAGCAGAAATACAAAAAAAGGAAACCGAAGTTTCCTTTTTGCTAAGCTTTTTATCTGTTAGGCCAAAGCAGCTTTTGCCTGTGCTGCTAATTGAGCAAATGCAGCCTGATCGAATACAGCCAGATCAGCCAGTACCTTGCGATCAATAACAATGGCAGCTTTTTTCAGGCCATTCATGAATTTGCTGTAAGACAAACCATTCTGACGGGCTGCTGCATTAATACGAACGATCCACAACTGACGGAACTGACGTTTACGCTGACGACGGTCACGGTAAGCATACTGACCGGCTTTCATTACTGCCTGTTTGGCAATACGATAGACGTTTTTACGACGACCACGATAGCCTTTGGCTAACGCTAAAACTTTTTTATGACGTGCACGAGCGGTAACACCACGTTTTACGCGAGGCATAGTTTAAACTCCTTAAGCGTAGGGTAACATTTTATGAACAGAAGCCATATCGCGTTCATTCACCATAGAGGTGCCACGCAATTGACGTTTGTTTTTGGTGGTTTTTTTCGTCAGAATGTGACGTTTGAACGCATGAGCGCGTTTTACACCACCGTTACCCAATACTTTAAAGCGTTTTTTAGCGCTTGATTTGGATTTCATTTTCGGCATGGGAAAACTCCATTGTTGTTTGATCAGGCGAGGGGTGGCTGAATTCAGCACTTTAACCCGCACACCACGGTTTTTGCCGCTTAAAATTTGATTCATGCACAGCGGCGATGCACAAGAAGCGGATTATAATATACCTGTACTGCTAAGACAATATAGCGATAATAACTTATGACCAGATATACCCGGATTTGTTAAGTTATTATTTGTGTTTTTAATAAAATGAAAAGTCTCATTTTACTGAGATAAAATGAGACTTTTTTAAGACAGGCTGAAATTCCGGTTAATGATTATTTTTTCTTCGCTGCAATAATCATTACCATCTGGCGACCTTCCATTTTTGGAAACTGCTCAACGGTACCAATTTCGATTAAATCAGCCTGAATACGCTTGAGTAGTTCTGCGCCCAGATGCTGATGTGCCATTTCGCGTCCGCGGAAACGTAAGGTAACTTTTACTTTATCACCGTCAGTCAAAAAGCGAACAATGTTACGCAATTTAATCTGATAGTCACCTTCATCGGTACCAGGCCGGAATTTAATTTCCTTAACCTGTACCTGTTTCTGCTTTTTGCGTTGCTCGTCGCGTTTTTTGGATTGCTCGTATTTGAATTTACCGAAATCCATTAATTTGCAGACGGGCGGTTTGGCGGTGGGGGCAATTTCCACCAGATCCACATCGTGCTCTTCGGCCAGTTTCAGGGCTTGCTGAGTCGATACTACACCCAACTGTTCTCCAGTTGGACCAATCAAACGCACTTCTTTAATGGTGATTTCACCGTTGATGCGTGCTTCGCGTTCTTGAGCGATGGTCGTACTCCTTATTCACGGTTTAATGAAGAGACAAGGCTTCTTGTTTCAGCTGGCTAATGAATGTTTCAATATCCATCTGACCCAGATCTTCCCCGCCGCGTTTGCGAACGGCAACCTTGTTGTCCTGTTTTTCTTTCTCGCCTATAACCAGTTGATAGGGTAGGCGTTGCGTACTGTTATCTCGGATTTTGTATCCAATTTTCTCATTACGCAAGTCTAAATGCACGCGGAATCCTTCTGCGGTTAATCGCGTGGCAAGTTGCTGACAATATTCGGTTTGTGCTTCAGTAATATTCATGATTACCATTTGTACAGGTGCCAGCCACAGTGGAAATGCACCTGCATGATGTTCAATCAGGATGCCGATAAAGCGTTCCAGTGAACCCAGAATGGCGCGATGCAGCATTACCGGACGGGCTCGTCCGTTTTCTTCTGTTACATATTCTGCACCCAGACGCTCCGGAAGAACGAAATCCAGCTGAATGGTACCGCATTGCCATGAGCGTCCTAATGCATCCTTAATATGGTACTCTACTTTAGGTCCGTAGAAAGCGCCTTCTCCGGGCAGCTCTTCCCAGGTTACACCACAGGCTGTCAGTGCATCACGCAGTCCTTGTTCAGCTTTATCCCAGATGGCGTCAGAACCTGCGCGCTTTTCCGGACGCAAGGATAATTTAACCGCTACATCATTGAATTCGAACTGACGGTAAATACGCATTACCAGCTCATTGAATGCTTTTGCTTCACTGACAATCTGATCTTCGGTACAGAATATATGGGCATCATCCTGAGTAAAACCGCGTACGCGCATCAGACCATGCAGGGCACCGGAAGGTTCATTACGATGACAAGAGCCAAACTCAGCCAAACGCAGCGGTAAATCACGATATGAGCGCAGCCCCTGATTAAAAATCTGGATGTGACCAGGGCAGTTCATGGGTTTTACAGCATAAACACGTTTTTCTGATTCAGTAATAAACATGTTTTCTTTGTAGTTATCCCAGTGACCGGATTTTTCCCATAATGTACGATCCATAATCATGGGTGTTTTGATTTCCTGATAGCCGGCAGCAGACAGTTCGCGACGCATATGCTGTTCAATAACCTGCCACAGTGACCAGCCTTTGGGATGCCAGAATACCATACCCGGTGCTTCATCCTGCAAATGGAATAAATCCATTTGTTTTGCCAGTTTGCGGTGATCGCGTTTTTCTGCTTCTTCAATACGTTGGATGTAAGCATTCAGATCTTCTTTACTGGCCCAGGCTGTGCCGTAAATACGTTGCAGTTGTTCATTTTTAGCATCGCCGCGCCAGTAGGCACCTGAAAGCTTGGTCAGTTTGAAATTCTTGAGGAAGCGAGTATTAGGGACATGTGGTCCGCGACACATATCTACATATTCCTGATGGTAATACAGACCCATAGCTTTTTCATCGGGCATATCTTCAATCAGGCGCAGCTTATAATCTTCATGACGCTGCTTAAATACATTAATTACCTCTTCGCGCGGGGTAACTTTTTTAATTACATCATAATTTTGTGCAATCAATTCTTTCATGCGAGTTTCGATTGCAGCAATATCTTCGGGTGTAAACGGACGCTCGTACCAGATGTCATAATAGAAGCCATCTTCAATTACCGGTCCGATAACCATTTTGGCTTCCGGATATAATTGTTTAACGGCATGACCAACCAGATGTGCACAGGAGTGACGAATGATTTCGACACCTTCTTTATCTTTGGCTGTAATGATGCTGACTTGAGCATCTTCTGTTACCTGATCACATGTATCTACCAGTTTGCCGTTAATCTTTCCGGCAATTGCGGCTTTGGCTAAGCCTGCACCTATGGAAGCGGCAATGTCAGCTATGCTTAATGGCGCTTCAAACTGACGGACAGAGCCGTCAGGCAGGGTGATGTTCAGCATGCATACTCCACAAACAACAGACCAGACTCGCTTAATACAAGTGAGAAAATCAAATGGCTGCTTTTGATTATATTTATTAAGGGTAAATAGAAGCCAAAGTTACTTTAGTGCACTTTTGCTTCTGTTAAATTATTTATTTTAGCGATTTGGATTTTGCTTGGCAATGCTTGGTCAGCGAAATGTGGTGGTTTAGGCTATAATGATATATTCTGTCATAATTTTTGCCTCTGAATTATTTAATATGCTGAAATTTTCGTTAAAGCGCACGGATGGCTTTGCGCGTCGTGGTACTCTGGAGTTGAATCATGGTACGGTGGAAACACCAGTATTTATGCCGGTAGGAACATACGGTTCAGTTAAGGCTATGTCGCCGCGTAATCTGGAAGAAATCAAGGCACAGATTATTCTGGGCAATACTTTTCATCTGTGGCTTAGACCCGGACTCGATGTTATCCGTGATTTTGGCGGATTACATGATTTTATTGGCTGGAACAGGCCAATACTGACAGACTCCGGTGGTTTTCAGGTATTTTCACTGGCACAAATGCGTAAGTTAACGGAAGAAGGCTGTACTTTCCGCAGTCCTATTAATGGCGACAAGCTGTTTTTGTCTCCAGAAATTTCTATGCAGATTCAGACGGTACTCAATTCAGATATTGTCATGCAGCTGGATGAATGTCCTGACGGAAATGTAGGTGCCAGAGAAGCTGAAAAATCCCTGCAAATGAGTTTGCGCTGGGCTGAACGCAGTAAAAATGAGTTTGAACGCCTGAATAATCCGAATGCTTTATTCGGTATTGTTCAGGGTGGAATGTACGAGGATCTGCGAGAACAATCACTGGCCGGACTGGAGGAAATCGGTTTCCCGGGATTATCTGTAGGCGGGCTGTCTGTGGGTGAGCCAAAACCTGAAATGTACCGTATTTTGCGTGCCATCGGGCCTAAACTTCCGGCACATAAGCCACATTATCTGATGGGAGTAGGTACACCCGAAGATTTGGTATACGGTGTGGCATGCGGTATTGATATGTTTGATTGTGTTATGCCTACCCGCAATGCGCGCAACGGCTGGCTGTTTACCCGTTTTGGTGATGTAAAAATCCGAAATGCCATATACCGGCATGACCAGCGTCCGTTGGACGAAAGCTGTGACTGTTACACATGTCGCAATTTCAGCAGGGCTTATCTGCATCATTTACAGCGTGTGGGTGAGATTCTGGGTGCACAGTTAAATACGATACATAATTTGCGCTATTATCAGATACTGACTGCAGAAATGCGTCTGGCTATTGAAGCTGGTAAATTCGAAGATTTTCAAACACGCTTTCATGCTGAGCGTGCCCGGGGTGTATTGTGATCAGAAAAAGCACGGTAGCGACTATTGTCTTTAAATGACAGAGGCAAATGATGTCAGGCTAGTGGTTATAATCTGCAGTTAGTATATTTTTTGAATATTGTTGAGTTATAGTGGAGAGCAAGTATGAGTGAAAAAGCCTGGTCAGGCCGTTTTCATGAACCGGTAAGTGAACTGGTTAAACAGTACACAGCATCAATAACTTTTGATAAACGTTTGGCACAGTTTGATATTCAGGGTTCTCTGGCGCATGCACAGATGCTGCATCAGTCTGGGGTGCTTAGTGCAGAAGATCTTGCAGCAATTAAAACCGGTATGCAGGAAATCCTGGCAGAAATTGCTGCCGGTAAAATTGACTGGTCAGTAGATCTGGAAGATGTTCATATGAATGTGGAACATTTACTGACTCAGAAAGTAGGGGATGCCGGTAAACGTTTACATACAGGACGTAGTCGTAATGACCAGGTTGCTACGGATATTCGTTTGTGGTTGCGTGATGAAATAGACAGTATTGTTCTGTTAATTAAAGATTTACAATCTGCTTTGGTTGATCTGGCAGATAAAAATGCAGAAGTGGTGATGCCGGGCTTTACTCATATGCAGGTAGCTCAGCCTGTAAGCTTCGGCCATCATATGCTGGCATATGTGGAAATGCTGGGACGTGATAGTGAACGGATGCTGGACTGCCGTCATCGTGTAAACCGTATGCCATTGGGTGCGGCTGCTTTAGCCGGAACGACATTTCCTATTCAACGCGAGATAACTGCTCAATTACTTGGTTTTGAAGAGATTTGCCAGAATTCTCTGGATGCAGTATCTGATCGCGATTTTGCCATTGAGTTTACTGCTGCAGCATCCATTCTGATGGTACATCTTTCCCGTCTGAGTGAAGAGTTAATTTACTGGATGAGTCCGCGTTTTGGCTTTATTGACATTGCCGACCGGTTCTGTACAGGTTCCAGTATTATGCCGCAGAAAAAGAATCCCGATGTACCTGAGCTTGTACGTGGAAAAAGCGCAAGAGTTGTAGGACATCTGATGGGGCTGATTACTTTAATGAAATCACAGCCACTGGCATACAACAAAGATAATCAGGAAGATAAGGAGCCGCTTTTTGATACAGTTGATACTTTGACAGATACTTTGCGTATTTACGCAGAGATGATGCGAGGTGTTAGCGTTAAACCTGAAAATATGCGTGCGGCAGTGTTGCAGGGCTTTGCGACAGCAACAGACCTGGCTGATTATCTGGTTAAAAAAGGTTTACCTTTTCGCGATAGTCATGAGGTCGTTGCACGTGCTGTCCGACTGGCAGAAGAGCAGCAAAGGGAATTAAGTGAGTTACCGCTGGATATATTACAGTCTTTCTCCGGCTTGATAGAAGAAGACGTTTATCAGGTACTTTCTCCTGAGGGCAGTCTTCATGCCCGTAATCATATTGGCGGTACTGCGCCGGCTCAGGTACGCGCACAGGTTGCTCGCTGGCGTCAGTATTTGCAGGCGGTTTAGCGTTTGTTAAACCAGCTTAGCTGGTTATGAGGATATTAAAAAAAACGGGTCAGATATTTTTGTCTGATTTATATTATTGGATTTAAATTCAGATTATCTCCTCTGAATAATTTGTCAGGATCAAACAGCCGGTATGCAGTGCATACCGGCTTAAAGTATTAGTTCAGATAATTATATTTTTTTGGCTCTGAATACTATCGGTATAATTATTTTTATTGGTTTGTTTATATTTTTGATTTCTATTTTAATCTTAATACGATAGCTTGTACTAATGAATTTTCCGTTTGAATCAAAATAGAAATCGCTTACCATTGGAAGAAATTGATATTCGAATTGATCTGAGTTATTTATAAAAAAATTATTTCTATCAGATAATGAAGCAGCTATATTCTTTACAGCAGCGTCTAACTCAGGTTTATATTTACTATCAGGATATGCTTTGTATAACCTTTCTTTTAATATCGTAGAAATATTCAAATTATCAAGATATGTAGTATTATGTTTCAAGCTTGCAATATTATCTGTATTCAGCTTGAGCTGATATGTTGCCTTTAGCCTTTTGCCGTACTTGTCAACATTTACCTTTTTGAAAGCACTGGGATTAATTGCTGCATAACTGTCATGAATATTTACTTTTTTGAAGACACCTCGATCGGCGGCGTAGCTATCAGATGTATAATCGGGTAAATTTTTTAATAAATCTGATACAGAGATATCAGATATGGTTTCCTGTGATATTGGTGGTTGAATATCCTTGTTATTTATTGTTTGTTTATTGTCAGTTATGGTATCTGATAAATCAGTAGACGGCTTATTATCCGGTGAGTTTTCAGTAAAGTGGCTACAGGCTGTAACAATGGAAACCAGGAAGATTAAAACTATTTTAAAAAATTTAAGCCGCATACAAACCTTTAAATTGAAATTTTATTTTTTTATTTGTGTTTTAATTATCATCATACAAACATATGTTTTTAAAATCCGTACATTTATGTATTATCTTGATATTCACAAAATTTTTAAAGTATATTAAATTATATGTTATCACGTAAGATAATGAAATAATCAGCTTAGTACATTTATATATGAAATTATATTTGTACATTATATTCACTAAAAAATTATTAAAATAAAATAGCCAGTATGTTTTAGTATACTGGTTAAAAATACCTGAAACTGATAAATTGAATTTTAATTAATTGAGTTCAGGTCGGGACATTATATCAATTGAATTCTGCGGCGTAGGTGGCTGCATAGTAAATTTAGGGTTTGTTGTGTATTTCAGGTGGATTTTGGTATCTGTTTTTACTGTTCCAGCTATACTTTCTACCTCCTTAGGAAATGCTAGCTGTTCACGGATACCTATAATTCTTCCTTTTAAATCAAAGTAATAATTATATTGTATAGGAATTTGATTATTTTTGAATTGCTTTATAAGTCCAAAATAGGGATTTTTAAAAACACCGCTGTCATCATCAGAATCATGTTCATCAAAAAAATAAGAATTAAAAGTAGAAGTGAATTCGTCAATTAGATTTTGTAATGCAGCATATTCCTCAGGTTTATATTTACTATTCTGATCAGCTTTGTCTGCAGCCTCTTTTAAAGCCTTTGAAAGGCTTTCAAGCATTGTATTATCAATTTTCTGCATTAGAGCGTAGTCTACATTCAGGTTAACCTGATACTTTGCTTTCAGGGTTTTTCCATACTCATCAACGGTTACTTTTTTGAATGCATCCGGTTCAATTGCTGCATAACCATCATCAATTGATTTTGGTAAGCTTTTTAACAGATCGGATAAAGGCATATTTTTTATTTGAGATTCTGGTACAGCTAATTGTAAATATTTGTCACCAATTACCATTCTAGTATGAGGTATTTTATCTAGCAAGTGTGTAATAGCTGAAACATCTGCGTATAGAGATAGATTTTTGAAGTCTATATAGGTAGGAAATTTAAAAGAAATCAGCACATTTTTATTTTCATAACGAACTTCCGGAATTATTTCCATTTGCCCTTTTCGGATATCTATAGCACCGGAAAAGGGTACTGAAAAGGATTGACTGAATTGCTCAAAAAAAGGTGCCAGAGAATTTTTTGGTTTTGATTCATCATCATCATCTGCTTCTGTTTGAGGTAGTGATTTTGATGCAGTATTTAGAAGCTTATTATGTGTTTCATTAGTTTTGTTTATTTCAGATGTATCGGAAGAAATTTCATCTTCATTGTTTGTATTAGGATTAATATGATATTCTCCTTGAAAAGAACCACTGAAGTTCAAGCGGTTATCTTTTAAAATCATTTGCTGGACACCAGTCCGCACCATCTTATCCGGCGAATTGTCATTTATGTGGCTGCATGCTGAAACTATCCCGGCTACAGTCAATGTTAATATTATTTTTGTAAAATTTAACCCCATAAAATTTCCTTTAAATTAACCGATTTTTTGTTAGTTGTTATTTTATTTGCAAATATATTAACTTATGTTTACCAAATATATACTGTTGAGCTTATAGTATCTGTATTTGCAGGCAGTTTGGTATACATCAAATGAGAAGGTAATTTTTATGACAATATTATAAAATTCACTCAAGGTATACTTGTTGTGATTAATTTTGTCAGGATTTATGTTTTTGAATTAACATATAATAAATAACTTATCAATGAAAAAGCCAGTATGTAAAACATACTGGCTAAAAAATTTAAATCAGATAAGAAAATTAATCATTACCAACCAAGACGAGCCCCTATATTGATTGAGTTTTGTGGTGTAGGCTGCATGGTGAATTTAGGGCTTCCGGTATAATCCATCCGAAGTTTATAATCTATTCTGATTGTTCCTTTTGGTTCTTCCATACCTGTTATTGCCATTGGAAGGTCAGTCTTAACGCGTACACCTATAATGCGACCTTTTGAATCAAAGTAGAAATTATTTACTATTAGATTAGATTTATTTTTGAGCTGCTCCAAATAAGCACCCATAGGAGTATCTGCAAGAACATTATCATTATTGGAATAAATTGAAGCCAAAGCTTCAATTATATTTGCCAGTAAAGTGTAATCTTCAGGTTTATATTTATTATTCTTATCAGCCTTGGCTGCTGTCTCTTTTAAAGCATTAGAAAGACTTTGCAAAAATACAGTATTATATTTAAGGCTTGAAGCATAGTCTGTATTCAGATTAACCTGATATTTTGCTTCCAGCGTTTTTCCGAATGCGTCGACATCTACTTTTTTGAATGCACTGGGATCAATCGATGCATAACCATTATCTACAGATTTAGGTAAGCTTTTTAATAAATCTGCAACAGGTAAGTGTTGTGCTTTATCCTGCGGTACAGTGAATTGCATATATTTGTCACCAATTACCATTTCATTGTCAGGCATAGTATCTGACAAATGTGTAATTGCAGAACCATCGAGATATAAGGACAAATTATTAAAATCTAAATAGGTAGGAAATTTAAAAGAAATCAGTACGTTTTTATCTTCATAACGGACTTCAGGAATCACTTCCATCACCCCTTTTTTCATATCTACAGCACCAGTGAAAGGTACGGAAAAAGATTTACCGAATTGTCCTAAAAATTTCCCTATAGATTTATTATACAAATCCATTTGTTTGCGGTGATACTCTGTTAATTCTGAAGTATCATCATCATCATATTCTTCTTCTGATACAGAGGCTTCAGGTGCAGAAACTTCAGATGCAATTGTTGGTTCAGTTATTTCTGAAGAACTTTTATTTTCATTATTTTGAATAATAAATTCTGTCTGATAAGAACCACTAAAATTAAATTGATTGTCTTCTGTCATTATGCGCTGAATACCACTGCGCACCATTTTGTCAGGTGATTTTTCTATTTTTTGTCCGCATGCTGAAACCAATCCGGCAACAGCCATAACCAAAATCATTTTTGTAAATTTCAATTGCATGAAAACCCCTTAAAATAAAACTAGTTGAGATTATTGTTAATAATTGTAATTTAATTGTTGGTAGATTACCAGAAAAATATTGATAAATGGTTTTTATTGGTTTATTTAAAATAAATACTTTTCTTGCAAAAAACTGGATTCCAGATTTAGCTTTATTTATTTTATCCATATTATATTTTGTAAAATAATATATATTTTATTTATAAATTTATCTTATAATTTAACATTGGTAATACATTTAAAAAAAGGTATTTATGAAAGAATACAAAGTTGTTATTTATCAGGAAGGTGCTTTGGCATCTATGTTTTTAGGTGCGGCAAATGCAGATCCTGTAAAATTTTCAAATTTCTTAAACCGAAATGCTAAAGAGGGCTGGCGTGTAGTGACTATGCAAAAAGATATGCGTCGACTTTTTTTATTTTGGGCAAGAGAAGCTTATGTAATTATTATGGAGAGAGACGTTGATTAAAAAAGCCGGATTAGGATGCCTTTATATTTTCATATTCTGGTGTGCTTTACTAATGCTGGAATTATGGTGGGATATTTTTTCTGCTGAAACTTTTCTAAAAATATCTGTATCATTAGCGATTTTATTCTTTGCTTTGTTAGCTATAGCTGTGGTTCTTGATCAGCTGAACTCAGATAAAAAGCTTAAAGATAAAAATTATTTAGAATAATATTTATTTTGGATATATATTTGAAAATCCAAGTTTAATATTAAATAAACTAGTTGAAAATTTAAATGATTTCGAATCTTTTAAATTAAGTATAAATATTAGGTGATTTATTATTTCACTTGGTTGATCTTTTTCGAAGTGGGTTAATATTTTTGTTTTAAAATTAAATAACTTTGTCATTTAATTTAATTAAGCTTATAAAGTGTTATTCATTTGCACAGCATATATCAAGTTGTGAACAGTTTTTTATTACTTCTTCAATAAATAAAAACAAAATTTCTGGATTTATAATCTCTTACTCTATACAAAGCAGAATAAACAAAAAATTTTTTATCCACGCGGATGATGCTGATGCACAATCTGTTTCAGACGTTCATTGGCAACATGTGTATAAATTTGTGTTGTGCCGATATCAGCGTGTCCCAGAAGCAATTGCACTACACGTAAATCTGCACCATGATTCACGAGATGCGTAGCAAAAGCATGACGCAAACCATGCGGGCTAAGATGATGGATGCCGGCTGCACTAGCATATTTGGTCACAATCATCCAGGCCAGCTGCCGAGTGATGGCTGTTTTTTTCTGACTGACAAATACTGCATCACAAGCACGTCCTTTAAGTAAAGCAGGGCGGGCATCCGTAAAGTAATTTTCCAGCCAGTCGGTTGCTTCTTCCCCTAATGGAACCATGCGCTGTTTATTTCCTTTTCCGATGGTACTTAACAGGCCGTTTTGTAAATCGATTTCATTGATTCGTAAGTTAACAGCTTCACTAACCCTCAATCCAGTAGCGTACATAAGTTCCAGTAAGGCTTTATCACGCAGACCCAGAAAGGTTTTGGTATCCGGGGCTGCCAATAAAGCATCTATCTGTGTTTCGGAAATAATATCCGGCAAGTATTGCCCTTTTTTAGGCATTTGCAGCTGTTCGGTTGGTATATCCTGACGGCGGTTATATTCATGCATCCAACTGAACAGACGTTTACAGGCTGATAATGCCCTTGCCTGTGAAGATGGTTTTTCACTGGGGATAAATACAGCAGATGCAAGTGACAAAGGGTCTACATTCAGCCAGTTCAGATGTTCGGCTTGTATGCGACGAGCAATTTTATTCAAATCCCGCCGGTAACTTTCCAGTGTATTGAATGCCAGCTGTTCACTAAGCCAAAGATGTTCGAGCAATGACTCGATTGGTTCGAGTAGTTCTGCCGGTAAAGTATCATTTACCATGTTGCTCCTTCGTGTTTAAGCAGCCAACGCTTTATATTTAGTTCAAAAGCATTAGTACTGAGGCTGAACCCTCCCAGACCACTGGCTGATACAACCCGATGACAAGGAATAATAATTGGTAACGGGTTTTTACCACAGGCCTGACCTACGGCTCTGGGTGAACTGTTTAGCACACGCGCGATATCTCCGTAAGTGGCAATCTGACCATAGGGGATATCGGCAATAACCTGCCAGACTTTTTGCTGAAATGTAGTGCCGTCAGTGGAAGGAGGATAGTTAAATTTTTGCAGGCTGCCATTAAAATAGGAGTCAAGCTGTTTTGCCCAGAATCCAGTCAGGTCAGGTAAGGCTTCGGAAAAGGGTGTTTGCCAATGGATAGCCTTTAATTTTTGCTCAGGACTGAAATCCAGTTTTAATGAGCAGCAGGGCGCTTGATATGAGTAACTAGGCATGCTGTTGCAGTGTATTTAATACGATCTGGGCGTGACCGGCCGCTTTAACTTTACGCCATTCCTGTGTAATTTGCCCGTCCTGATTCAGGATAAAGGTACTTCTTTCAATACCGAATACTTTTTTACCATACATGTTTTTCTCTTTAAGTACATCAAATTGTTTGCATACTGTTTCTTCACTGTCTGAAAGCAGGGTAACGTTGAGTTCATATTTGCAGATAAATTTATGATGGCTTTTCTGACTATCACGGGAAATACCAATCACGTTATAGCCCAGTTGTTTGAATTGGGGCAGTAAAGCACTGAATTCCTGCGCTTCAGTTGTACAGCCCGGTGTGCTGTCTTTCGGATAGAAATAAACCACAGCAGGTAAATGTTCTGCAATATTAAAGTTATTGCCTTCGGTATCCGGAAGTGTAAACAGCATAGAATGAGACATTATTTATTTTCCTTTGTATATATATTGAATACTTTGATTTAATCGCGAATAAAAGCCGTAATCAGAGGAACATCGCCAATTAGACGGCTGCAGTGTCCATGAATATTTGAGTCGAAGGTAATGCCTTCAGGTAAAGTGTCGGCAGAATAAAAATGCTCTCCGGCACTAAAGCAGCGGGTACTACCATCGCGCAGTCCGATTTCCATCACCCCTTGTAATACTATCAGCCATTGTGGTTTACCAGTGCAGTGAAAATCACTTTTAAAACCCACCGGACTGTAACGTAATTGTAACCCTTCTGCATTAAACCAAGGTGATAACTGGCTTTTTTCATTACCTTCGTTTAATTCAATTTTTTCTTCTTTGAAGCGGGCAAAACCATCACTTCCAGTATATAAAATTACTTTAGTAAATGTTGTCATAATTTCTACTCATGGCCTAATGGTAAAAAATCAGTGCAGAGATATATATATCTGCACTGAAAGAATAATAAATCAGCCTATAACACCAAGATTGTCATCATTGGACGGGGTATTATTGTGTTTGGGAAGCAGCCATAAAGTAGCAATGATGTCCAGAAGATAAATAGATGCCAGCAAACATAAGGCAACATAAAATGACCATTCTTTGACCAGAAAACCGATAACCAGCGGCCCTAATCCGCCAATGCCACGACCCAGATTAAATAATACATTCTGAGCAGTTGCACGCACATGCGGGGGAAAGTTATCAGAAATCAGTGCTCCATAGCCGCCAATCATGCCATTGACAAATAAGCCCATAATGGCACCGCATATCAGTAATGCAGTGGGATCCTGCAACTGTGCATATTGTGCCACCATGATAAAAGAACCTATCTGGTAAATCAGAAAGATTTTCCAGCGGGCAAAATGGTCTGCCAGAAAACCGAACAGCCAGATACCGATGATCATGCCAATAACGGTGACCGCAGTCCAGTTGCCGGAATCTGTAAGGCTGAATCCGAGTTTTTTGGCAAGATAACTGGGCATCCAGATCATTAAACCGTAATAACCGAAATTTTGTACAGCGCAAAGGATAAATATACCCAGACTGGTTTTAGCAGTCTGCCGGTCTTTAACCAGTAATTTAAGACGTGCAGAAAATGATAACTCACCATTTGCTTTATGTTCGCGGGTAAATTGTTCCGGTTCGTTGGTATCATGACGAATAAAATAGGATACGATTGCCGGAAATAATCCTACGACAAACATGCCGCGCCAGCCGATATGCTGAAGCAGGAATGGTGTAATAAAGGTAGCCGCCAGTACGCCCAGCTGCCAGCCGATCCCGACGAAGGCTGATGCGCGATTACGTTTTGATGCAGGCCATACTTCTGCAATCATTGCCATACCGATACCGAACTCTCCGCCCAGCCCCATACCTGCCAGAGCCCGGTAAATAAGCAGGTCGTAATAACCTTGTGCAACCGCACACAGACCAGTAAAAACGGCAAACATGAGAATGGTTAGCGATAACATGCGTATCCGGCCGAAGCGATCACTTAAATGTCCGAAAACGATACCGCCGACAACAGAACCGATTAATGTCCATGTTACCAGTGAACCTGCCTGAGAAGGATTCAGTCCGAGATCAGCACTGATGGCGCTGAGCATAAAACCGAGTATCAGCAGGTCAAAACCATCCATGGCATAACCACTGATAGCGGCAACCATAGCTTTTGCAGGAGTTAATTTTTTTCTTGGTTGTTTCATAAGGGGACTTACTATCGAGAATCTAAAATGTTAATAACAGTTTTGCCTGCACCGGCAGGCTGATTAATATCACCGGTCTGTGCTGGTGTTGTAATTGGAGAAAAATGTTCACGGTCAAAAGCAATATCGCCGCCATGTGGTAGTTGTTGTCCGCGTTGCAAGCCGGCAAAATTGAATAAATGATAATCAGCCAGATGCGAGGGTACGATGTTTTGCATGGCCGAAAACATAGATTCAATGCGCCCGGGAAACTGTTTGTCCCATTGCCGGAGCATATCTTTGATAACTTGCCGTTGCAGGTTGGGCTGTGAGCCGCACAGGTTGCATGGAATAATGGGAAATTCCAGCATTTGTGCATACCGGATCAGATCTTTTTCTTTAACATAGGCTAATGGTCTGATGATGATATGCTCACCGTTATCTGACAGTAGTTTGGGCGGCATGGCTTTAAGTTTGCCTCCGTAAAACATGTTCAGAAACAGGGTTTCCAGAATATCATCGCGATGGTGACCTAAAGCAATTTTGGTACAGTTATTTTCTTTGGCTACCCGGTATAAAATACCGCGTCGTAAACGGCTGCACAGACCACAGGTAGTTTTGCCTTCATCAATTACCCGTTTGACTACGCTATAGGTGTCTTCTTCAATAATTTGAAACGGAACGCCAAGACTTTGCAGATAATCCGGCAGTATATGTGCAGGAAAACCCGGTTGTTTCTGGTCGAGATTAACTGCAAGAATTTCAAATTGTACTGGTGCAGATTTTTGTAATCTGAGCAGGATGTCCAATAATGCATAGCTGTCTTTACCACCGGAAAGGCAAACCATGATTTTGTCGCCGTCTTCAATCATCTGAAAATCATTAACAGCAGCGCCAACCTGATGACGAAGTCTTTTAATCAGTTTATTGTTTTCGTATTCGCGTTTTGGTGTATGAGACATGGATACAGCACTAATTTATGCAAATACCTGCAATTGTACAATAATTAAAGGCCGGCTGATGTGACTTAGCCGGCCTGTGTTAATTTTTACATGAATTAAAAAGGAGTTTTCAGCCTTTTTTTATTGGTTCTTTATCAAGCTCAAACACTTGGTGCAGTACACGGGTGGCCAGCTCCAGATATTTTTCATCAATTAACACAGACACTTTGATTTCAGAAGTAGAAATCATCTGGATATTGATATTTTCTTTAGCCAGAGTACGGAACATGGTAGAAGCAATGCCAACATGTGAACGCATGCCCATGCCGACTATTGATACTTTACATACGGTATCATCGCCGCAGACTTCACGAGCTCCTATTGTTTTCTGCACTTCATGAAGAATATCCAGCGTATTCTGATAATCACTGCGTGGTACGGTAAAGGAAAAGTCTGTGGTTCCTGCTGAGCCGACATTCTGAATAATCATATCCACTTCAATATTGGCATCGGCAACAGCTCCCAGTATCAGTGAAGCCATTCCCGGCGTATCCGGTACCCCGCGCACATTAATTCGTGCCTGATTTTTATCAAAAGCAATACCGGATACTGCCGCATGTTCCATCATATTCTGATCCTCTTCAAATGTGATTAATGTGCCATTACCGCTGTTTTCCAGACTGCTTAATACACGCAGCCGCACTTTATATTTACCGGCAAACTCTACTGAGCGGATTTGTAATACTTTACTGCCCAGACTGGCCAGTTCAAGCATTTCTTCAAATGAAATGGTATTGAGACGGCGCGCTTCCGGTACGACACGCGGGTCGGTGGTGTATACGCCATCCACATCAGTATAGATCTGGCACTCATCTGCTTTCAGTGCTGCTGCCAGTGCTACTGCTGAGGTATCCGAACCGCCGCGACCCAGAGTGGTAATATCATTGTTGGCATTAACACCCTGAAAACCGGCTATGATAACAACTTTACCGGCATTGAGATCTGTGCGGATGCGTATCTCATCAATCGCATCAATGCGTGCTTTGGTATGAGCACAATCGGTTTTAACGGCTACCTGCCAGCCTGTATAGCTCTTTGCGTCTACACCAATGCTGTGCAAAGCCATGGCAAGCAGACCGATAGTGACCTGTTCACCCGTTGATAAAACAACGTCCAGTTCACGCGGATTGGGCTTTTCCTGAATTTCATGTGCCAGTGCAACCAAACGGTTGGTTTCTCCGCTCATAGCGGATACAACCACTACTACATCATCACCATTGGCTCTGGCTTGTGCTACACGACGAGCTACATTTTTTATACGTTCAACTGTTCCAACTGATGTACCGCCGTATTTCTGTACGATTAACGCCATAATACTGCTTGCTTTCCGGGTTGTTATAATGTCAAAAAAGGACAGGTTGTGTTAACCCTGCCTGCTTAAATATCCTGTCGGACATTCTTTTTAGCATTTTTATCATGCAAAAACAAGCTGCTGAGTGAGTATTTTGTCAGGTTCAGGCAGCTTGTTTTAAATAATGTTTAAATTCGGAAAATAGATGATTGTATTTTTGTGAATTAATTTTCAGCCAGTGCTTGTTGCTGAGCAGCAAGAATTTGGTTAATTCCTTTTTGTGCCAGGGTGATTAAATCATTTAACTGACCGATACTGAAAGTAGCTCCTTCGGCTGTACCCTGAATTTCAACCAGCTGCTGTGAGGCGGTCATCACTACATTAATATCCGCATCACAGGAAGAATCTTCCGGATAATCCAAATCGAGCAGTAGATTACCGTCAATCATACCGACAGAGATAGCAGCTACAGCTTCACGAATCGGATTTTCACTGATCAGGCCTGTTTCCAGTAATTTTCTGACTGCCAGAGCAAGAGCAACATAAGCGCCGCTGATGCTGGCGGTGCGTGTGCCTCCGTCGGCCTGTATAACATCACAGTCAATCAGTATCTGGCGGCTGCCCAGTTTTTCTAAATCTACGACTGCCCGTAAGGAACGGCCAATCAGGCGCTGAATTTCCTGAGTTCTCCCCGATTGCTTTCCTGCTACTGCTTCGCGGCGCATACGGCCATTGGCAGAGGCGGGCAGCATGCCATATTCTGCTGTTACCCAGCCACGACCCTGATCTTTTAAAAAGCCGGGTACATTTTCATCAATAGTTGCTGTGCAAATTACTTTAGTATTACCACAGCAAATCAGTACAGAACCGTCTGCCTGTGCGAGGAAATCAGGCACGATACTAAGATGACGTGGCTCATCGTCAGCACGTCCGGAACGATTGGATATAGGTGTGTTTTTCATACTTAGAGACTTTGTCGGGAGATGAATGCAGAATTATATAACCAGTGTGTTGCGATTCATATCAATTAAACCTTTTAAGGATTAAGCCGTTTTCGTTATACTTGATTTAATTGCCAGTTTGAATATAACCCGGCAGGAATAAACGGTTTAAGGAAAATATATATGTTATACAGTATGACTGGCTATGCAAATGCTTCAGAACAATGTGGAAATCGCCAAATCAATGTTGAGCTCAGAGCAGTTAATCATCGTTATCTGGATATCCAGTTTAAAATTGCAGAAGAATTACGTCCGTTTGAAGGCAAGATGCGTGAATTAATCAGTTCTCAGGTGGCACGGGGTAAACTGGAATGCCGTATTCAGATTCAGACTCTGCCCAGCGAAAGTACTGATGATTTACCGGTTAATCACAAACTGGTAGAACAACTGGCATCATTTAATCAACAGTTGCGTCGCAAGTATAAAGATCTAGGTAAATTAACTGTTGCAGATATTTTGCATTTCCACGGTGTCATTGTGGCGCCAACGGAGGACGAGGAAATATTACATAACGGTGTACTGACTTTACTGGGACAAGTACTCACCGAATTTAAAGCAGCGCGTGCTCGTGAAGGTGAAAAACTGCAGCAGCATTTGCTGGATCGTCTGAATGATATGACAGATATCGTGGCAGCTATGCAGCAGTTGTTCCCGCAATTATTGCAGGACTATATGAATAAGGCTGAAGCCCGTTTGCGCGAGGCAGTGGCTCAGGTAGATGCAGAGCGCCTGAAACAGGAATTCGCATTGTTTATGCAAAAAGCCGATGTAGATGAAGAACTGAATCGTTTAAATACGCACATTGCCGAAGCACGACGTCTGATAGAAGAACATCGGGGCAGCGTGGGTAAACGTCTGGATTTTCTGATGCAGGAACTAAATCGCGAGGCCAATACACTTGGCAGTAAAGCAATCGCCATTGAATGTACGCAGGCATCAGTAGGGCTTAAAGTACTGATTGAACAAATGCGCGAGCAGGTACAGAACGTAGAATAAACAATAGCTGTTTATGCCATACTATTAAAAACCAGAATTGCTTTTAAAATTGAAACCGGCAATTCTGGTTTTGTTTTAATTCCATTATCTGTTTGAAACCAATTCTAAAAAGCCAGTCTGACCATACGATTGGCAGCTTCAATACATTCTTCGACACTGGATACCAATGCGATCCGCACAAAGCCTGCTCCGGAATTACCGTATGGTGTATTACGGGCAAGATAACGTCCCGGTAATACTCGAATTGCTGCTTTTTGCCATAATTTCTGTGTAAAGGCCAGATCATCACAATCGGGAACATTCAGCCACAGATAGAATGAAGCATCAGGTTTATGCAGAGCAAATTTTTGCTGTAATATCGGAATTACTTTATCAAATTTTTCCCGATACAGATTACGATTGGCAATGACGTGTTCTTCATCATTCCATGTTGCAATACTGGCGTATTGTGTGGGCAGACTCATGGCACTGCCATGATAGGTGCGGTAGAGCAGAAAATCAGCCAGAAGTTTACTGTCACCTGCTACAAAACCGGAACGCAGACCGGGTGCATTAGAACGTTTTGACAGGCTGGTAAACATAATCAGACGGTCGAATGTCCGGCCTAACTGAGTAGCAGCCTGTAATGCACCCAGAGGCTTATTATCATCATCAAAGTAAATTTCTGAATAGCATTCATCTGACGCAATCACAAATCCGTATTTGTCCTGTAAGGCAAATAGTTTTTTCCATTCGTCCAGATTCATTACCGCGCCACTGGGGTTGCCCGGAGAACAAACGAAAACCAATTGTACCTTTGGCCATGTATTCTGATCGATTTCCTGCCATTGCGGCATAAAATGCGGAGCGCGGCAATTGACATATTCTACCCGCGCGCCAGCCAGCAAGGCTGAACCTTCATATATCTGATAAAAGGGGTTCGGGCTGACAACTACAGGCTGATATTCAGTACTGCTGTCAATTATGGTTTGAGTAAATGCAAATAATGCTTCCCGGCTGCCCAACACGGGTAATACTTCAGTATCAGGATTAATTTTTACCCCTGAGTAGCGGCGCATAAGCCATTGAGCACAAGCCTGACGAAGCTCAGGAATGCCGGCAGTAGCCGGATAGGCTGCAAGTCCGTCCAGATGCTGAATCAGCGCATCAGTTAAAACCGACGGGGTAGGGTGTTTGGGTTCACCAATATGTAATGATATAGGCTGGAGATCAGCCGGTGGTTCCAGACCATCCATTAATTTACGTAATCTGGCAAAAGGATAGGGCTGTAATAATTCCAGTTTCGGATTCATAATCGTAAATACAAATTATTGTAAATGCTTTGATACTACCACCATTCAAATTACTGCGGCAGTAAGTATTCATTTTTAGCTCCGGAAAATACCGGTTACAGACAAATAAAAAGCCACATGCATGCATGTGGCTTATGAAATTGTTCAGCAATTTCAGGCAGATTTCTGGACAGCCTGAATTTCGCCGGTCAGTAAATATTCAATGGTTTCTTTAACAGTGCGCATAGCTGAACCGAATGGCAGCGGATCTTTACCACGGAAAAATAAACCTTTATCAGTTTCTCCGCGCCAGGCTGCAGCAAGTTTCAGATCAATACAGAATTGTCCGACTTTTTCCAGACCATCTCGTAAGCCGCATACAGACAAACAGTTAATCCCCTGCGTACAGCGCCGCGGGTCTGCTTTGGCATTAGCCTGTAATACGCTTTCACGTTTCAGATAGCTATCCAGAAATTTAGTTTTAACGCCACGTGCCGGCAAGCCGGCTACCGACATGAATTCTACAATTTGTTCGCCTTCGGCACCGGCGAGAGTTTTCTTGAAATTGATATGTGCATCACCTTCCTGAGTCACAGCAAATGCTGTACCGATTTGTACAGCAGCAGCACCCCATTCTTGTAAGGCTACGGTGATTTTCTGAAAATTAGCCATCCCGCCAGCAATAATCAAAGGAATTTTTTCCCGTTCCAGATCAAGTTTTTTAAATAATTCGAATGTTTCAGTCAGTACCCGTTTAAATTCAAAACGTTCATCATTAACACCGGCAACTGTTGCTGCTCCAAGATGCCCGGCAGCATGAGCGGGATGTTCGATTACAATTGCATCAGGCAGACGGTTCTTTTTCATCCAGCGTTTAAGCACAATACCAATACCGCGTGATTCAGATAAAATAGGCAGTAAAGCAACATCAGGAAAATTTTCAGTCATATCCGGTAAGTCCAGCGGCAGACCGGCTCCCATTACAATTGCGTGTGCACCGGATTCACAAGCCTGCTGTACCATCGCATGATGGTCTTTAACCGCTTTCATCACATTAACTGCGATCATTCCGCGTCCTTCAGACTGGGCAAGTGCGGATTTAATTTCACGATCAAGTGCAATCCTGTTTAAGGTATCGTATTTTTCCTGAGTAGGATTTTCTTTGGACTGCTCAAGTAAATCGGGATGCAAATGACGTAAATCCACGCTTGCAATCGTTCCTACCCCATTTTCCCTCGCTACTGCACTGGCCAGACTTGAGGCGGAAACACCTACGCCCATACCGCCCTGAACAATCGGAATGAGATGATGATTGCGAATAACTAGTGGTGCAAATTCCTGCATATTGCTTCCTGTATATTAATTAGTAAGCGATGCTTTAAAGTATTTCTTCAAATAAAAGATTGTAATTACAGTAAAAAATGCTAGAAAGCATTTTAATCCGGCTAGCTTTTATCAATTAGTGCTTCTACTCTATTCTTGCACAAGGACACTGTCAAGAGATTAAAACTTCTCGGAGCGATATGGCTTTCTCAAAGTGGTAAAATTTGTATGATTTGTACGACAAGGTTAGTTAATGTAATGATTGTCATTTAAGCCTTAATGCTTAGAGAAATTATTACCAACTCATGTTATATTCACTTTGTAAGCATGATTCAGGTAATCACACAGGGTAAATAACTAATGGTTACATGTAATGCACAGCGGCGTGCTGTTTTAGGTGCGCTTGTTTTATTTCTTTCTGCCTGCAGAAGCAGTAGTCGAAAAATAGTTCAGTCTGGTACTCAACCCCGTCTGACTCCTATTCGGATTACTAAAGTCAGTCATCAGGCAGGGAGTCAGGAATTGCTGTTGCATAGCATGAGTCTGATAGGTACACCCTACCGTTATGGCGGCAGTAGCCGGGGTAGCGGATTTGATTGCAGTGGTATGGTGCAATACGTTTACCAGCAGGCATTGCAGGTAAATCTGCCTCGTACCGCACGTGATATAGCAGCTGTTTCCGCCCCGATCCGCACCAAAGATTTGCAGGTTGGGGATCTGGTGTTTTTCAACACTTCGGGACAGGCTTATTCACATATGGGGCTGTATATTGGCAACGGTGAATTTATTCATGCGCCTTCCAGCAGTGGTGTTATCCGCACCGCCAGACTGGACCAGCCTTATTTTAGCCAGCGTTTTACAGGTGCACGCACGCTGTTTGCCCGCTGAATAAAATTAATTATTCATTTTGAATTTAATAATCACGATATAACAGGACAACAACATGAGTGAGCAGGATTTAGTATTGGTACTTAACTGTGGCAGTTCTTCAGTAAAAGCCGCAGTCATGGATTTAGCCGAAAAAGAAGTTTTAATGAGCTGTCTGGCTGAAAAAGTAGGTAATACTGATGCTTTCATCACCTTTAAAATCAATGGTGAAAAACATAAACACGCCTTAACCGGCAATCATGATCACGTTGCAGCTGTAATGGCTTTGCTGGAACAGTTAAAAGATCTGGGCTTATATGACCGTGTCAAAGCTATCGGCCATCGTGTCGTACATGGCGGCGAACGATTTACCCAGTCTACAGTGATTACTCCTGAAGTAATGCGTGATATTGAAGCCTGTATTGTACTGGCTCCATTGCATAATCCTGCTCATATTCTGGGCATTCAGGCAGCACAGCAGGCGTTTCCCGAGCTGCCGCAGGTAGCAGTATTTGATACAGCATTCCATCAGACTATGCCACCGCATGCTTATCATTATGCTATACCGTCAACACTGTATACCCGTTACGGTGTACGCCGTTATGGTGCGCATGGTACCAGCTACCGTTATGTTGCTCAGGAAACCGCAGCATTTTTGCGCCGTGATATTAATGAAATGAGCATGGTGATTGCTCATCTGGGTAATGGCGCCTCTATTACCGCTGTTAAAAACGGTCGTTCACAGGATACCAGCATGGGGCTGACTCCGCTGGAAGGTCTGGTTATGGGTACCCGTTGCGGCGATATCGATCCGAGTATTTTCTCTTTCCTGGCCGCGAATGCCAAAATGAGCATTGATGAAATTACCGAAATGCTGAACAAAGAAAGCGGTATGCTGGGTTTATCCAATCTCTCCAACGATTGCCGTATGCTGGAAGAAGCTGCTGCTAACGGACACAAAGGTGCCGAGCTGGCTCTGGATGTATTTGCCTATCGTCTGGCTAAATATGTGGGCGGTATGATGGTTGCCTGCGGCAGTCTCGATGCATTGGTATTTACCGGTGGTATTGGTGAAAACTCAACTACAATGCGCGAAAAAGTAGTTAATTATCTAAATGTATTTGGCATGATTCTGGATCATGATGCCAATATGGAAGCCTGCTTCGGTACACCGGGTGTGATTAGCACAAAAGACAGTAAAGCAGCAGTTTTGGTTATTCCGACTAATGAAGAGCTGATGATTGCTCAGGATACTGCCCGTTTAACAGGGATGCATGTGTAAAGAAATGAATTCGAAACAATAAAATAACTGTGAGATATTCTTAAGACTTTTAAAACAGGCTTTGTATGATTACAAAGCCTGTTTTTTTGAGTATTGAAGTTGATACTAATTTTTTAAACCTGATTTATAGAATACTTCTAATATTTTTAAATAAATATTTAATATATATAATTATTTTTCTTTAATGGATTTAATCTGTCAAATTATTATAAATCCTAATTTATAAATTCAATACAATAAATTTACAGACTATTTTTGTTGTCATAATTTACATATATGATTTTTAATGAATTATAATTTCTTAATCCAAAAATTTATAATATTGACTATTAATATATGATTAAATAGAAATTGGCAGAAGATCAGATTGAATAAAATACAACATATTTAAGTAATTACAGACATAAAATAAAACAAAAGATATAATCTCGAAACATAAATTATCAATATTTAATACGATAAATAATAAAATTCAATGAAATAAAAAGTTTTTAAATTATTATGTAAAATATTGATTTTTAATAAACAAAATATTAAGAGATATGTCTGGTAAATATGTTATTTAAATTGCAAAGGTATTTATTTGCAACAACCTATAAGGAGCTAGAAATGATTAAAACTGTTAAAAATATACAAACCGGGAGCGACTGGACAAAAGATCGCTATGTTTTCCAGCCGGGTCATGGTCAGAGCATCATACAAGATAAAGGTAATGAATATGATATATCTCAGTACAATGATCTTATTTTTCAGCAGGCTAAAGCAGCTAATGCTATTTTCACCCGCTCCGGTAATGATCTGGTAATCAAAGCATATGATGCAACAGATGCTGTTATCCTGCCGGATTATTTTAATACTGATAATGCTGATAGCCGTGCTTTCAATTTTATCTTTGCCGATAAAGTTTTATATCGCAATGATATCGCAGCGATGACATTCACACTGGATGGCACTAATGGCGATGATGTCCTGCATGGGTGGGATAGTAACGATATTATTAATGGCGAAGCTGGTAATGATATCCTGTATGGCGGGAACGGCGACGATACCCTTAACGGTGGTACCGGTAACGACAAACTATATGGCGGCAATGGTAACGATATTCTTAATGGCGGCGATGGCGACGACTATATCGTTGGCGAACATGGTGATAATGTACTTATAGGCGGCAACGGTAACGATATTCTGCTTGGTAGTGATGATGGCTATGATGTACTGATTGGCGGGACTGGTAATGATGTTCTGGCTGGCGGTGAAAGTAAAGACCTTTATATCTTTCAGACAGGCCACGGTAATGACATTATCTACGATAAAAGCTCGTCCTCTGATAGCAATAGTTATAATGATGTTAAGTTTGAAAAAGCCTTTGCTGCAGATACCAGATTCAGCCGTTCAGGAAACGATTTAGTCATACAGGCTTATGGCAATAATGATTCAGTTACTCTTAGCGATTTCTTTATCACTCATAACTCATATACACGTTCATTTAATTTTATCTTTGAAGATAAAACATTAACTGCAGTCGATATTGCAAAAATGACATTTATCATAAATGGTACTGACGGTGATGATGAACTGCAGGGCTGGGACAGCAACGATATCATTAATGGCGGACTTGGTAATGACAGGCTGTACGGCGGATATGGAAATGATATTCTTAACGGCGGATATGGAAATGACTTTCTTAGCGGTGATAATGGTAATGACTATTTAGATGGTGGAGACGGTGACGATTATATCGATGGCGGCGATGGAAATGACATTCTTATCGGCGGTAATGGTAACGATACGCTGATTGGCAATGCCGGATATGACATTCTTAACGGTGGTGCAGGTAATGATATTCTGAATGGCGGTGATTGGGCAAAAGATCGTTATATTTTTCAGTCAGGACACGGTCAGGACATTATTAATGATAAAGGTTATGAAGACAGAAATCATGAAAAGTACAATGATGTTGTATTTGAAAATGCGTTCATTAAAGATGCCATTTTCAGCCGTTCAGGAAATAATTTAATTATCAGAGCCTATGGTAATCAGGATTCGGTTACTCTCACAGACTTCTTTAAACCAGATAGTACAGACACACGCGCTTTTAATTTTATCTTTGCAGATATCACTCTTCCGGCTGAAGCAATTGCCCAGATGACATTAGTTCTGAATGGTACCGATGGTAATGATGTATTACATGGCTGGGATAGTAACGATATTATTAATGGCGGGCTGGGTGATGATATTCTGTATGGCGGCAACGGCGACGATATTCTCAACGGCGAAGCCGGTAATGACAAATTATACGGTGGCAATGGTAACGATATTCTTAATGGCGGCGACGGTGACGATTATCTGGAAGACACCCAGGGAGATAATATTTTTGTTGGCGGCAATGGTAACGATATCCTGCTGGGAGGAGACGGCTACGATGTTATGATTGGCGGGACTGGTAATGATGTTATGGCTGGCGGTGAAGGTAAAGACCTATATATCTTTCAGACAGGTCACGGTAATGACATTATCAATGATAAAAGCTTGTCTTCCGATCGCAATAACTATAATGATGTTAAATTTGAAAAAGCTTTTGCTGCTGATGCCAGATTCAGCCGTTCAGGAAACAATTTAGTTATACAGGCTTATGGCAATAATGATTCAGTTACTCTTACTGATTTCTTCATCTCCGGTTATGCAAATACACGTGCATTTAATTTTATCTTTGAAGATAAAACAATAACTGCAAATGATATTTCAAAAATGACATTTGTACTGGAAGGTACTGATAATGATGATGTACTTACCGGCTGGGACAGTAATGATATTATCAATGGTAAAAAAGGGAATGATATTCTTTATGGCGGTAAGGGCAACGATTACATTTATGGAGGGCAGGGCAACGATACTCTTTATGGCGAAGAAGGTAACGATTCACTTTTTGGAGAAGAAGGTTACGACATACTGAACGGTGGAGCCGGCGATGACTATCTTTTTGGTGGTAACTTTGAAAGAGATTTATATGTTTTCAATGCTAATCACGGCAGAGATGTTGTTGAAGATATAGCAATAAACCGACAACAAGGCGATATTCTTGCCTTCAGAGACTATAGCAGCAGAGAATTATGGTTTAGTCAAAACGGAAATGATTTAATTATCAGTCATATCGGTACTTCTGATCAGGTTACAGTAAAAAGCTGGTTTGTTTCTGAATATAACCGTCAGTATAGTATAACCACTGCTGATGGTAAGGAAATTTATGCTTCGCAAGTTGAACAGTTAGTAAATGCCATGTCGAGCTTTACTGCGACTATTCATGATATTGCCACTACTGATAATCAAAAATTGCAATTTAACCAGCAGGCAATTATTTCTTCATATTGGGGAAATTAATTGATAAATATATATATTATTTGTAAATAATATCTGCTTTAAAAGGAATCCATTTCTGGATTCCTTTTTCTGCTTTTCAAGCTTAAATAATAAATAAATAGAAATTTATATAGCTTCTAAGCCGGATATTATTACTGTTTGTTGATAATATTACGTACTTCTTCCAGAGAAATGGTTTGATCCTTAAAGACAAAATTTTCTATTGTATAGTAATCATAACTACCATAGAAAAAGTTCTTGATCCGGATTGAATCATTTTCGTTGTAGCCGTAAATAATTAAATCATAGTTTTCTTTCCTAAATTTTACTTCAGAAAAATTAACATCAGTAAACTGAATGGTATCATTACCGCTAGCTTCATCAATAGTG
>NZ_JAAEDS010000013.1:0-169930 GCF_013344955.1 Snodgrassella sp. ESL0324 | reverse complement strand
TTACCATCGCCGCCATAAAGGGTATCATTACCTTCATCACCATATAATTCATCATCACCTGCATACCCATGCAAGGTATCATTACCTTTACCGCCGCTGATAATATCCCTGGTATCCCAACCATGAATGACATTATCACCATCGTCGCCATTCAGAGTAAATGTAATTTCGTTGATAATATCCTGTGCACTGATGGTTCTGTCTTCAAAAATCAAGTTAAATTGGCAGGAAGTATTATTATAATAATTAAAATAATCAGGCAGGGTTACAGAGTCTGAATTACCGTAAGCTTTAATAATCAGATCATTACCGGAACGGATGAACTGAGTATCAGCAAAACGGGCGCCTTTGAACACAACATCATCATATAGATTTTTTGCGGATAGGTATGCTCCATCATAAATAATGTCCTGCCCATGGCCGGCTGCAAATTCATAGCGATCCTTTTCGTGATAACCGCCTTTAAGAGTATCATTACCGGGACCGCCAATCAGGATATCATAGCCGGAGCCGCCTTCAAGGTAATCATCCCCGTCGCCGCCGACAAGAATATCGTTACCATCGCCGCCATAAAGCTTATCGTTACCTACACCACCACTTAAATAATCATTTCCATTTTCTCCGTACAGCTCATCATCGCCCTTACCGCCAAAAAGATTATCGATACCATCGCCGCCATACAGCTTATCATTGCCCGGCCCTCCGGCAATTACATCATTTGATTCCCAGCCTCTGAGTACATCATCTCCTGCTGTGCCGCCTATAGCAAAAGACATGGCTGCAATATCATCAACACTTAATACTTTATCTTCAAAAACAAAGTTAAATGCACAGTTATCGGTATGACTTACATCGAAAAAATTTTGTATGGTTACAGAATCATCATTTCCATAAGCCTGAATTACTAAATCTTGTCCGGAACGATCAAAAACAGCATCAGTAGAGTTAGCTTTTATAAATACCACATCATTATATTGTTCTTTTTGATTCCTATAACCTTTATCAATGATGGTATCTTGCCCGTGTCCGGCTTCAAACACATAGCGGTCTTTTTCATGATCACCGCCATAAAGTTTGTCATTACCGCTACCGCCGATAAGAACGTCATATCCAGAACCGCCTTTCAGAATATCGTCACCGGCATAACCATTTATGGTATCGTTTTTGTCTGATCCGTTAAGCGTATCATTTTTATCTGTTCCATTTAATACATTTGTATTATCTATGAAATATTTCGAATTTAATGTTTTATCATCGAAGATAAAAATAAAGTTACCGGCATAATTATTTTCTGAGCTGAAAAAATCTATGATAGTTAGAGAATCCTGATTGTTATATGCCTGGATTACCAGATTGTTATCTAATTGAAAAAATCTGACATTTGCAGAATTGGCCTGTTCAAATGTGATTTCATATTGCTGATTTTGATTATTTTCACTGGCATTGTGATTAATCATTTCCTGGCCATGGCCCAGTTTATATATATAACGGTTTATTGTCTGGTTATTTTCATTGGAAATATTGCTGTCTGTTTGTATCATTATTGAGTCCTTGTAGAAAATTTTAAAAGTTAAATAATAATTTTTATCTAAATTAATTTATATGGAATATTATCAGAGTGAATATTTAGTTAAATGTATGAATTTTTATAATAATTTATTAATTTTAAGAGTTTGTATGTACTGTTTAAGTAAGTAACTAATTATAAAATAATATATGTAAAAATATTCAATATATGAATTTAACGTTAAAAATAAATGTTTTACTATAATAAATATATTGCATTGGATTTCAATATCTATCTGTTTTTATGAATTTAAATATTATTTCTCCTTGATTTAATATTAATGTTAAAGTAATAAAAATTATATTTGTGTTTTTTTATTGAGTATTTTGTTATGAAATTGAAATGAAAAATGTCAGGTGCATTAGGGTATGATTCTCCTTGTAAATATAAATTGATCATATTTTCTGAAGTTAATATTTTAAATGTAATTTTTCTACTGTTTAAAAAATAGAAACAAAGTATACGATTGATTGTGATTTAATCAGTTTTTATTTCTTTAAATTTAAAGCAAATTTAAATTTACTGGTTTATACTGGTTTAATTAAGTTATATTTATTTAAAAAACAGGATGGTATTATAAAATAATTTTACACTAAGATTTGAATATTATCAATTATTTTTTATTTGATTGGATAATAATTTTAATATAAATATTTTTACTAGCTATTAATACGATATTGTCATAATAAGTTGTGTACAAAAAATGCTTAATCAGCTTATTAAGTCTGATTTGATTTTACTAATCACTGATATTTTCTGATTTATTAAATTAAATTTGAAAAAGTTTATTTTTTTGATGCTTAATAGTTAATATCTGTTTATGCAAATGCCAGCTTAATATTGTTTAATCGATCGCTCATTTACAAATTTTAAGACAGTAAAAAATTAATATTCAATTTCGATTTATTTTTTAAGTTGTAATGTCCGTATTTGTTCACCGAAATCCCGTACCTTTTGCCAGTCGGTATATTCAATATGGGCATCCAGACGGGTTTCGCCTTTGTTCAGTTTCATAACCAGGCGCATCATATAGCGGTCGAGCAGGTTATATTTGGCATAGTGCAGCTCTCCGGCAAAAATTCCAATTAACTGAGGGCGCCATGGGCTTTTGGTAAAAAATTTACGCGTATAGGTATGTGTCTGTGGTGTACTGCGATGAGGTTTGTTAGCCAGTATGCTGACGCTGAAAAAGGCACTTGGGGTGTTGCTGAGAATTTGCTGATGGCGTTCTATCCAGGGTGCCAGCTGAGAGGCGTAGTGTCCGTACCGGATAGAGGCACCGATAATAATCTTATCGTATTCCCCCTGCTGAATAAACGGATCATCTGCCAGATTAACTATATCAACCGTGATACCGGCAGCAGTCCATTGTGCTTCAAGTGTCCGGGCAATTTTAAGGGTATAGCCAAAACGGCTGCTGTATACAAGCAGATATTTCATGGTGCACAGATTCAGATAAATAAGGTTTATCATATCACGTCTGCGGGCTTTTACTCAGGGTAATTATTTAAAGCTGATTTTGTTTATTCAAGTATAAGATATTGGCTTTTTTACTGCGCGGAGACTGGTACAATGGCGGCTGTTTTTGGAGATATATATGAAAGCCAGTCAGTTTTATATTTCAACATTAAAAGAGGCTCCGGCCGAAGCGGAGTTGGCCAGCCATAAGCTTATGCTGCGTACCGGGATGATCCGGCGTCTGGCCAGCGGATTGTATACTTGGATGCCGATGGGGTTAAGGGTACTGCGCAAGGTTGAGCATATTGTGCGGGAAGAGATGAATCGTGCCGGTTCGATTGAATTGCTGATGCCGGTAGTTCAGCCGGCTGAATTGTGGCAGGAAAGCGGCCGCTGGGCATTTTATGGTAAGGAATTATTGCGTATTACTGATCGTCACGAACGTGAGTTCTGTATGGGGCCGACTTGTGAAGAAGTAATTACGGATATTGTGCGCAGTGAAATTCGCAGCTACAAGCAGTTGCCACTGAATTTTTATCATATTCAGACTAAATTCAGGGATGAGGTACGGCCACGGTTCGGGGTAATGCGTGCCCGTGAGTTTGTTATGAAAGATGCTTATTCATTCCATACTTCATTTGAATCATTGCAACAGACTTATCGGGATATGTTTGATGCCTATTGCCGCGTTTTTGACCGGCTGGGACTGGATTATCGTCCTGTGGCAGCAGATACAGGCAGTATTGGCGGAACGGGTTCGCATGAGTTTCAGGTTCTGGCGGAAAGTGGTGAGGATGTTATTGCCTATAGTGATACATCTGACTATGCAGCTAATGTTGAGCTGGCTGCTACTTTGCCATTATCAGGAGAACGCCGGAGTGCAGGGCAGACTTTAAGCAAAGTTCATACGCCGAATGTACGCAGTATTGAAGATTTAGTGGCATTTTTAAATATTCCGGTTGAGCAAACTCTGAAATCGCTGGTTGTTGATGGTGAAGAAGAGGGAACGGTAGTATTGCTGCTGGTCCGCGGAGATCATCATCTGAATGAAATTAAGGCTGAGAAGCTGGCAGGGGTAAAAGCACCGTTAACTATGGCTTCTGTGGCAGCTATTGAAGCTGCTTTCAATGGCGCACATGGTGGCTCGCTTGGTCCTGTGGGCTTTAAGGGTAAGGTATACGCCGATTTTGCTACTGCAAAATCTGCGGACTGGGTAATTGGTGCTAATGAAGACGATCATCATTATACGGGCTTTAATTTTGGCCGTGATGCAGCAGAACCGGAATTTGCTGATTTACGCGAAGTAATCGCCGGTGATCCTAGTCCGTGCGGAACCGGAAGTCTTAAGCTGGCCCGCGGAATTGAGGTTGGCCATGTGTTCCAGTTACGGACTAAGTATTCTGAGGCTATGCAGGCTACTGTTCTGGATCAGAACGGTAAAAATGTTGTGCTGGAAATGGGGTGTTATGGTATCGGGATTACGCGTGTGATTGCTGCGGCAATTGAACAGAATAATGATGAACGCGGTATTATCTGGACCGAAGCTATGGCACCGTTTACGGTGGTGATTGTGCCGATGAATTATAAAAAGTCAGCTGATGTAAAAGCTGCCGCAGATAATTTGTATGCGCAATTACAGCAGGCCGGAATAGATGTGCTGCTGGACGATCGTGATGAACGTTCCGGTGTATTACTGCATGATTCTGAGCTGATTGGTATTCCGCACCGGATTGTGATTGGTGACCGTGGTCTGAAAGCGGGTAAAGTAGAGTATCAGGCGCGCAGGGATACTGAAGCTACTGAGCTGGCCGTTGATGCAGTAGTGCCGCATATTTGTGCTTTATTCAGCCATAATTAATATTTTAAATGTGTATAAACCGGACATTGTGCGTCTGGTTTTGGCTGATTATTATTAGAAAATAATAATCTGATTTGATAATGTAATTATGGTTGCAGTTTGAAGATTAACGAATAAAAAACCAGATTTTGCAATCTGGTTTTTTTTCTATTATTTAAGTAATTCGTCCGGAATCTTGCATACCGGAATCGGGTTGATTTTATGCTGCATGGCACGATGATAACGTTCATAAATAGCAAATACTTCGCGCTCGCGGCCGGTAAAATCGTCTATTTTATGGGTATCGTAGACACTCATAGCCCATTCGAGCTCAGGATAGGTTGCACCAATCTGTTCTTCATCGGTTTTATCGGCATCCCATAATCCATCCGTAGGCGGAGCATCAATAATATTCTGATCTATGTTCAGTTCTTCAGCCAGTGTATATACCTGACTTTTAAGCAGATCGGCAATCGGGCTGAGATCTACGCCGCCATCGCCGTATTTGGTAAAGAACCCGACGCCGAAATCTTCTACTTTATTACCGGTTCCGACCACAAGCAGGCCGCGTTCCTGAGCGTAGTAATATAGTGCAATCATGCGCAGGCGGCTGCGTGCATTGGCCAGTGCCAGCTGGGTTTGTTCATCTTTATTGTCACCAATGTCTACCGCCATGGTAAATGAGTCAAAGGTGCGGGTAAGGTCTACCCAGTGTTCTTCTATGTTGTTATAACGGCTTTTCAGCTGACGAATATGCTCCTGTGCCCGTGCTATCTGATTAACTTTCTGATGAATAGGCAGTTCCAGTACCAATGTGGGCAAGCCTGTTCTGGCAGCAAGAGTTGAGACTACGGCAGAATCGATACCGCCGGAAACGCCTACAACAAAACCTTTGCATTTTGCCTGAGTGGCATAATCACGTAACCAGTTAACAATATATTCAATGATGGCTGCTGTTTGCATGGTGTATTCTTTCGCTGATTATTGAGCAGGATTAATATACTTCTTTAAGCTTTGCCTTGCAAAGGGTCTGTTGCGGCTGTTGCTGCCGGCTTATGTATTTAATCTGATTGGGCAGTAAGTGGTAGATTAGGTTAGAATAGGTATAGTTTGTTAATGTCTTGTGACGGAAAAAATAGTTATATGCAGGATATGGTACCAGCTGAAATCCGCTTAAGTCAGAACCGGAAGAGATTACGGCTGGTTTACGGAGCAAAAACATATGAGCTTGAGGCTGAGTTTCTGCGGGTATTTTCACCCAGTGCTGAAGTGCGCGGTCACGCGGCGGGGCAGGAAGTATTACAGACAGGTAAGCGTGATGTAACGATTACTGCTTTGTCTCAGGTTGGTAATTATGCTTTGCGTATTGCATTTTCAGACGGACATGATACAGGGTTGTACGACTGGGATTATTTGTATGATCTGGCTGTTCGTCAGGCAGAACTCTGGGCAGGTTATGAAAAGCAGTTACTTCTTGCCGGTGCCAGCCGTGACCCCGACTGATTTGCGGTTATTCGGATGCAGGCAGCCGGATAAGTTTATTTGGGCAATATTTAATTCTGAAAGTGTGGTATGAGCGATCACAAAACTCATTTTGGTTATCAAACTGTTGATGAAGATGAAAAAGCGGGTCGTGTTGCCGGTGTATTCCATTCGGTGGCCAAAAACTATGATGTGATGAATGATGTGATGTCCGGCGGTTTACACCGGATCTGGAAGCACTTTACCATTACCACAGCTCCGGTACGTAAAGGCGATAAGGTGCTGGATATTGCCGGCGGTTCAGGTGATTTGTCGCGCGGCTGGGCCAGACGGGTAGGACGCAGCGGTGAAGTCTGGCTTACTGATATTAATTCTTCTATGCTGACAGTAGGCCGGGATCGTTTACTTAATGAAGGGCTGGCATTGCCGGTGGCGCTGTGTGATGCAGAAAAACTGCCTTTTCCGGATAATTATTTTAATCTGGTGTCGGTATCGTTTGGTTTGCGTAATATGACGCATAAAGAAGTGGCACTGGCGGAAATGTATCGCGTTTTACAACCCGGCGGTACTTTGCTGGTACTGGAATTTTCTCATGTATTCAAGCCGCTCAAGCCGGTTTATGATTTATATTCATTTAAGATGCTGCCGCTGATGGGTAAGCTGATTGCCAAAGATGCAGACAGCTATCAGTATCTGGCAGAATCAATCCGTATGCATCCTGATCAGGAAACGTTAAGAAAAATGATGCTGGATGCAGGATTTGATAGTGTGAATTATCATAATTTAACCGCTGGTGTGGTGGCTTTGCATAAAGGGGTTAAGTTTTAGTTTGTCAGTTGACACTGTGTTCAGGCTGCCATATGGTGGCCTGATTTGTTTTATATGTGACTGGATAATGTTATGAGTGAAATTGAACAATTACAGCCGCAGCCGGTATGGCAGTGGTTTGCGCGTTTGTGTGCGGTACCGCGTCCGACATTTCATGAACAGGCTGTGCGGGAAATGCTGGTTAAGGCAGCACAAGAACATGGTCTGAAAACAGATATTGATGCTAAGGGAAATTTGCGTATTTGCAAACCTGCCACTGCGGGTATGGAAAATTGTGTGCCGGTAGCCATTCAGGCGCATATGGATATGGTGGCACAAAAAGGTGCTGATTCGCAGCATGATTTTCAGCGTGATCCGGTGCAGACCCAGATTAAAGATGGCTGGGTTTGGGCTAATGACACGACTCTCGGTGCTGATAATGGTATCGGTCTGGCCATGGGGCTGGCAGTAATATTCTGTGAAGGTATTGCTCATCCTGAATTAACGCTGATTGTTACGGTTGAAGAAGAAATCGGTATGGGCGGAGCAGAAGCGCTAAGTGCGGATTGGTTGCAGATGCCCTATCTGATTAATCTGGATACCGAAGAAGCGGGTGAGATTTTTATTGGTTGTGCTGGTGGTCGTGATGCCAGTATGACCTTACCTCTGAGCTGGCAAGCCGGTAAGCTGTCTGCATGTACTGTTCGGGTGTCCGGTTTACGCGGTGGCCATTCGGGCGTGGATATTGATAAAAATCATGCCAATGCCAATGTATTGCTGGCACGGGTGCTGTCTGGTCTGTATACACAGATACCTTTTGCTCTGGGTTCATGGCAGGGTGGGGAGCTGCGCAATGTAATCACACGTGAGGCTCAGGCTGTGATTGGCCTGGACGCTGATAAAGCACGTGCAGCTGTTGCACCAATTGCTGCTGTTATTGCTGCAGAATGGGCAGAAGAAACACAGTTAAATATTGAAGTATTACCGGCAGAGGATCTGACTCAGGCCGCTACTCTGGAAAGTACTCAGAAAGCGCTTGATTTGCTGCTGGCTGTGCCCAATGGTGTAATGCGCATGAGTGATCAGTTTAAGGGGATTGTGGAAACTTCTTCTAATATGGGGGAAGTGAAAACCGGAACCGATGGTTTACTGATACATTGTCTGATGCGTTCGCTTCTGGAAACTCCTAAAGATGAATTCAGTTTGCGTCTGGCTGCATTAGCGCGGATGAGCGGGGCGAATCTTGAGTTAACAGCAGATTATCCGGGCTGGGCACCGAATGCAGACTCTCCTTTACTGAAACTAACCAGCACTATTTTTACCCGTCACTATGGTAAACAGCCACCGTTGCAGATTATTCATGCCGGACTGGAATGCGGGATTCTCAGTGGTAAAGCACCTCATCTGGATATGGTGTCATTCGGACCGACAATACGTGCAGCACATTCTCCTAAAGAGCGGGTAGAAATTAAAGCTGTGGCTGAATGCTGGTCTGTTTTGCTGGATTTACTGAAATCTATACCGCCACGGCAGTAATCAGGTTGCCGGTTGGTACTGAAAAGGCATGCAGTGGCATGCCTTTTTGCTATTTTTTTGCTGCTATTCTTTGTAAACAGGGATATAGTAAGCCTTAGCCGGTTTGTACCGGCATAAATAATTTCGGTTCTGACTGTTGTTAATCAGAATGAATTACTTTTACAATGGCCCGTATATTTTTTGTCCGGACATTCTGCCGGATCAGAAAGTGAGTTTTATGGATACTCAACAAAATAGCCGTCGTAATTTTCTGCGTGCCGGTGCTGCTTTTGCAGGTGCCGGTCTGTTGCAGGCTTGTGGCAGCAATCCGAAGCCTGACGTCAAAACAGTGTCAACACCTAAAGTACCTGTGCAAATCAATAATAATCTTAATACTATGCGTATTTTTGCCTGTTCCGGATTTGGTGAAAGTGTCAGCCGGAGTGAGCTGGCAGCCCAGCGTCTGGCTATAGCCGGTTTTGCCGTGAGTAATCAGCAGGCGTTTATGCGTCGCTATCAGCGTTTTTCCGGCAGTGATGCTGAGCGCGCTGCAGATTTGCAGGATGTGGCTATCGGCCGGGTACCTGTACCGAAGGTGCTGATGGGGCTGCGTGGCGGATACGGAGCGATGCGTATTCTGCCTCTGGTTAACTGGTCTTCTCTGGGTGCAAGAATGCGTGAGCAGGGCACATTACTGTATGGCTACAGTGATGTTACCGCTGTGCAACTGGCATTGCTGGCTCAGGGGCAAATGTGCAGTTTTGCCGGACCAATGCTGTATAGTGAGTTTGGCAAGCCACAGATGAGTTTGTTTACTACCCGTTCTTTTATTGAGAACAGCTGTAATCCGAAAATGTCGGTTACAGTTGCCGATATACAGAATTATCAGATACGGGCAGATGGTATTTTGTGGGGAGGCAATCTAAGTGTGTTGTCTGCGCTTGCCGGCTCTCAATTTATGCCACAGGTGAATGGCGGTATTTTGTTTATTGAAGATGTAGGTGAACAGCCATACCGGATAGAACGCATGCTTCAGACATTGTATCTGAGCGGAATACTTGCACGACAGCAGGCAATTATTCTGGGTAATTTCCGTATGGGCTCAATTCGTGATGTCTATGACAGTAGTTATACTTTGAATTCTGTGATTCAGACGATGGCAAGGCTGACAAAGGTTCCGGTATTAACCGGATTTCCTTTCGGGCATATTACCGATAAGGTTACCTTTCCCCTGGGCGCCAAAGCAAGTTTGTATTCTACCAGTAATGGTGGTTATCAGATTGATTTCAGTGATTATCCGGTTTTGAATCCTTCTGTACTGGCTTTAAATACGCTGCTTCCACAACCGCCTGCCGTTGAGGGTTTACTTAACGGATCTGCTGCGCCTGCTAATGATTCTTCATCTGAAACCGAAGACACGATGTAATTATTCAGGCAGTAATTTGTCAGCTTGTATTTTCGGCTGATTTATTCTGGCTGCTCCAGCCATTTGATAATTGCCTGATTGTCAGCCGGAGCTTTGAGCTGACTGAGGGTATAGCGGTTCAGAGAATGATAAAAGGCTTGCTGCGCCTCGCTGAATAGTCGGGGAAGATAGCAAAATTCTGCCATTGAGCATGGGGGGTGCCGGCAGTTTATTAAATGAGGGGTCTCTGATGAGGCCAGCTCCAGTGCCTGAACAATATCACCCAGTTTAAGCTGATAGCTGGAGGCAGCCAGTTTTATACCGCCTTTTCTGCCCTTAAAGGAATCAATCCAGCCGCTCTGTGCCATGAAATATACAATTTTTACCAGATGATTTTTAGATACGCTGAGCTGTGTGGCCAGACTTTCTACGGTAGAAAGTCTGTTCTCAGGCAGGTATTGTAAAGCTAATAATACGCGCAAGCCTAAATCGGTAAAACGGTTTAATTGCATGGCAGACTGTCAGGCTGATGGAAGGTCAATTTTGCCTGTTTTCAGCTGCCATGAAAAGATTTCGTTTAAATAATTTCAAAATAGTTATTAAGCTGCCAGCTGGCTGAATCCGCCTGTACCGAACAATTCCATGAAAATCTGGTTTTGTGGTATTTGTAAATCACGCAGAGCCTGATATTGTGCATGCATAAATTCTATCGGACCGCAAATATAATAGTCTGCATCAGCAGGCAGTAATGAGCTGTCCAGTTCGGATAAATTCAGACGACCAATTTTATCTGCTGCTAATTCTTTACCCGGGTTTTCACAGGCCAGATAGCTGTGCAGATTAGGCATGCTTTGCTGCAATTCGGTGATATGCTGGTGCATCGCCAGTACATTACTGTTGCGGCAGGCATGAATAAAACTGATTTGCTGATGCGGATTTTTTTCTGCAGCAAGGGTATTCAGAATAGCAATCATGGGTGTGATACCAACACCTGCGCTAATCAGAACAGTATTTTTATGCGGATGGTGGAGTATAAAAGTACCTGTCGGGTTGGTGACTTCCAGTTCATCACCGATCTGGTAATGTTCATGCAGAGTTGTAGACACATAACCTTCAGCATGTTGTTTGTCACCAATTTCTTTTTTGACGCTGATGCGGAAATAGTTCGGGTGATTGCTGTCGGAAAGTGAGTACTGACGTGGTTGCCGGATGCCTAGCTGAGGTACCATAACCCGAACGGAAATATACTGACCGGGCTTATACTCCGGCAGCGGACTATTGTCTGCCGGTTGCAAATAAAAAGAGGTAATCTCGCTGCTTTCAATCTGCTTATCAACTATTTTAAATTTTTTCCAGCCATTCCATCCGCCTTCAGTTTTATCTTGTTTGTTATATAGATTTGCTTCTGTGGTAATAAGAATGTCGGCCAGTTGCTGATAAGCGGCAGTCCATGCTTCTATCAGTTCACTTTCCATGGGGACATTCAATACTTCACTGATGGAGTGCAGCAGATTGGTACCAACAATTGGATACTGATCCGGCTGAATATCCAGACTGACATGCCGGTGAGCGATCTGACTAACTGCATCGCCGAGGTTCTGTAATTTAGTAATATTTTGAGCATAAGCCAGTACTGCACTGGCCAGTGCATGTGGTTGCGCATCATTGCGCTGGTTGCCAAGGTTAAATATTTCTTTCAGGTCGGGGTTATTGGTGAGCATCCTGTTGTAAAAGTAGCGGGTTAGTTCAACACCGTGTTCCTTTAGGGTTGGAATAGTAGACTGAACCAGTTCGATTTGTCTGGTAGTAAGTTGCATGATTGTTCTCCCGAAAATTTTGTATAATTTAATATGTATATAAAATACATATTTTATATTAGGCTGCTTAATAATGGCTGTCAATAAATACTGAATCAATTAAATGAATAATTTTTCTATTTCAATCTGTTCGGTATTGCTATCAAGGGATGGAATGCGGAAAGTAGCGCATAGAATGGCTAATATGAGTTAAACTGTCTGCTATTTTGGTTGTGGTATTTCTGGTCATTCCGGCTGTTATCGAGAATAGGGTGACTGGCTGTTGTGACTGATGAAATAAGCAGGATATCTGAGGAATGCTAAATTTATGATGATCCATCCGAATTTTGATCCAGTACTGATACATCTGGGTCCTCTGGCCATTCGCTGGTACGCATTAAGTTATATTGTTGGTTTTTGTTTGTTTATCTGGCTGGGAAGCAGACGGATTAAAAGCGGGCAGACCATATTTACCAATGAGTTGCTGGAAGATTTATTTACCTGGGGTGTATTCGGCGTGATACTGGGCGGGCGTCTGGGCTATGTGTTGTTTTATCAGTCTGCGTACTATTTCAGTCATCCGCTGGATATTCTGAAAATCTGGCAGGGTGGTATGTCGTTTCATGGCGGCTTTATCGGAGTGCTGGTCGCCATGTGGCTGTTTTCCCGCAAACACAAGGTTAAATTCTGGGCGGTAGCCGATTTTGTGGCGCCGCTGATACCGCTCGGACTGGCATGCGGTCGTATCGGTAATTTTATTAACGGCGAGCTGTGGGGGCGTGTTACCAGTGCTGATGCTTTCTGGGCAATGGGTTTTCCGCACGCGCATGATGATGATGTTGCGCTGGTGATGCAGGATCCGCAAAAATGGCTGCCGGTATGGAATAAATTTCAGATGCTGCCGCGCCATCCTTCACAGCTGTATGAATTTATGCTTGAAGGAATTGTGCTGTTTGTGATTATGTGGCTGTTTACCAAAAAACCTCGTCCGCTGGGGCAGGCATCTATGCTGTTTTTACTAGGCTACGGTGTATTCAGGTTTATTGTTGAGTTTGCGCGTGAACCTGATGACTATCTGGGTTTGCTGGCGATGCATATGTCTATGGGGCAATGGCTCAGTCTGCCGATGATTGTGATTGGCGCAGTCGGATTCGCTTATACTTGTAAAAAAGCAGCTTAAACTGAATTTATAAAGCTGTTAAAGCCGCAATAAAATATATTTATTGCGGCTTTAATTATTGGCAGACATGTTTTACGGTATTTTTGTACTAATATATTTTACGAAAAAGAAGAAATGAAAAACTTTTACGAAGATAATATGATATTTGCCCAGCGCATAAATGAAATAGTTGAGCTATTAGGTAATCCCAATGTTGTGGCTAAAAAGGCTGGAGTAACTGCATCATCAGTATTTAGATGGCTACGGGGAGAATCTGATCCATCTAGAACAAATTTAATACGACTTGCTGATGCAGCCAATGTAAATATTGCTTGGCTAGCAACGGGAGAGGGTAAAAAATTTAAAAATACACAGGAATCAAATACAAGCAATATTCAAGTAACAAAATCAACTGTCGATGTTTCAGGAAAACGTGTAGATATTGATGATTTTGTTTTTATTCCAGAATATGATATTAAAACCGCATTAAGTTATAAATTTATATCAAATGATGATGAGCCTGTCCCGACAATGGCTTTTCGCCGAAGTTGGGTAATCAATTTTTTGCATGCAAATCCACGTGATTTATCAGTAATAACCGTCCAGGGTGATTCAATGGCTGATTTACTCTATGATGGTGATAAATTACTAATTAATCATTCAAGGAATCAACCGGCAACAGGTTTATATGTTTTAAGAATTGGTGATGAGTTAATTGTTAAACGTACTCAGCTGCTCCCTGATGATAAATTATCAGTTAAATCTGAGAATAAAGCCTACGACCCGTTTACAATTAATTTAAAAAACTTGGAAAATAAAATTGAAATTGTGGGACGCGTTGAATGGTTTTGTAGACAAATTTAACTATACGTTTAAACGTGTTTAAATATGTTATAAATTATATTTAAAATATTTTAAAGAATGTATAATTTTTACCTATTTTGAGATAAAAGAAAAACTTAAATTTAAGCGCAGAAAAACGGCTAAACTGCCTGTATTTCAGATATTTCAGCCGTTTTTTTTATTTGCAGTGTACAGCTTTAAAAAATATCCCCCCACACACAGAAAGGTAATTAATCTTTACAGGCTGTCTTTGTGTGCCAGAATCCGCCGGCTGCCACCCAGCTCGGCAGGTGAAACGATACCTGCGGCTTCGAGTGCTTCCATCAGATTTGCTGCACGGTTGTAACCAATGCGCAGGTGGCGTTGTAAAGATGAAATAGATGTTTTACGGGTTTCCAGTACAAAGGCTACTGCCTGATCGAATAATTCGTCACTGTTGGCGTTCGGATTAACCTGATTAACATTGGTCTGAGCAGCCTCTCCCGATAATAAGCCTTCTACGTATTGGGCAGGAGCCTGCTGTTTAATGAAGTTAACGATGGCATGAACTTCATCATCGGAGACAAATGCACCATGCAGACGGGTGGGCTCAGCCTGACCGGGCGGTAAAAACAACATATCACCTTTGCCCAGCAGGTTTTCAGCGCCCATCTGATCCAGAATGGTACGGCTGTCAATTTTGCTGGATACCTGAAATGAAAGCCGGGTGGGAATATTGGCTTTAATCAGTCCGGTAATCACATCAACGCTCGGGCGCTGTGTTGCCAGTATCAGGTGGATACCGGCAGCACGGGCTTTTTGTGCCAGCCGGGCAATCTGTTGTTCTACTTTTTTGCCTTCTACCATCATCAGGTCAGCCAGCTCATCAATAACAACCACGATATAAGGCAGTTTATCCAGTGGTTCAGGATCGTCCGGATTGGTACTGAATGGGTTAACCAGTGGCGTTGATGCTGCTTTGGCAGCTGCTACTTTGTCATTAAAGCCGGTAATGTTGCGTACTCCGACATGCGCTAACAGCCGGTAACGTTTTTCCATTTCGGTAACACACCAGTTGAGTGCCTGAGCTGCTTCTTTCATATCGGTAACCACCGGAGCAAGCAGATGCGGAATGCCGTCGTATACGCTTAATTCCAGCATTTTCGGGTCTACCATGATAAAGCGCACTTCGTCTGGCTGTGCTTTGTATAAAATCGACAGAATCATGCAGTTAACACCGACAGATTTACCAGAGCCGGTAGTACCGGCAACCAGTAAATGCGGCATTTTCGCCAGGCTGGCAATCACGGGTGCACCGGCAATATCTTTCCCCATAGCCATGGTTAATTTATCAGCGGCTTCATGAAAGATTTTTGCGCCCAGGATTTCTGACAGCAGAACGTTTTGGCGTTCTTCATTAGGCAGCTCAATACCCATCGTGGTTTTACCGGCGATGGTTTCTACAACACGCACGCTTTGTACTGAAAGGGAGCGGGCCAGATCTTTATTAAGATTGACTATCTGGCTGCCTTTTACTCCCTGTGCCGGTTCGATTTCATAGCGGGTAATAACCGGGCCGGTAGTGGCACTGGTCACTTCTACTTCAACGCCGAATTCTTTCAATCGGGATTCGATGTGTGCAGCCGTTTGCTGCAAAAGCTCGCTGTTAACCACAGCAGGCTGACCAGAGGGTTTGCTGAGTAATTCTGTATCCGGTAAATGAATCAGACCATTATCACTTTTTACTATAGGTTCAGATACCGGTGCCGGTTCTGTTAAATCCTGTGCAACGGGTACTTCTGTACGTACAGCCACGGTTTTACGGTTGCTGGTGGTAAGCTCGGGCGGTTCGATATTTTTTGCTGTAATATTTTTGGCCTGTCTGACTACACGCCGGACGGTTTTGTTGTTAGGAAATTCGGTAATTAACCGCTGCGGCCGGCGCAGTAATTTGCACCAGAACCATTCAAACTGTGCACCAAGTTTTTCGATTACGGTTAACCACGATACCTGCAATAACATTGACAGCCCGATCAGCATCATAAATATACTGATAATCAGACCACCGGTCATACCGAAGAACTGATGTAACAGTTTTCCGAAACTCTGCCCGGTTAAACCTCCGGCACCAATAGGCAGAGCATTCTCAAGCATACTGGTAAATACCAGATTTTCCAGGGCAGGGCTGAAAACCAGAAGTACAGCTAAACCACTCAGAGCCAGCCAGCTGCTGTAGGGTTTACTGTCAACGCTGGTGTTAAGAGAGCGTGCATTGAGCGGACGAAAGCTTTTATACAGGGCGATAATGGCAGCAATAATTAACCACCATACAGATAAACCGAAAATGTAGTAGCCGATATCAGACAGCCATGCTCCGGTAAGACCAGCCAGATTATGAGTTTTATTAATTTGTGCAATACCGCGTGACCATGCCGGATCAGCCATATCAAAGCTGGCTAATGACAGTATGACAAACAGGGTAATCATCAGTGCCAGCAGCCAGAAAATATCATTAATGAGGTTCATTAACCATGGCTGTCTGGGTTTGCTGATTTCCTGTGGTTTGAGTTTTTTCGGTAACTGCTTGCTCGGAGCAGTTTTTTTTCGTATTGTGGCCATAAATGTTGCAGCTTAATTTGGTATTTTTATCAGAAATTAACTGGTTATTATACGTTCTGTCAGGCTCTGTATCTGATATTAGTAACAGGATTTAACGGTTTTTTGCGGAGTATCAAACCCAGTAACCGCAGCCGGGTATACGTGCACCATGAGCACCCGTAGCATGATGAGTGGCTACAGGCTGACGCTGATACCAGCATGCAGCCAGCCAGGCAAAAGCAGAAGCCTCAACCAGTTGTGCCGGAAGTTGTAAAGTATCGGTGCTGTATAGAGATATCCGATGTAAATCTAGCTGCTGTGCTAATGTTTGCATCAGAAGCAGATTTTGCGCCCCGCCGCCACATGCATATACGCTCCCGGCATCAGGTGCGGCATTTATAATGGCGTTTACTGCACTGTGTGCGGTTAGTTCAAGCAGAGTGCGTAATACATCTGCGGGATTTTCCTGTCCATTAAGATACTGGCTGAGCCAATCGAAACTGAATAAATCACGGCCGGTGCTTTTGGGATAAGGCTGGCTGAAATAGGCATGGCTGAGCATGGCTTGCAGCAATGGCTCAATTGTCCGGCCTTGTGCGGCAAGTGTGCCGTTAAAATCAAATTCTTGCTGCCAGTTTTGCTGTACCCATGCATCCATCAGCATATTGGCCGGACCGGTATCGAAGCCGAATGCCGGCTGGTGTGGTTGCAGAACGCTGATATTGGCAATGCCGCCCAGATTCAGAACCACACGGCATTGCTTTTCATCAGCAAAAACTGCCTGATGGAAGGCCGGTACCAATGGCGCACCCTGACCACCGGCAGCCAGATCGCGACTGCGAAAATCACCTACTGTTGTGATGCCGGTAAGTTCGGCCAGTAGTGCCCAGTCCATTAGCTGAATACTGTAATGCTGTTCCGGTACATGACGTATGGTCTGACCGTGACAGCCTAGTGCTGTCACGGCTCGTGCTTCGGTTTGTGCTGTACTGAGCACTGTACTGACAGCCTGCGCATTCAGGCGTGCCAGCTGCTGTGCCAGTACGGCTGCCTGTGCCAGTTCGTTCTGCTGTGGTATTTGTAATGATAATAGCTGCTGCCTGAGTGTTTCCGGGTAGGCGACGAATGCATGTGCACAGACACCTAGCCATTGAGTACCGGAAAGTTTGGCCAGTACGGCATCAATACCATCCATGCTGGTGCCTGACATCAGGCCGATATAGTATTGAAAAGAAGGTGTGCTGTTCATCAGGCGAAAGTAGCCATTACCGGTGCATGATCACTGGGGCGTTCCCAGCCTCGGGCTTCGCTGTCTATCTGTACTTCACGCAAAGCCGGCAATAACGCATTGCTGATCAGTATATGATCTATGCGTAAACCAAGTTTGCGTTTAAACATATTCATACGGTAATCCCACCATGTATAGTTTGTGCTGTCCGGATAAAGATAATACAGACTGTCTGTTAATCCCAGATTCAGCAACTGCTGAAACCAGCTGCGCTCCTGTGCTGAACACAATACTTTGTCCTGCCATTTTACCGGGTCATAAACATCTGTATCGTGTGGTGCGATATTAAAATCGCCCAGCAATATGGTTTTGGGATGTTGTGTCAGCTCAGTGTTGATATAGTTATTCAGTGCCGCAAACCAACGCTCTTTATAGGCAAATTTTTCGCTGCCTACAGCCTCACCATTGACGCAATAAGCACAGATAATTCTGACATCATTAACCGTTGCCGCAATAATACGTTTTTGCGGTTCATTCAATTCGGGGATATCAACTGTTACGTCCTCAAGAGACTGTCTGCTGAGTATGGCAACGCCATTATAGGTTTTCTGTCCGTTCCATGCTGCATGATAGCCAATTTGGGTAAATTCAGTTTCCGGGAATTTATCCTGCTCAAGTTTCAGTTCCTGCAAAGCCAGTATATCCGGCTGGTTTTCTTCGAGCCAGCGCAGCGTATGCGGCAGACGCACATTGAGGGAGTTGACATTCCAGGTGGCAATTTTCATGATGGATTCTGTTTCAGCAAAACGGGTATTGTATGCGTAAAGTTTGGTGAGTTCCAGAGCAGATACCGCTATCAGTTAATCCAGCTGGGCAATGGTAACATTCAGATTACGAAAGCCGGATAACTGCTTATCCCAGTGATGCTGTTTCTTTTTGAAGTCAGCCAGTTCACGTGCATTCAGTGTGCGGGTCGGCAGGGCAACGCTGGTCGGATTTACCGGCTGTCCGTTAATCCGGACTTCGTAATGCAGATGCGGGCCGGTAGAAACGCCGGTACTGCCTACGTATCCGATAATATCTCCAGCCTGTACATGCTGACCAACACTTAGATTGGCAAAAGCACTCATGTGTCCGTACAGGGTTTGCATGCTGTCGTTGTGTCGCAGCACAACTGCATTGCCATAGCCCCCTTTGACACCAAAGCTTTCAACAGTACCATCCGATGGGGCATGTATGGGTGTTCCGCTGGCAACAGCATAATCAATACCGCTGTGCATGCGCAGAGTTTGCAGTATCGGATGAAAACGTGTACCAAAGGGGGAAGAAATTCGTGCACCATCGACTGGTACACTGGAAAATCCTTTGCGCAAAGGTTTACCATTTACATCATAGTACTGACCGTTACCATCATTACCAGTATCGTAATAATAGGCATGATAAATATTGCCATTGTGGCTGAATTCTGCTGCGCGTATATCACCTGTTGCCAGTTCCTGACCGCGATAATACAGGCTGTCGTAAATCAGGCGGATAGTATCGCCACTTTGCAGCGAGTTAATATCAATTTTGTCTTTGAAAATTTCACGCAGTGATTCTCTGATTTCTACCGGAATACCTGCTTGTGCCAGTGCTCCTCGTGCAGAGGTTTTAACGACAACGGCTTTAAATGTCGGCAGAGTTTCAGTATCCACTGCGCTGATATCGGCATTCCAGTTATTACCAGTTTTTTTCAGTGCCACCAGATTTTTTTCGCCATTATCATCATCATTAAAAAACTGGATATCGGTAAGGAGGCCATTGTTATCCGTGCGGATACTGAAAACCTGATTGACCTGTAAATGCTGTACCTTATTTTTGATGATGTTAAGACTGGTAATGCGCTGAATTTCATCAGCACTGATACCAAAGCGGCTTAGTACCATGTTAATCGTATCACCGGGCTGGACGATTTCGTCCCGCCAGAAATTCTGTACAGGCGCCTGGGTTTTAATGTTAACCGGAGCCAGTTTGAGTGTTATATGCTTTGGCTGATAACGATCTGAATTGTGTTTACGGCCGGATATGAGTACAACCAGTATAATCAGAAGCAATACGATTGCCACGGCAATACTACACCAGAGTTTTGGTTTGGCGGTTATTTTCTGTTTGAACTGCTTTAACAAGGCTGATGATTGAGTTAACAGGGACATGGTTGTGTATCGGGCAATCCATCCTAAAACAGGTAAATGTAAAACTATTTATCTGAAATTACCAGTGTCAGAATAATTTTTATGATTGATTTTGTGTTTGCTGTTGTAGTTGTCTTGCCCATCGGGACAGACTGATATTCAGTTGCTGTAAACATGGCTGTAGCAGGGTGTTTACGGAAGTAGCTATGGCTGAATTGTGATTAGGCTGATAAATAAATAGTTGATACAAATCTGACAGCATGATTTTATCCGGATCTTTTTGCAATATCCAGCCGTCACTACAGTAAGCAATATAATGCTGCTTTTCGAGTTTAGAAAGTATTTGGTCTAAATGTTTATCACTGATTCCGAGCTTTTGCTGCAACAGACAGGATTTGACAGCCTGTCCTTGTTGCTGAGCTGTTACCAGCTGATACAACAGATCAAGTGCATTTTCAAATGGCTGATACTGACGCAGATGGCGAAATCTGTCCTGATGCCAGTAGGGCAAAGAAGAGGTAAGTACAGCACCGGCAAGTAACAGCAACCATAATAAATTCAGCCAGATTAAAAATACCGGTATTGCTGCAAATGCACCATATACTTTCTGATAATTGCCAAAATAGGTAACAAAAATAGCAAAGCCGCGCCGCAATAAATCCAGCCCTACTGCTGTGATAAAAGCACCCAGCAGAGCATGCTGCCATCGAACAAAACAAAATGGTACCAGTTTATATAATAAAAACAATAAAATGGTGAATAGCGCCAGATTGGTGATAATTTTAAAAAGTGTGCTGTAAAACGGTATCTGATTGGCCATATTGGCCGGATTAGATAATAAATTAATAAAAGACAGGCTCATCCCCAGCACGACCGGTCCGAGGGTTAGCAGTGCCCAGTAAATCAGAATACGAATCCAGAGTGGTCGCTGATCGCGTGCCTGCCAGATTTGATTAAATGCATGCTCAATTGTCTGTATCAGCATCAGTGAGGTAATAATCATAAAACTGATACCGACAGCAGTTAATCCGCTGGCTTTATCCCGGAAGTCATACAGATAGTCACCGACAGAATCGGCACCGGCAGCCGGTACAATAATATGGGTCAGAAACTGATTAAAGCGTGTGGCCATATCTGCAAACATGGGAAACGCATTAATGACAATAACAGTAATAGTAAAAAAAGGTACCAGTGCCAGCAGCGTAGTAAATGTCAGGCTGGCGGCAATAAGCGGCAGCTTGCAGCGCTGATAGTTATGCGCAACAAACAATAAAAACTGTGGCAGGCGCTGCTGTAAATATTTGCTTTTAAATAATTGTATATTCATGGCGACTCCTCACATGGCTGATTGTAACCAAAAAGAGCAGACGGCGCAGACTTTCCGTGCAGGCTGGTCAATTTATGACACTTACGGCACAATAATAGCCTTCAGACAATCTTCAAGGAGCAGTATATGGCCGATTTACCTATTCTGGTGGTGTATTACAGCCTGTCAGGCAGTACCCGTAATCTGGCACTGGCACTGGCTCGAGGTGTAGACAGTGTAGAAGGGTGTGAAGCTTTGTTACGCACTGTACCGAAAGTATCGGCTGTATGTGAAGCAACAGCAGCGGAGATTCCGGATGAAGGAGCGCCTTATGTTACTCTGGATGAAGTTCAGAACTGTGCAGCGCTTGCTCTGGGCAGTCCGACGAGGTTTGGAAATTGTGCTGCACCGGTTAAATATTTTCTCGACAGTACCAGCAGCCTGTGGCTGGCGGGAAGTCTGATTGGCAAACCAGCCTGTGTATTTACCAGTACCACCAGTTTGCATGGTGGTCAGGAAAGTACACTTTTAAGTATGATGACTCCGCTTTTACATCACGGAATGCTGTTGTGCGGTATTCCGTTCAGTGAACCACAGCTTAATGGTACCCATAGTGGCGGAACACCTTACGGTGCCAGCCATGTGGCTGGTCATAATAATAATATCCAATTGAGTGCTGAAGAAGAGGCACTGGCGTTTGCGCAGGGTAAGCGGCTGGCTGAACTGGCGCTGCGTCTGAAACGCTAAAATTAATATCAGGAATAATCATGAGTTACCACACCAATCTAAAGAGTGAAGCTACTTTACCGACTATTTACCGCCATCGCTCTATCCGTAAATTTACTGAAGAAGCTTTAACGGATGAGCAGCGCGAAGCGATCTGGGAGGCCGGTCGTGCTGCTTCTTCATCCAGTTTTATGCAGAGTACCCAGATTATTCGCGTTACAGATGCGGAAAAACGTGCGGCTTTATGTGAAGTTGCAGCCAATCAGAAATACGTACGTACTGCAGCAGAATTCTGGGTATTTTGTATTGATTACACAAAACACAAGCAGGCTTTTCCTGAAGCCCAGCTGGACTGGACTGAAGGATTAATTCTCGGTGCTGTGGATGCCGGTATCATGGCACAAAACTGTCTTCTGGCAGCTGAATCAATGGGCTTGGGTGGTGTGTATATTGGTTCTCTGCGTAATGATGTCGCCCGTGCAGCAGAAATACTGGCGTTGCCGCCATTAACTTTTCCGCTGTTCGGTATGTGTATCGGGCATCCGGCTCAGGATCCGATGTATCGTCCCCGTCTGCCTTTGGAAACACTGGTGAGTGAAAACCGTTATAAGGCACTTGATGCAGCCAAACTGGCTGCTTATGATGAACAGCTCACTGCTTATTATAAAGAGCGCAGTGGTCTGGATCTGAACTGGAGTAAGGCTGTAGCTAACAATTTTTCTCAGCCTTTACGTCCGCAGATTCTGCCATTTTTGCATCAGCAGGGGCTGGCGAAACGCTAAACAGACTGAATAAAAAATAACCGGTTTTGCAGGATAATTACCTGCAGAACCGGTTTTTTTATTTAAATACAGAATTACCGCTGCTGACGCATAGATAAAATACTTTCACCCAGTGCCTGACCAAGCCGCTGATAACCTTTTGAGGTAAAGTGAACACCATCATTGCGGGCCAGTCCCTGATTAATCCATGGTTTCATACTGCATTCACCACCCATTACTGCCTGCCAGTCCCAGAAAAATACCTGTTGGCTTTGTGCCACTTCTTTTTGCATTTCCTGTAATTCAGTGAGTTTTTCCGGTCGTACGCCGCATGAGCCGGCTGTACTTTTCAGACTTTCCGGTGCGCCAAGAATCATAATGGCGCTGTTGGGAGAGGCTGCACGAATGCGGTTAATAGTTTCAATCAGATTTTGTTTAACGGTTTCAATCTCAACTCCGTTATAGGCTTCGTTGGTGCCGTAGGCAAGAATAATCAGGTCGGGAGCAATAACATTCAACTCCTGCTGCCATGCCTGAGTATTCCAGCGTTGCCACTGAGTAAGCTGGGCACCATTAATCCCCAGAGCAGAAAATACCACACCCTGACGGTTTTGATTACGTACCCACCAGCCGCCTATGGCTGTCTGAAAATTCATACCGGCGGTAACGGTAATTGGAAAACGTGCGTTAAACTGACTGAAATGCCATTGATTATCTTTGGGTTGTGCGCCAAGAACAATCTGTTTACCGTTACTGTCGGTAATCGTTAAATCTTCATCATTCGGTCCCTGACGGATAGTGACGGTAACTGTTTGTTCGGCTTCGGGCTCACGTGTTCTGATGGTCATTACTGACCCCACGGAAGGAACAGCTACCAAACCGCCAAGTGCATAATTCTGGCTGGTATCGGTACGACTGGAAATAGCCTGCCAGCCCTGATTCTGGTAGGTAAAACGCGCCAGACGTAAACCCGGAAACTGAGTCGGCATAGCCCAGCCGGGCCCGCCATTACCTAATTGCTGCTGTAAGTACACACGGGCAGCGTCTGTAAGGTAATCCGCTGCTGTATGTGAATCACCGATTTGTACTATATTGATACTTTTTTTCTGTAATGCCTGGGCAATCTGTGCGGCATGATTATTCTGCGAAGATGCTGATACCTGTTTGCGGGCAGATTGTGCCGGAGCCGGATCTGCTGAGCAGGCCATAATGAAAAGGCAGCAGCCCAGAATGGCAAGATGCTTTTTACTGTACATTTGTTGTATCGTTATCCGTAATTTGTGCTGGCAGATTGAAGCGGTTAAAAATATTTCTGGCAATAATTTTTTGCCCAGAAAGTGTGAAATGAATCCCGTCTGAACTTCGGGTTTTAATTTTCTTTCCATCAGCTTGTGTTACCGTATCATAAAATTGATCACCATTACTACCCAGCATTGCACGGGTATCTACGACATATCCATGATTTTTGCTTACTTCATCGGCAGTAATCTGACGCAGATAAATCATTTGTTCATTCAGTTTTTGCTTTCTCATATCCGGCGGAGTCAGCCACAAAACGGTGACCTGATGCTGTCGGGCGCTATCCATAATGGTTTTGATGTGGCTGCGGTAAATACTTTCCCATTGAGGAGAGGCGAAGCTGACAAATCTGCTGCCGTTATGCGGATCAGGAATATCCCATGGATCATTCGGTCCGAGAAACATAACCAGTATTTTGATATGCGGATTATTATCCAGCGTATTTGCAATAGTTTGCGGCCAGTTAAAGAAGCCCGGATAGGTTAATCCGGTACTCTGTTTGCTCAGGTTGATAGTTTTAATACCATAAACTTCACTGAGCCATTTTTGCACATGCGGTGCCACCCCCTGCATTAATGAATCACCGGCAAAAAACACTTCATCAGCAGCTGTAAGCGTAAAGGCTGCTTTCATATCATTTTCTATTGCTGCTTTTTTCTGGGCTAACCGATGCTGTTCCTGTGCAAGTTTTAGTTGTTGCTGCAGTTTGGCTTTATAGCTGTCCGTATAGGCGTAATTATCATTAAAAGCAGTGATGGTGCTGAGGTTAGCAGACTTGATAGACTGATTAAGCTGGCTGACACCGTTATTAAGTGCTTCACCAGCACGGCTGCCTGTTTGCCACCATGCATACTGTTTTAGTTTCGTTAAAATACTGTTGCTATGGTAAGTTTGCTGATAATAGGCGATGATTGAGTTTTGCATCAGCCATAATGCAATACCGGCAGTAATGATGAAAACAAGCAGTACAAAACGAAATTGCTGTTTATTGCTTTTCTTCGGCTGCTCTTTGGTTTCTGTTTCTTCACTCTCAACAACAATAGGCATTGTTGTAATGGTTTTTACACTAACTACAGGTACTTCCTCAACATGAGGATACTTTTTTTTCTGTTTATTGTGGTAAGAAGGCACGCGGCGGTATTTAGAAGTTGGCATAAATGAATCCCGGAATACCTGTTGGCGCGCAAATTAATACCAGAACCACTAACAGTAATAAAGGAAGAATCAGACGGTATCGTGGCAGAGAATCCGCGCGCTTGTATAACATATTGGTAAATTTTGCCAGAAATGGATACAGTATCCATGCCAGCAATAACAAACTAAAAAAATAAAACGGATTGGTACTCAGAGGTACATTGATATTGTTGTAAAACAGTGCGTGTAACAAAAGCAGAGCATCATTAAGTGTAGGTGCGCGGAAAAAAATAAAACAAAAACATACAAAATGTACAGTCACAACTATGCTGATAATTTTAGCTGGCCGGCTGCTTTTACTCAAAGCGTCGCGAGCTTTATTCAATTCACAATGACGCAGACGACTGTACAGCCAGTCGCCCATATTAAGCAAGATCATCCCGGCTGCATGCAATAAGCCCCAGATTAAAAAATGCCAGCCTGTCCCGTGCCAGATTCCAGATAATGCCATGGCTATCAGCAGGTTAAGCTGGGTGCGCGCCATTCCATGTCGGCCGCCGCCCAACGGGATATAAATATAATCCCGTATCCAGGTTGATAAGCTGATGTGCCAGCGCAGCCAGAATTCGCGGATATTATGTGCCAGTAATGGTGCGCGGAAATTCACCGGAAGGCGAAATCCCAGTAGCAGCCCAATCGCGATCATCAGGTCACTGTAACCGGAAAAATTAAAAAACAGCTGAACAGTATAGCCATATATGGCAGCCAGTATTTCCAGACTATGATATTGCATGGGGTTAGCAAATACCGGATCTACCCAGTTGTCGGCAATCCAACCAGACAGCCACCAGTTTTTCATTAAAGCCATTACAATCAGACACAATGCCAGAGTAGGTGCCAGAATTCTGCGGGGTTGCGGAGTATAGATTTGTGTTGCCATGCCGCAGGGCTGTTTATATATATCCGTTAACCCGCGTGCATCGTAGGCGCGTGCAATCGGGCCTGCAGTAATAGTAGGGAAAAAAGCCAGATGCAGAGCCAGACCCGGTAATGTAAAAACTTTACCGGCAGGCTGATTGTGGCATCGCTCCTGATAAAGCGAAACCAGATAGCTGATGGCCTGAAATGAGTAGTAGGACAGTCCCAGCGGTAATATGATACCCGACAGCCAGTCGGAACTCAGTTTCAAACTATCCAAGCCATAGCTGACAGACGTACGGAAAAAATCAAAATATTTCCATAATGCCAGATTCAGAATAGTGCATATGATTGCAGTTATCAGCCATATTCTGGGTTTAGCGGCATGAACTATTCGTACAGATGTGGCATAAATAAATACCGTGAATAGCAGTAATGCAATTAGTGCCTGTATTTTTCCGCACAAATAAACAATCAGATAACTGGTGCACAGTAAAAGCAGATTTTGCAGTTTCGGTTTGCTGCCCAATAGCCAGTAAAGACAGAAAAAGGCAATAAATGAAAGGCCGAATTCAATAGATATAAAACTAAACATGAAACAGATAAACAGTCAGAAAGTAGTGATTGTTAAACCATGCCAAACATAAATAATAAGAAAAGCAACAGTTGAGAATCAGTTAATTCATGTTTTTGCTTAAATCCGGATTATTTCCGGCAGCTAATATATGCATACAATATTCGTTTTGTAAAAGCATATAATCAATCAATGATCCGGTATTATGAATAAGCTTGCAAAAAATCTCACATTACCAGAATAAACAAGTATTCTCAGTGTGAATGAAAACTACATATTCATAAAATATAAACACTTCAAACCGGAATATGTATTCTTTTCGCTTAATCTGAATTGGCTGTCAATTCTCAAGTCTATTAATGATTCAGTAGCTCACTGAACATGACTTGTACAAACAAGTATTTTACCTTGATATGTGAAACAATGTAAGGAAATTAATAAATAAAAATTTATTATTTAAATAATAAACATATTAAAAATATTTACTGCTTTTGCTGATATCGATATTTGTCAGCACAAAGCCTGAGTAAACATCGGCAGAATTTCTGTGTTTTCTGCTATTATCAACTTACGTAAAAAATTTATTGCCGGTATGTATAAATATTAACTATGGATTCCAGAATGTTCTGAGCTGAAATCTGCTGATATTCACATTTGACTTTTACCATATGTCAGGGTTTAACGTATTAATGCTATCAGACAATATTTAAAGGAATACTATGCACGAACATAACCATACACATGAGCATGAACATGATGAAGCTCATCATCACCATCACCATCATCATCTTGGTGCACACAGTGCAGATAAAAAAGTTTTAAGTATTTCACTGCTGATTATCGGTGCATATATGGTGGTAGAGATTATTGGTGGTTGGTTAACCAATAGTCTGGCACTGCTGTCGGATGCTGGTCATATGTTTTCGGATGCACTGGCACTGGCACTGTCGTTAATCGCATTTCACCTGAGTGAGCGACCGGTAAACGGTCGGCAGACCTTTGGTTATAAACGCTTTGAAATTATTGCGGCGGCAGTAAATGGTCTGGCGCTAATGGTAATTGCAGTTATGATTGTTTATGAAGCCATAGGTCGTTTTGTTAATCCGCCGGATATCGCTACCCGGGGCATGCTGATTATCAGTATGATTGGTTTGCTGGTAAATATTATTATTGCCTGGTATATGCACAGCAGTAGTGAGACAGAACATAATGTAAACATGCGCGGGGCGTTTCTACACGTACTGGGTGATTTACTCGGTTCTGTGGGTGCTATTGCCGCAGCTGTACTGATGATGCTGTTTGGCTGGCGCTGGGCTGACCCGGTAGCAAGTATAGTGGTAGCCTGCCTGATTGCTTACAGTGGAATCGGAATCCTGAAAACCACTTTGCGTATTCTGATGGAAGGCACACCGGATGCAATTGAGCTGGAGCAGCTGGGCAGAGTAATTCAGGAAATGCCGGGAATTAAAGCAGTACATGATTTACATGCCTGGACTATTACCAGCAATATGAATGCTTTGTCCTGCCATATTGTTGTTGATGGTACATTAACGATAACGGAAGCAGAGAAACTGGTTAATGAACTGGCAGAAGTATTGCTCAGACATGATATACATCATGTTACAGTACAGACAGAAAGCGCAGCCCATAAACACAGCAATAATCTTTTATGCTGTATCCCTTCTGTTGCCGGTCAGCATGTTCATTAATACAATATAATCAGATTATCAGACCATATTTCAGGTAGAAAATCATGATTAAAGCTGTGTTATTTGATCTGGACGGTACCCTGGCCGATACGGCGCCGGACTTAGGGATAGCCCTTAATAATGTGCTGCAAAAGCAGAATTTACCGCCTAAAACTATGGCAGAGATTCGTCCAGTTGCCAGCCATGGTGCAGCAGGACTGATTAAACTCGGTACAGGTATGCAGCCTGATAATCCTGCGTTTGCAGCTTTGAGGCAGGATTTTATGGCTGAGTATGAACTGCATTTTACTGATCAGACCGTTTTATTTGGCGGAATCAATGAGTTATTACAAAAACTGGCTGAACAGAATATAGCCTGGGGGATTATTACCAATAAGCCGCATGTTTTTACTGACCGTCTGGTACCAAAACTCGGATGCAGTATTGAACCGGCTGTAATCGTAAGCGGAGATACCACCAGTGCGCCGAAACCCAGTACCGAACCCATGTTCTATGCCTGCCGTCACATTGGCGTAGCTCCCGAAAATTGCCTGTATATCGGTGATGCAGAGCGTGATATGCAGGCAGGACGTAATGCCGGCATGATTACAGTGCTGGCGAACTGGGGATATATCGGTGCAGAAGATAACATATCGCAATGGCCAGCCGATTATATTGTTGAGCAGCCAAAAGAAATTCTTCAGCTATTAAGTAAATAATTTTTTAAACGAACAAGGGGAAAACATGAAAACCATTGGGTTGCTCGGTGGCATGAGCTGGGAAAGTTCTGCTGAATATTACCGCATGATTAATGAACAAGTACGTGAGCGTCTTGGCGGTACGCATTCAGCCCGCAGCATCATGTTATCTGTAGATTTTGCCGAAATCGAAGCTTTGCAGCATCAGGGACGATGGGATGAACTGGCTGAAAATATGTGTACAGCAGCACGTCAGCTGGAGCAGGGCGGAGCACAGTGTATTGTAATTTGTACCAATACCATGCATCGTATGGCTGAACAGGTACAGAATAGTATAACAAAACCTTTGCTACATATCGCTGATGCAACGGCTAAGCAAATTTGTAGCCAGAAACTGCAAAAAGTTGGCTTACTGGGTACCGAATTCACCATGAAGCAGGATTTTTATAAAGGCCGGCTTACAGAAAAATTCGGTTTAGAGGTATTGATTCCTGACGATAAAGATTGTCAGACAGTACATAAAATTATTTATGAAGAGCTGGTATCAGGTATCATACGTGAAGAATCACGCCAGCAGTACCGGCAGATTATCCGGCGTCTGGTTGATAAGGGCGCTCAAGCCATCATTCTTGGCTGTACCGAAATTATGTTACTGGTTTCGCAGGATGACAGTCCGGTACCGGTATTTGATACTACGGCAATTCATGCTACTGCAGCAGTAGACTGGGCTTTAACAGATAAATAATGCAGTTTCCGAAATATAAAAGCGGATAAACGGATAAAACAGATGGCTATCTAACCATCTGTTTTGTTTTTCAGATAGATTCAGTTAAACTGTTGCGCAGCCAGCGTGCAGCCGTAGCTATTTCACCGGCGCATAAGCCTATAGGACCGGTATTATTGGCAGCAAGAATATCTGCCGCAGCACCATGTAACCATACTCCGGCTGATACTGCCTGCTCCGGTGGGATTTGCTGAGCCAGCAAACTGCCGATGATGCCGGCTAAGACATCACCGCTACCTGCTGTTGCCAGTCCCGGATTGCCGGTTTCATTTTGCTGTATCTGGCCGTGAGGTGAAACAATCAGACTCTGATGACCTTTTAAAACTATCCATGCTGAATATTTTTGCGCCAGCTGGCGTGCAGCCTGATAACGGTTACTCTGAATTTCACTAATACTGCATTGCAGTAAGCGTGCTGCTTCTCCCGGATGCGGCGTTAAAACAACATTTTGATTATTTTGCCTGCTAGTCAGCAAAGCAGGCTGCTGAGCAAGTAAATTCAGTGCATCGGCATCGACTACCATCATATGCTTTTGCTGCAAACATTCAGTCAGTGTTGCTAGTGCCGTAGTTGAGGTGCTCAGACCACAGCCAATCACCCATGCGGTAATATCGGAACGGTGTAAAAGCCGTTCAGCGGTATTTAACATAATTTCTGGCTGCTGGCTTAGTATTGGCATTGGTAATATTGGTTGCTGAAAACCAAGCCATACTTTACCGCAGCCACAATGCAGTGCAGCTATTCCGGCCAGAATAATCGAACCGGCCATGCCTTCTGAACCACCCAGAATACCCAGCGTGCCAAACGTACCCTTATGGCTCTGAGATGGACGCTGCTGACACAATGCAGGAAACTGTCTGTTTGCCTGCCGTTGCCACTGGCTGAGAATATTTTTATCAATCTGAAAACTGTTCATTATCTGTTTCCCGTTATCACTGCTTAGCGCAGTAATTGATCCAGAAGGGCATTTTTAAGCTGCAATTGCTGTTGAGTATCGGCCAGTTGAGGCGCATATACCAGAAAACTGTCTTCTACCCGTTCATCCAGAGTAGTGATTTTGGCAAAGCGAATACTGATATTTAAATCGGATAAAACAGCAGCAATGTTGGCAAGTAAAAAACGCCGGTTTGCTGTAATAATGTGCAGGCTGTACCAGCCGGGATTATCTTCTTCATCAATACTGATTCGCGGTGCAATCGGAATATGACGGCTACGCCGGCTCAGACTGGCCGGATTGCTCGCAGACATCGGCAATTTACCATTTACAAACTGATTAAGCGCCAGCTCGGTTTTATTCTGAATGGTCAGATAATCATTCGGGTTGAGATTCGACGGAAATTGCAGAATAAAAGTATCCAGAATAAAGTTGTGTTCAGTGATATAGGCGCGGGCTGTCAGAATGTTCATCCCTGCTTCACTGAAAACCGAAGCCAGCTCAGTGAAGAGTTTCGGGCGGTTAGGCATATAAACCATCACCTTCAGGGTATCATTATCCGGCAGCATTTGGCTGTGTGCCTGAGCCTGCTGTTCGTAATTAATAATTTTTGATAAATGCCATAAAATATCCTGCCACTCATGGCGGGCAAAATAAGCCTGACCGAGAATATGCCACAATTGGCGCTGCTGTGATTCGCTGATGTGATATTGATTTAACTCATGCATTGCCTGTTGCCGGCGGTCAAGAATAGTCGTGTGCCGGTTACTTTGTTTACCATTGAGCTGATGCAGCGTGGCTTTATATAAATTTTCCAGCAAACTGGCTTTCCATGAATTCCAGATTTTCGGATTGGTGCCCCGGATATCTGCTACGGTCAGCAGATATAAAGCAGTGAGCCGTTCAACAGTTTTAACCTGTTTGCTGAATCGGGTAATCACTTCAGGGTCTTGAATATCTTCTTTCTGCGCTGTCATTGACATCAGCAGATGCTGTTCTACCAGCCAAGCCAGTAAATCGCTTTCTTCACTATCCAGAAAATGATCTTCGGCAAAGGAGCGGGCATCGGCTACGCCTTTTTGTGCATGGTCACCACCACGGCCTTTAGCAATATCATGAAACAGTGCAGCCATATACAAAATATGTTTGCGTGCAAAAGTATGCATTAATGTTGCGGCAAAAGGCAGTTCATGGCTGTGCTGTTCCATGGCCAGACGCCGCATATTGCGTACTACCATTAAAATATGGTCATCTACCGGATAAATATGAAACAAATCATGTTGCAGCAGACCGACTATTTTTCCCCATGCCGGCAAATACCGGCCGAGCACACCATACAGATTAATAAAGCGCAATAAATGAGTCAGACCCTCCCCGTGTTTGAAGAATCCGGCAAAGTATTCGCGATTTGCCGGATTCTGATAAAACTCTTCATTCACCAGCTGATGTGCAGCCGCCCACCATACACGCAGGGTTTTGGGCGCCAGACCAATTATGTCATTGTGTTCCTGAGCAACACGTAAAATGGTAAATATATGCTCAGGCTGTTGCGAGAAAAGTTCAAGATTATGCACCGCCAGCATATTACCTACCTGATAATAATGCTGATCCAGATTAACCACTACACGCGGCAGAGAAGCGTAGACACGGTCGCGCAGCATAGGTACCAGAATACCGCTGAGTTGTTTCACGCCTTTTAGTGCACGATAAAAATCATGCATTAGTTTTTCACTGGCACGGGAATTTGCATCATCGCGATAGCCAAGATTCTGTGCTACCTGAGTTTGTAAATCAAAAATTAATCTGTCTTCAGCACGTTTGGCAGTCAGATGCAGCTCAATACGGATTCTGGCCAGCTGTTTCTGGCAGCTCAGTAACAGCCTGGCTTCAGTTCGGTTCAGAATAGCATTTTTCATCAGCTGATGAATCTGAGGAGGTAATCCCTGAACTTTTGCCAGCCACAATAAAGTATGAATATCGCGTAAACCACCCTGAGTGGTTTTTACATTGGCTTCCAGCAGACTGGCTTCACCGGCCGCTTTGGTATATCGTTGCCGCTGTTCCAGTATTTTACCTTCGATAAAAGCAGCTACATCCCGCTGTAAATCAAGCTGATGAATCAATTCAGCAGCCAGATCCTGCCGGCCGCTTAAGTACCGGCTTTCCAGTAAGGCTGAATCACCCGTTAAATCAACCCGGGCACTTTCACATAACTCATTAATTGTTCCCACCTTAGGGGCGGGCTGTAAATGGATATCCCATAATATTTGAATAAAAGCACCAATTTTCTGCTGAATATCGTCATCAATCGGATTTCTGCTGACAATAGCAATATCCATATCTGAATATGGATACATTTCGCCGCGTCCGAATCCACCTATTGCCAGCAGACACATTTCTTCGCCGGCAAACAATTCCTGCCACAGTGTAGACAGCACATCAGCAATTACTCCGGTATGCTGGCGAAAATAGACAAACGGATGCCTGCGCTGCCGGTATATTTCTGCCGCTTGTTGTTTGTGCTTGTGTAGCTTGTCCGACAACTGAGTAATAAGTGCTGAAGATGACATAATTAATAGCCGTGTGGTTGAGATTGACAATATGCATTTTGTATCGGGCGAATCTGATTCAGCCTTGCCTGATCGATTGCCTGAGCTATTTGCTGCGGTTCAGCCACTGTCCGGGCAATTGATGCTGCATCAATTGCCATTGCCGCAGACTGTAAATTTAGCCAGTGCTGTTGCTGAGGATATGGCTGATGTTCAAATCTGAGGCGTCCGCGTATATCAGCGAGGCATACACGCAAAATCTGCCTGAATCGATCCGGACGGCGCAATGCATCGGTTTTTTTCAGAATATCCAGTGTCGTTTTGGGTTTAAGCTGGCTGACACTATGTAACCTGATATGATATTCACATACCAGTAATGCCAGTTGCGCACAGGCTTTGGGTACCTGCCAGCGCCGGTTTACCGCTTCTACGGGTTTTATTCCGGCATAATCATGTCCGGGGTGGCGTGGTAATTTATCTGCCGGAGTCAGTGCTTTGCCCAGATCATGAGTGAGAGCAGCATAACGTTCTTCCAGTGAATAATCATTTTCAGCAGCATACTGCAGACACAGTAAAGTATGCTCACCGGTATCTATTTCAGGGTGGAAATCAGCGCGTTGCGGTACGCCGAATAACGCATCAACCTCTGGTAAAATTACTTTCAGCGCACCGCAGGCACGTAAAACGTCTATCATCAGCCGTGGATTCTTTTCCATCAGCCCTTTAGCCAGTTCCTGCCATACCCGTTCGGCAACCAGAGCATTTACCTCACCATTATTTACCATCCGGCACATCAGTGCCATAGTTTCATCGGCTACTTTAAATCCATAACGCGCTGCAAATCGGGCAATGCGCAAGATACGTACCGGGTCTTCTGCAAAAGCAGGGCTGACATGACGTAATATACCGCAGCGTAAATCAGCCAGCCCGTTATACGGATCAATCAGATTACCCGATGCATCTTCGGCCATAGCATTAATAGTTAAATCGCGTCGTTGTAAATCCTGCTCCAGCGTCACATCTGCCGCTGCATGAAAAGTAAAACCATTGTAACCGGCAGATACTTTACGTTCGGTACGCGCGAGCGCATATTCTTCATGAGTTTGCGGATGCAGAAATACCGGAAAATCCTTGCCTACGGGCTGATACCCGGCTTCCAGCATTTTTTTTGCATCTGCGCCAACCACTACCCAGTCGCGGTCGACCACCGGCCGCTGCAGATACTTATCTCTTACTGCACCACCAACCAAATAAATTTGCATATAAAATATAAAAAAGTATTAACAGAAAACAGATGATTATTGTGCCGTAGTCCAATCAGCTTGTTAACTGGTTTTTTGCAAACATGCAGCTGGCAGTTCCGTCAGCCAGCATTAATAAGCAAAACAGCCTTTGGAAAAGAGCAGGCTGAATCCAAATCATCTTAAAGAATATTTAACAGGCAGATAAATATCTGCTGTACGGAAATATAAAACGCTCTGCTTTGAAGCAGAGCGTCTTTAAATAATATTAACATTACATCATCAGAGCCGGAACAATCATAGCTAGTCCGGGAAAAAACGGTACTGTAGCAAAGGCAATAATCAGTAAACGTTTAAACATCATTTCCTGCTGTTTTTCTTCGGTCACACTTACCACCAGAGTACCGGCAATATGAATCGGATTAACGACACTGAGCATAGCTGGTGCCGCACAGGCAGTCAGAATCAAAGAAATTTGCGGAGAATCGCCAAAAATCGTAAATACCATCGGAATCATCAGGCTGATAACACCTAAAGTAGAGGACTCCACATTACTCAGGAACGTAGTCAGGTAAGCGAGCATAAACAATAAAGCAATTTTACTGCTGGTCATACTGAGCAGACCTTGTTCTACCGCTTTCATTGTATCTACCTGCATCATGGTACCGATGAAAACCAGCAGACCACTAATAACCACTACAGCATTCCATGGAATTTTTTTCACAAAATCTTTACTTTGCTGCGTAAAAAACAGCATCATAATTACTGCCAGCGTCAGAGCAGTCAGACCGACATTGGCTTTAGCAAATATCACTAATATCAGAAAAATCAATACCGCAATAGTAGAGCAGATTGCATAAAATGGCTGTAACTGATGGTTATCACCATTTTCCTGTTTAATTGGTTTCAGCAGTACAAAGCCTTTTTCAGGCGCTTCAGAATCATTTGTTTCGACTACTCTTTTATCCTGAAATACAATTTGCAGGGCAATAACCAGCACAAAACTGATTAACATTCCCAGAAACCAGACCAGCCACGGACTATACTCAACATGTGCTTTTTTTGCTGCATCCAGAATAACCTGACCAGTAGGATTAATAGGTGAAAGTGCACCGGTATTGGCACCAATAATTGCTGCCATTTCACAGATGAAAAATAATCTGGGATGTTTTCTGCCTAAAGCAGCAATGACCGGAACCAGCAACGTTATCGATGCCGTAGAAAAGGCACCGGCTGTCGAAATCGCAAATCCGATAAAATAGCCAATCCAAGGAACAATATTAGTGCGATGCCCCATTTTTGCGTAAATCTGATCTGTAAACCAGCTTAAGCCACCGCTTTTTTCCAGATGAGCAAAAAGTAAGGACACACCGATTAACAGCGTTACAATGGCTCCGGGAAAATGGCTGAGTACATCCTTGCTGCTTAAGACTGTATTTGTATCAGAACCATCAGCAATTGCAGTTGTCGCCATAACCATTATAGCCGCAGCACTAAAACCTAAAAGACCAATATTGACATGTCGCCAGACTGCCAGAACCAAAATCACAATCAGTAATATAAGCGATAAAATTTGTGGTAAGTTCATAAAGTGTCCTGAATGGTTATTGTTTCAGAATGAATATGCTGAAAATCGCACAATAAATAACATTTGTATTTATTTCGGATTCAGAGAACTCTTCAGCCTGCAGCTAATATACGGATATCATTAAATTGTCATATAATTAGATTTAAAAAATATATATTCTTTATAAAATAATATAAAAAATCACTTTTTATGTAAAGTAAAGTACAAGATATCTTTTTTAATGTTAAATCAAGAAGAATAAATCTGTTAGTCTGAATTCAGATATCTATATACAGTACAGCCATGAGAATCCTGTAACCCACCTTAACAGGAGCCAAACGGCAGCATTTAACTTAAAGCTAAAGCATCACTGCCGGCAAAATCATTGTTAATCCCGGAATAATCGGAACAATGAAAAAAGCAATGGTTAGCAGGCGCCTGAACATTGCATCCTGCTGCTTTTCATCGGTATAACTTACCACCAGCGTACCGGCAATATGAATCGGATTAATCACACTGAGTAAAGCCGGTGCTACGCAGGCAGCCAGAATCAGCGACATATGTGCTGAACCGCCGAATATTGTAAAAATCATAGGTGTCATCAGACTGATCACACCAATAGTAGAAGATTCAACATTACTCAGACTGGTAGTTAAATACGTAATAATGAATAATAAAATTATCTGATTGGTAGTCATACCGAGTAAACGGTTTTCTAATGCATCCATGGTATGTACCGACATCATCGTACCAATAAACACCAGTAAACCACTGATTACTACCACAGCATTCCAGGGGATATTTCTGGCTAGATTTTTACTATATTCCGGAAACAGTAATAGCAATAATACAGCCAGAGAAATTGCTGTTAATCCCACGTCAGTACCTGCAAATACCACCAGAGTGATAAACAGCAATACAGATAATGTTGAGCAGATTGCATAGGCAGGATTCAGTTGTCCTTTATCATTATTATCAATAGCAACTGGTTTCAGTAAAGCCAGACCACGAGCCGGTTTTTTTCCATTCGTACTGTCCTGCATGCGACTAGGACTAAAAATTATTTGCAATACCAATACAGTACTGACACTAACTATTGTGCCCAGTAACCATAACAGCCATCCGTTAAAATTGACCTGGGCATGATTTGCAGAGTCACGAATAACCGTACCTACCGGATTAATCGGAGATAAAGCACCAGTATTGGCACCCACAATTGCAGCGACTTCACTGATGAAGAATATTTTTGGCATACGTCTGCCTAAAGCCGCAATAACCGGTACCAGTAATGTAATTGTCGCAGTAGAAAAAGCGCCGGCAGTAGAAATAAACAAACCAATCATGTAGCCAACCCACGGAATCAGTAAAGTATGTTCACCAATTGCCTTATATACTTTATCCGTTAGCCAGCTCAGACTTCCGCTGCGTTCGAAATGCCCAAAAAGCAGCGATACACCAATGAGTAAAGTAACAATTGAACCCGGAAAATGCTCGAATACTGATTTAGAAGTCAGTAGGAGTGCCGGGTCTGGTGCTGTCGCTGAACCAGTTACCGCATAGAATTGTGTTGCTGTAACCATTACTGCGGCTGCACAAAAACCCAGTAAGCCAATATTTACATGCCGCCAGATTGATAATACCAATATCAGTACCAGCAATACTAAAGATAGTATTTGTGGAAAAGTCATAAAAAATCCGTAACTTATAATTTATTTAATAAATTAAATATTTAAAATGTTTAAGTTTTAATGGATCAGATTAATCATGTACTGTATTTCTTCATGGATTAATACCTTCGATGTGTGTGAACAATATATTATTTTTTCTTTAACTTTATAACTATTATCCATAACAAATATTATTATCAATTAATTAGCTTTATTCAGCCAAAATAATAATGATAAAAACAATATTGATGCTTATAGTTAATATAGGTATTAAATATCTGTACAGCCGTAAAGTAAAGTAATTTATCAGACAAACTTAAAAATTAAATTTTGATTCAGATAGTGTTTGAAATCGGATATTAAAATTTATTAATAAAAAACATAAACTAAGCATAAAAATAAAATAAAGTACATCAGTTTCGGTGTTGCATATTTATGCAGAACGTTTATCCGGATTCGGAGAAAAACCAGTTTAGTTTATCGTTTTAAGCGGAAATATTGAATCAGAGAATAAAAACAGCTTGATATTCAAAGAAGATTTGATGATTCAGACGGAACTTTGATAAAACGAAATGAACAGATTAATATCAAAGTATTCAATCAATTCGGACTGTTGTAAGATTTTTTTCTGAAAAAAGCGGCAAATAATATCAATTGATATAAGTTTGATTTTTATAATCAAGTAACATGATCAGGATAAAGAAAAGAAAGCTGCCTGATTACATTAATACAGACTGTAAATATAGTTTATCCGAAAAAATACATACATGTAATCAGGCAGCTTAATAACAGAAAATATTTAATGTTTACCGTCTGGAGTCCTGTTTTTTAATTTCCAGGTATTACCCGGATGCTGGGTTGGAGGTGCTTTTTCATGGTCTTTAATCGTGGCAAAATTTTCCAGCTCATGACCATGCTGATCAACTTCCTGATAAATCCCGCCATTGGTTCCGGAGTTATCGCCGGGTTTAAGATTGCTCATATACAACTCCTTTTCAATAATTACCGTGAATCTACGGTAGCTTTATTATTCTTTTAAATTTTAAATAATACAAGTACTTAACTATAATTTAATTAGTTAGAATTAAATTAACACAGTAAATTCTATTTAGGTAATGAAAAGTAAATTACTTAGTACCAATACTGCCATAATAATGTCGGTGCTGCCTATACCGGATAAAATGAATAAAAAATATAAATTGCTTTAAAATGCCTGAGCTTTTGCTATCCGGTATCTGCATCATTTTCGGTTACAATACCTGTTTGCAAAGAAAAAAGTAAGGAAGTGTATGACATGCGCTCAGGTGCGTGATTACTTGCAAACGCAAGGCTTGAAATTACCAGAGCAGGAAGTCCGGATGGCAATGCTGGTTGCGCAATCTGTACTCGAGCTTGCTCAGGCAGAAATCGATATGTCTGTGCTATGGTATGAAGAAAACGGATTTAGTCTGGCTCGTAAATTCAATTTAAGTCCAGATTCACTATACCAGATTCATCCGGCAGACTTATTTACAGCCAATGAGAACAGTGCATATACCTTGCGTCAGCTATATCTGGTTTTCGATTCAATAGCAAGCCGGCATCATAATGATGTATTTGCTTTATATTTATATGAAGGAAATAATGAAGCAGGGGAGTTATTCCGGCTACTGGCACGCGGGTATCATTTTCCCGCTGTATTAAACTGCGATCAGCAGCAGGTAAATCAGTATTTGTTTGCACGTACAGCTTCTACTGGCTGGTTGAATCAGATAAATAATGTACAAATGTGGATTAATGACAGCAGTCTGACAAGAGAGCAAAGCGGGGCTTCACAGCTGGCTGTTCCTGTTACCGGTGAAGAAGGGCAAGTACTGGGTGTATTGTTTGCTGCTCATCAGCAGCAAGATGCCATTACCGATACGGAACTTATCGACTGGATTGCTCTGGCAATGGTAATTACACCACTGATGCATAACTTGCATAACGCTGCCACAACACATACCAAGGGATAAATATTATGTCAAAAATATATCAAAACCAAATACAAGATAATAGTCCTGTACGCTTTATTGCTTCCTGCCGTTTACCAACGCAATGGGGTGAATTTACCATGCATGGATTTGAAGATGTACGCAGCAGGCAGGAACACATTGCTCTTACCGTAGGTGATATTTCTACAGGAAAAGATATACTCGGACGAATTCATTCTGAATGTCTTACCGGTGATGCTTTATTTTCCAAACGCTGTGATTGCGGCCCTCAGCTTGAAGCTGCGATGAAAGCAGTACAGGAGGCAGGAAAAGGTGTAATTATTTATTTACGTCAGGAAGGCCGGGGTATAGGTTTACTGAATAAAATCCGGGCTTACAAACTTCAGGATGAAGGGCTGGATACCGTAGAAGCAAATCTTGCTTTAAATTTACCCATCGATGCCCGTGATTTTTCTTTGGCCAAACATATTCTTGATCATCTTGGCATACAGTCCGTACAGTTAATGACCAATAATCCGCAGAAAGTCGATACACTAAAAGCACTCGGTATTCATGTAACTAATCGTGTTCCCTTACATGTCGGACAAAATCCTGAAAACCGGCATTATCTGCATACCAAAATGGAAAAACTCGGACATTTTGCGGATTAATCTGATTAAATGACATCGAGGATGTTCTTCATAATATTTTTGTAATTAGTTAAATATTATGGATTAAATTTAAAATTTTAGAAAACAGTTACTGTGAAAACTGCAATTGTGTGCGGAAAATGAAATAAAGGCAAAAATTGCAGCTGAACGGTTTCAACAGCTTTAAATATTACATGAATCACAATCTGAATTATTTTTGAATGTAGCATATCATTCTGTTAATACTCTTTGATTCACATCTGGTGATATCACCAAATACAATCAACTCATCAGTATCATTACCCATAAATAAGAAATTATCCCCTGAAATTTTATACAGATAAAATTTCAGGGGATGAGTGTAATGTCTATGTTCAGATGAAGTTTATAAATATTACTAGCTTAAATAACCAGTCTTAATTTCTCTCCATGATAAACGATTGATGCTGACAGGGCACATAACAACCCCTTTAATATCAGTAACGGTTACACCATTAGGTCCGTTTTCAATTAATTTTGGTAATTTTCTTAAGCATGTGGTTGTAACAATTGGTCCTGGGGGAGTTAAAGGCTTATCAGTACCTTCCGGATATAATAAACCACCTGCAGGATCTCCATTTGATAAAAATTTACTAATTTGTGCATCAGTATGAGTTACACTTATCACATCACCGTTAGAATCAACCAATACATGAGGATCATTTTTAGACAGAGCGCCACCATTTCTGGCATCAAACTGAATTTTACCCGTTGTAGTTATGACTTGTTGCAATCTGGTAGTTTGTTTACAGGGGTCTTTTGGTAAGTCTTCTGTTGATACCTTATAGCTCTCTGTATACACGAAACCGGTATAAATTAAAGCATCAATTGGTGATACTACACGTTCTCCAGTATTTTTAAGGTTTATGTACCATCCTTTTTTTGATTTATCAAGCGGATAGTTAGTTAATGTCGAACCTGTTATTGCTTGCTGCAATAAATCATCATTATCATTTTTTACCAATGCATCGCTATCAGTTTTCCTTAAATCATCATAGATACCATAAATTGACTGTTGAGCATCGTTATTTAAATCAGATTGATAAATTGAACTACCCGTACCAAAAACTATTATCAATTTATCAACATTAATAGCTTGACCATTTTTATTCGTATCTATATTTGCGACATATATCATAGGTGCTATAGTGATCGGTTTTCCGCTGCTAAATATTTTAGTGGCTTTCCATTTGCTCGGATCAGCACTATTCAGATCAAATCTGAATACATTGCCGCCATAATCACCAGCATATACATAATTGATAATGCCATCACCATCTGTATCAATCTGTGTCGGACTTGATAAACCACCTATACCATCCGGTGCAACGATTTTTGCTATTAATGAACCTTTATTAGCCCCTGTTTCTTTGAATCCATCCGTACCTACATCAATTCCTAACAGATCATATATATATAATGCTGATTCGTTGGACATTTGTGGTGAATTATCTGAATCAAGAGATTCTGAATAGTTATAACCATTACTGATAAAACCAACTTCTCGTACATGATTTGCTATAGCTACAGAATCAGGGTCGGCTTCATTTACCCGCAAACGTCCAATTGCAGGTTTGCTGATAGTATAGCCAAATTCGTTATCTTCACCGGATGGAGTTTGGAATAATGGTACATTTTCATACCAGTTTCCGCTTCCGATATTATCAGCTGCTATTGGATTCCCATTTATTAAATTCTTACCGCCAATATTGATAGCAAAAGCTCCTCGTCCTGCCTGTCCCATAGTAGCTAGCATAAATGAAAGCTGAGGATCTTTTTCTTTTCTAGCTTCAGTTTGTCTTAAAAATACTTGACCATTCATTAGATAACGATGAGGTTGTGTTGAGTCTTCACCATATTTGTTTTGTACGAGATCTTTGTAATAATGTTCAACTAAATCACTACCGTCATTACTTTGTCTTTCAATTCCCATTGGCATATAGTTAAATTTCAGAGAATACGGATTTGTATCGTCATTTGTATATTTAAATACGTAAACCATTCCGTCATTGGCAGAAGTAATCATATATTTCGGGAAGGGACTTTCAGTATCACCAATATATGAAATATTATTAGAGAAAATATCACCCATTAAATTAGTTGTAGGACGCACACGGTACTTCAATACAAAATTTGAATTATTTATATCTTTGTCCGCTTTTGAGCGTCCTAGCCAGGTTAGTAAACCATCAAGCCATTCATTTTGATTTTTACCGTCATTGTTTTTAATTTTGAATGTCTCATTGTTCAAAGATTTACTAGAATTGGTTGATAAATGTGAGTCGGCATATAAATAAGTATTCTGACCGTCGTTTAAAATAAGCTGTCTGCTATTACCGAAAATAGGTTGCTTACATCCATCCTGTAGTGAGTCTAAATTTTGAATACAAATTTTACTACTCCAGTCATTTGAATCTGTTTTAACTGTAGTAACGATCTTTCCGTTTCTATGATCTGATACATTTAATGCTGGTGCTGAAGCTGTTATACTTACTTTCGATTCTGTTACACTACCTTTGATATCCTTAAAAATGTTTTCGAACGCATCCAGTATTTCATTCTGATTATTAGTATTATAAAAGCGACCTCGAGGATTGGTATCTTTATCGTATTCTCCATCTGGTGTTGCTGCATTTGAAAGATATGGTATTGCATTACCTGCTTTTGTACTGTGTTTTAAACCTAATCCGAAGCCAATAGTAAAGGTTTCAGCTGTTTGAGTAAATTTTTGTTTTGGAGCATCTGGATGCTCTAGATCATCTATCTCTCCGTCCCAGGGCTGACCAGCCTCATCAACAGTTCTTTTCTTTAACTTGTACTTGTCTTTTGTTGCTAAGGCAGCTGGAGTTAGGGCAGCACCTTCGCCTGTGTATACATTACCCTCATAAATATACGGACCAAAATTGTCTGTATTCAGAATATTCGTAAAGTATTTAAGAGCTTCTGTTGGTTTATTATTGAACCGTGTAATTAAATTACCTCGCGTTTGACCTTTAAAAAAATAGTTATCAAAGTTTTGATCTGATGCTGCCACATCTCCACTTGAAGCTTCACCATCAGTTAGTGCAACAATAAAAGACTTCTGACAACGATATCTAAGTTTATTCATCAGAAGATTTCTGGCTACAGAAACATACACACGGTGCATCGGAGTTCCGCCGTGAACGGGATAACCATTTAATAGAGTTTTAAATTCTTTAAATTCTGATTCTAATTCCGTATCGTAGAATTTATTGTATATTTCCTTATCTGAATCGTTCATGGGAACTAAAGCAAAATACATTTCGTTTTTATATTTGTTAACAATATGACTTATAACAGGGCGCAACAGTGAATCCTTGGTTTCCCCTGTTTTTGCGCAATGAGTATATTTGCGCATACCATCGGGTGATAAAGTGCCGGCAGGACTAGATGTTGAATCTACGCCAACAGTTTCTGTACTATATTTTGCTGACCAAACCCAGGATATTTTCCCAGTCTTCGAAACTTTTTTTATTTTTGTATAATAATGGCACGACCAAATTGTCTCCTCTCTCATACTTGCCGAATTATCAATGTATAAAAGGATATTTGGTTTTATACTGAAAGATGTGGTTATAAGATTTTTTTTCTGGTATTGAAACGGTATGTCTGCAAAAAAATTGGTTTGTGCCTGAATTGTTAGAGGCAATACTGTCAGGGCTCCTATGATTGCTCTACAGAGTAATTTTTTCTCAATACCTAATTTTTTGTTTCCGAATGTTTTATGGGTCATGAGTATTACCTATATATTTAATGTTAATTTACGATAAAAACAAATGCATAATAGTAAATAAATTTTATTAGTGTATATTATCACTAAAATAGTTATCAATTATCAAATAAATATGTGTTATCTTAAATTAAGTTAAAAAAAGATTAAATATATTGTATTATTTGTAGCATTTAGGTCAAATTTAACTAGAAAAATTTTTACAAAAATTAGTTAGCTTTAATTTTTTATTTAGATAAATTCTCTCTATTTTTAATTTTGTTTTTACATGTTAATTTTACTATATTTAAATTAATTTATATGTTAATTTGTTAACTGAAGATTTTAACTTGTTTCTCTAATATGATTTTTTATTTATGATTGAAATATACTATTAAGAAGCTAATTGAAAATCAGTTTTTAAGTACTCTCACGATAAATTTATATAAATAAAACGACTGGATATACCAGTCGTTATCAGTATGAAATTATAAATTGATGTAACTTTCTTTTATTTCACGCCATGAAATCCGGTGAATTGTGATCGGACAACGCGGAACATTAATAGTTAATTTATTCCCGTCTGTTGTCGCTGCTATCACGGCGGCACGCGAGCAGTTTTCTACCGGAGGAGATTTTTCAGTTAATGGTTTCTGGGTATATGAGCCGCCGATATCAATATTATTATTGCCTGAAACGGTAAAACTAAAAGATCCTTCCGTACTCACGCTACTGCCTACCGGCGCTGCTTCATCAAATACAAAATTCGGATCTGTGCTTTGTAATGCACCCCCGGTTTTTACATTAAACTGAATTTTACCGGTGGTAACAGAGCTACGCTGGACGACAGAGGTAATCTTGCACGGATCAGGCAGTTTATTTTCTTTTTCTACATTATAAGTGCGCGATAGCACTGCGCCAGCATAAGAAACAATTATCGGTTTGGATACAACACGCTCACCGGTGTTTTCTCTGAGATTAAAATACCAGCCTCGATGAACTGCCGGGTTTAGCGGATAGTTGCTCAGTAAACGGTAATCGCCTTTTTGAATAAATTCCTGTTTTACCAGACTGCTTTTGCTGATTTCGTGCACTTCCGGCTGGCTCAGATCGTCATAAATGCCATATACACTTTGCTGATCTTTATTTGTCAGGTCTGACTGATAAATATCGCTGCCTGTGCCGAAAGTAACAATTGCTGTTGGTATTTCGCTGTTTTTATGTTGTGCACCTTTTGTTTTAAGAAGGAATACCGCGGGTGCTGAAGTGATGGGACCATCAGCTGTAAAGATTTTATACACTTTCCAGTTTGACGGATTAGGGGCGCGTAAGTCAAACCGGTACAAATTACCCTGATAATCGCCCGCATAGACAATATCAGCTACGCCATCTCCGTCTATATCGATAACTGTCGGGCTGGAAAGACCGCCGCTGCCATTAGGAGCGACCAGTTTGGCAATTAAATCTCCTTTTTTGCTGCCGGTATGAGTATAGGCCTGAGTACCTACATCTATACCCAGTATGTCGTAAATATATAAAGCTGATTCAGGTGAGGGTTTGGCAGTGATATCCTGAGCCAGAGAGGGGGAGTAGTTATAGCCATTGCTGATAAATGCAGCCTGACGTATATGATCTGTAATAGATGAATCTGAGGCATCAATATTTGAATTGACCCGCACCCTTGCAATGGCAGGTGAGCCGACTGTATAACCAAACTGATTGTCTTTTCCACTGGGTGTCTGGAACAGGAAAACATCTTCATACCAGCTGGGCGATTGCATGTTGTCTCCGGCTAATGGTCTGCCGGTAATAATGTCGTTTCCGCCGATATTGATGGCAAATGCGCCTCGTCCTGCTTGCCCGAGGGTAGAAACCATAAATATCTGCTGTGGCCGCCCGTTGCTGCCGTCTGTCTGCTGTACCGCCATGCCTCCGTTAAGCAGGAAACGATGGGGAAAATTATCATTAGCACCATAGTTTTTGCTGGTTAAATCCTTGTAATAGTGAGCAACCAGATCAGAACCGTCATTACTCTGCCTTTCAATACTCATTGGCATGTAATTAAATTTTAAATCATAAGGAAAACTGGAATTATTGCTTGAACGGAAAACATAGACCATTCCGTCATTAGCTGATGTAATCAGATACCGCTGGCGGTCGTTTTCTATATTGCCGGCTGTAAGAATCGGATTATCTATAATATCTCCTAAATCCCGCGTATTCCCGAAGTCTGGCAGAGAGCGGCGGGTACGATAATCCAATACAAATTCATTTTTTTTCTGAGTATCAGCAGTAAGTGAACGGTTTAGCCATGCCAGTAAGCCATCGTGCCATTCATTATAATTTTTATTATTGTTATCGATTTTAAACGTGCTGTTATCAAAGCTGTTCAGGCTTTCGTTAAAGAGATATGTATATTTACCGTCATTAAGCAATAATTGCCGGTTGCCGTATGTAGGCTGCATCGGGCATGAGCTGCTGTCATTTTTGGTATTGATATCGTAAATACAAATCCTGCTGCTCCATGAACCGGTTTCAACCTTGGCGGTAATCGACAGATTACCCAGGTTGGTATTGGAAATGGCTACAGTCGGAGCTGTTGTGGTAGTCTGAATGGTTGATGCGGTTATTTCTCCTTTGATGGTTTTAAATATTTTTTCAAAAGCACTGATAATTTCATCACGGGAATTGGCGTTAAAAAAACGCCCGTCAGGATTGGTTTTTTCATTGTATTCGCCACTTGGCGTTGCACCATTTTCCAGATAAGGAATAGCGATTTTGGCTTCGTTTGTATTGCGCTGTCCCAGACCTACTCCGATGGTGAATGTTTGTGCAGTCTGGCGGAAACGTTTTTTTGTTTTTGAATCAACTTCATTCCACGGCTGACCCGCATCATCAGTTGTTTTCCGCACTGGTGAAGGATTGATGTATGTACCGGCAGAATTATAATAATCATCGGTATAGATGTAGTCTCCAAAGTTGTAGTTATTGAGTCTGTCTGTATAGTATTTCAGACGCAGCGGTTTATTGGTATTGTTATTGCGGGCAAGAAAATTTAAGCGATCGTTATTGGTTTCAAAATCCCGATCAAAGTAGCTGTCATAGCGTGAATCTTTACTTTTGGTGAAATTTTTATCTGAAATAGAGTACGTATTATCAGCTTCACCATCACTAAGCAAAATAATATAAGATTTTTGGCAACGGTATTTCAGTTTGTTTATTACCAGATTGCGTGCAATAACAGGAAACTGACGTGTGGTGGGGGTGCCGCATGGTGTCTCCAGATTTTTGATGTTATTCAGCATGCTTTCATAATTGGCCGGATCAGAAGTGTCATAAAATTTATTGAATTTTTTCTGGTCACCGGTGCCGCACATCGGGCGAAATGCAAAGTACATATCATCATGATATTTTTTTATGATATCTGTCAGTACTTCTTTAACTGAATCAATACGCCGGTAGGTATCACAGATATATCTGACTTCTGAGGTATTTTTTGGTATTGCTGCAAATCCGTATTCATAACTACCATATGGCGACCATTTGCCCCCTTTACCATTCGGATTGGGAATCCATTCACTCACCCGGCATTTATAGGTAATGGGCACGATGTTCGTAGACATACTGCCTGAATCATCGATGTAAAGAGTAACATTGGGTTTAACGCTATATGCTGAAGTAGTGATGGATTTACTTTGCAGATGCAGCGGAATATCAGCAAAGATATTTGCTGCAGCCAGAGCTGACGGAATAGCCAAAAGATTAACAAAGCCCAGGACTGTGCAGCACAAAGTTCGACCGGATGTGATGTATTTTGTTCTGGTAATTTGGAATCTGTTTTTTTGTTTATTCATGGAATCCCTTGTTAAGTAGTTTCTGTAGCTGACTTTTAATAAATCTTTCAAGCAATTAAGCTTTTTGTATGTCAGGCAGAAAATAAAATATGTATGTGCAGGTGATTATCAGAAAAAATATAAAGTCTTGAATTAAGAGTTATATTTAACTTTCCGGTAATGGTTACTCAGGAAAAATCTTTGTCATGTTTCTGATTCGATATCGACAGCATTAATATGCTAAATAATTGATTTAGCAATTTTATGCTTTTATTGTTTAAGTTTGAACATTAAAATCTATAATTTATTTTAGAAAATGATTGGTTAACTTTTGTTATATATTAATAATAAATTAGTGTAAAATTCTAAATTATTGCTATTTGTCTATATTTATCGCTATTTTTTTTAAAAAATTGCTATTTTAATTTTACATAAATAATTTTTTATTTTATTTAATAAGCATTTAAAACTTATTATTTCGATGAGGAGAATTTATTTTAAAATTAATTTTATTAGTTTTTGGCAATTTTATTGTTCGATAATATGATAATAAATGTTTATTAGTGTAAATATTCTAATTTGTTTCATATAATTCTTTAAATGTTAATAAACTATGAAAATATTATTTAAGATAACGAATGTTCTAATGCTTGAATTTGTTTTGCTGGTATACAGGATTTTATTTCCGGCTTTCAATATAGAAGTATTGAGGAAATGAGCAGAATTTTATATGTTGAATGTCTGAATCAAACAGAGAATCTAACCCATGCTATTGGTTAATCAATAGCAAGCTGCAAGTGCCATAAAATTTAAATTGAAAAAACAGTGAACTAAAAAAAATGTGCAACATCGTGATAAAAAGGTCTTGCTGTGTTGCTTACTCTGTGATTAAATACGCGCCTCGACAGCACAGGGTGATTAGCTCAGTTGGTAGAGCGTCTGCCTTACAAGCAGAATGTCGGCGGTTCGACTCCGTCATCACCCACCAGTTTTCTGTTTTATGCGTTGCATAAAACTTGCGCGGTGGTAGCTCAGTTGGTTAGAGTACCGGCCTGTCACGCCGGGGGTCGCGGGTTCGAGCCCCGTCCGCCGCGCCAATTTCATAATTGCTGTTTTCTCTCTTAGGGGTGATTAGCTCAGTTGGTAGAGCGTCTGCCTTACAAGCAGAATGTCGGCGGTTCGACTCCGTCATCACCCACCAATATGTTTTTCTCCTGATTTCTGATTTAATTAAATTCTTGATTATTAGTGCGCTATTTGTTTGCTATTTTTTATATGCAATCAAACTATCTGTGCTGGTGGCATTCATAGCAGATAATCAGTTTGTGATATTCAGGCTGTTATTATTTTATATTAGGCACTAAGAAACTTCCCGGCATTTATGTTCATTCACAGCTTATTTGCATCTGTCTGTATATGCTTAAGATATTTCACTTGGCACAATTTGCAAACTAACCTATAATTCATCGCTCAATCTTTTACTGATTGATTGCGGATATGGCGAAATTGGTAGACGCACCAGATTTAGGTTCTGGCGCTGAAAGGCGTAAGAGTTCGAGTCTCTTTATCCGCACCATCGAATTTTAAAGATATCTTATAAGTTAAGATATCTTTTTTTATTTCTACTCAGTCTGTCTGAACACTAACTAAAAACTACTTAGAAATTTTTTATCTGCTGTCAATTTTGTATTTTAAGTATAATTATCATTGGCATGATATTCGAATTTACCTGAATTCGAAGTTAAATTAATTCTATATATACTGTTGTAAGCTTTCATTGACAGGTATTGATACAGGTATATATTTTATGCGTAAGGTATGGTTTACGGATAAATAATATTTATCAATAGGTAAGATTCCAAACAGTATATTGTAGATATTGTCTGACTGATTTTGAGCTTCTTTGTCAGTTGAAACAAAAATGCACCATTATATAAATTCAAATGGTGCATTTTTATTTTGCTGATATGTTTGTTTTAGTTACATGGTTTCAAGTGTATCTATACCTAATAATGCCAGACCCTGTTGCAAGGTTTTGCCGGTAAGGCTGGTAAGCTGCAACCGGCTGTTGCGAGTGGCTTCGTCTGCTTTGAGTATCGGGCAGGCTTCATAAAAACGGCTGAACAGGGTAGCAATCTGATACAGATAAGCGGCGAGATAGTGCGGATAAGAGGTATTGGCAACACTATCCAGAACATCTTCAAATTTAAGTAATTCTACAGCCAGTTGCTGTTCCATGGCTTCGTTCAGGGTGATCGCAGCATTGTTATCCCAGGTACCTGCTTTGCGAAAAACACTTTGTACGCGGGTATAGGCATATTGTAAGTAAGGAGCAGTATTGCCTTCGAAAGAAAGCATGCTGTCCCAGTCGAATATGTAATCACTGGTACGATTTTTGCTTAAATCTGCATATTTTACGGCACCTATGCCTACGACTTCACCTATATGTGCGATTTCATCGGTGCTCAGTTCAGGGTTTTTGCTGGCAACCAGAGCAGATGCACGTGTTACAGCTTCGTTTAGTAAATCCATTAATTTTACTGTGTCACCGCTACGGGTTTTAAACGGTTTGCCGTCTTTACCCATCATGGTACCGAAAGGTACATGTTCCGCATGCACGGTATCAGGCAGCCAGCCGGCTTTACGGGCAACTGTAAATAATTCATCAAAGTGCAGGCTTTGGCGCGCATCCACAACATATAACAATCTGTTGCCGTGCAAGGTATTAATCCGGTAACGCAGGCAGGCTAAATCGGTGCTGGCATACAGGAATCCGCCATCTTTTTTCTGAATAATAAATGCTGCCGGTTCATTATCCTGATTTTTAAACTCATCCAGAAAAACAACTTTAGTACCGTCACTGTCAACGGCAATACCTTTGGCAAGAAGTTCATTTACAGTTGATTGTAACTGGTCATTGTAAAATGATTCGCCGGTTACATCGGCTGGTAAAAGTTTTAGGCCAAGTTTTTTATAGACCGCCTGAGCATGTTGTAAAGAGGTCTGTACAAACTGTTGCCACAATGCCAGTACGCTGGCATCTCCGCTTTGAAGTTTAACTACGTAATCACGTGCTGTATCGGCAAAGTTTTTATCTTCATCAAAGCGTACTTTGGCATTACGATAGAATTGTTCTAAATCCGCCAGTTCGAGATCTGCACGCCCGTTTTGCTGTTGTTCTATCAGGTAGGCGACCAGCATACCAAATTGTGTGCCCCAGTCACCCACATGATTTTGGGCAATAACTTTATGTCCGAGAAAAGTAAGTACCCGGTTGAGGCTATCTCCTATGATGCTGGAGCGTAAATGACCTACGTGCATTTCTTTAGCCAGATTGGGTGAGGAGTAATCTATAACTATTGTTTGTGGCTTGCTGTTTCTGGCAATACCCAGATGCTCATCCTGTAATGAGTCCTTAATATATTGTGCCAGTTTTTCAGGGCGAAGTTTTAAGTTAATAAAACCAGGGCCGGCAACTTCTGCTGTGGCAATCAGTGGGTTCTGCTGTAATGCATTGGCAACTTTTTGTGCCAGTTCTCGAGGGTTTTGTCTGGTTTTTTTTGCGGCAGCCATGACACCGTTAATTTGATAATCGCCAAAGTCACGATTTTTGGCTGGTTGCAGAATAATTGGTTGGTCTATGAGCCCGTTTGCGCTAAATGCTTGTTCAACTTCAGCTGCAACTAGTTGATGTAATTTCATGTTGGTCTGATAAATAGGAAAATGGCTAATTTTCGCATAAATAAGCGTAAATCGCATTAGCGCAGCGCAATGAATAAATGGACTTGACGGGAATAATGCCTAAATTAGTTAAGAAAATTTTTCTGTGGCTATATAAGAATACTATATAGATAAATGAATTGGTGATTATCAATCAGATTAGCTGATTTATGCTGGATATAATTTGTGCGTTTTTAGTGTGTAAATGGATAATGCTGTTAAAGTATACCGGATACCAGCCGGTATACTTTAACTGTGTGATGATCAGCCTACGCGATAAAAGGCCAGACTACCAAGCAAGTTTGGCCAAAGAGAAATGCGTTTATTTCCGCTCATCACCGCACGTTGCAAAATTTTTAAATGATTTTTGGCACATAATTTATCAAAATCCTGAAGGGTGCACCAATGAATGTTCGGGGTGTTATACCATTGATAAGGCATGCGTTCGGAAACCGGCATATGTCCACCCAGTGCGATTTGCAGGCGGTTGCGCCAGTAGCCGAAATTGGGAAAGGTGACAATAGCTTCTGCGGCGACTCGTTTCATTTCCTGCAGGATGTTTTCCGTATTTTGCATAGACTGAATGGTTTGGCTCAAAACGATGATGTCAAAGCTGTTATCATTAAAATGTTGCAAACCGGCTTCCAGATCAGCCTGTATTACGTTGATGCCACGTTGCATAGCAGCTAATACGCTATTGGTATTAATTTCTAATCCATATCCCTGACAATTTTTGTGTCTGACTAGTGCGGCCAGCAGTTCTCCGTCTCCGCAGCCTAAATCCAGTACACGACTATTGGGTGTAATCCAGTCGAAAATCATTTGCAGGTCATCACGCAGTGGTACTGATGATATGTTCATTGTGTTAGTTCAGTGGCAATATTGTTGAAATAAATGCGGATAGCCGCCTGATAATCAGCATCTTCCATTAAAAAGGCATCATGTCCGTGAGCTGATTTAAGAGCAATATATTGCACGGGTTTGTTGGCTGCTACCAAAGCATCCAGTAATTCCTGTGAGCGTCTGGGTGAAAAACGCCAGTCGCTGCTGAAGCTGGCTATCAGTATTCTGGCCTGAATTGCAGATACTGCGGCTACCAGATTACCATCATAATCACGCGCCGGATCAAAATAATCAAGTGCTTTTGTCATCAGTAAATAACTATTGGCATCGAACACTTCAGCGAATTTATCACCCTGATAGCGAAGATAGGATTCAACCTCAAATTCAACGTTGTAATCATACTGGTAGTTTGGTTGTCGCATCTGGCGCCCGAATTTTTTACCCAATCCGTCTTCTGCCAGATAGGTAATGTGTCCCATCATACGAGCGATACGCAAACCTCGTCGTGGAATTTTCTGCTGTTGCGCGTATTGTCCCTGACAAAAATCCGGATCGGTAAGAATGGCTTGTCTGGCTACATCATTAAAGGCAATATTTTGGGTAGATAATCGTGGAGCTGAGGCAATAATCAATGCATGTTTCAGACGTTGCGGTTTGTCGATTGCCCATTGTAATGCCTGCATCCCGCCCAGACTTCCGCCCATAACCGCTGCCCATTTATCAATGCCGAAGCGGTCGGCCAGCATAGATTGACTTTCTACCCAGTCCTTTACGGTTACCATTGGAAAATCAGCGCCGTAAGCTTTTCCTGTGTCCGGATTGATACTCAACGGACCGGTGCTGCCGTGACATCCTCCCAGATTATTTAAGCCGACAACAAAAAAACGATTGGTATCAACAGGCTTTCCCGGACCAATCATATTATCCCACCAGCCGGGGTGTTTATCATTTTTACTATGGTAACCCGCTACATGGTGATTTCCTGACAGTGCATGACATATTAATACCGCATTACTTTTGTCTGCATTAAGTGTGCCGTAGGTTTCAATCATTAATTCAAACCGGGGCAGAACACAACCGTTTTGCAGGGTGAGCGGGCTGTCAAAAGACCACTTTTGCGGGGTTACAATGCCAATGCTGTCTATTTCTTTCATAAGATTAGTTAAAAGAATAGAAAACTGGCATTATAACGACTTTGTCTGGTTTGCACAGATATAACGTGTTTTGGAAAATAAATGATAGGCCGTTTGCTGCGTCTGTTTCTTTTTGTAATGTTATTGGGTGTTTTGCTTAAGTATTTACTTGGAAGGCAGCAAAAACAGACGCTCGGATACTGGGTAAACTGTCTGGCGCTGGTGTTGATAGTAATTAGTTCGCTAATATTGCTGATATTTGTATTGAAATCTGTTTTCTATTAATCAGCATTAATATAAACAGGTGATAAAAAAGCCGGTCTGATGTTTCAGGCCGGCCAGAGATATTTTCAGTATTTAAAGTAAGCTGCTCACTTCTGCTTTTTCTTCTTCAAGTTCAGCCAGTGTTTGATTAATACGCTGCTGACTGAATTCATCAATAGGTAAATCCTGAACAATAGTGTACTCGCCATTTTCACAAGTCATTGGAAAGCCGAATACTATTTCTTCCGGGATGCCATAAGAACCGTCTGAGGGTACGCCCATAGTAACCCATTCTCCATTACTGCCAATTACCCAGTCATGAATCTGATCGATAATTGCATTGGCGGCACTGGCAGCAGAAGACAGACCCCGGGCTTCAATGATGGCTGAACCGCGTTTGCCTACTTTAGGTAAATATTCTTTTACATACCAGTCCTGATCATTAATCATTTCTGCTACGTTTTCATTATCTATCTGAGCAAAGCGGTAATCAGTGTACATGGTGGGACTGTGATTTCCCCATACGCACAGTTGTTTTATTTTGCTTACTGGTTTATTAATTTTTTCTGCCAGCTGACTAAGTGCGCGATTCTGATCCAGGCGCATCAGTGCGGTAAAATTTTTCGCCGGTAAATCAGGGGCAGACTTCATGGCGATATAAGCATTGGTATTGGCAGGATTACCTACAACAAGGACTTTAACATCGCGGCTCGCCACTTTATTCAGTGCTGCACCCTGTGTTTTGAAGATTTCAGCATTGGCCTGTAATAAGTCGCTGCGTTCCATACCTTTACTGCGCGGACGTGCACCGACGAGGATAGCTATATCTGCATCTTTGAATGCCACTTCTGGATCATGAGTTGCAAACATATCGGTAAGCAGGGGAAATGCACAGTCCTGTAATTCCATCATTACCCCCTGGGCAGCAGTTTGTGACTGAGGTAAATCAAGTAGTTGCAGGATAACCGGAGTATCAGCTCCCAGCATGTCACCGCTGGCAATCCGGAACAGTAAAGCATAACCAATCTGACCGGTAGCACCCGTCACGGCAATGCGTACAGGTTTTTTCATAACATATCCTCTTAAAATAAAAACACGACTATAAATATTTTTTCTTGTCTTAAAGGTATTTAATATGTCTGTACTACAAGAATTTGGGCTGTATGATAGCAAAATTATTTTCAAAATTAAATTAATTGAAGTAATAGATTGATGCTTTTTTGAGAATATTGAGTGAGTTTTTCTGTGTTATCTTATGTCTTATATAAGACTTTATTTACATGAGTTTGAAATGTCGTACAATAGATTTAAAATCAGTTCGCTTAAAAGACACATTCCTTTATACCAGTCTGTAATGCAGCGGGTTTTTCATTTGCTTGCTGATGGTGATTTCAAGCCTGGTCAGCCTTTGCCCAGTGAATGGGATCTGGCCAGACAGTGGAATGTAAGTCAGGGAACTGTGCGTAAAGGTTTGAGTGAACTGGCGGCGCGGGGTATTTTACAGCGTTATCAAGGGGTAGGAACCTTTGTTACTCAGCAAAACTGGGACTGGGGATATTATCCTTTTACTGAAATTCCGGTATTGCAACAGGCTAAAACTGAGCAGGTTTGGCCGGTAGCTGAAGTTCTGAGTGTGACTGTTGCTGTTGCGGATGAAGAAACTGCTATGCAGTTAGGTATAAAAATCGCAGAACCAGTATGGAAAATTATGCTGCTATGGCGTACCGGTTATATTGAAGTGGCGGTAGATGAATTATTTTTACCTGTTGCGTTATTGCAGGATTTAAATGTACGTTTTATGCGCCGCCGCCGTAGTTTTTATGCTTTTTTGTTGCTTGAGTATGATGTTTTGATGGATACTTCGCGACAATGGCTTTGGCAAACAGTTTTGCGTCCTGAGATTGCCAGACTGTTGAAGGCAGATATGGGTTCGCATGCCCTTTGTATCGGGCGTTTGAGCCAAAGTGTCGACGGTGTTCCTTATGAATGGCGCCGGCGTTATTTACAACTTGGAAATCAGTCTTTGCAATTAAGTGGCAGCTCTGCTGAGTACTGATACCGGTATTGTAAATAATTGGTGTGTAGTAATGTTACCTGTTTGTTAAAAACTGGGTCAATTGCAGTAAATTTCGGTTGGGTGCGGCTTTGGCCGCTGGTTTTGAGTTTATATCTTCTAATAATACAAGAGGAGTCACCGATGCAAAAAGAAAGGCCAGTGTATCTGGATATACAAAAGATACGATTACCCATTCCGGGTCTTGTGTCTATTTTTCATCGTTTTAGTGGTATCGCGCTATTTATCTGTATTCCGCTGTTTTTATGGCTGTTTTCAGGTACGCTTTCCCATGAATCCGCGTTCAATACTTATCAGGAGCTTGTGCATCATCCTTTGGTGAAGTGCATTCTTTTTGTTCTTTTGCTGGCATATGTTTACCACAGTCTGGCCGGTGTGCGTTTTTTGTTTATGGATATTCATAAAGGTACAGAACTAAAAACGGCACGCGCTTCGGCTAAAGCGGTGGTTATTTGTGCAATTGTATTGTCCGTTATTATTTATGGAGCGTGCTTGTTATCATGATTGATCGTAAATTAGCCGGCGCGCACTATGGTCTGCGCGATTGGATTATGCAGCGTATCACGGCAGTAATCATGCTGGTGTACTCAGTCTTGTTTTTAATTATGATTATCTGTTTACCGCATAGTTATCAGGAATGGCAGTGTTTCTTTGCTCAGACGTGGGTTCGTCTGATAACACAGATTTTTGTGCTGGCACTGGTATTGCATGCATGGGTTGGTATACGTGATTTGTGGATGGACTATATCAAACCAGCAGGTTTGCGCCTGTTTTTGCATGTTGCCACTATCCTGTGGCTGGTTGGCTGTCTGATTTATTCTGTTAAAGTGATTTGGGGGGTAGCATGAATATGCCCAAGAGTTTGCCGGTACGTCGTTTTGATGCAGTAATCGTAGGCGGCGGTGGTGCAGGGCTTCGTGCCGCTCTGCAATTATCTAAAGCAGGTTTAAATACAGTAGTGCTGTCTAAGGTTTTTCCAACCCGTTCTCATACGGTAGCTGCCCAGGGCGGGATTTCTGCTTCGCTGGGTAATGTACAGGAAGACCATTGGAACTGGCATATGTACGATACCGTTAAAGGTTCCGACTGGCTGGGTGATCAGGATGCAATCGAATTCATGACACGCCGCGCTCCTGATGCTGTAGTTGAACTTGAACATATGGGTATGCCGTTTGACCGGGTTGAATCCGGTAAAATTTATCAGCGACCGTTTGGCGGACATACTGCTGAGTTTGGTAAACGAGCTGTAGAACGTGCCTGTGCAGTGGCAGACCGTACCGGCCATGCAATGCTGCATACCTTATATCAGCAAAATGTGCATGCAGAAACTCAGTTTTTTGTGGAATGGGCTGCTCTGGATCTGATTCGGGATTCAGAAGGTGTGGTAATCGGGGTTATTGCAATGGAAATGGAAACAGGTGAGGTTTTCATTTTGCATGCAAAGGCTGTACTTTTTGCTACTGGCGGTGCCGGACGTATCTATGCTTCTTCTACCAATGCCTATATGAATACTGGTGATGGTCTGGGTATGGCTGCCCGTGCAGGCATTCCTCTGGAAGACATGGAGTTCTGGCAATTCCATCCTACTGGTGTGGCGGGTGCCGGGGTGTTGATTACTGAAGGTGTGCGTGGTGAAGGCGGTATTCTGCTCAACAGTGAAGGCGAGCGTTTTATGGAACGTTATGCGCCAACTGTAAAAGATCTGGCCTGTCGTGATGTGGTGTCCCGTGCAATGGCTATTGAAATTCATGAAGGCCGTGGTGTAGGTAAAAATAAAGACCATGTACTGCTGAAAGTGGACCATCTTGGCGCAGAAAAAATTATGGAAAAACTGCCAGGTATCCGCGAGATTTCCATTCAATTTGCCGGTGTGGATCCAATTAAAGATCCGATTCCGGTGGTTCCGACCTGCCACTATATGATGGGCGGTATTCCTACTAATTATCATGGTCAGGTGGTAATGGCCAAAGGCGATGATCTGGAAGCTCCGGTTCCTGGTTTCTATGCAGCAGGTGAATGTGCATGTGCTTCAGTGCATGGTGCAAACCGTCTGGGTACTAATTCTTTACTTGACCTTGTGGTGTTCGGGAAAGCAGCCGGAGATCATATGATTGACTACATCAAAAAGCAGGTAGCACATCGTGAGTTGCCGGCAGATGTTGGTGAAAAAACACTTGCACGTCTGAGCCGTCTGGAAAATCAGACTAATGGTGAAGAGGTATCTGAAGTGCGTAATGATTTGCAGCGGTGTGTACAGTCACATGCCGGGGTATTCCGTACAGATGCTCTGCTAAAAGAAGGAATTGAGAAAATCAATGAAATTGCCGAACGTGTAGCCAAAACCCAGATTCACGATAAGAGTAAGGTTTGGAATACTGCACGGCTGGAAGCGCTGGAGCTGGATAATCTGATTGAAGTGGCTCAGGCGACCCTGGTTTCTGCTGAGGCACGTAAAGAATCACGCGGAGCACATGCTTCCGATGATCATCCGAACCGTGATGATGAAAACTGGATGAAACACACATTGTACTACGCTGAAGATCAGCATCTGGAATATAAACCAGTACACACTAAACCTCTGAGTGTGGAATACATAAAACCAGCTGAACGCGTTTACTAAGGAACTATCAAGATGGAAAAAATCCGCTTCCAGGTGTACCGCTATAATCCCGATGTGGATGATAAGCCGTACATGAAAGATTATGAACTCGAAATTGAACCGACTGATGTAAAGCTGTTGGATGCGCTGATTAAACTTAAAGCGCAGGATGACAGTTTGTCATTCCGCCGTTCCTGCCGCGAAGGTATTTGCGGTTCTGATGGTATGAATATTAATGGTAAAAATGGTCTGGCATGTCTGACCGATATTCGCAGTCTGAAGCAGCCGATAGTGTTAAAACCGTTACCTGCTTTGCCGGTTATTCGTGACCTGATTGTCGATTTTACTCAGTTCTTCAATCAATATCATTCAATTAAACCCTATGTGATCAATGATACAGCTGCTCCGACACGTGAACGTTTGCAGTCACAGGCTGAGCGTAAAGAGCTGGATGGTTTATATGAATGTATTCTGTGTGCCTGCTGTTCTACTTCATGTCCTTCTTTCTGGTGGAATCCTGATAAGTTTGTTGGTCCTTCTGGTTTGCTGAATGCTTACCGCTTTATTGCTGATACTCGTGATACGCGCACCAATGAACGTCTGGACAATCTGAATGATCCTTACCGTCTGTTCCGTTGTCATACGATCATGAACTGTGTGGATGTTTGCCCTAAACATCTGAATCCGACACGTGCTATCGGTAAGATTAAAGATTTAATGTTGAGAAGAGCTATCTGATGCAGGATTTTGATGATAATGCCAAACGTCGCATACGCTGGCTAACCCGACGTGGTTTACTGGAACTGGATATTATTCTTGGTCGGTTTATGACACATGCTTTTGATCAGTTATCTAACGAAGAGTTAGCTGTGTTTGTGGCGTTAATGGATTTGCCTGATCCGGAAATTCTGGCGTTAATCAATCAGTCTGAGGGTTGTACTGACTCTGAATTTGAGCCTGTTCTGGCTAAAATCAGGCAGGCTCAGTAGTTGTAAACACTTTGCTTTTGTTAACGTATTTAAGTTTAGTTTATTTAAATAGAAAAATTGAAAATTAAGGAGTTATGGATGACTAAGAAAGCTATACTGAGCATTGAGGGGCAAGAGCCTTTTGAGATGCCGGTTTTGTCTGGCAGTTTGGGTCCGGATGTAGTGGACATTCGTAAACTGTATGGTGAGACCGGGACATTTATGTTTGATCCCGGGTTTACTTCAACCGCATCCTGCGAATCCAAAATCACTTTCATTGATGGTGAAAAGGGGCAGTTATATTATCGGGGATATCCTATTGAGCAGCTGGCTGAACACAGTGATTATCTGGAAACATGCTATCTGCTCGTATATGGTGAATTACCTGATGCAGCCGAAAAACAGAAATTTGAACTAGGTGTTTTGCGCCATAATATGGTGCATGAACAATTAACCTGGTTTTTCAGGGGTTTTCGTCGTGATGCTCATCCGATGTCAATGATGGTCGGGGTAGTAGGTGCACTGGCTGCATTTTATCAGGATAGTCTGGATATCAATAATCCTGAACACCGCCGAATTGCGGAATACCGCATGATTGCCAAGATTCCGACTCTCGCAGCTATGTGTTACCGCTACTCAAAAGGATTGCCATTTAATTATCCGCGGAACAATCTGACTTATACCGGTAATTTCCTGCATATGATGTTTGCTAAACCAACTGAGGATTATGTTGTTAATCCTGTGCTGGAACGTGCTTTAGACCGGATTTTCATTTTGCATGCGGATCATGAGCAGAATGCATCTACTTCTACAGTACGCATTGCCGGTTCTTCCGGAGCCAATCCGTTTGCATGTATTGCTGCCGGCATTGCCTGCCTGTGGGGACCTGCCCATGGTGGTGCCAATGAAGCAGTATTGAAAATGCTGGATGAAATTGGTGATGTGTCCCGTGTTGAAGAATTTATGCAGGGAGTTAAAGAAAAGCGTTATCGTCTGATGGGTTTTGGACATCGCGTGTACAAAAATATGGATCCGCGTGCCAAAATCATGAAGCAGACATGTGATGAAGTGTTAAAAGAACTGGGATTGCATGATAGTCCTAAATTCAAGCTGGCAATGGCTCTGGAAAAAATTGCGCTTGAAGATCCTTATTTTGTTGAACGCAAGCTTTATCCGAACGTGGATTTTTACTCCGGTATTGTGCTGAGTGCTTTAGGTATTCCGGTAACTATGTTTACCGTGCTGTTTGCACTGGCACGTACAGTAGGCTGGGTATCACACTGGCACGAAATGATAGCTGATCCGAATCAGAAAATCGGTCGCCCGCGTCAGCTGTATACAGGCTCCGCTCGGCGCGATTATCTCCCGGTGGATAAACGCTAGTTATTTATGTATTCAGGCAGCTTTATTGCTGCCTGAAGCATACTGATGCTTCATCACCATGCTTATACGTGGTGATCTGGAATCGGTATGTTGATATGCGGTAATCTGGAATCGGCAATCGATTCTTTATTGGTAGGGGATAGTGATATTCCTGTTTTATTAGTTTGAGGTAAAAAGGATTTTTACCATGATGGAAGAACAAACCAATCTTTCTTATTTATATGGTGCCAATGCTCCTTACATTGAGGAGCTTTACGAGAGCTACCTAAAGGATCGTGATTCAGTTGATGAATACTGGAAAGATTATTTTGACAAAGTAGCTGCATTACCGGGCTATGTTGCCAAGGATATACCGCAATTACCGATTCAGGAATCTTTTGTTAATCTGTCCAGACAGCAGGCTGCTACTCAGGGTAGTGTTGATTTAAATGTATTGCAAAAGCAGGTGTCAGTATTAAATCTGATGAACGCTTATCGTATTCTCGGTGCACGTAATGCAAATCTGGATCCGTTAAAACGTCGTCCTAAAGAATATCTGGCTGAACTTGATCCGGCACAATACGGGCTGACTGCAGCAGATATGTCTACTAAATTTTATACCAGCAGCGATTTTGGAAGCAGTCCTAAACTGCCTTTATCTGAAATTATTAACCGCCTGGATCAGACTTATTGCGGCACTGTGGGTGTGGAGTATATGCACATTACCCGGCCGGATGAACGCAACTGGGTGCAGGAGCGAGTGGAAAAAGATTTATCAGTTTCCAGTTATACGCCTGAACACAAACGTCGCATTCTGAAGCAGCTGACTGCGGCGGAAACGCTTGAACGCTATTTGCACACCCGTTATGTCGGTCAGAAACGCTTTTCGCTTGAAGGTGGTGAAAGTACAATTGTCGCTCTTGATTATCTGATTCAGCATTGTGGTAGTCAGGGTGTTGAAGAAGTTATGATTGGTATGGCTCATCGCGGCCGCCTGAATGTGCTGGTAAATATTCTGGGTAAAGAGCCCCGTGATTTATTCAGCGAATTTGAAGGTAAATATACAACTACTCTGCCAAGTGGTGATGTGAAATACCATATGGGTTTCACTTCTGATCTGGCTACCGGTAACGGTCCTTTACACGTTTCACTGGCTTTCAATCCTTCTCATCTGGAAATTGTTAACCCTGTTGTCGAAGGGGCAGTACGTGCGCGGCAGAAACGCCGTGGTGAATCCGGTCGTAATGCGGTATTGCCGGTATTGATTCATGGTGATTCTGCATTTATTGGTCTGGGTGTCAATCAGGCTAATTTCAATCTGTCACAAACCCGCGGCTATACTACTGGCGGTACTATCCATATTGTCATCAATAATCAGATTGGTTTTACGACTTCTGATTTACGTGATACCCGTTCTACTGTTTACTGCACTGATCTGGCTAAAATGGTTGACGCGCCGATTTTCCATGTGAACGGTGATGATCCTGAAGCAGTTAGCTATGTAATGGGTCTGGCAATGGATTACCGTAAGTCTTTCGGTAAAGACGTGGTGGTGGATATTGTCTGCTTCCGTAAACTGGGTCACAACGAAGGTGATGATCCGATGCTGACTCAGCCAATGATGTATAACAAAATTCATCAGCATCCGGGCACACGTTCTCTGTATTCTGATCGTCTGGTAAGTGAAAATGTCATTACCAAAGAACAGGCTGAAGGGCTGATTCAGGCTTACCGTGATGCACTGGATAAAGGTGAGCATGTTGAGCAGACTACTCTGACTGATTATAACCATAAGTATGCAGTAGACTGGACACCTTATATGGGTACCCACTGGAATCACCCGGTTGAAACTGGTATTCCTGCTGCCGATATTAAACGTCTTGCTGAAAAATTTACTGCATTGCCGGAAGGGTTTACTCCGCATAATACGGTGAAAAAAATGCTGGCCGGTCGTATGGCGATGGCAGAAGGTACGCAGCCGGTAGACTGGGGTATGGCAGAAACTCTGGCTTATGCCAGTCTGGTGACTAATGGTAATGGTGTACGCATTTCCGGTGAAGATTCCGGTCGTGGAACTTTCTCACACCGTCATGCAGTACTGCACGATCAGAAACGTGAAAAAAGTGATGCCGGTGCTTATGTACCATTGCGTAATCTGAGCGAAAATCAGGCTTCTTTCTTAGTAATTGATTCTATTCTGAATGAAGAAGCTGTATTGGCTTATGAATACGGGTTTGCCTGCAGTGCGCCTGACCAGCTGGTTATCTGGGAAGGGCAGTTTGGCGACTTTGCCAATGGTGCTCAGGTTGCCATTGACCAGTTTGTCACTTCCGGTGAAACCAAATGGGGGCGTTTATGCGGTCTGACGGTCATTCTGCCGCATGGTTATGATGGTCAGGGGCCGGAACACTCTTCTGGTCGTCTGGAACGCTGGCTGCAATTATGTTCTGAAGAGAATATTCAGGTTGTCATGCCGTCTGAGGCTTCTCAGATGTTCCACCTGCTGCGCCGTCAGGTACTACGTCCATACCGTAAACCACTGGTTATCTTCATGTCTAAACGTCTGCTGCGCTTTAATGAATCCATGAGCCAGCTCAGTGACTTTACTGAAGGCCACACTTTCCGCCCGGTTATCGGCGATCAGGTTGAAGGTAATGAAAATAGTGTTAAGCGTGTGATTTTGTGTGCCGGACAGGTTTACTACGATATCAATAAAGCACGTCTTGAACGTAATCTGGGTAAAGACATTGCGATTATCCGCGTAGAACAGTTATATCCGTTCCCGTACGAACAGCTGGCTGCTGAACTGAGCCGTTATCCTAATGCAACTGAAATTCTTTGGGCTCAGGAAGAACCGAGAAATCAGGGTGCCTGGTTCCAGATTCGTCATCGCATTGAAAAGATTGCTGGTAGCAAGCAAAAGGTTATTTTTGCAGGCCGTCCGGCTAGTGCCTCACCAGCAGTGGGTTACATGAGTAAACACGTTGCCCAGCTTAAACAGCTGGTTGATGATGCGTTGGACTTAAAGTAATCCGAATCTGTTATGAATAACTGGCCACTGTAGTGGTGGCCGATACCCTTTTTTTAGGAGTAATCCATGATTATTGATGTAACCGTTCCTATGCTTCCGGAAAGTGTGACCGAAGCTACCCTGATGACCTGGAATAAAAAAGTGGGTGATTTCGTACAGCGTGACGAAAACCTGATTGATCTGGAAACAGATAAAGTTGTACTGGAATTACCGGCTCAGCAGGCAGGTAAACTGGTTGAAATCATTGAGGCAGATGGTGCTACCGTAACTGCCGGTCAGTTACTGGCAAAAATCGATACTTCAGCTACTGCTGAAGCCGCTGCACCAGAACCAGCCGCTGCTGAAGCTGCTCCGGCAGCTGCTGCAACTCAGTCTGCCGCTCCGGCTAATCAGTCTCAGGCTGGTGTTGCAATGCCTGCTGCTGCCAAACTGGCTGCAGAAAAAGGTGTGAATACTGCTAATATTCAGGGTTCAGGCCGTGACGGACGTGTACTTAAAGAGGATGTTGCCGCTGCTGCTTCAGCTCTGGCTGCTGCTCCGGTTATGGCAACCAGCAAAGCCTCTGCACCTTCTACAGCCGGTGAACGTGTGGAACAGCGTGTACCCATGTCACGTCTGCGTTCTCGTGTTGCTGAGCGCTTATTACAGTCACAGCACGAAAATGCTATTCTGACAACATTTAATGAAGTGAACATGAAGCCGGTTATGGATTTACGTAACCGTTATAAAGAACAGTTCCAGAAAGAGTATGGCGTTAAACTGGGCTTTATGTCTTTCTTTGTTAAAGCAGCTGTTGCCGCATTGAAAAAATATCCGGTTGTCAATGCTTCTATTGATGGTACTGATGTTGTATATCATGGTTATTTTGATATTGGTATCGCGATTGGCAGCCCGCGCGGTCTGGTAGTACCGATTTTGCGTGATGCAGATCAGATGAGCATTGCCGATATCGAACAGGCTATTCATGATTATGCAGTTAAAGCGAAAGACGGCAAGCTGGCACTGGAAGACCTGACTGGTGGTACCTTCAGTATTACTAATGGCGGGACTTTCGGCTCTATGATGTCTACACCGATTATTAATCCACCTCAATCTGCTATTTTAGGCATGCATGCGACTAAAGAACGTGCTGTAGTAGAAAATGGTCAGGTTGTTGTACGTCCGATGATGTATCTGGCTCTTTCTTACGACCACCGTTTGATCGATGGACGTGAAGCCGTACTGACTCTGGTAGCAATTAAGGATGCTCTGGAAGATCCTGCTCGTCTGTTACTTGAACTGTAAGCAAATAAACTGGCTGCTATAGTTGGTATTTTTATCTGGCAGGCAATAATAACAACCGTAATGATGGCCGCCACACATTATCAAATGGCGTTTGTGCCGCATTACGGTTTATTTTATCAGTCAGAAATATTCATGATTGAAAGGAATTTTAATGTCTCAATTTGACGTTGTGGTAATTGGTGCAGGTCCTGGTGGCTATGTCGCTGCTATTCGTGCAGCTGAGCTGGGTTTCAAAACTGCTTGTATTGATGCCGGATTGAATAAACAGGGTGATGCACCGGCATTGGGCGGTACCTGTCTGAATGTTGGCTGTATCCCTTCTAAAGCTTTATTACAGACCAGCGAAAATTACCATGCAGCGCAAACTGAATTTGCCGAACATGGTATTGATGTTCAGGTTAAAGGCTTTGATGCAAAAAAAATGATTGAACGTAAAGATGCCATTGTAAGTAAACTGACTAATGGTATCGGTTTTCTGTTTAAAAAAGATAAAGTAGAAAGTATTTTTGGTCGGGGTTCTCTGCAAGGGCAGGCTGATGGTTTATGGCAGATTGAGGTTGACACCAATGGTAACAAGCAACAGATAACTGCCAAACATGTAATTGTGGCAACAGGATCTTTACCTCGCCCGCTACCTTTAACTGAAATCGACAATGTTAATGTACTGGATAATGAAGGTGCGCTGAATCTGGAAGCGGTACCGGCTAAACTGGGCATGATTGGTTCCGGTGTCATTGGGCTTGAAATGGGTTCTGTTTGGAATCGTCTCGGTTCAGAGGTGACTATTCTGGAAGCAATGCCAACATTCCTTGCTGCAGCAGATCAGCAGGTAGCGAAGGAAGCCTTCAAAATCTTCACTAAAGAACAAGGTCTTAATATTCACCTTGGTGTAACAGTTAATGAAATTGTTAAAGGTGAAAACAAGGTCACTGTTAAATATACGGTTGCTGGTGAAGAAAAAACTGAAACTTTTGATAAACTGGTTATTGCTATCGGCCGTGTTCCCAATACTAACGGTCTGAATGCTGAAGCTGTTGGTCTGCAAAAAGATGAACGTGGCTTTATTGTTGTTGATGATGAATGCCGCACCAGTTTGCCAAACGTCTGGGCAATTGGTGACGTGGTTCGTGGTCCGATGCTGGCGCATAAAGCTTCCGCTGAAGGCGTGGCTGTGGCTGAACGAATTGCCGGTCAGAAACCTTTTGTAGATATGAACACTATTCCTGCGGCTATGTATACTCATCCGGAAATTGCATGGGTTGGCCAGACCGAAGAACAGCTAAAAGCTGCCGGTGTAAAATACAAAAAAGGTCAGTCCAGCTTTGCTGCCAACGGCCGCGCGCTGGGTATGGGGCAGGCTAAGGGATTTGTGAAAATTCTGGCTGATGCAGATACTGATCGTGTACTGGGTGTGCATATTATTGGACCTGTTGCATCAGAACTGATTGCCGAAGCCGTTATGGCTATGGATTTCAAAGCTTCCAGCGAAGATATTACCCGAATTGTTCACGCTCATCCTACTTTATCTGAAGTGACTCATGAAGCAGCATCTTCAGTTAAATAAGTTTTAATTAATGTCCAAAAAACCCGTATCCGTGAGGATACGGGTTTTTTAGTGGATTATTTTGTATTGCTTGATTTATCTATTTGTCCTATCTATTTGTCCTATCTATTTGTATTATATAATTATTTTTGTAGGTTTTTGTTTTGTTTTATTGTAATATCTGTAATATTGCTATTTTATTCATTAGAAAAAACTAAATCAGGGAAGAAATATGGCGCATAATTACAGTATTTTTCATGTTGAAGAACCGTTCAATGAGCTATCTGCGGGTGCTTTAGCTCAGAAGGACTATTATTATTATAATCAGTTAAGAACATGGAAATTTAAGGATGAACTTTTTCCTTTTAATGATATACATCATAAAAAATATGATGTCCGTGACGGTAGCGACTGGGACAGTGTGTTAAAACCTCGTATTAAAGAGCGTCTGGACAAAGCTGATAATATAATTTTGTTTTTGAGTGAAAATACTTTTCAGTCCAGAGGGGTAAAAGAAGAATTAGAGTATGGTATAGGATATTTGAAATTACCGGTTATTGTGCTGTATGCAGATATACTGGATAAAAAACTTATGATGGTAGAGGGGAAAAAAGACATGAGTTTTAAGGTACATTATTTTATAAATAAATTACCCTTATTCAAACAATTGAAATCGCAAGTTCCTGTATTGCATGTACCGTTAAATAAAGAAATGGTATTTAAAGCCTTAAAGAAAAATAATTTTGTTAAAAATAGTCATCTCAGTCCGAATAATTATATGCTTAATGATTAAAATATAATTATTTTTAATCGTTATAAATTTCAATGTATTTTTGAATCTGAATATTATTACTTATTAAGGTTAAGGATTTATTCCTGCCAGTGTTTTTTTATTTTATCAAGTGCTCTGCGATCACGTTTGGTGGGTCTGCCGTCCGGATATGCAGCAGTTATCTGACTTGCCTGATTTAAAGCCTTAATCTCTTCACGCTTAACGATGCTGTTGTTGTCTTCGCTATAAAGTAAACGGGCTTCAGGAGCCGGGCGACGCATATGATTTAATCGTTTTACCTGAATTTTGTAAGGCAGAGAATTTAGAGTTAAATCAATGGTATCACCAATCTGAATATTCTTACTGTTTTTGACTTTGGCACCGTTGACCTGTACCCGTCCCAATTCAATGTGTTTTTGTGCCAGTGCGCGGGTTTTAAAGAATCTTGCAGCCCAAAGCCATTTATCCAGACGCATTGCTACTGTGCTGATATTGTTGCTGTTATTCATATAATTTATATATATTCCTGCTTGTAATCTTTATTTATTTTAGTTGCTGATAATTGTTGGATTAAGTAATTTAGCTTATTTAAAGCAGATTTTGCGCGAAATGTATCAGTTTAATCCGGTTTAACAGAAATTTTGTCGGTTATATTAAAAACCTGACGTAAATAAGCCAGAAAAGTGCTGTTATCTGTCATGGTTTTACCTGGCGAATCCGATATTTTGGCCACAGACTGACCATTACATTCAACAAGTTTTAATACAATATTCAACGGGGTTAAACCCATATCATTGGTAAAATTGGTGCCGATACCAAAGCTGGTTTTAAAACGGCTGTTAAAATGAATATATAAGTCCCAAGCGCGTTGTAAATCCAGACTGTCGCTGAAAGTCAGCATTTTGGTACGGGTATCTATTTTGAGTTTCTGATAATGGGCATAGGCTTTTTCACCCCAGATATACGGATCACCGCTATCATGGCGCAGTCCGTCAAATAATTTGGCAAAATACAGATCGAAATCACACAAAAATGCATCCATGCCGACTACATCTGTTAAGGCAATACCCAAATCACCACGATACTCATGTACCCAGGCTTCCAGTGCCGCTTTCTGAAAATCACGTAATCGGACATCTAAAGCCTGAAAAGCCTGCAAAAATTCATGAGCCATAGTGCCAATCGGAATCAGATTGAGTTCTTTGGCGATATGTACGTTGCTGGTTCCTCTGAAAACGCCGGGAGCCGCCTCATGAAGAGTTTTAATCACATGCTTTTGCCATGAATAACGATAACGCCTCCGGGTGCCAAAATCGGAAACAACAAAAGGAGAGTTGTAATGATGCTGTTCATCAGCATAGTGATGAATCAGTTCAGCCTTTGCTTGCAGACGACGCTCTCCCTCTGCCAGTATTTCCGGAGATTCCAGCCGATGAAAGTACAATTCGTTAACAATAGACAGCACAAATATTTCGAAAAACATTGCCTGAATAATCGGTCCTTCAATGCGGATATTCAGGTATTGATTATCATCTACAGATGTTTTGATAAAACGCCGTTTTAGCTGAAACAGCTCCATATAGTCGACGAAATCACTTTTAATAAAGCGCAGGCTGCGCAAATATTGCAATTCATCTTCAGTGAATTTCATCTGGCATAGTCTGTCAAGCTCCCAGTCAAGTTCTTCTAAAATTTCACCAAGCGGGTAAGCTGTTTCATGATTGTTACGGCAACGAAACTCATAGACACCGGTTGCCTGAGGGAATTGATGCAATACTACCTGAAGCATAGTGAATTTATATAAATCTGTATCCAGTAAAGACTGGATAATGGGCGGACGATTGGTATCTATGGTCATATTGCTGGAGCAATTCATAAAAGTAATTAATATGTACTATGCGGAAATATATGTACTGAATTCTGTTTCCGGATTGTTACAGAGTTTTTATCCGCATTTCAAAATTTGAGTTCATTCATTTAACAATCCTCATTTATTCGGGTCTAAACTTTCCGCTTCTGTTGCCATTTGAGAAATGGGTTTTATCAGCATAGTTGTAATCTTTACCCGGCTGCTGTGCAGTTCGTTTGAATAACTGTAACATGATTTATTATTACAGTTGCGTTGCTTGAATATAATTTACTATCAGTATTGTTTCTGATCTGCTTTGGATTTGCTTAAACTGAGATTGAGCTTAATTTCATGTTCAGCCGAGATTTAATACTGTTTACTTTTGAAAAGCTTTTTATCAGTTAGCAATTGCTGGCATTTGCAGATGTGCCCGTGCAAAAGCAATGGGTTTGTCTGACTGAGTCTGCCACATAGTTGCAGTAACATGTGAAATACGCTTTCCGGCATGCATAATTTCACATTGTGCATAACTGTCTACAGGTTTACCGCTTAATAAATAATCCGTTGAGTAGTCAATAATCTGGGCAGATTCCTGCAGGTTTTGCTGCTCCATCAGATATAAGCTGATACAACTCTGTAAAAAGCCGCCAATTAGCCCCCCATGCAGTGCAGGCAGGAAAATGTTACCAATATTTTGTCTGGCAAAAGGCAAGCTGTACAGACGTTTATTAAGACTATCCGTACCAATTTGCAGATTAATTGCTGCACAGTACGGTATGCGCTGATGAGCTTGAATAGTCAGCTGTTTATCCGGTTGAAAAATTGTTGGGTTCATTTTGCCTGCTCCTGTTGCAGATACGCCTGTAATGCTTGCTGTTCTGCGTGGGTTAACGGGTTATGAATAAAAGTAGACATTCCCAGTGCAAATGGCCGGGTTTCATCATTTTGAAAGCAGTGGCTGCGGATAAAGGCAATTGAACCTTCCTGCCGGTAACAGTGTGCACGTACATGTATAGGCTGATCAGGCACTGGCTGCATCAGATAATCTATGCGCATATCCAGTGTAGCAGTCGTTTCAAACTGTTGAAACAATGCTGCTAATGTACAGGCGGAAGCCATATCTACCAGAGTAGTAATAACGCCGCCATGAATATTGCCGGTTTTCGGACTTTCCAGCAATTCGTCGCGCCAGTCTACCGAAATAACAGGTTCATCAGAACTACTGTCACCGTAGATTTTTAACCAGCGGCAATGCGGAATATTTATGTAATGATTAAACAGAGTTTGAAATAATACAGGGTTAGCAGGCATAAGATTATCCTGATTGGAATATTAACTGTTATATTAGGGTTTTTTACAGTTATTGTCACTAGAATGCTGGTTTATTAATCAATTCTTGATTGTTGCCGGATTCGATACCGGCAGTCTGGATAGAAATCGGATCTCCGGTACTATGCTGGGTAATAAATACAAGCCCTTCTTTGGCCAGCTCCAGTAATGCTATGAAGGTGGTGACAACCAATGCCATACTGTCGTCATGCTTAAAGAGTTCTGTGAAATAACAGTGCTGCCGGGTTTGCAGGAAGCGCAGGACAACGGTCATCTGAGCCCGTACTGATAATGTTTCTTTGACCACATTATGGCTACGATTGTGCTGAGAGCGGGCAAGAATCGCCAGCCATGCCCGGGTTAAATCAGCTACTTGTACATGCGGTGGTTGCGTTACGGCTACCAGTTCAACTGGTAACCATGCCCAGCCGAAATCACGTCCGGCACGCGGTAAAGCATCCAGTCCGGCTGCAGCCAGCTTCATTTGCTCATAGGCAAGCAGACGGCGTACCAATTCAGCACGCGGATCGGCTACTTCTTCTTCGCTGGCGGGCGGAGCAGGAAGAAGTAAACGGGTTTTAATTTCAATCAGCACCGCAGCCATTAGCAAATATTCAGCGGTTAAATCCAGCTCATGCTGTTGCATCTGATGAATATAGGACAAATACTGCTCAGTAACAGTAAGCATGGGAATATCCAGTACATCAATATTTTGCTTACGAATCAGATACAGTAATAAATCGAGCGGACCTTCAAAGCTTTGTAATACCACTTGAAGTGCATCCGGGGGAATAAACAGGTCCTGTGGAATTTCGGTAACAGGCTGCCCGAAAAGCATAGCAACGGTTTTATCCGCTATACTTTCTTTACTCATGTTATGGTTCAGTGTTTGCACAGATATTCCAGACAAGCCTGAGCACAGCGCAAACCGAAGCTGGCTGTTACTACCATGGAGGCACCATAACCGGCGCAGGAAAGACCTTGCGGAGCAGTTTGTTCTGTTAGGCAGATACCAGACTGAGGCGGAGTTATAGTTTCGCTGGAATAAATACAGGGGATGTGCATTTTATCTGCCGGCTGACGGCTAAAACCATAGTGTTTACGCAATGTATAACGCATATTTGCCAGCATGCGGTCATGGGTTACTCTGCTTAAATCAGCGCATTGAATCAAACCGGCATCTTTTTGTCCGCCTGCTCCACCGGAAACAATAAAAGGCTGGTTTCGGGAGGTAAAAAATGCAGCCATAGCAGCTTTGACGCGTACCTGATCAATAGCATCTATTACGAAATCGAACGGCTGGCTGAATATATGTTCGATATTATCTGCTTCCACAAAATCTTCAATGCAGTTAACCTGACAATCTGGATTAATATCAGCAATACGTTCGGCCAGAGCTTCGACTTTGGGTTTGCCAATCAGGCTGATTAAGGCCGGAAGCTGGCGATTGATATTTGATTCGGCTACATTATCCAGGTCAATCAGGGTCAGATAACCAATACCACTTCGTGCCAGAGCTTCTACTGCCCATGAGCCGACGCCGCCCACTCCGACTATACATACATGAGCCGAAGCAAAACGCTGAAGACAATCTTCACCGTACAATCTGGCAATGCCGCCGAAGCGACGTTGATAATTTGCAGAAAAAGTGAGTATTTGCGACACGTAAATTAAATCCGTAAAGCTGTTTTGTACAGGTAGTGGTATTATACTGTATCTGCCATGTGATTCGAATTGCAAAAAAGATAGGAGGGTTTCATGTATAGACATTTACTGGTAGCGGTAGATGGCAGCCATACTTCGGAAAATGCTTTAGATCATGCTATTGGTCTGGCTAAGGGTGAGGATGCAGAATTAACTGTCGTGAATGTTGCCAATCCGACTGAATATATGGCTTTGGCTCCTGAGTTTCTCCAGCATGAAAGTTATGAAGCTGCTGCGTTGTCAGAAGGCAATACTGTACTGGATGCAGCAATCGAAAAAGCAAAAGCAGCTTTACCGGAAAATAAAGTTCACCGGCATTTACTAATTGCCAATAAAGGGGCAAGAGAAATGGCTCAGATGCTGGTTGATTACGCTGACGGACATGGTAGTGATCTGATTATTCTCGGTACTCACGGACGCAGTGGTCTGATGCATTTGTTAATGGGTAGTTTTGCCGAAACTGTCATGCGTGAAACTAATCTGCCGTTACTGATTATTCGCAGTGAATCCAAAAATGAAGGTTAAATAGTTTGATTTTCTACATTAAGTATAAAGTCACAGCTGAAAAATAAAGCTGAATCCGTATCAAATCGGGTTCAGCTTTTTAGCTATTTGTCTGATTTGCATTAACCGCGCAATAACTTAAAAAGTATTCTGGCAAATTTAGCGAATATATTTTTTATGAATGTCTCTGAATAGCGGGTTATTGGCACTACCCAGCCATTCAAATGCAATCATCTCACGGCTGACAATTTTACAACCAGCCGCCTGCATTCGTGCCAGACCTAATTTAACATCTTCCGGTTTGCGAGAGCTGACAGCATCAGCAACCACAAAAACCTCATAGCCATGTGCGCGCAGATCCAGGGCTGTTTGTAGCACACAGATATGAGCTTCAATGCCGGAAATGATGATCTGGTTAGCCTGTTGAAGGCTGTCTTCATTCAGTACACCGGCAGCATATACAGAAAAACTTTGTTTCTGAACGATTCTTGCTTGTGGTGCAGCAGTGATGATTTCTTCACGAGTTGCACCGATTTTATCAACACAATGCTCACTGATTAGGGTAGGAATCGCCATATCATGTGCCAGACCGGCCAGCCAGATATTATTGGCCAGCAATTCTTCCGTGTTGTTTAAAGCAGGCAACAGGCGTGTTTGTAAATCAATCATTAATACTGCGGAACGTTTACTGTCTAACAACATAATGTGCTTTCAGAAAGGTTAAATAATCTGCATGTAAATTATGCAGTATTTATATGTAGCTTAAGGTAAACACAGGTTAATCAGAGCAATGATGCTCACTGGCTGTACTAGCGGGCGGGGACGGTACCCATGCGTTCTGTCAGGGTGGTTCTGGGTTCACCAAACAGATTGGCGTAATAAGTCGTATTGGCCATTACATTTTTAACATAGGTTCGCGTTTCATCAAAAGGTATCGTTTCCGCATAAATTGCTCCTTCAAGAGGCGTATTGGCCTGCCAGCGACGAGCACGTCCGGGGCCGGCATTGTAGCCGGCTGTGGCCAGTACTTCATCGGCAAATTGTTTACGTACGCTACTCATATACCATGTACCCATGCGAATGTTTCCGCTCATGGTATACAGCTCGTTGCTGTCCATACCCAGACGTTTGGCTATATCGCGAGCTGTAGCCGGCATGACCTGCATCAGTCCGGTCGCGCCAACACTTGATCGTGCACCAATCATAAAACGGCTTTCCTGCCGGATTAAGCCATACACCCAGGCAGGATCGATGCCGACTTGCTGAGCAAACGGAACAGTCAGTTCTTTAAATGGTGCCGGATAGCGCAATTCATAATTAAGCTGGTTATCAGCCCGGTCTGCACTATAGATACTCATTTCATAAAAACCATTTTTTTCGGCTAATGTTGCGGCAGCAATTAAGGTGTCATCATTGAAATTACGTGTCGCATAGCGCCATTCCTGCTGAGCCTGACGTCGCATTGTCCAGTTGTTTTCAGCCTGTGCAGTTTTAAATAAAGTCAGAGAGCGGTCAATATTGCCATCAGTTGCTATTTTGCTTTGAATTTGATGGCTGCTTTTAGCAACAGTGTTTTGAACACTTGCTTTGCTCCCAAGTGCTTCTTTTGCAAGCAGAGAATAAAAGTTGTGTCCGCGTTTGGCAGTTTGTTCGAATATTTCCCGTGCCTGATTATTTTGCCCTAATGCACGGTAACTGCGTGCCAGCCAGTACTGCCATGTAACCTGTTGCTGCAAAGCTTCCGGCATGCTGCGAATAATATTATTCAGTTTCTGCCAGCGTTGTAACCGCAGCGCAGAACGGGCATACCATTCCCACATTTCATTATTCATCTGTGCCGGATCGGCACGGTCGAAATATGTCAGTGCATTTATAGAATTCAAACTATAAGCCTGAGCCAATCCCAATTGCCCCCAGCCAAAACCGATTTGTTCTTTAGTCAGACTGGCTGATATTTGCATTAATGTGTTTGCAGCACTGTCTTTACTGCGGTTTTCTTTACTGGTTACCTGATATAACAAAGCTTCCTGTGCGCCCTGACTGTTTCCTGCGCTGGCATTCAACGGATCAGGTAAAGGACTGCCCAAAGCCTGAGCCAGATTACGTGCATTTGTAATTTGATTCAGTGCAAGCAGATAACGTACACGCCGCCAGCCATTTTGTGCATTAATTTGCTGGCTGGCAGCAGCTTGTACAAGCAAGCGATTACATCCTGTCGGCAGATTACCCGTTTCCCAGCTCAGATTAGCGATCAGGCTGGAATCACTTTCTATACCACCTTGTACCGCATAGCAACGGGTTTCCATATCACGGGCATTTTTATCCAGTAAAGCATATTGCTGACGAAAAACAGCCCAGTTCCCCCTTTTCCCCAATTGCTGTAACCAGTTATTACGAATACTGTTACTCATTGCACTGTCCGGCTGACGGGCCAGGAATTGAGCAGGTAAAACATCATCTCCGTCTTTAACTGCCTTAAGGGCATTCTGATATTGCAGGAAGCTGCTGATAATTTTATCTGGTGTTTCGCTAGCCTGAGTCCCCGGCAGAACCGCATTACCTGTATTAGTATTGATTGGCTGGACAGCTACTTCATGCTGATTGCTGCATGCTGTTATTAAAAGCACAGTACCAGAAATCAGACGATGCCGTTGAACTAATAATTTTGATTTCAGCATCATTAAATGTTTTATCAATTTTTTTCCTTCACTTTTTCTCATAATGTAATTTATTTTTTCCAGTAAGCTGGCGTAAAGAGTATAAAAACAGTAAAAATTTCCAGACGGCCAAGTAGCATAATCATAATACATAACCACTTTTGAATGTCTGAAAGAAAAGCAAAATTATTGGCCGGTCCTACAGCACCCAGTCCGGGGCCGGCATTAGTAATACAGCTTATGGCAGCGGTAAGTGCAGACAGAAAATCCAGTCCGCTGATCATCAGTGCAAAGCTGAATAAAATAATAGTCAGCACATATACAAATACAAAGGCCATTACTGTCAGTGCACGCCGGTCAGGAATATTGCTGCCGTTTATTTTAACCATACTGACAGCATTTGGATGCAGCATCAGCAGCATTTCTCTCAGACTGAATTTAAATAATACAATAGCTCGTACCGTTTTGATACCGCCACCGGCTGAACCGCCGTTAGACAGTATATTGGACAGAAAAAACATCCATAATGAAGCAATTAAAGGCCATTTGGCAAAATCTGTATTTGAGTAACCGTTTGCCAGTCCGATTGAAATCAGATTAAAACTGGTGTAGCGAAATGCTTCTGAAAAAGAATAAAAGCTATGCCACCACAGATACAGGCTGATACTGACAATGCTGAATAAGAGAACACATAATAAAACTCTTACCTCTTCATCACGCCAGTAATAACGTAATGAGCCTTTCTGTAATGCATTAAAATGATTGCTGAAATTGATTGCGCCTAATAAAGTGGCAATACTAAGAATAATTTCAATCGGAACGGAATGAAAATAGGAAATACTGTTGTCGTGGGTAGAAAATCCGCCCAGTGAAAAAGCGGACATGGCATGACAGACCGCATCGAACCAGCTCATTCCAGCCAGACGCAGTGCCAGTAAAGTGACTATAGTAAATAATACATAGACACCCCATAAGCGCTTAGCCGTTTCAGAAATACGCGGTGCCATCTTACTGTCTTTATTTACACCGGGTATTTCTGCTTTGAATAGCTGTGTACCTCCTACGCCAAGCATTGGCATCACCGCCACAGCCAGTACAATAATACCCATGCCACCCAGCCAGTTAAGCATGTGGCGCCAGAAATTCAATGATGGCGCAAGTGAATCCAGACTGGTAATAATAGTAGCACCGGTAGTAGTCAGCCCTGAAATAGCTTCAAAATAGGCGTTAGTAAAGCCTAGTCCGGGTAAATAAATATAAAAGGGCAGACAGGCAATCAGCGCAAAGCCGATCCACAGCATAAATACCAGTGTATAACCATCACGTGGCCGCAATTCACGGTTATAGCGCATGGTTAATAACCATGCCACTATACATACACTCATGCAAATGCCGGCAGTGAAAGCAAATGCCGGAAACACATGATCCATATAGATTAAAGAAACAATCGCCGGAGCAAGCAGTAACAAGGAAAACAGAAAACCGGTTTTAGCCACAATATGTGCCGTAGGCGCAATTTTATTCAGAAAACCTGATTCCTTGTGATGCAAAACAAAGCGATTGGTAAAATGGCTCATAGTCTGGCAGCCTTAAGCAAAAAAGCCCAGTTTGACCTGAATCATTTTTTCCAGATCCTGAACAGCCTTACGCCGAGCGATAAAAAATATAACATGGTCTCCATCTGCAAGAACTGTATCCTGATGATACATAATTATTTTTTCATTGCGAATGACTGCGCCAAAATAACAGCCGGCTGGCAGTCGCAGCTGAGTCATGGTACGACCGATTAACTTAGATGTATGGCGATCACCGTGCAGCACTACTTCAATCGCTTCTGCAGAACCGCGGCGTAACGGATAAACTGCCATAATATCGCCCAGATGTACATGAGTCAGAATAGAACCAATCGTAATTAAATGCGGAGATATCACAATATCAATGGCACTTCCCTGCAATAAATCAACGTAGCTGGAGCGATTAATAATCGCCATTACTCTTTTTGCACCGAGATTTTTAGCCAGCATTGCCGACATGATATTATTTTCATCATCATTAGTAAGCGCACAGAACACATCTATTTCATCGATATATTCGTTTTCCAGCAGACTTTCGTCAGATGCATTACCTACCAGCACAAGAGTATTGTTCAGGTTTTCCGCCAGCCATTCGGCACGATTTTGTTTTCGTTCAATAATCTTGATATCCAGCTGAGTTTCCAGTTGTCTGGCAACGCGATAACCAATATTTCCGCCACCGGCAATCATAATCCTGCGTGTGCGTTTATTAATCGGACGCAGCTCACGCATGATGTTTTCTAGATAGGCTGTGGGTGTAAGAACAAAAACCTCATCATCTTCCTGTATGACTGTACTTCCGGTGGGAACGAGCAGATGATTGTTGCGGTAGATAGCACAAATCTGACAATCTACACCTTCTTCCAGATGCTGTTTCAGGTTACTGATGGGCTGATTGACCAGCATACCGCCATTCTGAGCACGAATTACCAGTAAACGAATTTTATCGTGAGCAAATCGCAGAATTTGCAGCGCACTGGAATGTAGTAATAAATTGACAATCTGCTCTGTTACCAGTTGCTCCGGACTAATGGCTTCAGTGATGTTGAATAAATCCAGACTGGTTTTGTAATTATTATTACCGGTTTCGAATTCAACAAAATCACTGTAGCGAACCCGGGCTATACGGTTAGGTGTATTGAACAAAGCATAGGCAATCCGGCAGGCTGCCATATTGGTTTCATCATTCTGAGTTAATGCTAATATCATGTCTGCATCCTGTGCACCGGCTCCGGACAATACAGAAGGCCAGGCACCATTGCCTACAATAGTCTGTACATCAAGACGCTGGTTAATTTGCTGCAAGGCACTCTCATTGATATCAATAATTGTGACATCATTATTGGTCATTCTTGCCAGATTACTGGCAATAGTTGAACCAACCTGGCCGCAACCGAGTATCAGGATTTTCACGTTATTACATCACCTCAGTGGTATCTTTTTTATTGTAGCCTTTGTGCTGAATGGTGGAAATATTGGTGTAAACCTGCGACACTTATGTTAATTGAATATTAAAGATAGCAGAAAATCCAAATAGATTTAAAACTGATAAGAAAAATATTTAAATAATTGAATCTATGTATTAATAATAATTCAGATGAACACGGATGGCGGTTGAAAATTGCAGTATGGAATACTTAAATGTATCATTAAGTTAAATTAATCATGTGTAAATTAATGTAATACAATACAATAAAACCCATTATTACATTTTTAGCTAAATGTAAGACATTTAAAAGTGTTAATTTTCAATTTACTTTTATACTTGGATAAATTATGAATTTAATCAGGCTTAAACCGAAATTAATTACTCTGGCATCTGTTTTAATGGTTTTGAGTGGTTGCGCTCAGGTGGCAGATGTAGCAGGCTATGATACTCAGACATTAAATGCGAGTGCTGCCAAAAGTTATTCTCAGATGATGGGGGAGGCTAGAGCCAATGGGGAAATTGAAACCAATACTCCTGTTGCAAAACGAGTACGTACTGTATTTCAGCGCTTAGTACCTTATGCTAATAAAGCTAATCAGACAGGCGTACCATTTGACTGGCAGCTTAATGTAATTCGTAGTGAAGAACCAAATGCCTTTGCAATGCCGGGCGGAAAAATGGTGGTTTATACCGGTATAGTTAATCGTCTGAATCTGAGTGACGACGAGATTGCAGCAATTATTGGTCATGAAATGACTCACGCTCTCCAGGAGCACAGTAAAAAAGCAGCAGGACAGCAAATTCTGACTAGTGTTGCTCTTGAAGTAGGTAGTTCTGCCTTAAAATCAAAAACAGGTGCCAGTGCTAACGATATGAAGATTTATAAAGATGTCCTCAGTCAGTACGGACTCAACCTGCCTTTCTCCCGTCATCAGGAAAGTCAGGCAGATGCCGGCGGGCTGAGACTAATGGCACAGGCTGGTTATGATCCGAACGCAGCCGTTACAGTTTGGGAAAAGATGAATAAAGTGATGGGTAATAATAATAGTACAAGCCTGTTATCCACCCACCCAAGTAATGATGCCCGTATTAAAGCATTGAAAAAAATGCTGCCTGAAGTATTACCTGTTTATGAGCAGGCAAAACAGAATAATCTGACAATGCAAAAACCCAGGATTAGTCAAAGTAAAAACACACAGGGAAGTGGTGCGCGAAAAGGAACCACTAAAAAGAAAAGTCGTTCCTGAATTTAAATAAATAAGATTGATTTCTTCAGATTAAATTCTGTCCTATATTATTTTCAGCAGCCTGTCTGAGGCTGCTTTTATTTTAATCTTTACATTTTCTTATCCTGACTACATTCGACTACAAATTGTTTCAATCGTCCCTGTTTTCGGTTATCATTCATATTATTGCATTGGGAATGCATAATAAATTTACAAGAAAAATTTAAAAAACCATTACATTAAGGACATTCAAGATGTTAGAAGCCTACCGCGCAGCCGCTGCTGAACGCGAAGCACTGGGTATTCCGCCATTGCCGCTTACAGCTAAGCAGACAGAAGAGTTGGTTGAATTGCTGAAAAATCCTCCCAAAGGAGAAGAAGGTTTTCTGGTTGAGCTGCTGTCGCATCGTGTACCGCCGGGCGTAGATGATGCGTCTAAAGTAAAAGCATCCTTTCTGGGCGCAGTTGCAGAGAAAACAGTTACCAGTCCGTTAATTACACCGACTTTCGCCGTTGAATTGCTGGGTACTATGCTGGGGGGATATAACGTCCAGCCTTTAATAGAATTTCTTGATAATGAAGAATTGGCTTCTACTGCAGCCAATGCCTTAAAACATACCTTACTGATGTTTGATGCATTCCACGATGTAGAAGAAAAAATGCGTGCCGGTAATCAGTATGCTCGTGAAGTCATTGAGTCGTGGGCTAATGCAGAATGGTTTACTGCGCGTGAAAAAGTACCGGAAAAAATCACGGTTACCGTATTTAAAGTAGTAGGTGAGACCAATACCGATGATTTATCACCTGCACCTGATGCGTGGAGTCGTCCGGATATTCCTTTGCATGCACTGGCTATGCTTAAAAATCCGCGTGAAGGTATTCAACCCGATAAACCGGGTGAGGTAGGACCTATCAGACAACTGGCTGAACTTAAAGCTAAAGGTAATCTGGTTGCCTATGTAGGTGATGTAGTTGGTACAGGTTCATCACGTAAATCAGCAACGAATTCCGTAATCTGGCATACCGGTAAAGATATCCCTTATGTACCGAATAAACGCTTCGGCGGCGTATGTCTTGGTGGCAAAATTGCTCCGATTTTCTTCAACACACAGGAAGACTCAGGTGCACTGCCTATAGAAGTTGATGTATCCAAATTAGAAATGGGCGATGTAGTTGATATTTTGCCTTATGAAGGCAAAATTATCAAAAACGGCGAAACAGTTGCTGAATTCGAATTGAAATCTCAGGTAATTCTGGATGAAGTTCAGGCGGGTGGCCGTATTAATCTGATTATTGGCCGTAGTCTGACTGCTAAAGCCAGAGATGCACTAAATCTGGGGCATTCAGAAGTTTTCCGCTTGCCACAGTCTCCGGCGCCAAGCACTGCCGGCTTCACTCTGGCACAAAAAATGGTTGGCCGCGCTTGTGGTTTGCCGGAAGGTCAGGGTATTCGCCCGGGTACTTATTGTGAACCACGTATGACTACAGTCGGTTCACAGGATACTACAGGTCCTATGACCCGTGATGAGCTGAAAGATCTGGCCTGTCTGGGATTTAGTGCAGATTTGGTAATGCAATCTTTCTGCCATACCGCTGCTTATCCGAAACCAGTTGATGTTAAAACCCATAAAGAATTGCCGGTATTCATGTCTTCACGCGGTGGTGTGGCACTGCGTCCGGGCGACGGCATTATTCATTCTTGGCTGAACCGCATGCTGCTGCCGGATATGGTAGGTACTGGTGGTGATTCACATACACGCTTTCCTCTGGGTATTTCATTCCCCGCAGGTTCCGGTCTGGTAGCTTTTGCTGCTGCAACCGGTGTTATGCCGCTGGATATGCCGGAGTCAGTACTGGTACGCTTCTCCGGTAAAATGCAGCCGGGTATTACTTTGCGTGATTTGGTTAATGCCATTCCCTTACAGGCTATTAAAGAGGGGTTACTTACCGTTGCCAAGGCAGGTAAAAAGAATATTTTCTCTGGCCGGATTCTGGAAATCGAAGGTTTACCGGATTTGAAAGTTGAACAGGCCTTTGAGCTCACAGATGCTTCTGCAGAGCGTTCAGCTGCCGGCTGTACGGTAAAACTGCACAAAGAACCTATTGAGGAGTATCTCAAATCCAATATCGTATTGCTGAAAAACATGATTGCCAATGGTTATCAGGATGCACGCACACTGAAACGCCGTATTGAAAAAATGGAGCAATGGCTGGCAGAACCGAAATTACTTGAAGCTGATGCCGATGCAGAATATGCTGCCATTATTGATATCAATATGGATGAGATTAAAGAGCCTATTCTTGCTTGTCCGAATGATCCGGATGATGTGAAAACCTTGTCTGACGTGGCCGGTACCCATATCGATGAAGTATTTATCGGTTCATGCATGACAAATATTGGTCATTATCGTGCTGCTTCAGCTTTATTGGATGGTAAATCTGATCTGCCAGTCCGGCTGTGGGTAGCTCCTCCTACCAAGATGGATGCCAAAGAGCTGTCTGATGAAGGGTATTACGGTATTCTGGGTCGGGTAGGTGCGCGTATGGAAATGCCGGGTTGTTCTTTATGTATGGGTAATCAGGCACAGGCAAGAGAGGGATCAACTGTTGTTTCAACCTCTACACGTAATTTTCCGAATCGACTGGGTAAAAATACCAAGGTATATCTGAGCTCAGCAGAACTGGCAGCCATCTGTTCAAAACTGGGACATATTCCGAATATCGATGAATATCGCGAAAATATTGCCATTATCAATGATAAAGGTATTGAAATTTATCGTTATATGAACTTCAATGAAATTCAGGAATATGTAGATGTAGCGGCTAAAGTAGATGCCTAAGATGTAACATATATACTGATTGCTGTACAAAAGGCTGCCGTTAACGGCAGCCTTTTTATTGGCTTAAATTTTTTATGGCAATATCAAACCTGAATAAGCTTTCTGATTGAGTAGTTTTTAAAATGTTAAGATTAAATAATTTTTCAGATTACTGTTATAATAATTGATAGCATTTTAGCAATAATATTAATATTTTAAGCCTATATCATATATATTTAGTACGTCTATATAAATATTAATTGTATCTATCCGCATATAAATTATTTAGGCTGGTCACAATTTTCATCTAAGATAACAAAGATAGTTTCTCATGACGAAGGATAATAAATGAATATCGCCTCTAGCATCACCGATTTAATTGGTAATACACCACTGGTACAGTTGAATCGTCTAAGTGCGGGATTACCGGGTAAAGTTGTAGTCAAACTGGAGTTTTTTAATCCGGGCAACAGTGTTAAGGATAGAATAGCAGCTAGTATGATTGATGCTGCAGAAAAGGCCGGTAAAATTCATTCTGATACAGTAATTGTAGAGCCGACAAGCGGTAATACCGGTATTGGGCTGGCCATGGTTTGCGCTGCACGCGGATATAAACTGATTATTACTATGCCGGAAACAATGAGTAAAGAACGGCGCATGTTATTGCGTGCTTTTGGTGCTGAGCTGGTATTAACGCCCGGAGCAGAAGGCATGTCTGGTGCCATTGCCCGTGCACAGGCTTTCGTTGATTCAGACCCGAAAAAATATTTTATGCCGCAACAGTTTGAAAACCCGGCTAATCCGGAGATTCACCGCGAAACTACTGCGCAGGAAATATGGCATGATACCGATGGAAAAATTGATATTTTCGTAGCCGGTGTCGGTACAGGAGGTACCATAACCGGGGTTGGGGAAGTATTGAAAGAGAAAAAACCTGAAGTAGAAATTTATGCAGTTGAACCCGAAGCTTCTCCGGTATTGTCCGGTGGTTGCAAGGGGCCTCACCCGATTCAGGGTATTGGCGCGGGTTTCATCCCCAAAACTCTGAATACCAAAATATATGATGGTATTATTGAAGTGCCAAACGAAGTTTGTTTTGATACCGCTCGTGACATGGCATCTAAAGAAGGTATTCTGGTCGGTATATCTTCCGGTGCTGCTGTATGGGCTGGCCTGCAGCTTGCAGCTAAACCGGAAAACAAAAATAAATTGATTGTAGTTTTAATTCCTTCTTATGGTGAGCGTTATCTCTCTACACCACTATTTGCAGATCTAGCTTGATAATTTATTTGTCTGAATAATGCCGAACCAGAAAACAACTGGTTCGGTTTTTTATTACAGTCATGGCTGTGTTACAATTGTAAACGATATATGTACAGCCACACGCTTAAGCTAGCTGGCTTTTAATTTTGTTTTAAGCAATATTTTCAAGCAATATACTGAGTAAACAAATGATGAAAAAAACATTAGCATTATGTGTCGTTGCAGCCTTTTTGGGTGGTTGTTCATCTGTTAATAACCCTTTAACGGCTAAGAATAATAAAGAAGTTAAACCAGTACAGGTAGTAGACGGTACTGCAAATAACGAATTTCATTTAGCCAGCAGTCATTGGTCTGATGTGGCTCGAATTCGTGATGAAGCTACCCGCCTGAGCTTTCAGGTTTCACAGGGAAGCATGACCAAAGTTCAGGCTGCGCAATTACTGGATCAGTTCCGCATTGCTCAGGTAGGGCATAACATGGTAGATGATGACATGTATGCCATTTATTTACGCAGTGTGGTCGAAAGTCAGCAAGGTTCAATTGATACAGCCCAGTCGAAAGCATATATTCAGAATGCTTTATCAGGCTGGCAGCAGCGCTGGCCGGTAATGCGCTCCAAACCGGCTAATCCGGCATTCACTAATTTCCTGATGGAAGTAATGAATATGAAGCCACTTCAATAAATCATTTTATATAGCTAAATACCCTGCCAAAATAGTTTAGCAGGGTATTGTTTTATTCGTAGATACAGTTTTATTTGATAGCATAAAAAAGCAGCCTTTAACAAAAGACTGCCTGCTGTGAAAATATGAACTTAATTACTTAATAAATTAGGCGAGATTTTAGCAGCCTGGAATAAAGTAAATTCTAAATCAACAAGATCATAAACACAAAATGGATCTGACTTCATAATGTTTTTGACTTCTTCAATTGAATCACTCATTACTATAATAATAGCACCAGTTTTATTGTCTAAAGGACCTGATGCTATAAACTTATTTTTAGCAAAATACTCATCTAAAAATTTATTATGTTCTTCAAATTTAGCCAGTAGTTCTTCCAGCGGTTTTTTGAATTTGAAAGTTACTATAATCATTAAGTACTCCTCGTATTTTAAATTATTGAAGTAAATCTTTAGCAGAATTTTTCAATGCCAGAAAATTTTGCTTATTCAAGTGAATCACTCATTACTATGCCGCGACGCTTTTAATGACTTCGTATAAAGAATTTAATCAAAAGCTTTTGTGGACATTCCCATCAGGTGCAATAATTTTTTTTCAATATAGAAATAGTCTATATTCCTATTCGGATAAGCTAATGTACCTCATTGCCGCATAGAAATGGCAAGTCTGTTCATTCCATTCATCAGCGATATCGCAAATGTAAGGTCTGATATCTCTGTATCATTGAAGAAATTTTTTAATAACTCAAACGACTCATCATCGGCGTGGCTTGTCGATATTAGTGTTAACTGCTCTGCCCAGTTCAGTGCTGCTTGTTCTTTTTTAGAAAATTGATCACTAACACGCCATCCGGCTACTTCAGATATGCGGCGTTGCGTTTCACCAGCTTTTAGCAGGGAATTTGTATGTAGATTCAGGCAATATGCGCATCCATTAATTTGAGAAACTCTGAGATAGATCAACTCAATAAGATTCTGATCTACAACGCTTTTCTCAAGGGTGACTTTCACGGCTCTAAAACCACTCATGAGTTCTGGTGATAAGTCAAAATATTTCATTCTAAGATTTTTCATGTTCTCATCTCCTTATTATCATTATTGTTTGCTAAATATATTAATAACGCAGCGGCACAACAAACTATAACATTAAAATTAATCATCATTCTTACCACAAATAATATTAACATATTTGCAATAATAATGATTTTGTTCTTTACGTTAATAATATCACCAGTTTTATTGTCTAAAGGACCGATACTATAAACTTATTTTTAGCAAAATATTAATCTAAAAATTTATTATGTTCTTCAAATTTAGCCTGTAATTCTTCCAACGGTTTTTTAAATTTGAAAGTCACTATATTCATTCAGTCTTCCTTGTATTTTAAATTATTGAAGTAAATTTTTAGCAAAATTTTTCAATACCAAAAAATTTGGCTTATGAAGACATCATTAATTATACAAAAAAGAGTTAAAAAAGCAGTTAATTGCTCTTTTAAAAATGCATTAGGATTATCTAATGCATTTATTTTAATGTTCTTTAAATAATTTCAGCTTTTTCAATGATCACATTTTCAACTGGTACATCCTGATGCGGGCCATAATTACCGGTTTTAACGCCTTTAATCTTATCAACCACATCCTGTCCTTCAACTACCTTACCAAATACAGCATATCCCCAGCCGTGTAAATCCGGTTTAGTATGGTTCAGAAAATCATTATCTTTTACATTGATGAAAAATTGTGCGCTGGCTGAATGAGGCTGCATGGTACGAGCCATTGCAATAGTATAGCGATCATTTTTCAAACCATTATTGGCTTCATTTTCAATCGGTTCATGAGTGGGTTTTTGTTGCATATCTTTATCAAAGCCACCACCCTGAATCATAAAACCATCGATAACCCGGTGAAAAATGGTGCCATCATAAAAGCCTTCACGAACATAGCGTTCGAAATTTTCAGCGGTTTTGGGTGCTTTCTCATGGTTAAGCTCAATACCGATAACACCAAAATTTGTAGTTAATTTAATCATTAAAATCTCCTGAGGGAGTAAAATAAAAAAATTGCAGAAGGATCTGCAACGGTTAGTCTGCATTATGCATAGCAGTAACGTAGTCTACTTCTTCCTTGCTGCCAAGTACAACGGCTACACGCTGATGCAGGCCTTCTGGCTGAATATCAAGAATGTTCTGACGAGTGTTTGTGGCAGCTCCTTGAGCTTGCTCAACCAGCAAACTCATAGGATTTGCTTCATACATTAAGCGTAGCTTACCAGGTTTATCAGGGTTGCGATTATCCTGCGGATAAGTAAAGATACCGCCGCGAATAAGAATCCGGTGCACCTCGGCTACCATCGATGCCACCCAGCGCATATTATAGTCTTTTCCGCGACAGCCGCTTTTACCTGCCAGCAACTGAGCAATATAATTTTGCATAGCTGGCTGCCAGTGGCGCTGATTAGACATATTAATAGCAAATTCAGCTGTAGATACTGGTATCTGCGGATTTTCCTGAGTCAGTTGAAACTGGTTATGTTCATTCAAAGTAAACATGGCAATACCATGTTTCAATGTCAGTACCAGAATGGTTTGCGGTCCGTACAGCACATAACCACTGGCAAGCTGTTGCCGGCCGGATTGTAAAAAGCTGTCTGTAGTAAGCGCACCATCTGGTTTAGCCAATACTGAAAAAATAGTCCCGATGGATATGTTCACATCAATATTGGAACTTCCATCCAGTGGGTCGAATAACACCAGAAATTGTCCATTCTGACTAGCTGTAACAAATGAATCCTCTTCCTCGCTGGCCAATCCGGCAATAGCCGGATTAGCAGAGAGGGTATCAATCATAATCTGATTGGATAAAACATCCAGTTTTTTCTGCTCTTCACCTTGTATATTACCTGTATGAGCACTGCCCAGAATATTATCCAGAGCGCCCAGACGTATTTCACGATTAATGTGCAGACAGGCCTGACTAATGCTAGTAATCACATCAGGCAAATGCGGTGTAACAGCATATTTTTGCTGCTGCTGTTGCAGATAATCAGACAGTAAAACAGACATGCGAATACTCCCTTTTAAAACTCACTATTATTATACATTTCTTAAGTATTATTCAGCTCGTTTAATCACTATATACATTCGATTGTATTTATCTTTGAATGATTTTTTTCAGAAAATCAATGAAGTTATTCAGCGATAATGATTGCGGATTTCCACTTAAATCCGACCTTCTGATTTCTTTTTTACAGGCCGGATACACTCCGCATGAAAGCTTACAGAATAGCTTTAATTTTTCCCGACTAAATAACAGACTCTGCTAACCATAATTGATTTATATTCAGGCAATCACAGAGTTAAGAACGAAATGTGCGCTGTCATCCTGAGCCAGTAACCGAGTCATTGCAGGTAATACCTTTTCCAGTATCCCGGGCAATGTGTACGGCGGATTGATAATAAACATACCACTGCCGTGCATACCAAAACCATCTGGGCGTGGTGCATGTACATACAATTCTGCCTGAACAAAATTATCAGGAGCCAGTTTTTGCAGATTTTGGGGTAATTTCAGACTTTCACCACGGCTCAGACATGGATACCATATTAAATAACAGCCACTGGCAAATTTTTTCAGGGCGGTCTTAAGCGTGTCTGTTACCTGTTGGTAATCTTGCTTTAATTCATATGGCGGATCAATTAACACGACTGCACGCCGGCTTGGTGGAGGAAGCATAGATAGCAGACCTTTAAAGCCATCATCGCAAAAAACTTGAGCACGGTTTGACTGTTTAATATTACGCATATTATTACGCAATAGTTCTGCATCCGCGGGATGTAATTCAAACAGGCGCAGACGATCCTGTTCGCGAGCCAGAGCCTGAGCCAGCCATGGGGAGCCGCAATAAAGATTTGTATCATCCGGCAGGCAGGAGACAACAGCATTACGGAATTGTTCTAAACTATTATCCAGATTAGTTGCAGCCAGAAGTCGCCCGATTCCCTCCTTGTATTCACCAACCTTCTGAGCTTCTTTACTGATCAGACTATATAACCCTGCACCTGCATGAGTATCAACATAGCAAAAAGGTTTGTCTTTCAGTTTGAAATATTCCAGTACTGTCATCAGACAATAATGTTTAAGAATGTCGGCATGATTACCGGAGTGAAAAGCATGGCGATAGCTGAGCATGTACAATAACTGCTGTAGGACTGATTAATTTAGCCTGTTATTGTACCGAATTTACCGGCACGGGCAAAAAAATCTGTATTAAAGCACTTTTCTGATTTATCTTTTCTTTGTGCTAGATTACACAAGATTAAGCTGATACTATGCTTAATCAATTAGAAAATATGACTACTAAAAGAGAAAAGCGAATGAATTACACACTTTATATCGGCAATAAAAATTATTCTACCTGGTCAATGCGGCCATGGGTAGTCATGAAGCATTTTCAGATAGATTTTACTGAGCATCTGGTACGCTTTGACAGTTTTGCACCCGATTCGGTTTTTAAACAAACCATACTGCCGCTCAATCCTTATGGTACTGTGCCTGTATTAATAGATGATGATCTGATTGTTAGTGATTCTCTGGCAATTTGTGAATATCTTGCAGAACAACATCCGGAACTGGCATTATGGCCGCAAGACTATAAAGCCCGTGCCGGAGCAAGAAGTATAGTGGCTAAAATGCATAATGGTTATAATCATATACGCCGGCATTTACCCATGAATATTGAGGCAGTGCTGCCTGAAATCGGCCAGATTATCCTGCGGGATTTTCCCGCAGTAAAACAAGAAATTGATTTCCTTGATCAGCATTTGTCATCATTTCTGGCTGTATCTGAAGGACCGTTTCTGTTTGGTAAATTCAGTATTGCCGATGCTTTTTATGCACCCATGTGTTTAAGATTAAAAGGTTTCCGGATTCATACTTCAGCAATACTGACTGATTATATAAATGCATTATGTGCCAATGAAGCAGTAGCAGCATGGATTGCCCAGGCACTTGAAGAAAAAGATTTTATTGCTATGGATGAACCTTATCGTATAAAGCGATGAAAAAATTCTGTACATAATAAAGCAGACAGCCTGATTAACTTCTGGTTGTCTGCTTTTATATATTATTTATTCAGACTTTTCTTAATTTCAATAGCCAGCTGCGGATTCCACATGGCACCAGTAGCACTCATCACAGCATCAGCTCCGGCGGCACGGTAAGCCTGATAATGTTCAGTACAGCTTACACCGCCAACACCAATAATCGCAAAATGGTTTTGCAGACGTGCTCTTAATCTGGCCAGACGTTCTACCATTTCTAATCCAGCCCAGCGGATGGCATCACCACAAACACCACCGGTAGGCCGGTCTGTGCCTAAAGCAGGTTTACCATCTGCATCAACCGGTCTGGCTGATAACGTATTTATAGTACTGTAGCCGTCAATTACTCCGTCCAGCTTACTTAATAAGGGGAAGGTAGCATTATCATCTGCAAAATACGCCAGTTTCAGAAACAAAGGTTTATCCGGAACAGCATTTTTAATTTCTTTAGCTATCCGCTCCACTTTCTCAAAATCAAAGCACAATAATTTATTTACCCCTTCATTCGGACAGCTTAAATTAGCTTCCAGTATCGGTGCCTTTGTTTCATTTACCAGAACGGCCGTTCGGGCATAATCTTTTTCTATACTGGATTCATTACCCGGTGTTCCCTGAAAGCTGCCGACAACATATTGGCCTTTCTGCGCAGCCTGAATTGCTTCTGCCATATCAGCCTGCCAGATATCCGGATTATAAGAAGGTACGCCGAAAGAATTTGTTATAGATAAAGGCTGAGTGTACTGATTATCAGCCAGAACAGTATCCACATTAGCAGAAAGCTTACCGGCAGGATGAATAGATAGTACATTAGGCAACGGGTGGCTGGCCTGAGCCCGGCTTCGGACAGTTTTATAAACACATAAATCAAAACCATGCTTAAATGCAGCCCGAATAAAATTTGCATTTAACAAAGGGCCGGCAGGAATACCAAAAGGTAAATTAACCTCCATATTCAGAAAACGTTCAGGCTGGCTTTGAATATCAGCAGATACATTTAAATTTCTGAAATCACCGAAAGGCCCTTGATGATAATTATCTTCATAGCTTAATAAAGGGTTATAAAACGGAGTCGGGCTATTTTGCATTGTTATTCCTGTTAGTTTAAATTATTTTCTTTGGCATATTGAGTAAATATTTAATACGCACACTTATCCATTGCCTGCCTGAAAATATATATAATTCGCTGGCGCAAAAAAAGCTACAGGTAATTTGTAGCTTTTTTCAATCGTCTTAAAAACTCAGATTTAGTTTGATAAGTTATAGTGTACACCACGATTTAAAACATAATATTGTTTTAAATTAATTTAACTCAGATGTGCAGTTCGGGCAGCGTTTTGCCTGAATTGGAATATCTGTACAGCATTGAGGGCACTGTTTTGTGGTGGCTTTTGGAGCAGGGCTTTTATGCAGTTTGTCGATTCCTTTGACAACCAGAAAAATCGCAAATCCAATGATTACTAAACTAATAACAGTATTGATGAATAAACCAATATTGAGTGTTACCGCACCAGCTGCCTGTGCCGCACCCAGTGTTTCATACGGGCCCGGATATTTAGAACCACTGCGTAAAGTAATAAATAAATTGGAAAAATCTACCCCGCCAATCAGCAGACCAATTGGTGGCATAATGACATTATCTACCAGTGATTTCACCATATTAGTAAAAGCAGTACCCACTACCATACCGACAGCCAGATCAATGACATTGCCTCGTAATAAAAAAGCTTTAAACTGTTCAATAAATTTCATGTTTGCCTCCATAGTTGGCCTGAAAATCAAGTATTTGGCTTTTTCATAGTAGCGCGATAAACCAGGCAGTCATACCAGAGCTAAGTTATTCAATGTAAAAATAATAAAAGATATAACTTAATTAAGAATAAATTAAGTTGGCTAAAGAGAATAGGATAATTAAAACAGATGGCTTCATCTTAAATTGTCAATCTGGTTACTTTATATACAGTTTGCTAACCAGATTAGTAGCATAATAAAGCAAGTCAGGTTTAGTTTATTAGCTTGGTTTAATTTTCAGATTTCTTAATATCTGAATATTTAAGTTCAATAATAGAATATTCGCACATATCCATATAATGCATACAATGGTCAATCGCTTCATCCATGACTTTTCTGTCAGTTGCATGCGTTGCCTTCATAAATGCCCGGAAATTTTTCTTTTCCATTTTACGCAGAGCAGATTTATTACAAATATTCAATTCCTGACAATAATCACGCTGTACCTGCTGTTTAATAAATTGTTTTACTGCTTTTTTCTGTCCCAGAGAACCATCGTAATCCATCGGATGAATAAATTCAGCCCGTGCAATTGCAGAAAATAATAATGTTAAAAATAATATGTTTTTCTTCATTAAATTCCGCTTTCTGCGTTTTTATTTATTATTGAAAAATTAAACATAAAAAATAATAAATTCCGATAGATATATTATTTAAATGAGTAATCTTACGGTATTTGTAATTAAATTGAAATTGATTAAAATTATTTTCATATTATTTTAATAATATACAAAAAAATACAATATAAAATATAATAATTATATATGTAATTTATAGTAAAAAATAATATAATATTTTCCATTAAATATTAATTATTTAAATGTAATATTCGCAGCGATAAATACTCAATTAAAAAAAGGATGCTGTTATGGGGGATGCATACTGGGCTGCCAGGAAGGATGATATTCTTTTACATACTTCAATATGGGCTGATATAGCAGGCGCAGCAGTCGAGCTGGCTTGTTACGGAGCTATAAGTTTGATACCCGGTGGTTTGATAGTGTCTGCTCTGGTCGGAGTGGCTGTTGAACTATCCGGGCTTGGTTCCGTCATATCAGATCTGGCAGAAGCAGTCAGCGGGCTATTTCCGCCGGTGGAAGACGGAATAATTTTTACAGGTTCAGCCAATACTCATACCAATAGTAAGCCGGCAGCCCGGGCTGCGGGTATTTTAATTGAAGAAGTTGCCGGCGAACCTGAACAACCTGAAAGCTTTATTGATACCGCAAAAAACATCTTAAAGAATTTCGGTGAAAATCCTGTACAATCAATCACAAAAGCTGCTCAGGAATTCATGCGGCCAACCGTAGCTTCACCACAGCAACCGGTAATACCTCAAAACGAAGATACCATTACCTGTGCCAAACATCCTTCCCCTGTTTCCTCACCTGAATATCTGGCTGAAGGTTCCAAAAAAGTCTACATTAACAGCCAGCCGGCGGTACGCAGCAATGACCGCAGCACCTGCGAAGCCAAAGTCACTGATGACTGTGAAGATGGTGAGAAAGTCTCTAATAATGTACGCATCGGGGGTGAATCGGTTGTCGTACGTGAAATCAGAAGCGGTAAACATCCTATAGGCCAGTTAATTTCTTTAGCTACATTAATTTTTAATCGCAAAAAAATCTGTAGTTCATTTGGCTGTTTCGGGCTGGGATTTATGCTCGATTCTGCCGCTAGCTATACTGGATCCAAAATAGCAGCAGCTCTGAATAAAGGTAATCCTGTCCACCTGCCAACCGGTGCCAAAATGCTTGGCGGTCCCGAAGAACTGGACTTCTCCCTGCCGGCTCATCTATCCTTTGAATGGCAGCGTTTCTACAGCAGCGTCGACACCCGCACCCACAACATGTTCGGTGCCGGCTGGAGTGTCGGCTATGAAACTGAAATGGAAATCGACCCGCAGCCTGATGGTTCCTGCGCCGCCGTCTTTACTGACGAACAAGGTAGGCGGCTGGAAATCGAACCTATACAGCCGGGTGAGAATATGCGTGGTCTTAACGAAAATCTATCCATCTATCGTGGCGAACAGGACCGCTGGGTAATTGAAGATGATGACGGCCTCTACCGCCTGTTCGAGCCCGAGCCCGGCAATCCAAAACGTCTGCTGCTGAGCATGCTGCAGGACCGTAACGACAACCAGTTACTTATCTACCGCGATTCCCGTAGCCGCATTGTCGAAATTGCCGATAACGACAACGCCGCCCGCATCAGCCTGCACTATCAGGATCAGCGCCATCCGCAGCGCGTGACCGAAATCCGCCAGGAACTGAGCGACGGCAGCAGCCGCTTACTGAACCGTTACCAGTACACCGAACAAGGCGACCTGCAACAGGTCTTTGATGCCGAGAACCGCCAGACCCGCGAATTTGCCTACAACAGCGACCGGCGCATGATCTACCACCGCCTGCCCACTGGCTTGCAGTGTTATTATCAGTGGAGCTACTTCAGCACAGCAGATGCAGAGACCGCATGGCGGGTAACCCGGCACTGGAGCGAAGCCGACGGTCAGCGACTGGAAGACTATCGTTTCCATTATGATTTAGATAAACGCCTGACCACAGTAGAAGACAGCCTGGGTCGTGTCAGCGAACATTACTGGAATGAAATTTACCAGATTACCCGCTACACCGATGCCCTTGGTCAGACCACCGAATTTGAATGGAATGAATATGAGCAGCTGGTCTGCATGACCGATCCGCAGGGGGGACAATGGCGCTACAGCTATGATGCACAGGGCCGGTTAACCGAAGAAACCGACCCGCTGGGCAGAACTACCCAGACCCAGTGGCTGCCGCACTGGGCGCTGCCGACAATCAGCGTCGACCCCGATGGCAGCAGCTGGCGCTATTACTACGACGAGCGCGGTAACCTGCTCACCGTCACCGACCCGTCACAGCAGCATACCCGCTACCAGTACGACCGGCACGGACAGGTTGTCTGCATCACCGATGCACGCGGCGGCAACAAACGTCTGCGCTGGAACGAAAACGGCCAGCTTATCCAGCATGCAGACTGTTCCGGTTCCATCACCCATTTCTATTACAATACCGCCGGTAACCTCACCGGCATCACCAATGCCATCGGTAACAGCAGCAAATACCAGTACAACGCAGCCGGTCAGCTCACTGGCGCCACCCTGGCGGACGGACGGCAGGAACACTACAGCGTCAATGCCGCCGGCCAGCTGCAGAGCTATACCGATCCGGCCGGTCATACCACCCGCTACCGTCGCGACCAGCGCGGACTGGTGCATACCCGCATCGATGCCGCCGGCCGTCAGCTCGGCTTCAGCTACGACGCCTACGGCCGCCTTACCGCCCTGACCAACGAAAACGGCGAACAGTACCGGTTTCAGTATGATGCCGGCGACCGCCTGACCGAACAGACCGATCTGGACGGGCGCAGACAGCAGCTGAGCTACGACCTGCTCGACAACATCAGCAGCGTGCGTTTTGCAGCCGGCAGCCCGCATCAGATCGAGCACCGTTTCAAACGCGATGCCATTGGCCGCTTAACTGGCAAATACACCCCGGACGGCACCACCGCCTACCAGTATGACAAAGTCGACAACCTGCTCAAAGTCGGCTTTAAAGCCGCCGGTTTACCGCCGGAAGCCGAACCGGAACTGATCAGCTTCAGCTACGACATAATGGGCAACCTGCTGAGCGAAACCACTGCACAGGGTGTTCTGCAGCATCAGTATGACAAACTGGGCAACTGCATCGCCACCACCCTGCCGGACGGACGTACCATCAACAAACTGTATTATGGTTCCGGCCATCTGCACCAGATTAACCTGGACGGCCGGATTATCAGCGACATTGAGCGCGACCTGCTGCACCGGGAAACCCTGCGCAGCCAGGGCAGAATGAATACCAGTTTTAAATACGACCGCACCGGCCGCCTGACCGGCAAACAGACCAAACGTCCGGGAGCGGGTATCCTGCCGGATATCATACTGGACCGCAGCTACAGCTACGACAATCTGGACCGGCTGGCAGGCAAAAAACACAATCGACAGGGACAGAGTGATTACCGCTACGACGTGACCGGCCGCATCGAAAGCTGCCGCAGCGAAGCGTACTGGGAAACCCTGCAGTACGATGCTGCGGCCAATCTGCTGGACAGAAGACGCGGTGAAGAAGAAAGCAATCAGAACCTGATCCGCTTTAATCAGCTGCTCAGCTTCCGCGGACTGAAATACAGCTACGACGAACACGGACGAACCCGCAGCAAACAAACCGCCAGCGGTACCCAGTATTACCATTACGATGCCGAACACCGCCTGACCGAAGTACGTATCGAACAGCTGAACCATACTGAACGCTACGGCTACGTCTACGATGCCCTCGGCCGGCGGATTGAAAAACACCGGCTGGACCGTGACGGCAAGCCATGCAACCGCACCACCTTCCTGTGGGACGGGCTGCAGATGATTCAGGAAAGCAGCGCAGACAAACGGCAGAGCCTGTATCTGTATACTGACGAAGACAGCTATGAACCGCTGGCGCGGATAGACAGAAACGGTAATCATGAAGAACACATCTACTACTTCCATACCGACCTGAACGGCATGCCGGAAGAGCTGACGGATGAGGCCGGTGAAATTGTGTGGGAATGCTCATACCAGCTGTGGGGCAAACCGATACAGGAGATTGCTCATACAGAGATACAACAGAACCTGAGGTATCAGGGACAGTATTTAGACAGAGAAACCGGACTGCACTACAATACTTTCAGGTACTACGATCCGGATACAGGCCGCTTTACTCAGACTGATCCGATTGGGTTGCTAGGTGGCTTTAATCTGTATCAGTATGCACCTAATCCACTGATGTGGATTGATCCGAAAGGATTGAAATCATGCTTTACAAATGCTAAAGCTCAATCAAATGCGGAAAAGATTATTGAAAAACACGGTGGTATAAAAACTGGTGAAAATCGTTACCAAATGCCAAACAGAAGAGCCGCAAGGCAGGCTGCTTCTGAATTAAGTGGAAATTTAGGATCTAATCCTAAAGTTATACGTAAATCAAAATTTAAAGGAGGTCCTTATAGTTGGAAAAATTCTAATGGAAAAATAGGAATGGAAAGTGCCGATGGAAATAATGGCTGGAGAGATGATGTATTAGGTCATCCTCATTTAGGTGCAGGTCCACATGTTAATGTTTGGAATAAAAGTAAAGGTATATTGCATAATTTGCATTTGGATTATTAATTATGGATAAAATCATATATGAGTGCAATTCAGGATTAAGGAATAATCGAAATACCGAAGATCATGTTTGGTATATTTCTGAAGAAGAATTTAAAAATAACGATGAAGTTGCTGACTTTAACCCATGGAATAAAGATGAAGCAATTACAATTGCAAAAAATTATTTGATGGATGATTGTGTAGTGATTTTTAGACCGGCAAGAATGGAAGATCGCATTAGTCGAAGTCGCGATGCTCCTGTTATGTTTTATTTTATAGAAATAATGAATCAAGATGAGACTATAAAATTTGCCTCTAGACGCATTTATCCTTGGGAAAAAGTTATTGAGTTTGCATCTTGGTTTAAAGGATTATCATTTGTTGCAGCAACAAGAGTTTGGAAAGTAAAAAAATTATAAACAAATAGATAAATTTTCTGTTGAAATTCTAACCTTTTTGGAATTTCATTTTATTCATTAACTCAGTATCTCAATGAAATAAATAAATATCATTTACAAAATTAATGCAGTTTTGATTTCTATATTGGAACAAAAAAGTGAGTTTTATTAATTTAAAAAGTCGAAAAGAAATTAAATCTTTTCGGCTTTTTATAATTTGACACTGTCCAGTCTATCCATCAGAAGCCGAACCAGAACTCATCAGCAAACTGTATTATGGTTCCGGCCATCTGCACCGGGAAGCCCTGCGCAGCCAGGGCAGAATGAATACCAGTTTTCAATACGACCGCACCGGCCGCCTGACCAAAAAACAGACCAGCCGTCCGGGAGCGGGTATTCTGCCGGATATCATACTGGACCGCAGCTACAGCTACGACAATCTGGACCGGCTGGCAGGTAAAAAACACAACCGGCAGGGACAGAGCGATTACCGCTACGACATGACCGGACGCATCGAAAGCTGCCGCAGCGAAGCGTACTGGGAAACCCTGCAGTACGATGCTGCGGCCAACCTGCTGGACAGAAGACGCGGTGAAGAAGAAAGCAATCAGAACCTGATCCGCTTTAATCAGCTGCTCAGCTTCCGCGGACTGAAATACAGCTACGACGAACACGGACGTACCCGCAGCAAACAGACCGCCGGCGGTACCCAGTATTACCATTACGATGCCGGACACCGCCTGACCGAAGTGCGTATCGAACGGCTGAACCATACTGAACGCTACGGCTACGTCTACGATGCCCTTGGCCGGCGGATCGAAAAACACCGGCTGGACCGTGACGGCAAGCCATGCAACCGCACCACCTTCCTGTGGGACGGGATGCAGATGATTCAGGAAAGCAGTGCAGACAAACGGCAGAGCCTGTATCTGTATACCGGTGAAGACAGCTATGAACCGCTGGCGCGGATAGACCGGACAGGCAATCAGCAAGAGCACATCTACTACTTCCATACCGACCTGAACGGCATGCCGGAGGAGCTGACGGATGAAGCCGGTGAAATTGTGTGGGAATGCTCATACCAGCTGTGGGGCAAACCGGTACAGGAGATTGCTCATACACAGATACAGCAGAATCTGCGGTATCAGGGACAGTATTTGGACAGAGAAACCGGACTGCACTACAATACTTTCAGGTACTATGATCCGGATACAGGCCGCTTTACCCAGCCAGACCCGATTGGGCTGCTGGGTGGGTTTAATCTGTATCAGTATGCGCCAAATGGGTTGACTTGGGTGGATCCACTTGGCCTAAGAAAATGTACAACAGGTTTTAAAAACGCCAATGATGCGGGGCGAGCAGCACTTAGTAAATATAATCCAATGTCGATATTCAAAAATCGTGAGTATGGTGGGATCATATTTAAAGCAAAAGATGGCACTTATGGCTATACAAGGGGGCGACTTGGTTCGGGTAGAACTGCACCAACATTTAAAGAATCAGCAGGAGGTTTACCTAAGGGCTCAACACCAGTTGGTCAATATCACACACATGGTGATTACTCTGATATTAATTTTAATCGAACGAATAAAGCTGGTGATGTTCATAATAGTGATAAATTTTCTAATAGTGATATTAGCATTCATAATCGTGCTAATAAAACCTTTCCTAATTATACCAATGTATTAGGAACACCAAGTGGGAGCTTTTGGAAGATATTTGGTAAAGTTAGTGGGCCAGATGATGCTATACCGTTATAAGGAAGTGCATATTATGTGTGAAAACTACATTTTTAAGCTTGATAAAAGATATACCCCTTTTCTATTTAAAGCTATAGAAGCAGCCAAAAATAGTGAGTTTGTTTCCAAATGTAAATATGATATTAATAATTTTTATATTTCTTTTAGTAATCATATAACGATAAAAAAAGAGATTAGATATTATACAATACGTTTCTATTCAAAAGAGATTACGCAAGATAATTGGATGGATGTTGGAGTTGGTGGAATAGAAATAGATGATATAAATGTTGATATAAATGTTGATACAGGTGAAGTAATTTATGTTTATGGGAGTCGCTGACCAGTTGATCGGTAAATACAATAATAGAAAGGTTCAAAGCGATTATCTATAAGATTTAACCATTAGAATTTAAATAAAAAATGCCAGTAGCACCCAGAATTCTAGCTACAACGCCCTAGGCCGGCATATCGAAAAACATCAGATAGACCGCGAAGGCCAACCCTACAACCGTACCCGCTTCCTGTGGGACGGCTTAAGAATGATTCAGGAAACCGGCTCGAATCACCCCACCAGCCTATATATCTATACAGATCAGAACAGCTACGAACCACTAGCGCGGATAGACACAGACGGCAACCAAGAACAACATATCCGCTACTTCCACACCGACCTGAATGGCTGCCCGGAAGAGTTAACCGATGCAAACGGCGAATTACTGTGGGAATGTAGCTATCAACTTTGGGGAAAGCGGATTCATGAAATCGAACACGAATCAATAGAACAAAACCTCAGATATCAGGGACAATATTTAGACAGGGAAACTGGTTTACATTACAATACTTTCAGGTATTATGATCCGGATACAGGTAGATTTACCCAGCCAGACCCGATTGGGTTGCTGGGTGGGTTTAATCTGTATCAGTATGCGCCTAATGCGTTGACTTGGGTCGATCCGTGGGGATTAAATGGTTCATACATATTTCGTGGAATGACAGAAGAAAAAGGTGAGCCCAAAGTTGGAGACTCAGCTAGAACATTGGGTGTTAGACCTAATATCGATATTCCCGTAGACACCAATGGTAATGTTCATCCTAATACAGGCGGAGTTTCCGTATCTCCATCGCCTCAAGATTTACCGCCACATAGAAAACCAATAGAATTTGGAGGAACGGGTAAAGATCCTGTTTGGAAATTAGATGTGGCAGATCTTGGTAATGATTTGCAGTACGTACCAGACAAACCAGGACATGGAACAATTCAGCCCAAACAGTCTATGCCTCTTTCAAAATACCAAGCAGCATTGGCTAATTTAAAAAGTAAATGGATAAAATGCTAGAACAACAGAAATTCCTTGATTGTGTGAAAAAAGAAATATTTTCAAATAAAGATTTATTGGAAATTAGAAAGGTATTAGTCTATTTTAAAAATAAAGGCATGCCACAGAATTGCATGTATGATTGTTTACAAAACCTGAGGTATCTTGACGAGGAAGATATTATTTTAGAATTAATGGATTTTGTTGTAGGTTTTTGTAAGCCTGAGCTGGCTATATATAGTTAATTTAGAAATATATTGTGGGATTTATTGAATAATAATCTTCATTACCCTTTCTTAATTTTGTTGTTTGAAGATATATTGACATTCCAATATCTACGACGTCCTGGCCGACGCATCGGAAAACATCAGATAGACCGCGAAGGCCAACCCTACAACCGTACCCGCTTCCTGTGGGACGGCTTAAGAATGATTCAGGAAACCGGCCCGAATCATCCTACCAGCCTGTATATCTATACAGACCAGAACAGCTACGAACCACTGGCGCGGATAGACACAGACGGCAACCAAGAACAACATATTCGCTACTTCCACACCGACCTGAATGGCTGCCCGGAAGAGCTTACCGACGAAAACGGTAAAATACTGTGGGAATGCAGCTTTCAGCTCTGGGGGAAACGGATTCATGAAATCGAACACGAACCCATAGAGCAAAACCTCAGATATCAGGGACAATATTTAGACAGAGAAACTGGCTTACATTACAATACGTTCAGGTATTATGATCCGGATATAGGTAGATTTACCCAGCCAGACCCGATTGGGTTGCTGGGTGGGTTTAATCTGTATCAGTATGCACCTAATGGGTTGACTTGGATTGACCCGTGGGGGTGGGCATGTATACCAAACAAAAAAGCAGGTATGAAGCGTGAACAGAGGGCGAAAGATATATTGGAAAAACGTTATGGCAAGGAAAATGTTTTAAGTGAACGTTATTTAAGAGATAATAAGGGTAAATCAGTTAAAGACCCTTTAACAGGTGAACGACGTAGAATCGATTTTGTAGTTAAAGGGCAAGATGGGAAATGGAGGCCTGTTGAGGTCACGAGTCGAACCGGTGCTTTAAATAAAGGACCACAGATAGCGAAAGAAGAAAGAATCCGTGAAGCTGGGGGAGTTTTTGTGAAAAATAAAAATACCGGTCAATTAATACAATTAGATGATGTATCAACTGTTATTGGAGTAAAGTAATGAGCAAAATTGATTTTACCTTACATAATATTCCATTATTGCTTACAAGAAATAAAAGTAAGCAATGGCAAGAGGATATTATTCAAAGTTCAACAGCCTTATTAAACTTTTTAAAAAATAATGAATTATTAATTGGTATTGAACCTTTTGATGATGCAGGAAAATTAAAAACTGATACTGTTATTAAGATGTCAAATGTTACTCAAGAAGGTTTAGAATTATTCAAAACTACTGTAGATGAATGGTATAAATATCTCGCTAAAAGTACAGTTCCCGATAAGTATAAAAATATAAGTCGCCTAGAAAAAGGTTTAGCTAAAATTCGAAAAACTAAAAGTTAATTAAAAAATAAAAGTCTATGGTCATGAACATATAAAAGCTGATGTTCCAATAGGATAATTGTATGTATTAGCTCAAACTCTAATGATTAGCATAATTCTTAATGTAACAACCTCGACCGGCTGGTAAGCAAAAAACACAGCAAACACGGGCAGACCGATTACCGCTATGATCACACCGGCAGAATCGAAGGCTGCCGTAATCAGAGATACTGGGAAACCCTGCAATACGATGCCGCTGCCAACCTGCTGGACAGCAAATACAGAGAAGACTACAGCAATCACAACCTGATTCGCTGTAACCAGCTCCTGCATTTCAGAGGACACCACTACCGCTACGACGAGCACGGCAGAACTGCCAGCAAACAGACCATCGGCACAACCCAGCACTACCACTACGACGCCGACCACCGCCTGAGCGAAGTACGCATCGAACAAACAGGCCGCAGTCAGCGTTACGGCTACGTCTACGACGCCCTTGGCCGGCGTATCGAAAAACATCAGATAGACCGCGAAGGCCAGCCCTACAACTGTACCCGCTTCCTGTGGGACGGGCTGCAGATGATTCAGGAAAGCAGCGCAGACAAACGGCAGAACCTGTATCTGTATACTGATGAAGGCAGCTATGAACCGCTGGCGCGGATAGACAGAAACGGTAATCAGGAACAACACATCTACTACTTCCATACCGACCTGAACGGCATGCCGGAGGAGCTGACGGATGAAGCCGGTGAAATCGTCTGGGAATGCTCATATCAGTTATGGGGTAAACCGGTACAGGAGATTGCTCATACGGAGATACAACAGAACCTGAGGTATCAGAGACAGTATTCAGACAGAAAAACCGGACTGCACTACAATCTCTTCAGGCACTACGATCCAGATATGGGCCGCTTTACCCAGCCGGATCCGATTGGATTAGCCGGCGGGTTTAATCTTTATCAGTATGCGCCAAATGCGTTTACGTGGATTGATCCTTTAGGACTATCTTGTAATGTAAAATTTAAAAAATGGAAAAGAGGTGACGCTATTGATAAACCGCTCACTAATGGTAATAATCCGTCTTGGGAAGTTGTAAGGAAAAGATATTGGAAAAATCGGTATGAAGCTACAAAAGGAACTTCACAAGAATTCAGTAGTGGAAACCTTGATCGCATTAAAAAGGGAAATGCCCCTCTTGACGCAAATGGCAATCCTATGGAATTACACCATCACAATCCTCAACGCAATGGGGGTGCAAATGTAAACAATCCTATTAATCTTCGTGAAGTTACGAGAGAACAGCACTCTAAACTTGATCCATATAGAAATTTAGGAAATAACTAAAATGGATTCTATGACTATTATTAAAGAATATGTAGAAGGTTCACTTTCTCCACAAAATTTTCAAAAAGAACTATATTATAATAAGGATATAGAGAACATTTTATCTGAAGAAACACAAATTCCATCATATATTAAGACCGTAAATCTTTTTTACGCTCTTCTTGAAATTGATTTATTATGCCCATCTGGAGAGCTTGATAGTAAAAGTATGCTCGCATTATTTCTAGAAAAAAGAAATATTAGTTTTGTCTATAATAATAGTGCTAGTAAAAAATATAACTTATTTTTAAAAATTCAACCAAATTGGTTATCTCTCAACGAGTCTTATTTCCAATTAATCATGGGAAAATATAAAAACGAAAAAGGCAAAAATTTAGAAAAAGCCCTAAAATTACAAATTAAGAAAGATTTCAAATTTTTAAAAAATAGACCTAAATGGCTTCAATCTCCTGAGTGGCCAATAATAAATAATAAGCCCCTTTTCTTTATAGGACAAATAGATATAACTGAAATTAGACATGATACAAGTTATTTATACATTTTTTGGGACGTACATACTCAGAAATATACTACTTTAGAGCAATCGGCATAATTACAATTGATAAATATTTGTAAAGTATAACAATTCAAACAATCGTAAAATAATATATAATAATTTATTAAACACATGATTTACATAAAAAAATATAGATATAATCATTTATTGTAATTATAAATATAAATTTTTATAAAAAATTTAATTGTAAATTATATTGTTAATAATTTTAGATATTCGACTGGTTAGATAGTTTTAAATAAAAATAATTGAAAAATATTAATACAACGATAGAGGAAATAGAATGCTTCTTTGCCTCATATAAATATTAAACGTTCTGATAGGACAATGGTGAGGATTGATATAGATGGCTAATTTGTATATAAAAAACTAATCACTGCCATAGAGAATGGTAAGGTTAGAGGTTTTGATGAGATAAAGGATATAAATGGTGAAAATTATTTATTTGAATATGCTATTAAAAAAGAGAATGAAAAATATAATACTTATCTTTTCCACATACCTGAAAATAAAATGGAAATATACGAAGATTATGCAACTGAAGAATTTAGTGAGTTTTCCAATATAGAAGATGCTTTTTATTACTTTAAATTACAAGGTGTGGATATTAGAAAATTTGCTCCTATTAAAAGGACATTACCTTTTTAGATGATAAAGAAAGCTGGGTAAAAAAATCAAATCTTACCAGCTTTTTTATTTAACTCTCGTTCCATCTACTAATTCCTACATCAAGGATAGAGTGATTACTGCTACGACGTAACCGGACGCATCGAAAGCTGCCGCAACGAATCCTACTGGGAAACCCTGCAATACGATGCTGCGGCCAACCTGCTGGACAGAAGACGCGGTGAAGAAGAAAGCAATCAAAACCTGATCCGCTTTAATCAGCTGCTCAGCTTCCGCGGACTGAAATACAGCTACGACGAACACGGACGAACCCGCAGCAAACAAACCGCCAGCGGTACCCAGTATTACCATTACGATGCCGAACACCGCCTGACCGAAGTACGTATCGAACAGCTGAACCATACTGAACGCTACGGTTACGTCTACGATGCCCTCGGTCGGCGGATTGAAAAACACCGGCTGGACCGTGACGGAAAGCCATGCAACCGCACCACCTTCCTGTGGGACGGGATGCAGATGATTCAGGAAAGCAGCGCAGACAAACGGCAGAGCCTGTACCTGTATACCGGTGAAAGCGGCTATGTATTACTGACGTGCTATGTAATTAGCATAATTAGATTAGCATAGCCAGAATTAGTAATATAAAAAACAGGAGAAAGAATAATGTTTAATGGTAAATTCAGCTGAAGCAAAGATTTTGTGGTAATGTATTATGCAACTGCAGATAAATTGCCTAATAAACAGAGATTTATTCAGTCTAATTAAGAAAAAGCTATTTTTAGAAAAAAGTTAATAGTAACTTTGATAATATTTAAAGAGGAATTTATAAAGGATTCAACAATAAGATAGATTTTGATACATCTTTAGAAAAAGTCAAACCTGAACAGGTTTGACTTTTCTGATTGCCAAGATAGAAATAGATGATTGAAATCAATCATCTATAAGCATGACGCTTATAATTTATATGAAGTAATAAAATATACGATTTTATGTAAGGGTAAAAATTGAGTGTTAATTATAAGTTTGATTAATTAAGCAACTTTACTTTAGTATTATACTATTGAGCAGTACTAAAATTTATGCCAAATCATAAATAATTATTCAATTTGTACCCCTGCAATTTAGTTGTAGTTTAGCTGTTATGAGTACTTACCAGATCTTCCGGTACGCCCAGAGCATTGATACTGTAACCGCCATCAACATATGTGATTTCGCCTGTAATACCTGAAGCCAGATCTGATAACAGGAAAGCTGCAGTATTTCCAACTTCATCAATAGTGATATTACGACGAATAGGATTTTGTGCAGACACATGAGCCAGCAAACGGCCGAAATTGGCAATGCCTGAAGCAGCAAGAGTTTTAATCGGGCCTGCTGAAATACCATTGCATCGAATTCCTTCCTCTCCGAGGCAGGCTGCTGTGAAGCGGATACCTGCTTCTAATGATGCTTTAGCCATGCCCATTACATTATAGTTAGGTATGGCACGCACTGCACCAAGATAGGTCAGGGCAAGAATAGAGCTGTTATGGCCACTCATTAACGGACGGGCAGCTTTAGCCAGTGCAGGCAAGCTATAAGCAGACACTTCATGTGCCGTCATAAATGCTTCGCGTGTAATACTATCCAGAAAATCCCCGTTTAAGGCTTCTTTTGGTGCAAAAGCAATAGCATGTACCAGACCATCAAGCTGTGACCAGCTTTTCCCCAAATCAGAAAACAACTGGCTGATTTCATCATCACTTTGTACATCACAGCGATATACCAGTTCTGAACCCAGTTCGGCAGCCATTTTGCGTACCCGGTCTTCTAGTTTGTCTACAACATAGGTGAAAGCCAGTTCTGCTCCCTGTTCACGACAGGCTTTGGCAATGCCATAGGCAATAGAGCGTTCAGAAATCATACCGGTGATGAGGATTTTTTTGCCTTGCAAAAAGCCCATAATTATTATCCTTGAACGTGATTTGTGTTTAGCTTAAAGGTCGCATTATAACTAATATTTACTTTTACGCGAAATATAGCGCTAGAGTAGAAACTTTAAAACCGGCTGATGTGATGACATTCAGCCGGTCAATATATAACTAAATATAACTAAAAAATTATTCAGTTAATCCGGATAAATAATGGTCTGCATCGAGTGCAGCCTGACAGCCAGATGCAGCGCTGGTAATAGCCTGACGGTATATGTGGTCTTTCACATCTCCTGCGGCAAATACGCCAGGAATATTTGTTGCGCCGACGTTGCCATCATTACCACCTTTGGTAATGAGATAACCTGTTGCATCCATATCCAGCTGACCTTTGAAAATTTCGGTGTTGGGCTGATGGCCAATAGCAATGAATATGCCGGTTACTGCCAGAATTTCACTTTCATTATCGGCATAATTAATGCGTACTGAGTTTACTCCTTTGTCATCACCAAGAATTTCATCAACGGTAGCATTAAGTTTAAGAATGATTTTGCCTTCTTTTACCCGCTCCAGTAATCTGTCAATCATGATTTTTTCAGCACGAAAGTTGTCACGGCGATGTATCAGGGTAACGGTACGTGCGATATTTGCCAGATACAAAGCTTCTTCAATCGCAGTATTCCCCCCGCCGACAACAGCTATATCCTGATCTTTGTAGAAAAAGCCGTCACAGGTAGCACACGCGGAAACGCCTCTGCCGGCAAAAGTTTCTTCACTGGGTAATCCCAGGTACTTGGCAGAAGCACCTGTTGCAATGATTAATGCATCACAGCTGTAACTTCCCATATCACCAATAAGAGTAAACGGGCGCTGCTGTAAATCCACCTGATTGATATGGTCAAAAATCATATTGGTACCAAAGCGTTCGGCATGTTCCAGAAAACGCTGCATCAATTCAGGACCCTGCACACCATTAACATCAGCCGGCCAGTTATCTACTTCAGTTGTTGTCATCAACTGACCACCCTGTGCCATACCGGTAATCAGTGTAGGTTTCAAGCCTGCACGGGCTGCATAAACCGCAGCTGTATAACCGGCTGGTCCGGAACCAAGGATAATTAATCGGCTGTGTGTGAGTTCGCTCATGACATTTCCTTATTATTTGGGCAATACTAAGTAGGATAAATGGAGGTAACTGTACCACAATATCAAAAAAGAATTAAATTCTCCAATTTCGATTTAATAGAATAGTTATTAGTTATGTGCACGCCTGAACAAAGTTAGTGATGATTGTCAGCAATACCATCCAGATGATATTGTTTGCCACAATAGGGGCATTCAATACTACTGTTAGATTGAATGGGTAAAAATACCCGGGGATGGCCATTCCATGTTTCATGTTCCGGGCCGGTACATATCAATGGTAAATCATGCGGTGTAATGGTTGTAACTGATTGGGCTGTATTACTCATAATTATTTCCCTTGGTTAAGCTGAGAGCTAATCATACAAAACAGGCCTGATTACAGCAAATAATGTTGTAATCAGGCCTTTTATTCAGATAATTAAATGATATAAGTCAGCCAGGATTCATATTTGGTATTTTTGCCATGAACAATGTCAAAGTATCGCTGCTGAATCTCTGTAGTCAACGTACCGCGGGAGCCACAACCAATTTCGCGACCGTCAACTTCACGGATAGGTGTTACTTCAGCTGCCGTGCCTGTAAAGAATACTTCGTCTGCGCAATAAACTTCATCCCGGGTAATATGCTTTTCAGTAACGGTTAAATTCATATCAGCTGCGATAGCCATTACTGTACGCCGGGTAATCCCATCCAAAGCTGCATCCAGAGCCGGTGTGTAAAGTTTGCCATCATTGACGATAAATATATTTTCCCCGGATCCTTCAGCAACAAAACCGTTTGAATCCAGCATTATTGCTTCATCATAGCCATTACGGGTAGCTTCGGTATTAGCCATAATAGAATTCATATAATTGCCATTGGCTTTGGCTTTAATCATGGTGATATTGGGGTGATGACGGGTGAACGAGCTGATTTGCACGCGAATACCCTTTTGCATACCTTCTTCGCCAAGATAGGCTCCCCATGGCCAGGCAGCCACAATTACCTGTACATCATTTTGATCTGGAGCTACACCCAGTTTGTTTGAACCATAAAAAGCCATAGGTCGAAAATAGCAGGAAGCCAGTTTGTTGGCTTTAACTACTTCAATGTGAGCCTGATTGATTTCTTCCATTGTGAATGGCAGATGCATGCCAGTAATTTTGGCAGAGTTAAACAGACGTTTAGTATGATCCTGTAAACGAAAAATGGCTGTTCCGTTTTGCGTTTCATAAGCACGTACGCCTTCGAAAACCCCCATACCATAATGCAATGTATGAGTTAAAACATGAGTTTGAGCATTTCTCCACTCAACAAGATTACCATTAAACCAGATAAAACCGTCTTGGTCGGCCATAGACATAATAAAACTTCTCCAAAATAAGACATTAAGCTGCGGTGGCCGGAACCCTGTGTTGCAATGGATAGGGCAAGGCAGGATTGATGACTAGGCAGTACAAAAAATAATGGTAACAACAGCTGTAGGTCTTATCTTTAGCCGATAGCCGCTGTTACTTTATGTAAAAGTAAATATTATCACTGCCTGTTTTGCTTGCCAATGCTGAAAGCAGAGTGCGGTTTTTGCTAAAAAGGCGTGAAATCGTTTAAACTGTGTTGCTTCCTCAATAATCCGGCTTGTATCTGACGTCTGATTAAACCTTCAGAAAACAGTACAGTGTAAGGTGAATAAGTATGAAAATTATTTATGCATTAATAAAAATAGTGGTGTTGCTGATATTGTTGCTGCTTGCTGTAAGCAATACACAAATGACTGCATTCAATTATTTACCCGGACAAACTGTCAATTTGCCATTAATTGTCCTATTACTGATATTTTTTATTATTGGTGCTGTTTTTGGTGTGTTTGCCATGTTTGGGCGATTATTACGTCTGCGCAGCCAGGTCAATCAGTTACAGGCTAAGCTCGATAAACAAATTAAGGCAGCCGCTCAGGCAGTACATACTGAAAATCTTGCCACTACTGCTACTCAGTCACAATCCGGTAATTTTGATCAGAAGAAAGTAAATAATTAATATGGATAGTAATGATTTCTGGATGTGGCTGACACCGGTTATTTTGTTACCTGTATTTTTTGCTATGGGCTGGTTTGCTGCCCGAGTAGATATGCGGGCTGTGCTGAAACAGGCGAAAGCCATACCGGAAGGATTTTATAAAAGTCTGGATGCTCTGGCTGAGAATAAAAGTGCGGTTGCAGTACGTGAACTGGCTGAGGTTGTCGATCTGCAAAATGATGCCCGTCAAAGCACTTATGAGCTGCATCTGACATTAGGGAAGTTGTACCGTCAGCGTGGTGAAAATGATAAGGCCATCGCTTTACATCAGAAATTACTGGAGCTACCGGAAACTATCGCAGAACGTCGTGATATTGTCGCTTTCGAGCTTGGCCAAGATTATCAGGCCGCCGGTCTGGTAGACCGTGCCGAGCAGATTCTGGTTGGTTTGCTCAATGGCAGTAAAGCCAGACAGGCACGGCAGATATTGCTGAATATTTATCAGCAGGATCGGGACTGGGAAAAAGCCATTAAGCTGGCAGAAGAACTCAGTACCGGAGACCAGACTTATCAATTTGAAATTGCCCAGTTTTACTGTGAGCTAGCTCAGCTGGCTTTGTATCAGTCTGAGTACAATAAAGCACGTGAGTATATTTTTCAGGCTCTGGCAGTCAATCGCAAATGCAGCCGGGCTAATATGATTCTGGGTGATGTTGAACTGAAACAACAAAATTTTCAGGCTGCTGTAGATGCTTATAGCGCTATTGAAAAACAGAATTATGAATATCTCAGTCTGATAGGTGAGCGTTTATATGATGCCTATGATGGAATGAATAAAGCCGCAGACGGTCTGGAAGTTTTAATTGGTTTTGCCCAGACGTTTCCGCAGCTGGATTTATCTGGTGTGATATATGAAAAGTCTTTACCTGTATATGGTGAAGACCGAGCTACCGAAATTGTTATTGATCTGGTGCGGCGTAAGCCTACTCTGACCGGAACTTACCGTTTACTCGGCGTTTTACAAAATACTATCAGTTCGAAATGGAAAGCCGAAGTTGATATGATGCGTTCAGTAGTGGGCATGCAGATGCAAAAATCTGTGATGTACCGTTGCCGCCATTGTCATTTTAAATCTCAGGTATTCTTCTGGCATTGTCCGGCTTGTAATAAATGGGAAACATTTACGCCAAATCGTATTGATGTGTAGTTGGCTGATAAGTCTTATCAGTTGCTGAATATTTGCTCTGATATACAGAAATTCTGCACACAATCAGTTACAGATGATTTTTTAAAATCATAAATGACTTTTAAAAATAATATGATATTAAATTAGAGATTGATATCATAATTAAATTATTTCTATGAATAAGTCTTTAACAATATACATAAATGTATATTGTTAAAGACAATATTGAATGATGACTTTCGGAATATGAATCCATTGATGCTTGATACTACTTTAATGAATCAGAAAGCTAAACCTGTCATTGTGGCGCTGGATTTTGCCAATGCTGAAACAACGCTGGATTTTGTTCGTCAGTTAGACCCGGATTTGTGCCAGCTTAAAATAGGTAAAGAACTATTTACTGCTACTGGCCGCTATCTGGTTGAGCAGCTTGTATTACAAGGCTATCGGATTTTTCTTGATTTAAAATACCATGATATTCCCAATACCGTAGCGTCTGCCTGTAAAGTGGCTGCTGATATGGGAGTGTGGATGGTAGATATGCATGCATCAGGCGGTCGAAGAATGATGGAGGCTGCTGCTGAAGCTGTTAGTAATTGCAGCCAGCCGCCATTATTAATTGCAGTAACGGTATTAACCAGTATGACTCAGAATGAACTGGCAGAAACCGGTATAAACTCATCCATAGATGAAACAGTTATTCGTCTGGCTGAATTAACCCGGCAATCCGGTCTTGATGGCGTGGTTTGTTCTGCTCAGGAAGCATCTTTATTACGCGGACAGCTCGGGCAGGATTTTTTACTAGTTACGCCCGGTATCAGATTACAAAATTCAATTACAGATGATCAGCGGCGTATTATGACTCCAAAATCAGCTTTAGCAGCAGGCAGCAGCTATCTGGTAATGGGCAGACCGGTAACGCAAAGTCAGAACCCGATTGAGCTATTACAACAAATTAATAACGGTCTGATTTAAGTAGAAAAATTTTGTTAAAAAATAGCTGCTAACACATATTAAGTTAGCAGCTATTTTATTGGTTGTATAAATTGGATTATCCGGTTAACTGTTTGCTAATCAGTTTTTTCACCGGAGGCAGATTATTGCTGATACGCAATACCAATGAGCGCATTAGTCGGGCAGGGTGGCTGTCGTTAGTAAATAAAGACACCATAGCGTTAGTTCCGTGATACAGAATCCGGGTATGCGGCATATGCTGTCTCTGGTATTGAGCCAGTAATGTCTGACTGCCAATATCTTTTCCTTTAGATACGGCTTCGTTAATCAGTTTCGACAATATGCCTACTCCGCTTAATCCAAGATTAAAACCATGAGCTGTTACCGGATGCATACCAACTGCCACATCTCCAATAAGCGCACTGCGCTGAGCATAAAATGCATTGGCATGGACGCCGACAAGCGGGTAATGATGAACAGTGCTAACCAAATGCATCTCACCTAGTTTACCTTTGAGCTGTTGGGTAATATCTGCGGCCAACTCAGCGGGAGACATGGCCAGAATGTCACCTGCATGTTCATTATTAATAGTAACAACACAATTAGTGAGATTTTCTTCAAGTGGCAGTAGCGCAAGAGTACGCCCGTAATGGAAACACTCCAGTGCAGTATGCTGATTACTCAATGTATGCTGCATTCGGAAAACAATTACTGTACGCCCGAAATCATGAATCTGAGCCGAAACACCCAACTGGCGGCGTGTATTGGAAAAACGGCTATCGGCAGCAACAAGTAGTTTCCCTTTGATTAGCCGGCCATCATCCAGCTTGGCTTCAATTTGATTTGCATGATCATTTTTTACATCAATAATACTATGGCCAGTAATTATATTTACATTATTAAAGGTCTGGACTGCTTCGTATGCAGCACGCCGGATATTATGATTACTGATTAAAAAACCCAGTGTATTGGCCGGTTTGCCGCGAGCCATTGTTGGCTGTTCAAAATGGAGCTGATAGTTAGAATAGCCGTTAATTACTTTAGCATCGCGCAAAGGATAAATTTCATCTGGTGCAATTTTGTCCCACATATCCAACTGCTGCATTAACTCCTTTGAATAATGTGTCAGAGCAATTTCCCTGCCATCAAAAGGCGGGTGCGCCAGTACAGCCATTTCCTGTTTTTCAACTACAGTAATTGAAAGTCCTGATGGAGCTAAAGCACGTGCCAGACTTAAACCAGCAGGTCCGGCTCCGACGATAATGACATCAGTTTCTTTATCTGAGTGTGAAGACACATTATTTGCTGCCATAAAATCCATTCCTGAATGAATATATTCAATACAGCGTTAGAATAACTGAAAATGAACTTGAATCCTATATCCGTTTGAAAGAAAGTTAATAAACGTCAAGCTTAACCCTTAAATTATTGCTCTGTTAAAATCATGGTAATAGGATTTATATATGAATGATTATACAAATGGTTAAAAACTCATTTCAGGATCAATTGCAGCAACTGGATAAACAGGCTAAAGCGAAACGTCTGGCAGAAGAGCAGCAGGCAAAAGAAGTACAAAAGCGCCAGACAGATGTCAATTTTGCTGAAGCGATCGGAAAAGATATTACGCCATTAAAGGCAAGAAATCAGTTTCAGCATCCGCGTGATACCAGCCCGATTAAATTGCGAACCCGTCAGGAAGAATCAACAGATGAAAGCAGCTATTTTTATGTTGGTGAAAATCAGAATGATACTGCACCGCCAGTGTTCAGTAAAAATGGTCGCGGTACGGCTGATATTAAGCGCTTGCAGGCGAAGCAATGGCCTATCGTAGCTTATGTGGATTTACATGGCTATCGTCAGGATGAAGCTCAGGAAGTATTGAATGAATTTATTGATTATATTCAGCAATATGGAGTAGTAGGTGAAATAGTCCATGGCAGTGGACTGGGATCAAAGGATTATCAGCCTGTATTGAAAACACTTGTACGCCGCTGGTTAATGGCACACCCCGAAGTGCTGGCTTATGCCCAGCCAAATGAGCGTAATGACGGTGCAGTATATGTGCTGGTTAAAAAGAAGCATCGTGCGTTTGAACGGGAATAAATTTGTGTTTAATTACCTGTTTTAACCAATCAGCATAAAGTAAAAGTGAAAATCAACAGAATCAGGTTAAACCGGATATTGGTATTGAATTATTATCATCGCAAATATCTGATTTTTTGTTTGATTTATAATTAAAAAATTAGGTTATGTTTTTTAGTATGATAATCTGTATTGATAATTTTCAAATTTGGTCTCGGCAAGATGATAGATAGAAGCCTGACCAAATGGATTCAGTATATGCGGCAAAAAATGCCAACACAGGCATCATTATTTGCTTCTCCATGGTTTAAACCATTTGCACGCTGGTTTGACAGGCCATATTACTGGCAGCTCAATCGAGAACGTGCTGCCTCTGCTGTAGCTGTTGGCATGTTTTGTGGTCTCATGCCCGGACCTACCCAAATGCTTACCGCTCTGATAGTGGCTTATGTGGTCCGCACACATTTACCCGTGGCACTTTTAACTACACTGTATACGAATCCGCTAACTTATATACCCTTATATTACTGTGCTTATCAGATTGGTGAGGGTTTATTATATGGTCAGTGGGGCAAAGCCATGCCTGAACTGCCAGAGTTTAAATTAGGTCATCTCGGGACTGAATTATGGCAATGGCTGATTCAGTTTGGTAAGCCTTTACTTTTGGGTGTGCCAGTATTGGGCATGATACTTGCAATCCTCGGATATATTGTGGTTTGGAATGGCTGGCAGTGGTTTGCCCGCAGACATGTGACCACCATTCAGAAATAAAGACATGCAAAGATCATTAACGGATAACGAGTTGAGGTTGGTCAGAAAGTTTCTGGGTAATGCAGCAGACTGGACAAAAGTGCAGATAGTACGTGATGCATGGTGGCTAGTACATCCGCATGCTGCCATAACATGCGGAAATCATATTATTTTTCCGGCGGCATATTATGTTGATGATTTTACTCAGTCGGATTTGAGCATGCAAGGCTGGCTGATGCATGAGCTTATGCATGTCTGGCAAAGCCAGCATGGTTTTCCAATTTTATTTGCCGGAGTCTGTCTTGCACTTAAAGCAGGCTACTATCAGGCTCGTGCCTACCGGTATCCGCCTCCGGAAACAATTATCAGCCTTAATCAGCTGAATATGGAGCAACAGGCGAATATAGTACAGCATTATTTTCTGGCATTGAGCGGTGATAAACGGTATCAGCATTCTTTGGTAGATTTTCGTCGCTTGCTTAAACCACTTATCAGACATCCGGATAATCGTGATCTGTTACCGCATTATTAACAGCGGCTTTAGCCGGTTATTTTAAATAACTTTTTAACTGTTATAATTCACACTTGTTTTATTGCCGGAGTGATACATGTCTGTATTTGAAGCAGCAGCGCAGCAACTGCATACTGTACGTGATTTTTTACGCTTTACTGTGAGTCAGTTTCAAGAGGCAGAATTATTTTTTGGTCATGGAAATGATAATGCCTATGATGAAGCTGCCTATCTGATTTTACATACCTTACATTTGCCACTGGACACATTAGAGCCGTTTCTTGATGCCCGTTTGCTCGACACAGAAAAGTCACTGCTGCTACAGCTTGTTCAACGCCGTACCAGTGAACGCATACCAGTGGCTTATCTTACCCATCAGGCATGGCAGGGAGCTTATGAATTTTATGTTGATGAAAGAGTAATCGTGCCGCGTTCATTTATTTATGAGCTTTTAGGTGCACCGCTGCATCCATGGATTGAATATGATGAACTGGTACACAGAGCACTGGATTTATGCACGGGCAGCGGTGCACTAGCTATTCAGATGGCGGATATTTATCCGGATGCGATGATTGATGCAGTAGATATCAGTCTTGATGCGCTTGAAGTAGCAGGTATGAATATTGAAGACTATGGATTAGAGGATCGAATCAATCTGATTCATACCGACCTGTTTACCGGTATTGATACAACTTATGATTTAATCGTGTCAAATCCGCCCTATGTAGATGCCGAATCAGTCGCACAATTGCCAGAAGAGTATCTGCATGAGCCAGAACTGGCATTAGGAAGTGGGATTGATGGTTTGGATGCTACTCGGCAGATTATTCAGCAGGCTGCCAGATATCTTAACCCAAAAGGGGTATTGCTGGTTGAAATCGGACATAATCGCCAAGTACTGGAGCAGGCATTTCCGGAATTGCCATTTACCTGGATGCATACCAGTGGCGGAGATGGTTTTGTCTTTTTGCTGACACGCGAACAATTATTAGGTGAAGCGTAGATTAACTGTGATATATCTGGTTAGATTGTTCAGAAGTCTGCAAATTAAGAATTCTGCCACGATGTAAAAGGCTTTCTGACCAGATTATTATTGTAATATCTGGGATCATTCGATACTTCCTGTCCTATCCAGTCAGGAAAAATAATATGCTCATCAGTGTGGTTTAATTCAACTTCAGCCACAATCAGGCCTTGATTCACACCTAAAAATTCATCAATTTCCCAGATAAGTCCATTTAAAGGTATGCGGTAACGATATTTTTCAATTATTGGCTGCTCTGCCATATGAGTGAGCATATGTCTGGCATCTGCAACCGGAATTGAGTATTCAAATTCAGTACGAGTAATGCCACGATTTGTGCTTTTAATCGTTATCCATGCTTTATCATCACAAATACGGATACGTACGGTTCGTTCTTTAACCGTCGATAAATAGCCCTGACAAAGATGCTTAGGTGATGCCAGATTCCGCCACGCATTGCCTGCTACCAGAAATTTACGTTCAATTTCCTGTGCCATAATAAAATCTTGTGAATTAACCTATATGCTAAAAAGCACCAGAAACTGTTTGGCAGTAAACTGGTGCACAGATTTGTGTCAGGCTGAATAATAACAGTTATGATGCAAGTCTGTTAGCAATTGCATTAAACATTAAAGATGCTTCCAGTGGCTGTTCCAGAAAAGAGGGCTCAGCTTTAGGCCAGGTAGACCATTGCACAATAACCAGCTTCTGTTTCTGATTAACCATAATAATCTGTCCGTAAATTCCTAAAGCCCACATGCTGTCCTGACTGTTCAGCCCTGTTTTTGGAGAAACATCATTTACAATAGCCGGTACACTATTATTCCACCATTCATAGCCATAATTTCCTTCCGGATGCAGTTTGCTGACTGAATTTTTCGCCTGATTCCAGTTACGGGAATCTTTAACCCAGTTTTTAGGTAATATTTGCCTGCCATCTGGCAGCGTACCATTATTCATTACGAAAAGGCCAAATTTACCCCAGTCTTCAAGCGTGGCATTAAATCCGTGTGCACCCACATCATGTTGTCCCACGGTATAACTGTGCCACACACCATCTCTGTTCATACCGAATGGTTGCCAGATTTTATTCTGTAGATATCGGGCAATACTTTCACCAGTTGCTTTTTCCAGTGTGTCTCCTAGCAGCCATGCACCACCGGATGAATAAGACCATGCTTTACCGGGCTTAGCATATGATTTGCGGCCGGGTGCTTTTACCAGACTGTTAACGCAGGTATAAGTATCAGGATTGGCCTCACATTGAGTAAGTTGTGAAAAATCAGATTTCGGATCAGTGTAATCTTCGTTCCAGTTCACACCAGAAGTATGCTGAAGCAGTTGACGAATTGTCACGTGCTCCCATGCTGTTCCCCGCACATCAGGATTATATTTCACTATCTCATCATTCAGCGATTTGATTTTACCTTCTTTCAGAGCAATACCTACTAGTGTAGAAACCACCGATTTACCCACTGAGCGTGATGTCCAGAGTGTAGTAGGATTATTACCATTGGCGTAATAATCCCATACTACTTTGCCATCTTTAATTACCATCATTCCAGTTACATTATTACGCTTTAAATAATCTTTTAGCAGATATGACTGACCATGAATCTGATAATTTACATTAGACAGATTTTGAGGCGCTCTGGGCAGTGGCAGGCCATGAGCAGCGTGAAAAACATCACCGGGATAAGAGCGATAGTCATTACGAAAGCCAATTGCCCGTTGTTGCTGATTCCAGCTTAACATGTTTTTGACATCCGGTAATTTTTTGTCCAATGGAGCAGGGCAATTGTTGAGACCTAATGATTTACAGCTATTTGGCGCAGTTGCTGCATGAACATTAAAACTGATAGTTAAACACAGAGTTAATAAAGCAGTTTTAAAAGTTTTATTTATCATTTTCATAAAATATTCTGTATATCATCTAAATTATTATCAGGTATCTTAGAAGCTTATAAATGCCACCAATATTTAAAGTGATAATTTCAATGATTTTGGTTTATTAATTATATAAAACAAATATATAAATCTGATTTGAAATTAAAAAGAAACCTGCTTTACAGCAGGTTTCTCAATTGATAATCAGGCAAAAGTCAAAATACCATCCTGAGCCGTTAACATAATTGTACTGTTAGGAGCATAGTCTCCAGCCAGTAATTCTTTAGCCAGTGGATTTTCGATTTCAGTCTGAATAGCCCGTTTCAGAGGACGTGCGCCATAGACCGGATCAAATCCCACCTTAGCCAGTACATCCAAAGCGGCATCATCAACCTGTAAATGTAAATCCATTTTTTCCAGACGCTGACGCAGACCGGCAAGCTGGATATTAGCGATAGCACGAATATTGGATTGGTTAAGACTATGGAATACAACAACTTCATCAATACGGTTAATCAGTTCAGGGCGGAAGTATTGTTTAACTTCATCCATTACTACTGCCTTAATCGCAGCATAATCATCGCTTTCCATTTTCTGGATTTCCTGACTGCCAATATTGGAAGTCATAACGATAACCGTATTTTTGAAATCAACTGTACGTCCCTGACCATCAGTTAAACGACCATCATCCAAAACTTGTAACAAAATGTTGAATACATCCGGATGAGCTTTTTCAACTTCATCCAGCAAAACCACACTATAAGGATTGCGGCGTACCTGCTCAGTCAAAAAACCACCTTCTTCATAACCAACATAGCCGGGAGGCGCACCAATCAAACGCGCAACGGAATGTTTTTCCATATATTCCGACATATCTACCCGAATCAGATGGGTTTCGCTATCAAACAAAAAGCTTGCCAGAGTTTTACACAACTCTGTTTTACCTACACCGGTGGGGCCGAGGAACAAAAAGCTGCCATATGGTTTATTCGGGTCTGATAAACCGGAGCGTGAGCGGCGGATTGCATCTGCTACAGCGCGTACAGCTTCATCCTGTCCCACTACACGTTCATGCAATACTTCTTCAATTCTCAATAGTTTTTCCCGTTCACCGGCCATCATTTTGGATACCGGAATACCGGTCATACGCGAAACAATTTCGGCAATTTCTTCTGAGCCTACTTTAGTGCGTAACAGCTTGTTAGGCTGATTATTCTGTTGCCCGTTGTCAGCAGCCTGTAACTGGGATTCAAGCCGGGGTAATTCTTCATATTGCAGCTTGGCCACTTCTTCCCATTTACCATTACGCTTAAGCGCATCCATCTTAACTTTTAGCTGATCAATCTGCTCTTTAATTGTAACGCTGCCTTGAGCTTTGGCTCGTTCCGCTTTCCAGATTTCATCCAGATCAGCAAACTCACGCTTAACATTATCCAGCTCTTCATCCAGCAGTGCCAGACGTTTTTTGCTGGCTTCATCATCTTCTTTCACCAGAGATGCGCGTTCAATTTCCAACTGTATTTCACGGCGTTTAAGCTTGTCCATACTTTCAGGCATAGACTGGCTTTCAACTTTAATTAATGATGCAGCCTCATCAATCAGGTCAATGGCTTTATCTGGTAAAAAACGGTCGGTAATATAACGATTAGATAATTCAGCAGCAGCTACTATTGCCGGATCAGTGATTTCTACGCCATGATAGATTTCATAGCGTTCCTGTAAGCCACGTAAAATGGCAATGGTATCTTCAACTGTTGGTTCTTTTACCAGTACTTTCTGGAAACGGCGTTCCAGAGCAGGGTCTTTTTCAATATATTGACGATACTCGTCCAATGTTGTCGCACCGATGCAATGCAATTCACCCCGCGCAAGAGCCGGCTTGAGCATATTACCTGCATCCATAGCACCATCGGCTTTACCAGCTCCTACCAGTGTATGTATTTCATCAATAAAAATAATGGTATTGCCTTCGTCTTTAGCCAGATCATTAAGTACTGCTTTCAGACGTTCTTCAAATTCACCCCGGAATTTTGCACCGGCAATCAAACTAGCCAGATCCAGCAAAAGCAAACGCTTATTTTGCAAAGAATCCGGAACTTCATTATTCACAATTCGTTGAGCCAAACCTTCAACAATGGCAGTTTTACCTACACCCGGTTCACCGATAAGTACAGGGTTGTTTTTAGTACGCCGTTCAAGCACCAGAATAGTGCGCCGAATTTCATCATCTCGCCCGATTACGGGATCCAGCTTACCCGAACGTGCTTTTTCAGTTAGGTCGGTTGTATATTTTTTCAATGCTTCACGTTGATCTTCTGCGTTAGGATTATCCACACTTGCGCCTCCGCGAACGGCATCTATCGCCGAATTCAATTTATCTTCTGTAACACCAGCTTGTTTCAGAATACGTCCGCATTGTCCGTTTTCCTGAACAGCACCAAGCAAAAACAACTCGCTGGCAATATAAGCATCATTACGTTTAATAGCAGCTTTATCCATCAGATTGAGAATGTGCTGCAATTCAGTACTGGGTAGGATTTCACCCCCCTGACCGGATACTCTGGGTAAACCATTAATAGTAGAGTCAACCTGCTGTTTAACCTGTGCAACATTTGCACCAGCCTGGGTAAGTAAAGCAGCACAGCCACTATCATTATCATTCAGTAAAGCCTTCAATATAAATACGGCTTCCAGATAACCAGCATCCTGTCCTAAAGCAAGACTTTGTGCATCTTGTAATGCCTGTTGAAACTTTGCAGTAAGCTTATCGAATCTCATCAAAATTTCCTTTAGTTATATTTTCATTAACAGATATATTGGTATCAGAAAATTAATGTCAAGTACCAGTATGGATAAATATTTTGATTAGATTTAAATTCTTGATTTATAAAAAATCAACCTAAATATACTTAATATCTTTTATTTATGTTTATTGAAGAATTCAAGTCTCAATTTCCTACTTTGTATAATTTTATAGTGCATCATCAATATTATTGAAACAAAATCTATACAAATAGAAATTGTGAGCGTTTGTCAGGATGCTTTTAATTCAAAACGTCTGGAGCTACTGAACTTGAATTTCAATTATGTTGTTTTACTTTTTCAATTTACTTAATAAATTAAAAATGTTTTAAAAACATATATATATGATTGGTTATTTTTATTATTCAGCCTTTACTATCATTTCAAAGTCCTTCAGAATTTCACAAATTTTGTGAGTATATCTGTGGATAACTATAAAAAAACAAGGTGAATCAATCCAATTTAAGCGTGATTAATTTTTGTGCAATTGTTTAGCTTATATCTCTAATGTTTTGAGAAAAAAGTAATTGAAATTTTGATTTAGAATTTTAAATTTCTCTATTCCCGTATTTGTGAGAATAAAGATAAATTTTTACGAATGTAATATCAGATATTTATATCGATAATATCTGAATAACTTGAATATTAATTCAATTTCTCAATGCTAATTTCTGTAAATGGTGTAAAATTTAGATATTGAAATTTTTTTAATATATGAGCCATGAGAACTGAAGAGTTTAATAAATGCCGTGAATTTCTTGAAGGGCAAATCATGCGAACTCCTGATAATAAAGAGTTGATTGCTACTTATCAAAAATTGCTCGAACTGAAAAGCATTTATGATACAGAAATTCATATATCAATGCTGGATAAAAAAGCTCGGAAAATGGAATTTCAGCAACATGTTCAAACAAGTTTATCTTCTGGATCCGGTAGTGCTGAAGATAATCCCGAGCTGAAAGATGGTAATTCCAAATATACTGAACTACAAGAAAATCAACCTAATTTGATGGCAAATCAAACAAACTGGTATAACTATCAGCGAATCAAACATCATGATTTCGGGAATAGTTAATATTCTTTAATCACATTCGAGAGGTTAAGTATGTTCGATGTCTGATATCTGAAATAAATATTTTAAAGAGTAAGTTTCACCGGATTAAATAGTGAAATTTTTTTATATTTATTCATATAAATTTAAAAATTAATTTTTTATTATTAATAATTAAACTAAATTTGTATTCTGATACAACTTAAAAATTATTTTTTTATGAAATTAATATAAAATTTGTTTGAATAAAATTAAGCCCACACAAGATATTCGTATTATATTATGACATTGCAAGAGATATATTGTTTCAGCTAGTATAAATATATATATATTTATATATGAAAACTAAAAGCCTGATACTTTTGCATCTATATTTTTCATAAAAAATAAATTAAATATTTTAAATAAAATTGTATTTATTTAAACATTATTAAATAAAAAACTGGTGTGGCGTATTATCGCCACACCAGTAATCAGAAAAAATTCAGTTTATTATCCGTAGCGGCGCTGAAACTCTTTCATGAACTCTACTAAAGTTTCAACCCCTTGTATAGGCATGGCATTATAAATACTCGCCCGCATTCCGCCCATTGATTTGTAGCCTTGTAATCCGCTCAAACCATGAGCATTGGCTTGCAGTACAAATAATTTATCCAGCTCTTTTGTAGGTGTATGGAAAATAACATTCATCTGTGAGCGTGCATGCTGTTTCACATTATTGATATAAAATCCATTGCTGTTATCGATGGCAGAATACAAAGTTTCAGCTTTAAGGGTATTAATGGCTTCCATCTGTTCCACACCACCGTGAGTTTGCAGCCAGCGAAATACCAGACCTGAAATATAAATCGGGTAAGTTGCCGGAGTGTTGTACATTCCCTGTCGGCTGATATGACTTTGATAATTCCATACATCAGGTATTCGTTCAGAACAACGATCAAGCAGATCTTCCCGAATAATCACAATAGTAGCACCTGATGGTCCGATATTTTTTTGTGCACCGGCATAAATAACGCCAAAATCTGCCACATTTACCGGTCGTGATAAAATTTCGCTCGACATATCGCAGATGACAGGGGGCAAACCATCTGGTTTGGGAATGTTGCGATATTGCAGGCCATGTACTGTTTCATTAATGCAGTAATGAACAAAAGCAGAGTTTGGATCCACATCCCAGCTTTCAACTGGCGGTACATCTGTGTAGTTGTATAAATCACCACCATGTGCTGCCAGATGTATTTCTGCATCGGAAAGTTTACCCATCTGGCTGTGTGCGATACGGCTCCAGTTACCGGAGACTACTGAATCAACTCGCTTAAAACCATTAGCCAGATTCATCACGACCATATTGAACTGGGCACTGGCACCGCCCTGCATGAACAAAACTTTATAGTTGTCCGGAATATGCATAAGCTGGCGCAGATCCTGCTCGGCATGGTGCAGAATACTGATAAAAGCATCTGATCGATGGCTCATGGTCATGACTGAGCAACCAGTACCGTTATAATCCAGCATTTCAGCCTGTGCTGTTTCTAATACGGCCTCTGGCAGTATTGCAGGACCGGCAGAAAAATTGTAAGTGTTCAGTGTTGTCATGAATAAATTTAAACCTGTTACAGAAATGTACTGTTGTTGATTAATTTCAGTCCGTTTGATGGTTGTGTATACACCGGCAGTCTGTTTACAGATTAATGTTGCAATCTGTCAGTGAACTGGTGAAATTCTAGTTGCTTGATAATGGGAACGCAAATACAAAACCGTTTTGCATGTAAAGTAGCAAAAGTATGGTTATTTCTGCCTGTTAGTATAATGGATTTAGTTTAAACCACTTTTTTTTTACGTTTGAACAGGTAATTTTTCTATAAATAATCGGATTTATTCTGAGATAAGCCATCAGTCTTATCTTTATATTCAGCCCTCACTGCTTTTATCCAGTGGAATAATATTGGTTGCTCCCAGTTTTTGTAGTTCCTGTAATACATATTCCCAGGCTTCTGGCAAAAAAGCAGAATTTTCACCATGAGTTTTCAGACCGAATTCCAGACGATAATAATGTATTTGTTCTTCTGCCGGTAAATCATCACAAATGGTGGGTAAACTAAAAGTTTTAATCTCGGGCCAGCTGTGTTCAATTGCTTCCATCAATGGCGTAATTTTGGACTCAGGCACACCATCAACCAGAGCTGCTTTAGTCACCAGTTTCTGCCGGAAAAAATTCTGCTGATAATATTGATTCAGCACCCACTGGGCCATAGGGTGTGCCATTCGGGGAAAGCCCGGGAAAAAATAGTGCTCATTGATTGAAAAACCGGCAATGTTGTTGAAGGGATTCGGAATCAGTGCTGAGCCCTGCGGAAACTCAGCCATTTTTGCCCGTTGTAAATGTGCAGGACTGTCAAGTGAATCTCCCTGTTTCAGTGAAATGGTTTCGATTGCTTTTAGTGCTTCCGGATGAGGTGTTAACGGTAGGTTTAATGCCTTTGCACAGGCCTGACGGGTATGGTCGTCTGGTGTGGCACCTATGCCGCCGGTAACAAAAACAGGTATTTTTTCTTTAAATGATTCAATAAGCTGTCTGGTAATAACTGCCTGATCATCTGGTAAATATTGCGCCCAGGCCATATATAAACCGTGTTGTTGTAGTAATTGTTTGAAAAAAACAAAATGGCTGTCCTGACGCGAACCATTCAGAATTTCATCACCAATTATAATGATACCGAATTGCATACGAATACTCCTGTATTTGCGGCAGTTGTTGCATGATAGCTATAACCTGTCTGCCGAATAAAACATGAATGTTGTTTTATGTGCTGAATTATTTTAATGTGCAAGTGTAGTGTTATTTTAGCAAGGATGTACTTATGAATATCAAAAAATTAGCAGTTTCCGCTCTGATTGCCGGCAGTCTTGCGGCCTGTGCACATACATCTGACCGTAAGGTGAGTATGCGTGCCGTCACTGTTCCGCAGTTAAGCGCCTATGACTGGCAGCTGGCTGAAGCTACTGACCGGCATGGTCGGCCGTTACCCGGTTTTACATCCGGCTCATCTATGACAATGAATTTTTCCGGTCAGCGGCTAAATGTTACCGGTGGCTGCAATAATATTAGTTCTAACTATCAGTTAAATGATCAGGATATGCAAATTCAGGCTCCGGTAAGCACTATGAAAGCCTGTGCGCCTGATATTATGGCGCAGGACTCTGCAGTTGTGGCTTTTATGAATGGTCAGAAATTACATGCAGGGCTGCTTAATGCTGAGAATGACCAGAATGCGCAGCCAGAATTATGGATTGAAAACCGGCGTGGCGAACATTTGCTCTGGCGCGGTGTCCCTGCTGCCGTTGCTCAATATGGTCAGCCTACTGTGGTATTTTGGGAAATAAGCCCGCAAACGCAAACCTGCCAAACTGCACAGGGGGCAGCTCAGTGTTTGAAAGTCAGAGAAATTAGCTACAATGATCAGGGCGTTAAGGTTAAAACTGGTGTATGGCGTAATTTTGCCGGCAAGATTGATGGCTGGCAGTTTAATCCGCAGGAAAATCAGGTATTACGTCTGAATGTATATGAGGTTAAACCGGCTGATGTAACGGGTACTGCTGCAGATAACCAATATGTTTATAAACTGGATCAGATAATCGAACGCTCAGTAGTGAAGTCTCCGAAGCATAAACATAAATAAAGTTTTCTATAATAGATAAATAAAAAGGCAATGAAAAAAATCATTGCCTTTTTATTTAACGGATATTTTGTATTCAATATATCCTAAAAAGTTGAGAATTTACTGTTGTAAATAAACATCCGGCTGACTGTTGGCATTATTCAGTATTAATGTTTTTCTGCCATTATGCTGAGTAATTTTACCTTTACGGGTAACTGATTTGCTTTTTCCATCTTTGTTAATCTGATTCTGATAAGTAAAATTCTGATTCGGATCAATGCGGAAAGATGTCGTTTCGCTATATTGATGGCACTCTGGCTGTTTGCAGTTTTTAAAAAGCTTAACCTGATTATCGTCCTGAATAACTGATGCGGATAATCTGTCGATTTCTTTTTCAATTTGCTGTTGCTGATGATACATTTGAGCTAAAATTTTATCTGCATCATCAAATTCATTATTATCAGCGAAGTTTTTATGGCTGGCTGCCAGAGCAGGGTTAAACTGTAAACCGATTGTTACAGTTAACAGAAATAATTTCAGTATATTCATATACTCACCCTTGATTAAATTTATAAAAATTTAATATTAATATCTTTGTATATCTCATTAATTTTGAAAATAAGTGAGAAATATATAATCGATTTCACAGAAATTTTAAAAGGGTTTGCAATCTTTATTTTCTTTATTGCAAAGTGACCACCCTTCTACAGAATTATAGACAACATTTTTGGTTTCTCCTGAATTTGCCTCAGTTGGTGTGGCTGTCAAAGTATAACTACTTTCTTTATAATCTCCCGTAATAGTAAAGAATTTTTCGCTTCTTTTTTTAGTCAGCTGAGCATCAGTATAGGTATTGAATGTTTTATTCAAGGAGTAATAACGTTCTAATAAACTAATATTTTCTGACATGTCGGCTCTGACATTTTCTTCTCGTGCCTTAATCACATAATTCTGATATGTGGGATAGGCAATTGCAGCGAGTATGCCAATAATAGCCATAGTAATCATTAAATCAATAATAGTAAAACCATAAGTGTGGCGTCGCATCACGTTCTCTTTCTTTTATAAATGCTTATGATCAATTGTTTTCAAAATAGTTTGGTCAGGCTGTACCAGTACATATGGTCTGACAACTACTGCCCACATCGGCTGGTTACAATCAAAATATTGTTGTGCCATTATATCGTTTAATTTATCAATTTTACCTTCTTGAATCAAAAGTGCAATGGCAGCGGAGTTATCAGTAGCTATCATGTGGGCTATATTGACCAAATCCAGTTCCGGTGCAACATATATGCAAACACCCCGGGCAAAGTGAGTTTGTAGTTCATGCCAGTTGATACGGGCAGTTTCCAGATTGATTTTCTGGTCTAATGGTATTTCATTGGTGGTTGCAGGAATTTTTGGATACATGGCTGGATAAATACTCGTTTTAAATGCAATTCATAATCCATGATACAGATGATATTTATAGCAGGCAAAGCGCTTGAATGCATATTGTTTAAATGCATTTGAGTTATATGTGGCTGTTATGTTTTTTACCCATTGGCTGTTTTTATCAGCAGTGCAGATTGCTGATCATTTAATAGTAGTGAGGCAATAAGGATAATAAAATGTTGATAGCTGGACTAATCACCAATAGTGTGCAATTTAAATTGGCCAGCTTTCTAACCGCCAGGCACCGTCCCAGAACAGCCATTCCATTTTGGCCGCAGTAAGAAAGGCTTCTGTCATCTGCGCTTGAATGTCTGGCATACTATCGGCAGCCAGTTGATCAGCAATATTTACCACGGTGATAACATCCTGTTTGAACGCTTCACTGGCATAAGTACTGATCCAGGCATGATACGGATGATTAGACGCAAGCTGTTGCTGCTGTAACGCCTCTCCAACCTGTTGATACAAATAAAAACACGGTAAAATACTGGCTACTGCGACTGCCAGCGGTTGTGTGGTTAGCTGCTGGTATAAATAACCAGTATAGAGTGCAGTCGCAGGCATGGTTTGGTAGGTTAGTGAAGTAGATTTCTTTAAAAAGTATTGATGAACTATTTGCTCCGCTTCAATGGTGGCCATAGCAAAATGCAAAAATTGTTTCTGATGGCTGCTGTTGTGACATTTTGCACCGATAGTGGCTAATATGCTCCGGTATTCGGCCAGATATAAGGTATCTTGTTCAAGATAATGATTAAATCGTATTTGTGTTAGAGAGCCGTTTGCCAACTGGACTATAAAAGGGTGTTGCATAATTTGATGATAAATAGGCTGAACCGCATCAATGGCTTGTTTACTCCAAGTCATTATGATCCTTTCTGATATATATTAAAGATTAACCAATAAAGATAAATCTTTAGTAACTTAAATTACCCTGAAATTTAGTTAAGTGTAGCCTGGTTCCATATACAGGGCAGATGTCAATTTTATACCTGGACTGGTCGCAAAATTACCATAAATTACTGCAAAATCTATTTCATTGAGGTAATTGAGCAGCTAGATATAGGCGTAAACACATATATACTGGGCCAGGCTGCCTAACAAAACAAATAAATGCCAGATACCATGTCCATGACGGATTTTTTCATCATTGACAAACCAGTATATGCCGATGCTGTATGCCAGCCCGCCGGCAGTCAGCCAGAATAACCCTGGTGCAGACATCCGGTGAATCAACGGATAAATAGCAACAATAATCAGCCAGCCCATAATCATATACAGGACTAATGACAGGATACGGGTTTCACTTTTACGTCCGATTGTCACTTCCTGAATAATACCAAATATTGCCAGTCCCCATGATATGCCAAAAATTGACCAGCCCCAGCCTCCGTGTAATGTGGTAAGGGTAAAAGGTGTATAACTGCCTGCAATTAACAGATAAATCGCACAATGATCAAATTTTTGTAATACCGCTTTGGCCCGATGAGAATAAATTGAATGATAAAGTGTAGATATACCATATAAGAATATCAGACTGGCACCATAAATGGCTGAGCTGACAATACGGTAAGCATCTCCGTACATAGCGGATTTAATTAATAAAAATGCGGTGCCTGTAATGGCAAGAATAAAACCGATAAAATGAGAGTACGCATTAAAGCGTTCACCGCGATACATATTTTGCTTGCTAAGGTAATTTGTGAGATGACTATCGTTTCACTAGCGCCCTAAAGGTGCAAGTGTTTTTTATTTTTATTATTGTGCCGGTATTTATCCGCGTGCAGGTCTATGGCTGTTCAACTGCTTGCAAGCACAGTAAAATAGATAATTTTGCAGACTATCAGAAATTTCTCGTCATGCTGACTTTTCAGGAAATTATTTTTACATTACAAAACTATTGGGCTAAACAGGGCTGCGTGGTGCTACAGCCATTGGATATGGAGGTAGGAGCGGGTACCAGCCATCCGGCAACCTGTTTGCGTGCACTGGGGCCGGAACCATGGTTTGCAGCCTATGTGCAGCCGTCACGCCGTCCTAAGGACGGGCGTTATGGAGAAAATCCAAATCGTCTGCAGCATTATTATCAGTTTCAGGTCGCTCTGAAGCCTGCTCCTGATAATATTCAGGAGTTATATCTGGCATCTTTACAGGAACTGGGTATAGATCCCTGTCAGCATGATATCCGTTTTGTTGAAGATGACTGGGAAAATCCGACTCTGGGTGCCTGGGGACTTGGCTGGGAAGTCTGGCTCAATGGTATGGAAGTGACTCAGTTTACTTATTTCCAGCAGGTAGGCGGTATGGACTGTTCGCCTGTATTGGGTGAAATTACCTATGGTATTGAGCGGCTGGCAATGTATCTGCAGGGTGTTGAAAATGTCTATGATCTGGTTTGGGCTAAAACTCATGACGGCCGGATTGTCACCTATGGTGATGTATATCATCAGAATGAAGTCGAGCAGTCTACTTATAATTTTGAATTCAGTAATGCAGAATGGTTACTGGCACAGTTTAATTATTATGAAACCGAAGCTAAACGTCTGCTGGCTGTAGAGGATGTCAGTCTTGCATTACCAGCCTATGAATTAGTACTTAAGGCAGGACATACGTTTAATTTGCTTGATGCACGCGGCGCTATTTCTGTAACCGAGCGGGCTGCTTATATCGGCCGTGTTCGTGCTTTAAGCCGTGCAGTTGCACAAAAATATGTTGAAAGCCGTGAAAAACTTGGTTTTCCGTTACTGAATAAAAATACTACTAATCAGACTGCCTGAAACTGAATGAAAGTAATACTTGCATGAATGCTCCTTTATTAATTGAACTGCGTACTGAAGAATTGCCGCCAAAGGCACTGAATAATCTGGGTGAAAGTCTGGCTGCCGGAGTTGTTGAGGGTCTGGAAAAAGCACAGCTGATTAATGGTGTGGCTGATTATCAGGTATTTGCTGCACCCAGACGGCTGGGTGTTCTGGTGCAAAATGTTAAAGCGGTGCAGGCAGACCAGCAAATTGTGAAAAAAGGACCCAGTGTAACAGCGGGTATGAAAGATGGTGAGCCTACCAGGGCTTTGCAGGGATTTGCCCGCAGTAATCAGGTAGAAATCAGTCAGCTTAGCCAGATTAATGATGGCAAACAAATGGTATTTGCCTATGAATATACTCAGGCAGGTTTACCACTGAATGCCTTGTTAAGCGATATATTGAATCAATCTATCAAAAAACTGCCTATTCCGAAAGTGATGCACTGGGGTAGCAGTACCTTTACTTTTGTCCGGCCTGTACATGGGCTGGTGATGATGCATGGTACTGAAACGGTTACTGGCAGTGTCCTGGGATTAGACAGCCAGAACTGGACATTAGGTCACCGTTTCCTGAGTAAAGACAGAATTATTTTTAACCATGCTTCAGATTATGAAAAAGTATTATTGGAGCAGGGTAAAGTAGTGGCCAGCTTTGCCGAGCGCCGGGCCCGTATTGAGCAGGGTTTAACTGTAGCGGCTGATGCACTTCATGCTCAGGTAGCCTATGCAGAAGGCTTGCTGGATGAGGTTACAGCATTGGTTGAATGGCCTGTAGTATTACAGGCAGGTTTTGATGAGCGCTTTTTACAAGTGCCGCAGGAATGTCTGATTTTAACCATGCAGCAAAATCAGAAATATTTTCCGCTGTTAAACAGTGATGGCAAACTAATTAATCGTTTCCTGCTGGTATCTAATCTGCAAACAGAAAATCCGGTACATATTATTCATGGAAATGAACGTGTATTACGAGCCCGTCTGGCAGATGCCGAATTTTTCTACCGTCAGGATCAGAAAACGACTCTTGAAAGTCGTCTGCCTCGTCTGCAGAACGTGGTTTATCACAATAAGCTGGGTAGTGTTGCAGAAAGAGTTCAGCGTATTACTCAGCTGGCAAAAGCTATTGCACCGCTACTTAATGCTGATGTAGATAAGGCTGTACGTGCTGCTGAGCTGGCTAAAGCTGATTTACTGACAGACATGGTAGGGGAGTTCCCTGAGCTACAGGGAACGATGGGTAAATATTATGCTTTGCATGATGGTGAAAATGCTGATGTTGCTGTAGCAATTGAGCAACATTACTGGCCGCGTTTTGCTAATGATGCTTTACCGGACAGTTTAACTGGTACAGTGGTTGCTCTGGCCGATAAACTGGAAACTTTGATTGGTATCTGGGGTATCGGACTTATTCCGACCGGGGATAAAGATCCGTATGCATTGCGCCGCAGTGCACTGGGTATTTTACGAATGCTGATGCAACATAATCTGGCACTGATGCCATTATTACAGGCAGCATTTGATACATTTGCTTCAGGCAGACTGGCTGAAAATACTGTCAGTGAAGTGGCCGGGTTTATGCAGGCCAGACTGGCAATCCTGTTACAGAATTCCTTTGCACAGGATGTGGTGGCTGCTGTACTGGCCGGTAATGTAGAAAATCTGGGTGAGCTGGAAGCCAGACTTGCCGCAGTAACCCGCTTTAAACAGCTGGATGAAGCTACTGCACTGATTGCAGCTAATAAACGTGTTCATAATTTACTGAAAAAAGCAGATATTTCTGCTTTATCCGCTGTTAATCCGGATCTTTTGCAGCAGCAGGATGAAAAACAGCTCTATCAGGCAACTGAGCAGGTTGCAGAAAAAATTCAGGCTGTGCTGAAACGGCAGGATTTTGCTCAGGCATTAACTGAGCTGGCCGGAATTAAAGAAAAAGTGGATGCATTCTTTACTAATGTGATGGTAATGGATGAAAATGAAGCTATTAAGAATAACCGTCTGGCTTTGTTACTGTGTTTATCTCAGCAGATGAATGCTGTGGCCGATATTGCCTTATTAAGTGAGTAAATAATAGCAGACATTTCTGCTCATTCTTAAATAGTGGATGAAAGCTAAATTATGATATTTGATAATATAGTATTCCATACAGAAGAAGATTATCCGCCTGCGTTGTCACTGGCTAATGCTGCTACACATATGGGTTATTACTGGTCATGGGCTGTACGCCGGGGTTTATATAATCCGCAATGGGATGAAGCTGCAGAAGAAGATATGGCAGCATTGAAAGCTCAGGTTATGAGCGGAGCTGAATTTGTTCTGAATAATATGGCCGGTTGTCTGGAAGACAGTGATTTTAATGATGAAGGACGACGGTTTTCACTTTATTACTATGAAGATGAAGATGAGGGCTATGGTCGTTTTATGGAAGATTATGTGCAAACATTAAATACGCCGGCCTTGCAAAGTTTTTATCATGTAGAAATTAATGATGAAAATCAGTCTTTACTTGATGGCGTATTTGATAGTGCTTTGATTCAGTGGCGGCAAAGTTTGAAGCCGGTGCAATAAGGTTAATTATGGCATTGAATGGAAAAGGCAAATTAATCATACTGGATCGTGATGGTGTGTTGAATGTTATGCAGCCGCAGCCCATCAGCGATCCTGATCAGTGGCTTCCTTTACCGGGTAGTATGGATGCTGTTGCCTTTCTGACTCAAAGTGGTTATACCGTTGTTGTGGCGGAAAATATGTCTGGTATCGGGCGTAATCAGGTCAGTATGCAGCAGCTGAATGAAGTACATAGCAAAATGCATACTCATATACAGAAAGCTGGCGGCCGCTTAAGCGGGGTTTGGTTTTGTCCGCATACCGGTAATGCTAAATGTAAATGTCGTAAACCTGAACCCGGTTTGCTGCTGGATATTCTGGATCGTCTGCATATGAAAGCAGAAAATACCTGGCTTGTCGGAGATGGTATTCGCGATATGCAGGCAATTGCCGCAATTGGCGGTCATCCTGTACTGGTTTTAACCGGTAAAGGCAAGGAAACATTAAAAATGGAAGAATTGCCGGAAGATACTCAGGTGTACGATGATTTGCTGGATTTTGCCAAATATTGTCGTACTCTGGCTGAACAGGCAGCCGAGGAATAATATAACATGCTGTTGTTGCGTAATTTGATTTACTGGTTTTGTTTGTGTGTATTTTCATTAATCTGGCTGGTGGTAGTAATTGTTTCCATGCTGGTACCAAAAGGGGTTACATGGACGACCACAGTGTGGGGAAAATCTCTTTTCTGGATGCTGGAGCACATTATCGGATTGAAATACGAAGTTACCGGTCGGGAAAATATTCCGCGCGAACCCGGAATTGTGTGCTGTAAACACCAATCCGGCTGGGAAACGCTGGCCATGCTGGTATTTTTCCCTGATCTGGCCTTTGTGGCTAAACGCGAACTTTTTCGTATACCGGTTTTTGGCTGGGCACTGAAATGGCGCGGCACAATAGGTATTGATCGTAAAAACCCTAAAGCGGCAAATGCCCAGATTATCAGTCAGGGGAAAATATGCAAGCAAAAGGGGATGTGGATTTGTATTTTTCCGGAAGGTACACGAATCAAGCCAGGTTTCCGTGGTCATTATAAAAAAGGTGCTGCCCGAATGGCACAGGAACTACATATGAATCTGGTTCCGGTCGCATTAAACAGTGGCGAATTCTGGCCTAAAGATTCCTTTTTTAAATATCCGGGTAAAGTAACAGTAGTGATTGGTGAACCGATTCATTATGAGTCAGCTCATAATCCGGAAGAATTAATCAGAATCTGTGAGCAATGGATAGAATCCGAGCAAGTAAAAATTCAAGGGGTGGGACCGTTTGCACCAGAGCATCCGCAAGTACCAACGCCGTTCGTGCCGCATTAATTGATATTAGTTGAATATTGATACTTTTTTATTTGTGAAATAGTGTTTTGCTGAATCCTGAGCAGATAAACAGGTAGCCTATTTAATTTTTTTTAAGACTGAATCTGAAACAGGATATAAATAATATGATGTGCTGGTTAATAGAAGTATTTGCTTGTCTCAGATAGTAATTTATTTACATTTTTAACAGATTAGTTGTCATGTCGGAATTTCTTCACACAACTACAGATGGCGATACCATCAGGCTGAAATTACGGCGTACAGCAAAAAAAAATATTATTGTACGTCCTGCATCAGGTTGTTTACTGGATATTAACGTTCCGCCATTTGTATCAATGAAATCTTTGTATGAATGGCTGAACGTTAATGAAATCGCTATTAAAAAACTGTGGCAGCAATCAGAAAAAATAGCAACAGCATTACCTGAATTTATCTGGTTTCGTGGGCAGGCATATCCTTTTACTCAGATATCCGTACTAACAAGAGTGCAGTGGCATAAGCAATATGGCTTTTTAGTACCACTGGTAAATTCGCACTCGCCCTATGTACTTTTGAAAGCATGGTTAAAACAAAGTGCCAAAAAGGAATTGTTGCTACGCTTACAATATTGGGCAAATGTAATGCAGTTGCAGCCAATGGCAATGACATTAAGTCAGGCACGAACCTTTTGGGGAGTATGTCGCCGGCGTAGCGGAATCCGTCTGAACTGGAGATTAATTGGCGCGCCTGCTGATGTGGTGGATTATGTCTGTATTCATGAGTTGTGTCACTTGCGCCATGCCAACCATGGTAAAGCTTTCTGGGCAATGGTTGCTGAATACTGTGCTGATGCTGATAATGCTCGTAAGTGGCTGAAAAAATATGCTAATGAGCTGTTTTCCCTGGATAAATTCAGCTAAAATCTCAATTTGGAAAATTCGGTAAATTCCGGCTGTTTTCAATACTGATACAAAATAAAAAGCAGTCATACTATTTTTATCGTATGACTGCTTTTTGTTATTCAGATTTAAATGCTGATTTTTATTTCCGGCTGTCAGTTAAAAATGCTTACCTGTTATTTTTAGGTTTAGCCGGCATCAACCGCAAGTTGTTTCATAATATTTTTAATAATCTGGACACGTTGCATAACGTCTTCAATACCAATGCTAACTCTGAGTTTATCTGCTCCAATCAGACGGTAGTTTTTATCACTTTGCATAATGGCTACAATAGTTGCGGGGTTAATGCGATGATGTTTGCCAAAAGTAAAAGTAATGGCTTCACTACTGGCGTCAATTGTGTCTATGCCTAAGCTGGCTGCTTCAATGCGTAAATGATGGCTGGCAATCAGCGTGGAGACGGCCGGTTCAGGAAGTCCGAAACGGTCGATCAGTTCTTCGTGTATCTGGTCTATCTCTGCTTCCGTTTCACAGCTTGCCAGGCGTTTATACAACACCAGTCTGGCATGAATATCCGGGCAATAACTTTCCGGCAGCAGAGCAGGGCTATGCAATTTAATATCACTGGTAATACCCAGCGGGGCATCCAGATCCGGCTCTCTGCCTTTCTTCAAATTGCGCACGGCCTGCTTGAGCATTTCGGTATATAAAGTAAATCCGACCTGAATCATTTCACCAGACTGTCCTTCACCCAAAATTTCGCCGGCACCACGGATTTCTAAATCCTGCATGGCTAATGTAAATCCGGCTCCCAGATCATCAGCCATTTCTATGGCTTCCAGACGTTTCTGTGCATCTTTGGTCATTGCATCCGGTATCAGTAGATATGCATATGCCTGATGATGAGAACGGCCTACACGGCCACGCAGCTGATGCAACTGGGCCAGACCAAATTTATCAGCCCGCTCAATAATAATCGTATTGGCATTGGGAATATCAATTCCGGTTTCAATAATGGTTGAACACAGTAACACGTTATAACGCTGCTGAAGAAAATCCCGCATAATCTGTTCCAGTTCGCGTTCACGCAGTTGTCCATGAGCGATACCGATACGGGCTTCAGGTAATAAAGTAGTTAATTTTTCATAAGTGTTAGCAATAGTATCAACTTCATTGTGCAGGAAAAATACCTGTCCGCCACGTTTCAGTTCACGTAATACGGCTTCTCGTATTAAACCATCGCTGTAAGGACGAACAAAGGTTTTTACAGCCAGCCGGCGGCTTGGAGCTGTGGTAATCAATGAAAAATCACGCAGGCCTTCCAGCGCCATGCTTAATGTACGCGGAATTGGTGTTGCGGTCAGTGTAAGCACATCCACATTAGCACGCAGACGTTTAAGCTGTTCTTTCTGACGTACGCCAAAGCGATGTTCTTCATCTATAATAACCAGTCCCAGATTTTTAAAATGGACATCCGGCTGAACCAGTTTATGGGTACCAATCACAATATCTACTGTGCCGTCAGCCAGTCCGGCAAGTGTGGCCTGTGTTTGTTTACTGGTATTAAAGCGGGAAAGCTGGGCAACTTTAATCGGAAAGTCTGCAAAGCGATCAGCAAAATTTTGTGCATGTTGCTCAACAAGCAGTGTAGTTGGTGCAAGTACTACCACCTGTTTACCAGCCATTGCTGCTACAAAAGCGGCGCGTAGCGCAACCTCAGTTTTACCAAATCCTACATCTCCGCAAATCAGTCTGTCCATGGGCTTTTCAGCACATAAATCTTTTATGGTCGCAGCGATTGCCGCAGCCTGATCTTCGGTTTCTTCATAGCCAAAGCCATTGGCAAAAGCCTGATAATCCATCTCATTCAGACTAAAGCGGTGGCCTTGCTGAGCTTCACGCTGAGCATATAGATTTAATAATTCAGCAGCTGTATCTCTGGCTTTTTCCGCGGCTTTATGTCGTGCTTTATCCCATGCTCCATGACCCAGTTTATGCAAACTGATGTTATCATGAGCACTGCCTGCATAGCGGGAAATAAGCTGGAGCTGACTAACAGGTACATATAACTGAGAACCTTCAGCATACTCCAGTAGCATCATTTCACAGGCACCTTCACCTAAATCCAGGGTTACCAGACCCTGATAGCGTCCGATACCATGTTGTTCATGTACCACCGGATCACCAATTTTAATTTCAGCCAAATCGCGCAGCATGCCGTCAGAAACAGCACTGTGCTTGCGTCTTGTACGCCGGCCGCGAATAACATACTGGTATAAATCAGCCTCAGTAATAATGGCCAGTTGCTGATCTGTCAGCAGGCAACCGTAACTTAACGGCGCAATAGTCAGGCACAAGCTGGAATTACTGTTCAGAAAGTCCTGCCAGCTATTGACAATATCTGGCTGTAAACTGTACTGGCGCATAAAATTGAGCATGGTTTCCCGGCGTCCGAGACTTTCTGCGCAAATCAGTACCCGTCCTGACCATTGCTGGAGAAAATTTTTCAGTGTGTGCAGCGGATCATCAGCCTGTCTGTCTACTGCGACACTTGGCAGCGTATAAGTAGTGTCTTCGCTGATTTGCGGAACAAGACGCGCATAAGATTTAATGCGTACCCCGAACTGGTCTTCACTAAGATAAAGATAATCTGGTGCCAGAGGTGGATAGGCCGGATCGCCCTGTGCCAGAATGTAGCGTTGTTTGACATCCTGCCAGATGCGGGCAGATTCTTGATGAATATCACCCAGACAAACCAGAATGGCTTCATCATCAGTGTAATCAAAGATACTGACGCATTCTTCTTCAAAAAATAAAGGCAGGTAATATTCAACACCCGCCCCGAAATGTCCTTCAGATACTGCATTATAAACAGTTGCTTTTCGGGCATCGCTATTGATTTCTTCCCGAAAGCGGCTGCGGAATATTTTCTGTGCATCACTGTCGGTTGGAAATTCATGTGCCGGTAACAGACGGATTTCATCTACTGTGGTTAATGTACGCTGGCTGTCTGCATCAAATGTTTTGATGGTATCAATTTCATTGTCAAATAAGTCCAGACGAAACGGTGTGTCACTGCCCATTGGAAAAATATCGAGAATACCGCCACGCATGGCGAATTCTCCGGTCGCCACCACATGAGAAACATGGTTGTAGCCGGCTTCAACCAGGCTGTGTTTCAATGCTTCAATATTCAGTTCCTGCCCGGTTTTGAGCCAGAAAGTATGTCCCAGCAAAAATGAAGGAGAGGCAATTTTTTGCATGGCTGTTGCCAGCGGTAACAATAAAACGTCAACCAGTCCGTTTTTTAGTTGCCACAATGTACTTAGTCGCTCTGATACTAGCTCCTGATGAGGAGAAAAATGTTCGTAGGGCAGAGTTTCCCAGTCCGGGAAAAACATGATACGTGCAGCAGGATCAAAAAATTGCCATGCTGCCTGAATACGGATTGCCTGTTCGGCATCTGCAGTTAAAATAATTTTCAGTTTTTTTTCAGGTAAATGCTGGCTAAGTAATAATGGCAGACTACCAGCATTTAAATCAGACCAGATTACAGTCTGTCTGGTTTTAGGCAATGCGAATGAAGCAGCAGCGGGCATAATTTTAGTTTTACAGATAATAGAAAATGATTGCCAGTACTTATGGGCAAGCTATGATAAGACAAGCCCTGATAAGCAGACAATTGAAACAGAATTGTTTGGAATGGGTGAGTAACAAGTCAGTTTCAGACACAGTCCTGGAGTTATGACTATTATTACATAACAATAATTAATATAGCGAATACAAATACATCACAGCGATGGTAATCAGAATGGCAAATGCACAGCCAATTTTGGCAACCACACCAACAACCAGACCAATCAGTGTGGCAAAACCTACCTTGCCGGCAGCGACCAGATTGCGTCTGGCAATAAATTCACCGGTTGCTGCACCAATTAGCGGCCCCAATACCATGCCCGGTAAGGCAAAAAACATGCCAATAATCGCACCAATAAAAGAACCCCAGATAGCTCTTCTGCTTGCACCACTATGTTTAGCACCCAGCATACCGGCAATATAATCCAGAAAACAACCTAATAAAGTCAGTATACCTAAAGTAATTAATGTGGGTGCTCCCATAATCTGATAATTGCTGCTCAATGCCAGTAACCATGCACCTCCGAACATGAGAGGCAGACCAGGTAAAGCAGGCATAAATGTACCTAATAAACCAATGAATAATAAAACAATAGCCAATATTACCAATACTGCATTCATGGCAAATTAGTCCTCAATAAAATTCATAATATAGAATAATAAAATGGGGGATGCGGTTCTCACATACAAGGATAAATTTTGTAGTGTAGATAAAAAATATGTAATCAGCCTGTGATTAATAACAGATAATTTTATCAGTTTGGCATGGTATCTGTATATTAGTGAGCAGTTGCAGTACAGACAATCTGTATAAAATATAAATGATAAATAAACCTGCGTTATTTGTTGAGACTGGATGATTCAATAGCAATACAATAACCAGATTGAATAACAATGCTATTTATTATGAAATATTTTTCTTAAAGATAAATATTCGATATTGAAAAAAGGCAGCCTTTAAAAAGCTGCCTGTACCAGATAAACTTTAATTAATCTAATTTTTTAAAGTGTTTGCGACGTTCCTGTTCGCTCAGGTAGCGTTTACGCAGACGAATGGTTTGCGGAGTAATTTCTACCAGTTCATCATCATCGATAAACTCTACCGCAGCTTCCAGAGACATCAGTACCGGCGGAGTCAGACGCACTGCTTCATCTGTGCCGGAAGCACGGACATTAGTCAGTTTTTTGCCTTTCAGAGGATTAACAACCAGATCATTGTCACGGCTGTGAATACCGATAATCATGCCTTCGTAAATTTTTTCGCCCGGATTGATAAACATACGACCGCGGTCTTCCAGATTCCATAAAGCATAGGCTACAGCATCACCTTGTTCTTGTGATACCAGTACACCATTGCGGCGGCCGGGTATTTCTGCTTTTACTGGTGCGTAATTATCAAATACGTGACTCATCAGTCCCTGACCACGGGTCATGGTCATGAATTCACCCTGAAAACCAATCAGACCACGTGCAGGAATACGGTATTCCAGACGGGTACGGCCTTTCCCGTCGCTTTCCATATTGGTCAGTTCACCGCGGCGGCGACCCAGTTCTTCCATTACAGCACCCTGAGTATTGTCTTCTACATCGACAGTCAGGTTTTCGTAAGGTTCGCATTTAACGCCGTCAATTTCACGGAAAACCACACGTGGTTTGCCGACAGCCAGCTCGTAACCTTCACGGCGCATATTTTCAATCAGAATAGTCAGATGAAGCTCACCACGGCCTGAAACACGGAATACATCTGCGTCTGCTGTGTCTTCAACGCGCAGGGCTACATTGGTCAGCAATTCTTTTTGCAAACGTTCGCGAATCTGGCGACTGGTAACAAATTTACCTTCTGTACCGGCCAGCGGGCTGGTGTTGACCATGAAATCCATCGTCAGAGTAGGTTCGTCCACGCTCAGCATAGGCAGCCCCTGAGGTTGTTCACGATCAGCAATGGTAACACCGATACCTATATCTTCCAGTCCGGAAACCGTAACAATATCACCGGCTTCCGCTTCTTGTAGCGGAATGCGTTCCAATCCTTTGAAGCCAAGCAACTGATTAATGCGTCCCTGACCAATCTGCTTATCTTCATTCATGATGGCTACTACCTGACCGGGTTTAATTCGTCCGTTCAGAATACGACCGATACCCAGCCGGCCGGTATAGTTATCATAATCAAGCTGAGAGATCTGTAATTGCAGAGGTTTATCTGCATCACCGGCTGGTTCCGGGGTATATTTCAGAATGGTTTCAAACAACGGACGCATATCGGTAGATTCGTCTTCTTCATTCAGTTTGGCAAAACCAGACAGACCAGAAGCATAAACGATAGGAAAGTCGAGCTGCTCATCGGTTGCGCCCAGTTTATCGAACAGTTCAAAAGTCTGGTCAATTACCCAGCTCGGGCGGGCACTTGGCTTATCAATTTTATTGATCACTACAATCGGTTTCAGCCCTAATGCCAGTGCTTTTTTGGTAACAAAGCGGGTTTGCGGCATCGGGCCTTCCTGTGCATCTACCAGTAGTAGCACACAATCAACCATTCCCAGTACACGTTCTACTTCGCCGCCAAAATCGGCATGTCCGGGTGTATCAACGATATTAATATGGTAGCCTTCGTATTCGATGGCGGTATTTTTGGCAAGAATGGTAATGCCGCGTTCTTTTTCAAGATCGTTGCTGTCCATTACTCGTTCGTCTACCTGCTGATTGGCACGGAAAGTACCGGACTGGCGCAATAACTGGTCTACCAGTGTGGTTTTGCCGTGGTCGACGTGTGCGATAATGGCAATATTACGAATTTTTTTACTCATAGGAGTGTGTAACCTAGTTTATTAGCTATTTGTAAGGAAAATTAACCTTGAATTATAACATTTACTCTGCTTTTCGTGGAATTTTTAGCAAAATCAGATGTTCTTTCAGTATTAAAGAGGCTGACTTACATCTGTGTATGTGTCATAGTTAACGTTTTTCCGGTGTTATTCCGGCTGGGTTATTTAAGGCAGTCTGTTGTAATTGTGGTATTGAAGAGGGATGCAAAACCTAGGCAATGGAACAGTTAGAATTTTTTGTTATTCCCAGTCCCTGTAAAGGTGTTTGTGAAAGCAATCATAAGGGATATTGCAAAGGCTGTCTGCGCAGCAGGGACGAGCGTCTTTACTGGTTACGTATGTCTGATACTCAGAAACAGTATGTGCTGCGTTTGTGTGCATTGCGCCGGCGCAAGCTGGAGCAAATGCAACCACAACCAGCAGACCAGACAGAACAAAATCTGATTGAGCAAATATGGCTGCAGGCAGATTTTGATTTTTAGTTTTTAATAGCTGATAAGTCAGTTCGTAAATTTTGATTTTGGGGGAAAAATGCATTTTCTGATTATTAGTATTCTATGTAGTGTCTCTGTGTCAGTATTACTGAAACTGGCACGCAGAAACGGTGTTAATATTGCTCAGGCCGTAGCGATTAATTACCCGGTAGCTGCTGCCTGCACCTGGTTTTTTTTACGTCCGGATTTTTCTGATTGGCATACTTATAGCAGTCACTGGATTATTTTTCTGGCTTTAGGTATTGGTCTGCCGCTCGGCTTTATTGTGCTGGGGCGGGCTATCGAACAGGCGGGAATGGTAAAAACAGATGCTGCACAGCGCCTGTCGCTATTTATGCCTATAGTGGCCGCATTTGTGCTCTTTGGAGAAACTTTAAGCACTAACAAAATTATCGGAATTGCACTGGCACTGATGGCCTTGCTTACCTTGCTGTACCGTGAGAATCCGGCTAAAGGCAAAGGAAAAGGTGATTTTTTAAGTACTGCCGGCTACTTATTCGGTGTGTGGCTTTGTTACGGAACTACAGATATTCTGTTTAAACAGATGGCGAAAAGCGGAACAGCTTTTGCACCGACCTTGCTGGTGTCATTTATACTCGCTGCCATTCTGATTATATGTTATCTGTGTCTACGCAGAACAGTCTGGAATGCGGCCAGTATTCTGGCAGGTCTGATACTGGGTGGTTTGAATTTTGCCAATATTCTGTTTTACATTCGTGCACATCAGTATTTTCAGCAAGATCCTTCGCTGGTGTTTGCCGGTATGAATCTGGGTGTAATAACACTGGCCACTATTATTGGCGCTTTTGTGTTTAAAGAAAAAATCAATGGTTTGAATGCTGCCGGAATTGTACTGGCGATTGCTGCAATCTGGTTTCTGTTTTATGGCAGCAGGCTTAATTCTTTGTTGTAGCCGATTTATATTGAAAAGCTGTTCTGAAAATCAGAACAGCTTTTTTTGATGAACTTAGCCGGCATTACTTAATTGTGCCAGCTGCTGAGCCTGATGCTCGGCAATTAATGCCTGTGTCAGCTCAGATAAATCACCATCCATAATAAAATCCAGTTTATGCAAAGTAAGATTGATGCGATGATCGGTTACTCTGCCTTGGGGATAATTATAAGTTCGAATACGTTCACTGCGGTCGCCGCTGCCAATCAGGCTCTTACGTTCAGCAGCCTCTTTGGCATGAGCTGCATGTTTCTGCTGTTCGTACAGACGGGAGGCAAGTACTCGCATTGCCTGTGCTTTATTGGCATGCTGTGAACGCCCATCCTGACATTCCACTACCATACCCGTTGGTAAGTGAGTAATACGTACGGCAGAATCCGTCTTGTTAATATGCTGACCACCCGCACCGGAGGCGCGGAAAGTATCAATGCGTAAATCGTTCGGATTTAGCTGTACTTCAGCCACTTCATCTGCTTCCGGCATAATGGCCACAGTACAGGCTGAGGTATGGATTCTGCCCTGACTTTCTGTAGTTGGTACGCGCTGAACCCGATGGCCGCCAGATTCAAATTTGAGCTGACTGTAAACATTCATGCCTGCAATTCGTGCAATCACTTCTTTATAGCCACCCAGATCGCTTTCACTGGCGGATACAATTTCTACCTGCCAGCCCATACGTTCTGCAAAGCGGGTATACATGCGCAATAAATCGCCGGCAAATAAAGCTGCTTCATCACCACCGGTTCCGGCACGAATTTCTATGAAAATATTCTTATCATCATCTTCGTCTTTCGGTAACAAAAGTTTTTGCAGCTCGCCATCCAGCTGAGTAATCTGATTACGGGCAGTATTGATCTCTTCAGCCGCAAATTCTTTTAATTCCGGGTCTGCAAGCATTTCTTCTGCGGCAGCTAAATCAGTTTCTGCCTGTGTATACCGGCGATAGGTTTCTACTACCGGTGTAAGCTCGGCATGTTCACGGGTAAGGCGACGATATTCGTCAATATTGTTCGTGACATCAGGAGAAGCCAGCAAAGCGGTTACTTCTTCCAGACGCTCAGTCAGGTGCTGTAACTTGTCTATCAATGAAGGTTTCATCTGGTATTCCGTATTAAATAAAAGCTATCAGTCCATTGAGACTGTATTAGATATATAGAGTTAAGGATTATGAATAAGTTGGAGGCAGTCGCTAATGCTGCTGATTTTTTCCATGCAGCTGGTAAATCTGACAAATGGCCTCGGCCAGCTCAGGATATTGCTGACTGTCTTTATTTAAAGCTCGGGTAGGTGCATGCAAAAGGCTGTTGGTTAACTCACGGCTTAAACGCTGCAATACTTCTTCAACTGGTGTACCTTTACGCAGACGGCGCAGAGCTTTATTGACTGCTTTGCTGCGCTGCTGTTCACCCTGATCGCGCAATTCACAAATTAAAGGAACGCTATTGCGTGTCTGTTGCCATGCAATAAACTCAGCAACTTTGCCTGCAACCATCTTTTCAGCTTCAGCTGCAGCCTGTTGCCGTGCTGCCTGACCATGCTGCACAATATGCACCATATCATCAACACTATACAAATACGCATCGTTCAGTTCGCCTGCTTCGGCTTCAATGTCACGCGGTACGGCCAGATCAAGTAAAAATATCGGCATGCCGCGCCGCTGCCTGAGTGCGCGTTCTACCAAACCTTTACCAATAACCGGAAAAGGGCTGGCAGTAGAAGAAACAATTACGTCGTATTCAGCCAGAATTTCAGGTAAAGCAGTTAATATGCGTGCATCTGCTTCACAGCTTAATTTCTGACATAATTCCTGAGCCCGTTCCAGCGTACGGTTTAGAACAGTCAGGCGCCGCGGACATTCTGCGGCAAAATAGGTGGCCACCAGCTCAATCATTTCACCGGCACCCACCATTAAAACATTCAATGCCGAAATATCGGGAAAAATCTGTGCGGCCATTTTGACTGCCGCCGCTGCCATGGATACAGAGTTTTCTCCGACTGCACTTTCATTGCGAATTTCTTTTGCTGCTGCAAAAGTTTTTTCAAACAGAGCATTCAGCTGCTGATGCAGCGTATTCCGGCTGCGGGCAACGCGTACGGCTTCTTTTAATTGTCCGAGAATCTGCGGTTCACCTAAAACCATTGAATCCAGTCCGCAAGCCACCCGAAAGGCATGCTGCACAGCCTGTTTATCATGGAATTGATATAAATAGGGAGCAAATTCAGATAATGGCAATTGATGGTAGTCGGCCAGCCATTGTATAGCTGTGGTTGCATTACCAATACAGTAAATTTCTGTACGGTTACAGGTAGACAGAATCATTGCTTCTGCTATTTCTTCCTGATTGCCAAGCGCAGTCAGTGCTTCTGCCAGTTCTATGGCAGGGAAAGCCAAACGTTCACGTACAGAAACTGGCGCAGTTTGGTGATTAAGTCCGATAACGGTTAAAGACATACTACCTGAAGTAATTTGCGTTTGCCCGCTACCGCGGGTAGGATAATTGCCAGCCAGACTTTATATTCTATATAAATATAAAGTTATTAAATCGGGCAATTATACGCTATCAGGGCTGAAAAAGCAGTAAATCATGCCTGAGAGTGGTGTAAATAACTTTTTCGCATGCATAAACAAAAAATGAAGAATCTGGATTTGCACGATATTCGTGAAGATTACAGCCAGCAGTCACTTAGTGAAGCTGATTGCTGTGAAGACCCTTTGGAGCAGTTTCAAAAATGGTTAATGGCAGCCATGCATGCCAAAGTAAATGAACCTACAGCCATGAATGTTGCTACTGTTGATCAGCACGGACGACCTAATGCCCGCATTGTGCTGTTAAAAGAAGTGACAGCAGAAGGGTTTGTGTTTTTTACTAATTATCATAGCCGTAAAGGTCGTTCATTAAGTCTGAATCCGTATGCAGCACTCACGTTTTTCTGGCCGGAACTGGAGCGTCAGGTACGAGTGGAGGGAAGTGTACAACAATTAGCTGCAGCAGAATCAGATGCCTATTTTCAGTCCCGGCCTTACAGCAGCCGTATTGGCGCATGGGCCAGCGAGCAAAGCTCCGTAATTAATAGTAAAACCGAACTGATGGCGCGCGCAGCAAAACTGGGAGCAAAATATTTGTTCAATGTACCCAGACCGCCGTATTGGGGCGGATATCTGGTTAAACCCGAGCTGGTAGAATTCTGGCAGGGAAGACCAAGCCGTTTACATGACCGTATTCAGTATACAAGACAAAATAATCTCTGGATTAAACAGCGCTTATCGCCTTAAACATCTTTTGTGCCTATATCGATTCAGAAGTTGAAGGCGCGGTTGCTGTAGCCGGACTGTCCATAAGAACTTTGTTTTGAATAAAATCTTCAGCCTGAGTTTTCAGGCTGAAACGATCATTTGTTTTGTTTTCAGCACTATTCAGCAACGCAGAAAAATCTACTTTTACTATAATTTCCGGCATAGATACTATATTCCACAGACTACGCAATAAACTGGTTTTGCCGGCAAATGCTACTTTAGATGTACGCAATCCCTGAGGGTTGTAATAGCGCATGGCTACTGCCATCACGGGTGTATCTGCATCTATTGCTGCCTGAAACAGGGCTGCTTTAAACGGCAGGGTAGTCATTCCCTCAGATGTATACGCTTCGGGAAAAAACAGGACGTTTTTACCTTCATGTAATGCCAGTACTATGGTTTTGATGACCGGATTAATATCCTGTCTCGACTGACGATTAATATAAACAGAGCCTCCGTTTGTAGCCAGTCTGCCGATTACCGGCCATGATTTGACACTTTGTTTAGCAATAAAACCACCGGGGATATAGGACATTAATACGAAAATATCCAGCCAGCTAATATGATTGGCTACAGTAAGCCAGGGCATACTTGCTGTATCGGGTAATAATTGCTCAGAGTTTACCTTTACGTGCAGAATATCAAGTAAATTGTGCGCAATTGAAATTAATTCCTTATTTCGCTCTGTTTCATTCAGGTTCTTAAACCGATTTACCCGTCTGATTGTCTTAACCAGCCACACAGCCAGTCTGAAAATTCGCGAAAAACGGGTAATTAAAGAAGTATGTTCTGATTTTGTCATTGTTATTTATCGTTTTTTCTGGCATTGAGGACAATAAAAACTGCTTCTTTGTCCCAAAATCATTTTTTCAATCGGATGCCCGCACTGCGGGCAGGGTTCACCGGCTCGTCCGTATACCTGATGTTGTAGCTGAAAATAACCACTAGTGCCAGCACTATTCACAAAATCCCTTAAAGTACTGCCACCTGCCGTAATGGCTTCCTGTAATATTTGTCTGATTGCATCAGTCAGTGCGCTAATCTGCTTTTTATTCAGCTTCATAGCCGGAATGGCCGGATGGATACCAGTACGGAACAATGCTTCGTTAGCATAGATATTGCCTACACCGACAACAATTTTATTATCCATAATTGCTGTTTTAATCGCACGTTTCTGGTTTGAAAGTTTCTGTTGCAAATAATCAGTATTAAAATCCTGGCTGAGTGGTTCCGGTCCGAGGTTAATTAATAAAGGATGCTGTTCAATGAGTCCGATAAACCATAAAACAGCTCCGAAACGTCTCGGGTCATGAAATCGTAAGAGCGTACCATTACTAAAAGCAATATCTACATGATCATGCTTTTGTACAGGCGGTGCAGTAAAGTCAGTGAAGACGCGCAAACTGCCTGACATACCCAGATGAATAATTAATGTGCCTGAAGCTAATTCAATCAGCAGGTATTTAGCTCTGCGTCTGACTGATAATACCTTTTCGCCGCCAAGCTGTTCGCCTAGATTATCTATTATCGGCCAGCGTAAACGCGGCTGACGCACTTCTACCTGTGAAATAGTTTGATTTTCAATAAAAGGAGCGATTCCGCGCAGCGTTGTTTCTACTTCAGGTAACTCGGGCATAATTGATTTATATTATTCAGAATAAAATCGCTACAATAGCATCATGAAAACAAAATTTAAAGCACATACTGTGTCAGTTTTAATCAGATAAAATTGCCATAAGTCATACGCAGCTAAAATTGTCTGTGTTAAAGTAGCAAATTATTTTACCCTAATAGTTTATTCTTTAAACGGCTGCAAATTTTATCGTGCCGGTTAAAGAATTTAATAACTGAACACATATTGCATGATAAACCGCGATTAGAAAAAATTGTCTGCACAAGTACAGAATTGTTATTTATTTATGATTCAGTGTCTACGTAAACTGATTTGCATATATGGAGAAGTTTAATGCCTCGTTGGATTCATCGTATTACCCCGATTGTTTTAAGTTTAATGGCTGTACATATGGCCAATGCCAGCAGTGTGTCAGAGCAGCATAAACCAGTACCACTGATTCAAACTAAAATTGAGCGGATAAATAATCAGATTACAGCACCGGATGATGCAGATTCGCTGCAGCAGCGTCTGGCTATTGCCGGCCGTGCCAATGATATTTTTACTTTGTTTGCCACAGAACTTATTTATTCTCAGGGTAAAACGGATCAGGCTCTGGCCGCAGATATGCGAATGCTTGAGCATACACAGGAACCGGAGGTAGCTGAACGGGCAATGGAAATGGCTCTTGGCGCAAATAAAATCACCGAAGCGCAAACCATTGCTAATCGCTGGCAGGAAATTGAGCCGACAGAGACACCAGCAAGACAGCGCCTGATGTGGGAGCTGGCTATCGCCAAAAATGATGTGCCGCAAGTATTGAAAAATGCAGATGCAGTTTTATCTCATGCCAATGATTATCAGCTGCGCCGGTTGTTTTTAAAAATGGCACAATTCCGGTTAAACAACCTGGATGCCACTGATGAGTTAAATGCACCGATTCACAAAACAGCAGTTTTACATCCTGAAATGGCAGAAGCACTAATTGCCGATGCTATTTATGGTGCAACCGGTGCGCATAAAGAGCAAACCATCAAAGCGTTACAATCACTGGTTCATCTGGATACTGATATTTTTCCAGCCAGCCAGCTGACGCTGAATCTGATTAATCTTAAGCAGCCACAATATCTGCTGGATTTTTACCAGCTGACCGGTGTGGACACCATGCCAGCTAAATGGCAAAGTCTTTATATAGAATTGCTGATTAAAAATAATCAATTACAACAGGCATATCAAACTTTGCAGCCATTGCTTGAGAAAAGTAAAAGCGCGGATCTGTATTTGCAGGCAGTTTATCTGGCTGTCAGTCAGAAAGCTGCTACAGCTACCATTGCCGGCTATGCAGAGAAAATTGTAGAACTGGGGAATTCCAATCAGCGAAGTAAAGCGGCCATGATGGTGGCCATGCGCTATTATGATGAACATAATCTGCCGGCTTCCCGTACATGGGCAACTAAAGTCAATGATCCGCAGTTTCTCTTTGATCAGGCACTTATGATGTGCTCAATTGAAGCAGAACAAAAACACTGGAAAGCAGCTCAGCAATGGTTAAATAAAGCTCAGACAGATAAAATACCTGCAGGTACTTTTTTCAGCGAATCGGATTTGCTTCGTTTACAAACATTTGTAAATAGTTCTTCACTCACTGACCAGAAATATGAACAATATCTGAATAGAGTGATTAATGAAGCAGAACATGGTGATGCCAGAACACAGGTAGAAAATGTTGCGCCGCTATTACTCCTGCGCGGGCTGTTATATGCAGATAAATTTGATGAGCCGGCAAAAGCAGTAGCAGATCTGCGCCGGTTTGTGAAAATGCGGCCTAATCAGATAGAGGGGCTTAATGCACTGGGTTACACCTTGTTAAGTCTGTCAAAAGATCACTGGCAGGAAGCACAGCAATTGCTGGAGCAAGCCTATGCTCAGAATAACCAGTCACCGGCAATTAATGACAGCCTTGGCTGGGCTTATTTTCTTAATGGTAATGTAGAAAAAGCGCTGCCTTTACTAGAATATGCATATCAGAAGTTGCCGGAAAGTGAAGTAGCTGCTCATCTGGGAGAAGTTTACTGGCAGCAGGGACGTGAGGACGAAGCTCGTCAGATATGGGCTCAGGGCTGGCTTAATAAAGCCAGTGACCATAAAATTCTGAATCAAATATTAAGTAAACACCAAATCAGACCGAATAGTCTGCCCTTAACTACAGCAAAGAAGGCAGAAACTCAGGCCGATGCAGATATCTATTTACAACAGGCAGGAATTTTATTCAGCAACAGAACCAATGAACCGGCTTTGATTGAAAATATTAATAAAGTCATTCAGACCGGTAACAGACTTCAGCAAAGTCAGGCAGCGCTTCTTGCTGCAACTTATTACTTTGCTAATCAGGATATGAACTCTGCGCGTAAGTGGACGGATAAAATAACTGATAGTGAGTTAGTCAGAGATAAAGCCTATCTGATGGGTATGATTGAAGTAACCCAGAATAATATACCGGCTGCAAAGCAGTGGTTAGATCGGATGAATCAGAATAAAGAATCACCTGTTTCCGATGATATCGATACCATTGTATTATCAGTTTCTATTGATAATAAAACTCTCGATCCGAAAGTTTATGTACAAAAGCTGACACAGATGCTAAAGGATGCAGACACAAAAACCGCAGTATCTGAGGATAATAAAACCGACATAAAAGCATTCCTTCTGTATTCGCGAGCAACAGCTTATAGTGAAAAACTGGATCAGCCGAAAAAAGCAATAAAAGATATTCGCGCTTTTATTGAATTAAAACCTGATGATGCGGAAGGATATAATGGGCTGGGCTATACTATGCTAAGTATGCCAAAACGCTACTGGGCAGAGGCTTTATCGATTTTGCAGCATGCCAGTCAGCTGGATAATCAGTCATGGGCGATTCAGGATAGTCTGGGGTGGGCATATTATCTGAATAATCAGCCTGAAAAAGCGTTACCGCTTTTACGTTCAGCCTATCAGATTCGTCAGGAAAGTGCCATTGCAGCACATCTGGGTGAAGTACTGTGGCAGCAAGGAGAACAGGAGCAGGCACGAAAAATCTGGACGCAGGGATTGGCTAATAAAGACTCTGACCAGAAAGAGTTACAGCAAATTTTGAAAAAATTTAATGTAAATCCGTCTAGTCTGACTACTGCTCCGAAATCACAAAACAATAAATAGCCGGATACCAATTACCGGCTTTACTAACTGAACTATTGAGATTTACCGGAAAGCTGCCGTATGCATCAAGTGTCAACGGCAGCTATTTGTTTAATTCTAAAACACAAAATTAACTCCACACAGCTCATACAACTAATTCTGATAATATTACAATAATAGAAATTTATAGATACCGGAATAATAATGATATATTCATATTTGCGTAAAAAAAATCTTTATCTGGCAGCCGCTATTACCAGCCTGGCTTTAAGTGCCTGTAGCAGCCTCATACCGGACAGAATAACATCAGCATCAGACTGGCAGGCCGGTAACGAAAATGATGTTTCCGGTTTTGACAGTTCCGGACGCCTGGCTATCAAGGATCAGGGTAAAGGAAGCTATGCAAATTTTAGCTGGCAGAATACCGGTAGCGTACAAACGATTGAAGTTAAAACACCATTGGGTAATAGTGTAGGGGTTTTATGTACTGACAGCTCAGGCGTAATTGCAGAAGACAGCAAAGGGCAGGTAATTACTGCAGCCAGTATTGAGGAATTAAGCCAGCGTATGCTTGGTTTTGTGCTTCCGTTTGATCACTTGAATCAATGGGTGCAGGGATACTGGATTGCAGATGAACCTTATCAGTTATTGCCCGACGGCAAACTTAAACAGTCTGGCTGGATTATCCAGCGTCAGCAACAAAACGGAAGCCGTAATCCGCGTATTGTACTGTTAAATAATGCACGCTTCGACATCAGACTGGTGTTTGATGAATATACAGATACTGATGATAGTGCAAAATCAGCACAATGCGAATTGCGTCAAAGATTATCCTGATTAATTATTTAAAAATATGAATAAATCTCCAGCAGCTGATGCACGGCATTTTCTGGCGCCGGCCAAGCTGAATCTTGATTTGAGAATCGTCGGACGGCGCGCCGACGGCTACCATTTACTTGAAAGCATTTTTACTCTGATTGAGCTGTATGATCATATCTGGTTCAGCGTAAATCAGACAGGCTGCATAAAGTTACATACGCCAACTGACGGCATTACTGAAGAACAGGATTTGTGTGTGCGTGCAGCCCGGTTATTATCCGACCATACCGGCACTAAATACGGAGTAGATATCTGGCTGGAAAAACAGATTCCTGTTGGTGGCGGACTGGGTGGTGGCAGTGCGGATGCGGCAGTCGTATTAATGGTGCTTAACCGTTTGTGGCAGCTTAATCTGAGTAAGACAGAACTATTACAGCTTGGCGTGCGCTTAGGTGCAGATGTACCGTTTTTTATTTTTGGACAAAGTGCATTTGCTCGCGGTATTGGTGAGCAATTAAGTCCGATATCTTTGCCAAAACAATGGTATGTGATTATTAAGCCTCCGGTGCATGTCAGTACGCCGAAAATATTTGCACATAAAGACTTGACACGTGATTCCAAGCCACGGATAATGCCAGACTTCCAAGCAGGACAGCACTGGCGCAATGATATGCAGAGCGTTGTTTTAGCTGAGTATCCAGCAGTAAAAGCGGCATTTGATGTTTTGGCTGAATACGGTTCACCAATGATGAGTGGTTCTGGTGCATGTGTATTTTTGTCATTTAATTCTGAAAGTGCGGCACAAGCTGTTTACAATAAAGTTTCTTGCGTGCATCAGGCATATTGTGTTGCTTCCCTGACGAGGCATCCGTTTTATCAATGATGTGTGTAGTTGGGGAGTCGTCAAGTGGTTAAGACACTGGGTTTTGATCCCAGTATGCGTAGGTTCGAATCCTACCTCCCCAGCCAGTTGCTTGATAAAAAGCATTGGGGAGTCGTCAAGTGGTTAAGACACTGGGTTTTGATCCCAGTATGCGTAGGTTCGAATCCTACCTCCCCAGCCACATTTCGAGCAAACAGGCAGTAAACCCTATTGGGGAGTCGTCAAGTGGTTAAGACCCCGGATTCTGATTCCGGTATGCGTAGGTTCGAATCCTACCTCCCCAGCCAATTCATATAAGCGTGTAAGTTTACTTACACGCTTATTTAATGTGTAAATGACAAATTGTTATTTTATAGCGCGTGCAGATTGCCATAAGTGATATAATTTGCCATTAATTCCCGTACGGAAAACTTCCAATCGGGAAACAAGCAAATTTGTATAACTGTTTTCACTTTTTTGTGATAATTAGCGTGGTTAAGCCTGCAAAATGCAATACAGTTTCAATCATAGTAATAGAATAGTGTTACTATTTTGTCGTGTTGCTATCAGGTACCGGCAAAATTGATTGATTAAATCTGTTTTAACCGTGATACTTGCAGCTATCAGTATATACAGAATATTTTTCAAAGAGGTGGTCATTGCTTTTGAGTTTAAAAGTAACGTAAACGGGTTAACAGCGAAATGAGCAACAAAATTCATAACGTTGAAAGCCATTACTTGTTTAAATGACAGATACACTACAACCCAAGTGGTGATATGAAAGCTTTGGATTAATGTTTAATCTACCTCACACAAATCAAACCAAACCAAAACAGGACTCAGGTACAACAGAAATGGCAGCATACGACAGTTTGATGGTTTTTACCGGCAATGCGAATCCGGAGCTGGCAAATAACGTGGCCAGACATTTGGATATTTCTCTGGGACGTGCTTCAGTTGGAAAATTTTCTGATGGCGAAATTGCAATTGAATTACTCGAAAATGTACGTGGTCGTGATGTATTTATCGTACAGCCTACCTGCGCACCGACTAACGATAACTTAATGGAAATCCTGACAATGGCTGATGCACTCAAGCGTGCTTCAGCCGGACGGATTACTGCAGCCATTCCTTATTTCGGTTATGCACGCCAGGATCGCCGTCCGCGTTCAGTACGTGTGCCGATTTCTGCCAAACTGGTAGCCAATATGCTGTATTCTGCCGGTATCGACCGCGTACTTACAGTTGACTTGCATGCTGACCAGATTCAGGGCTTTTTTGATATTCCGGTAGACAATATTTATGCTACCCCCATTCTGGTGCATGATATCGAAAAGCAGCGCATTGATAACCTGACAGTTGTCAGCCCTGATATCGGTGGTGTAGTGCGCGCCCGTGCTGTAGCAAAAACACTGGGTACTGATCTGGCCATTATTGATAAACGCCGGCCAAAAGCCAACGTGGCAGAAGTAATGAATGTAATCGGTGAAATTCAGAATCGCACCTGTCTGATTATTGATGATATGATTGATACAGCAAATACCTTATGTAAAGCTGCATCAGCATTAAAAGAGCGCGGTGCAGAACGTGTGCTGGCTTATGCTACTCATCCGGTATTTTCCGGAGCGGCGATTGAGCGTATTGCTTCATCAGAAATCGATCAGGTTGTAGTCACTGATACTATTCCTTTATCTGAAGCTGCACAGAAATGTGATCGCATTCGTCAGGTAAGTATTTCAGGCCTGCTTGCAGAAACTGTACGTCGTATCAGTAATGAAGAATCTGTGTCATATCTTTTCAATGAAGATGTGGCCATACCGGGAGCAATGTTTCTCCCTTAATACCCCCAAGCCGTCTTAAGCTGGTCGCGGCCGATGACGGCATTATTAACTTTGGAGTAGTTATGTCTTACGAAATTAAAGCAGAAATCCGTGAAGCTCAGGGCACTGGTGCGAGCCGCCGCCTGCGTCGCGAAGGCAAAGTACCGGCTGTATTGTACGGTGAAGGTACCGAACCGGTAGCCATTACAGTAGATCATCGTACTTTATGGTACGCACTGGAAAAAGAATCTTTCCATACAGCTATCATCAAACTGGATGTTAATGGCAAAACCTACGACGTTATTGTACGTGATTTCCAGATGCATCCGTTTAAACAACAGGTACAGCACATTGATTTCCAGGCCGTTGATGCAAATAAAGCCATCAATATTCGTGTTCCGCTACACTTGTTGAATGCTGCTATTTCTCCGGCAGAAAAATTGCAAAGTGGTCGTGTGTCTCTGTTGGCTACTAGCGTAGAAGTAAATGCTTTACCGAAAAACATTCCAGCTGTATTGGAACTGGATGTTTCTACCATCAGTGCCGGTGAAATCCGTCACCTGACCGATTTAGTGTTCCCGGAAGGCGTTACCAGCGTTGCATTAAATCGTAATGAAAATCTGGCTATTGCTTCTGCTACTGGTAAAAACAAATAAGCAGTAAAAATCAATACCTGCATCTGATTAGTATTTTACCTAAAAGTAAAATGCCATTGAAAACTGAAGTCTGTAGTAACAGACTTCAGTTTTTTTATAGTAATCGGAGTAATAACTCCTAAATTTAAATAGTTACAATTTAGCACATATAGTAAAACAAAAAGTTAAATTTGAAAAATCAGAAATAAACGGTCTGCACAAGAAAAATATATAAAAATATTTTATTTCATTCAAATTAATTTTTATAAAATAAGTAATGCATACTAATTATTTTATAAATTTTTTATTAACATAAAAAATCAAAAATATAAAAAAGCTTTCATCTGATTCAACACAGATAAAAGCTTTTTAGAAATTGATTTAATCAATTATAACGCAGCATCAGGACTTTTTACGGCCTGGTTTTTTGCGTGAATCATTACTACGTGACTTCTGAACGGCAGCAGTTTTTGTTTTGTTTGACTTAGTTTTCTTACAGGGAGCTTTGCGCGGCTGTTTAACAGTGGCTTTAAGCTGTTTCTGAATATTTTGCGCATTATTAGTCCGGCGACGCTTACCACTATTCGTGCTAATCAGCACCAAATCAATCCGGCTCGTATCCAAATCCGCGCGAGCAACTTTGACTACAACTTTATCACCCAGCTTAAAGCGGATACCACTACGCTCTCCGACAATGGCCAGCATTTCAGGATGATAATTAAAATAATCCTCACCCAGATCGCTGATATGAACCATACCGTCAATATAAACATTATCTAAAGTAACAAACAAACCAAAATTTGCCATACCGGAAATCGTACCGGAAAAAACCTCACCGATTTTGTCCTGCATATAGTAAGTTTTAAGCCAATTTTGCACATCACGGCTGGCATTATCAGCTCTGCGTTCTGCCAGTGAACAATGCACACCCAGTTCAGACCACGACTTTGGCTGATATTGTTTGTGCTGTAAAATGGCTTTAATGGCTCTGTGAACAGTCAGATCAGGATAACGCCTGATTGGTGAAGTGAAATGTGTATATGCCGGATAGGCCAGACCAAAATGGCCAATATTTTGTGGTTCATAAACTGCCTGCTGCATTGAGCGTAACAGCATAATACTGATTACATTCCGATCAGAGCGTTCTTTGATTTTTTCACTTAGTTCTGCATAATCTTTTGGAGTAGGGTTATTACCGCCATTCAGGTGTAAACCAAGCAGCGATAATTGCTCACGTAAAGTATTCAGACGCTCACTGGTCGGACCGGCATGATTACGGTATAAAGCAGGATGTTTATGATGCTTGAGAAATTCTGCAGCACAGACATTCGCAGCCAGCATACATTCCTCAATCAGACGATGAGCTTCATTACGCTCAACCGGTATAATACGTTCAATTTTACCTTGCTGATTGAACAGCATCTGTGTTTCTATACTATCAAATTCCACGGCACCACGCTGCAGGCGTTTTTTCAGTAAAATCTGATATAGCCGGTATAAACTCAGTACATGTGTTTTCATCGGGTCATCAAACTGGTCATTACTAATCCAGTCCCATGCCTGTGTATAGGTAAGCCGTGCATGTGAGCGCATTACCGCCGGATAAAATTCATAACTTTTAATATTGCCTGCATAAGTAATCACCATATCGCATACCATGCACAGGCGATCCACATTCGGATTAAGGGAACAGATGCCATTAGATAAATTCTCCGGTAGCATCGGAATAACCCGCCGTGGAAAATAAACACTTGTAGCACGTTCCTGTGCATCCTGATCAATAGCATCATCAGGATGGACATAATGGCTAACATCAGCGATAGCAACGACCAGGCGGTAATTACGACCAATTTTTTCTGCATATACCGCATCATCAAAATCGCGTGCTGTTTCGCCATCAATAGTAATAAGCGGTAGCTCGCGCAGATCTTTTCGGTTTTTTCGCTCATCAGCTTTAACATGATCAGGTATTTTAGTGGCCTGAGCCATACAGGCCTGACTAAACTGATAGGGTAAATGATGTTTGCGTACTGCAATTTCAATTTCCATACCACTGTCAGCATAATCACCAAGAATTTCTGTAACACGTGCCACAGCTGCCTGAGTTGCATTCGGATAGGACTCAATTTTTGCTACCAGTACCTGACCGGCTTTAGCTTTACCCAAAGAGTCAGGCTGCAGCACAATACTTGCTCCCAGACGTTTATCTTCAGGCACCAGCATAGCTATGCCATGTTCAATTGTGAGTCGTCCTACCACATCTTTATTAGCTCGTTCGATGACATCCAGCACCTGACCTTCACGCCGCCCGCGACGATCAGAACCAGCCGGTCTTACAGTGACAATATCTCCGTTCATCAGCCCGCACATCTGGCGAGCGTAGAGAACAAAATCACTGCCGTCAGCAGGGTTTAACGGTACAGCAAAACCAAAGTCGTCTTTGTGTACTTCAATCCGGCATTTAACCAGTGCCAGTTTATTAGCTACACAAACAGCACCGCGGCGATTAATCAGAATCTGTCCGTCTCGTGCCATAGCATTTAAACGGCGCTCAAAAAAAACTATTTCTTCATTAGTAATATTAAGTTTCTGTGATAATTCAGTCATTTTGACCGGAATACCGACTTTATCCAAAACAGCAATAATCCATTCCCGGCTGGGTAAAGGATTGGAATAACGTTGTAATTCACGTTTTAAATATGGATCTTGATGGCGTAAATCTGATTTTTTTTTCATAGAGTATTGACAATCTCTTTAGAGAATATATAATGCACTTCCTCAGTTAAAGACATACTTTAACTGAAAGTTGCAATATATGCAAAAGCCCAGGTGGCGGAATTGGTAGACGCGCATGGTTCAGGTCCATGTGCCAGCAATGGTGTGGAAGTTCGAGTCTTCTCCTGGGCACCAAGTTATTTTCTTTATCTAGTAATAGATTTCAATCTTCAAAATTTCTTTCCAAAAGCAATTCAAATAGTTTCCACTGCAGATCTTCACAAAAGCTTATAAACTTTATAATTTTTGAATATCTGTATCTTAAAGATATACTTTAACATCGGCACAATTGTTTAAAATTAATGAAAATTATTATAACGGACTAATATAGCGAGGGCTAAAGCTATAACGAAGTATACAAATATAAATAATTACATTAATTCCAACTTAAGAGAAGAGGAGGGTTCCTCGAACATGCTGAGTTGAATAAACGTATTCATAATCGGTTTTATTTATTAAAGTGTAAAAAAAATAAATACCTTTAAATCCTATACTTAATTAAGAAACCTAAATAAGCTAAATTTGCTAAGAAATAAACTTGAATAAAAGCAATTTAGTAAAAAAGTGATTACACTATTAAATCCAATTTTCTTTGCTGGAAAATACTTTTCTTTGATAATCAATAGTTATAGTCTGATGTACTAGTTGTACTGTTGACAATCCTGGCCAAAAATATATAATGCACAACTTCACAAGCACAACGATGTTGGTGAATAAGCCCAGGTGGCGGAATTGGTAGACGCGCATGGTTCAGGTCCATGTGCCAGCAATGGTGTGGAAGTTCGAGTCTTCTCCTGGGCACCAGAATTCCAAAAAAAGATATCTAATATTTAGATATCTTTTTTATTTTGTAAAACTTAAAATTACTAATAATCATTTTTTAGAGATTTGCAGATTAGCATAAAATTTGCATACTCAATCTGCATTTGACTTATTAATTCAAATATCAATTTATTTTGTATCAAATATATAAATAATTTTCAAAATAAAAAAACTATTTATGTTCCGTTGCAGGGAGCTGATTAAATGCCCATTCTTTATCCGTGCATACCCGTGCGAGTACTAAGCCTAATGGTAAAGCCAAGACAATAAGCATCGCCTGTGCTCCCCAGTTAATAGCATTAATAATATCGTTTTGCTGTAAAAAATACATAGCGCGAAACATATAAATGCCCGGTACCATAATACAAACTGCTGGTACCGATAAAGCAATACGCGGACATTTACTATGGTGGCTAAAATAAAATGCACTGATACCGACAATAAAAGCTGCTATCAAAGAAGCTGCCTGAATAGGTATATTAGTCAGGTCTATCATTTCCAGCCGTAAAGTATTGGCATACATGCCGATAAAAGCAGTCATTAAAGCAGTTTTTACCGGACTGTTAAAAAGCAGGGAAAAACCAAGTACACCAAAAAAGCTGGCAATCAGACGAAAAAAAGCTGTCCATACTGGATAGAGGTTAGGTGAGAGCATAGCTTCCGGTGCCATATGGATTCCGGCTGCAACTACCCATGCGGCAAAAGTGGCGCAAAAAATTACAGTTATGGCATAACCTACACGCTGAATACCAGATGAAAAATCCAGCTTGGCTAAGTCCAGCACTCCGGTTATCAAAGGAAAGCCGGGTATCAGAAACAGCATAGAAGCTATATAGCCGGCAGTATGCTGAATATTTACTTTCAGCAAAAGATGGCTACCGCCAATAATCAGAAAATACACACTAGAAGCTACAGCTGCTGCCAGCATGGTGACAACAAACTGATTCAGATGTTTATGTAAAAGGGTTTTTCTTAGCGCCTGACCAGAACCAGAGGCAAAAAATACACCCAGCATTTCAATCAAACCACCACCGATTAAAAAAGTAAAAGATGAGCACGCAACCGCAGCAAACAAAGCTGACTGCCGTAAACTGTATAGGGCAGGGTGATTTTCAATTTCTGACAAAGATTTATCAAGAAAGCGAATCAGCTCGCTTTCACTCATTTGCTGATAACGGGCCTGTGTTTCTATCAGCAGAGTTTCAAGTAATTGAATATTATTAGTATTAATTCCAACACCTTGAATCGTGGTAACCTCAGTTTTAAACTGTTTACCATTACGGCAGGTAGAGTTGATTTCAGTAAGCGTAATATGTGCCTGATTTTCCACACCGAGCATATAAGCAACATGACGCATTGACTGTTTAATGCGATAACTCCCGGTACCTGCTGCCAGACAAATTTTACCAACGCGTAAAACCAGATCTGATTTGATATTTAACTGAAGCTCATCAGAAGAAAGAGGCAATGACATAATATTTTTTTATAAAAATAGTAGGCAAGTATTATAACGCTTGTAAGTAGATGTTGCTTAATAAGAAATATTATTTAATTCACTTCCCGGCTACTGTAGCAAATGAATATATCCGGCTTTTCAGATTTAATTATCTTCTATTATCAAAAGCAAAATTATCAACCCATAGTAGAACCTGTTAAATCGGTTGATTTGCCGCCTTTTAATACTATTGAGAAAAAAGTAATTGATAGACGTCTTCGATATAATGAGAATATAGATAAAATAGATGAGCAAGAAAGTAACAAAATAATAAATCACTTGATAATTTGTTTTAAAAATTTATTCAGTAACACAATCAAAACTTATTGACTAATAGAAAACATGTTAAAGTTAATATACAAAACATAAATGTTAAAAAATCATCAAATATTGTATGTGGAAATACTGTAGCAGCAGTGAAAGAAGCGCAAAACTATCTATTTAATCAACTTGGGGGATCGGTAACATGATGAAAAAAATAATTGCAGCTGTTTTAGTATCAACCTTATCTGTATCTGGGTTTGCAGCTAATCGTGTAGTTTTTTCCTGTACCAATAAGCAAGGTAAAAAAGTAGAGGTAAGAGAGATTGGGCAAAATATACAGTATAGTTTTGGTCGCCCGGGACATCCTGAATTAGTTTTTAGAAATTCCAAAACACAAGCCGCAGAACAAGCAAATAAATATCTCCCTAACTATTATTATGAAGAATGGCTGGTTTTAAAAAATGGAGAATATTTATATATACCAGGAACGTTTACAAACGGCAAAATTACAAATGAGGGTGGTGTTTGGGTTCAGCGAGATGATAAAACAATATCAAGTATTATTTGTGATAAAAAGAAAAAAGATTTATATATAAATTTTGATGGTGATTAATCGGATATTAAATAAAATCTAATTTGATTTAATGACTCAATAAAAACCCACTTTTCGGAGTGGTTTTTTATAGCAAAAAAATGCCCGCAAAGTTTCGTACTTTTTATAAGCTCTATTATTCAAAGAATGCTTGAACCTACGTCTGTTTTTAAAGCATTTAAGTGTTGAAGAAAAGCTATAAATTCCCGGCTTGAAATAGATGGAACCACAATCCCCTTTTTTTAGCTGCAAAGAACTTAAAACCATACATAAATCAAGATGTTCTTAGTAGGACCATTTTGATTGAATATCAAGATGGAAGCACTATAAAAAGTGGTTAAAATTCAGAGTTAATTGTTGATACGTGTGAAATATATTTACAAGCTAGGAGGGATGGAGTTTTAACCGAAAGCCAGAAAAAATTAGCTTCAGAAGCTGAAACTCTTCAGTCTGCTTTTGCTAGAGTTGGTATTGCAGGTGTTATTGATGAGGCTACTGGATATCAAAAAGTTAGATCCAATGATGCTTTACGAGTTCTTTTATCAAGATATATTGCTGATGGTTTAAGAAAATGGGTAAAAACATTTCCTGATTCTTTTTTTATCAACTTGATAAATTGTATGGTAATGAAACGACCACTTCAAAGAAAAGACCCAGATATTATGGGGAGCTCATTAATACTTATATCTATGAACCTACTGAAAATAGGTATGTCAAAGCAGAACTGGATAAGCTAAATATACGTGATGATGGTTCATGTAAAGCTAAATTTCATCAATGGTTTACAACTGATGGTAGAGATGTTTTAATACGACAAATTGGTAAGGTAGAAGCAAGAGCGGAAATGTTTAATTCAATTGAGGAGTTTAAACGAGCTGAGAAAATTCAGAAAATCATATCAATAGCACCTTATTTATTTGATGACATGAATCAAATAATTCAATAATGAATATTAGTGCCCATTTGAAAGTTTGTTTTTTAGTATGAATAATTGAATATAAAAAATTCCTTATTTTTTGATTGTGTAACAGATTCAAGCCAGCTATGTACTGGCTTTTCTATTGGTATAAGCATTCCCAGACGATTTCACCGGCTTCATCCGTCAGTTCTTCCGGCATGCCGTTCAGGTCGGTGTGGAAGTAGTAGATGTGTTGTTCCTGATTACCGGTCCGGTCTATCCGCGCCAGCGGTTCATAGCTGCCTTCACCGGTATACAGATACAGGCTCTGCCGTTTGTCCGCACTGCTTTCCTGAATCATCTGCATCCCGTCCCACAGGAAGGTGGTGCGCTTGCATGGCTTGCCGTCACGGTCCAGCCGGTGTTTTTCAATCCGCCGGCCGAGCGCATCGTAGACGTAGCCGTAGCGTTCAGTATGGTTCAGCCGTTCGATACGCACTTCGGTCAGGCGGTGTCCGGCATCGTAATGGTAATACTGGGTACCGCCGGCGGTCTGTTTGCTGCGGGTACGTCCGTGTTCGTCGTAGCTGTATTTCAGTCCGCGGAAGCTGAGCAGCTGATTAAAGCGGATCAGGTTCTGATTGCTTTCTTCTTCACCGCGTCTTCTGTCCGGCAGGTTGGCCGCAGCATCGTACTGCAGGGTTTCCCAGTACGCTTCGTTGCGGCAGCTTTCGATGCGTCCGGTTACGTCGTAGTGGTAATCGCTCTGTCCCTGACGATTGTGTTTTTTGCTTACCAGCCGGTCCAGATTGTCGTAGCTGTAGCTGCGGTCCAGTATGATATCCGGCAGGATGCCCGCTCCCGGACGGTTGGTCTGTTTGCCGGTCAGGCGGCCGGTGCGGTCGTATTTAAAACAGGTATTCATTCTGCCCTGGCTGCGCAGGGTTTCCCGGTGCAGCAGGTCGCGCTCAATGTCGCTGATAATCTGACCGTCCAGGTTAATCTGGTGCAGATGGCCGGAACCATAATACAGTTTGTTGATGGTGCGTCCGTCCGGCAAAGTGGTGGCGATGCGGTTGCCCAGTCTGTCATACTGATGCTGCAGAACACCCTGTGCAGTGGTTTCGCTCAGCAGATTGCCCATTATGAAGTTTTATGTTTTTCTATTTATTTTGGCAAATTAGTCAGAACGGTTAGAGGAAAACTTTCCGGCTATTTTTAACTTAGAGAACTTAAATATTTATAAATTTGCTCACGAGTAACCTTAGGAAGGATTACAGCATCTTCATCCCTAAAAAAACCATATTCTTCAAGCTCAGATTTAGCATCCTGAGTAAATCTTACTATGTAATAAAAATTAAATATCATCTCAACTCCGTTTAAGTTGATATTAAAGTTCAACGCACACCCCTTTGATTTACACTCCATTTCTAATAAATCGTCATAATATTCAGGAAATATAATATTCATATTTAGTCTGTCTTTATTTTTGCTAGTTCATTAATATAATCAACCAATCTTAATTAATATTATATCTTAGATGATGAATCGAAATAAATCTGTCCTATCTCACGAACATCTTCATCATTACTTTCTAAAGCTAGATTAGCAAGCTTTTGGGATAGCTCATCGCTTATAGAATTAAACAAATACATAAATATTCCAAAGCTTTGATAATCTTGATCATCAAAGACATATTTAGAATATGACCAAATATTTTTTTTTAACCACTCTCTATCTATGGACAAAATAATATCTTGACATAACTTAGTTTTTCCATCTAAGTTTTTCATTATTTCTATAATATTTGGTAGTAAACTAACTTTTATTTCTTCTGGTAATTGCTTAATAATATATAATAAAGATGCATTTATATCACCTGTTAAATTTTTTTTTATTAATTTTACTATGTTAGGACATTTTGATAATAAAAATATATTATTTAATAAGTTATTTTGTAATTTTATACATTCATCAAAAAGAATTTGCATTTGATTTGATTTACACATTTTATTTTTTTCCAATATATTCCCAAGGTAAGGAATAATATAATTCAATAAAAGTTTCAGGCTTCATTGGTTTTGTCGGATATATTGTTGCATGACCAGGTGACATTGTTCCACCTACATCTTGGCCATCAAATTTGACAGCTAACCCATCAGGTAAAGTAGTTCCTTCTGGGAGTTTGTGGTAATTTCCAGTTAATGGTAGTTGTTCTGGGGTTTTAAATATTGAAGCACCGCCTTGATTTGGTATAATTAATCCATTTTTGTCTAAATATAAATCTGCTTTTTGTCCAGGCTTTAAATTGTACCCATCAATTCTAGGTGCTCTCGGCTTTGATTTATTGCCTATAGCATATAAATTTGAATTTGTAATACAACTTAAACCATATGGATCCACCCAAATCAGCGCATTTGGCGCATACTGATATAGATTATAGCCACCAGCCAACCCAATCGGATCAGGCTGAATAAAGCGACCTGTATCCGGATCGTAGTACCTAAAAGTATTGTAGTGCAGTCCGGTTTCTCTGTCCAAATACTGTCCCTGATACCTCAGGTTCTGTTGTATCTCTCTATGGGCAATCTCCTGTACCGGTTTGCCCCACAGCTGGTATGAGCATTCCCACACAATTTCACCGGCTTCATCCGTCAGCTCCTCCGGCAAGCCGTTCAGGTCGGTATGGAAGTAGTAGATGTGCTCTTGCTGATTGCCTGTCCGGTCTATCCGCGCCAGCGGTTCATAGCTGCCTTCATCAGTATACAGATACAGGCTCTGCCGTTTGTCCGCGCTGCTTTCCTGAATCATCTGCATCCTGTTCCACAGGAAGGTGGTGCGGTTGCATGGCTTGCCGTCACGGTCCAGCCGGTGTTTTTCAATCCGCCGGCCGAGGGCTTCGTAGCTGTAGCCATAACCGTAGCGTTCAGTATGCCAATACGCACTTCTGTTAGCCGGTATTCGGCATGGTAATGATAATACTGGGTACCGCAGGCAGTCTGTTTGCTGCGGGCATGCCTATGCGGTATGAGTTTGGTTTGAAGGTGGTAATAAACAGATTACTACCTGTTTTTAAAGCTAAAATTTATTATTTCAGCATTGTTTTTCTGATGTTGCCAACACTTACATTTTTATTATTAATTACAATTTAATTTTTTATTCAAAAATTCCTTCTTCTAAAAATCCTTCTTTTTTTAATATTGCTATTCTTTCACGATCTTTTTCAGTAAGTTCTAATTTTTTGAATTTTTCTAATAATTCACGCCCTTTTTCAGAAAGCTTAAATTTTTTTAAATATATTGGTATTGCTCGTTCTGGCGGCAACAAAATACTTTTAGGATCTTTAAACCAAATGTTTAATGATTCATCTGGAAAAGGAATATTCGGATTCTTAAATTCATCTTCACTTGGATCATAATCATCATCATCTTCTTCTGTTTTGGTAATCATTGATAAAAATTGATCAAAGGAATCTGCTACAAATTTTAAATTGGTATTTTGTTCCAGGTATCCGTTTATTACCTTCATATCAAAATACAAATCATTGACTTCATGATCCCAATGATAAATTTTGCCATTCGGATCTAAACAAAGTAAATCTCCATAATTCACAGTTGCTATAGCAATATGCTTTTCAGGTATTCTATTCAGATACGCATAGTTTGTAGCAATTAAATCTTCATCTTCTTTTTTTGAGAAGCCTAAAATAACTTCGAGCGGTAATTCTTCCCCTTCACAGTCAATACCATAACAAAATTCCATGTTATAAAAATCAATCACGTTATATTGTTTTAAAAAATTAATATAAGAACTGTGTGATTTTTTTTTCAATTTTAATTTCGAAATCAGTTTATCAATATCTTCGGGTACTGTATATTTTGATTGAAACATTTTATTTCCTTTAAGGTTTATCCATGAATAAGTTCTGATGCACCGCCTGTATGAGGAAAGTTTTTATGTAATTCAGCATCAAGAAGTATCAATGTCTCTTTATCAACATGGTGTCACACTTTTCCTGGCGGAGCTTTATCACCTTTGTATCCAATCATTTCGTTTGCAATTCTGTTATCGTGTTTCCTATTGCCATTAAATTCTTTTGAACTTGCTACTTTTCTGCATATGGGCTGAAATCTGGATTACCATATTTATCATGCGTTACCGCCCGACCTTTATGGTCGTAGTAAGTAGTAGATCCATCTGGATGATGTGTTGTTCTGGAATGATCTATTCTATATTCTTGTTCTTTGCGGAAGCTGAGCAGCTGATTAAAGCGGATCAGGTTTTAGCTGCTATTTTCTTTACTGTGTCTTTATATAATGACATCTATGCGAATATAGCACTATCCAAGTTTATACTAATAAAAATTAAAATTATCTTAATTAAATATCTTTATTCATGTATATTGCCGATTTTATTATTAATCCAGAAAATCATCTTCTTCAAGATAATAAATCACAGCCTCTATTAAATCGTCTTCCGAGGCATTAGGGTGATGTTCCAGTTTATTGTCAATAATTGCCAAAAATGTTGCGTACTCCAGCCAGGCTAGATATTTATCTTCCTGTTCTTCCATATCATCATCTTCATCTCTCGTTTCAGAAAGATAATAGTTGGCTGATTCAATGCATTTTTTCGTATGATCAAAATTTGAATCAACAAAAATATAACATGCCTTATAATAAGAAATATTTTTAGAAATTTTCAATAAATCAGTAAATCCTGTTGCAGTCTTCATATTTGCCTCACTTTTATCTACATGTTGTTCCGCCACCCCATTTTTTACGGCCACCAGAACCATCGGGATGATGAATTTTATGATAAGTTTTATGGTCTTTATAATCAACAAGACTCAATACACCTTCTTCATTCTCATGATGCCATGTTAACCCTGGTGGAGAGTCACCACGAAATTTACCTTTTGAGTTTGGTTGTACATGTTCAACAACTCCCGGATATTTGGTTTGCATTTCTCTTCTAAAAGCAGGATCCTGTTGTAATCGTTCATAAATAGACTGATTTCCTCGCCTAAAGTGCTCTCCATCAGAAAGACTGTATTCTGATGGATCTAAAGTGTGCTGATGAAATACATGGTATTTTCCTAATTCTCGTTCTCCTTCTCCTGCGTACCAGCCCAACGGATCAATCCACATAAACGCATTTGGCGCATACTGATACAGATTATAGCCACCCAGCAATCCAATCGGATCAGGCTGAGTAAAGCGGCCTGTATCCGGATCGTAGTACCTGAAAGTATTGTAGTGCAGTCCGGTTTCTCTGTCTAAATACTGTCCCTGATACCTCAGGTTCTGTTGTATCTCTCTATGAGCAGTCTCCTGTACCGGTTTGCCCCACAGCTGGTATGAGCATTCCCAGACGATTTCACCGGCTTCATCCGTCAGCTCCTCCGGCATGCCGTTCAGGTCGGTATGGAAGTAGTAGATGTGTTGTTCCTGATTACCGGTTCTGTCTATCCGCGCCAGCGGTTCATAGCTGCCTTCACCGGTATACAGATACAGGCTCTGCCGTTTGTCCGCACTGCTTTCCTGAATCATCTGCAGTCCGTCCCACAGGAAGGTGGTGCGCTTGCATGGCTTGCCGTCACGGTCCAGCCGGTGTCCGGCATCGTAATGGTAATACTGGGTACCGCTGGCGGTCTGTTTGCTGCGGGTACGTCCGTGTTCGTCGTAGCTGTATTTCAGTCCGCGGAAGCTGAGCAGCTGATTAAAGCGGATCAGGTTCTGATTGCTTTCTTCTTCACCGCGTCTTCTGTCCGGCAGGTTGGCCGCAGCATCGTACTGCAGGATTTCCCAGTACGCTTCGCTGCGGCAGCTTTCGATGCGTCCGGTTACGTCGTAGTGGTAATCGCTCTGTCCCTGACGATTGTGTTTTTTGCTTACCAGCCGGTCCAGATTGTCGTAGCTGTAGCTGCGGTCCAGTATGATATTCGGCAGGATGCCCGCTCCCGGACGGCTGGTCTGTTTGCCGGTCAGGCGGCCGGTGCGGTCGTATTTAAAACTGGTATTCATTCTGCCCTGGCTGCGCAGGGTTTCCCGGTGCAGCAGGTCGCGCTCAATGTCGCTGATAATCCGGCCGTCCAGGTTAATCTGGTGCAGATGGCCGGAACCATAATACAGTTTGTTGATGGTACGCCCGTCCGGCAGGGTGGCGCCAATAAGCTGGCTGGCAGCGTTGTACTAGAAATATGTGATAATTTCAATGTTTGTCAACAAGTACAAAATATGCTCTTATTTTATTTCTATAAATAAGGTGGGCCGGGTGCCCACCTCTGCAGTAAATCAAAAAGCTATAATGGATTATTGGAGAAACTATACGTTTTTATATAGTCGATTATCCAAAGAAAAAATACATAAAATTATCTACAAACAATTTAGAAGAAAGATTTTTGTTTAATTCTTCTTCAATTCTTAATAAATATTCAGGTTTGTGATTAAAATCATCATCGGCTACATCACCGCCAAATTCAATCTCTTCCACCTCAATAAGTTTTGAATAAATATTCAAAAAATCACTTAATGAGTCAGTTAATTTATACATCTTCATCTGTACACTACCATAAACAGGAGATTTAATGTCAGATGAATCACATAACAACACATCACCATCACGGTCAGCAAATATAATATAGCTATCTTTCCATTCTGGATCATTATCCCAGCCATCAAGGATATTTTTCAATTGATTTTTTTCGATAATATCAATGGATAAATCGCCTCCAAAAATTGGTCCATCTTCAAGTATCATATGATCATAAAAATATAGAATCTCACCAGTTAATGGAAGGTCAATTTTATCAGCTTTTAATTTCGTATTAGAATACTTCATTATCCCCAAACTTGAATTACTATTTTGAAATATTTCTACAAATTTACGTAAAGCATCATCGATAAGCATACATTTTCATCTTCAGTATTTATTTTGAACGCATATTGAATAAAATAACATCAGTAAAGGTTGATTTCTTTCTTGGCTTTATTCTGACAGATATGTATCCAAGAGCTGTTTATCAAACGATTTGTTGCCTATAATTCTTTTTCTTTTGCTAAACACTGATTCCATGTCTTTATCTGATAAAGACATATTATGTTTTTTGATTATGTATAAAATTATCAAAAAAGGATAAGCATAATAGTCTGGAAATAATATGATATCTTTTACAGCTTCAGGCTTTAACTCAATAAGATTCATAGCTCTTGGCAAATAAATATCTCTCACCTTAGTATAAATCCATTCACAAGTCTTTTTTCTTTCTTCTTCATTTCTGGGTAAATCTACAGTACCACCGAAATTCGGAGCGAATGATTTAAAACTACTCTCCATTGAAGTATTCATTGCATAAACGATGCCTTCAGGTAAGTTTGATCTGTAAGGTGGATTTATTTTATTAAAAAAATCAATTAATTCTGGAGAATCAACACTCGTGCAGAGGCAGTAGCCTCGGGCATTATTCAAGAAATCGAAACATATGTAACCACTTGCTTCATTATCTTTTGTTTTTTTTATGGATATTTCCTTTTTTAAACACTTGATATTTGAAGCACATACAAGGTTTGTCTTTAAATAATTATACAACTCATTTTCAAACAATTTTCTTAATTCAGCTGTCACCGACATTTTTTACTCCTTAATATTTTAATACATGGAAAGTTGCATCACGCACTGTACCACGTTTACCTACATATTCTGTTTTCTTTTTATTTCCAGTAGCAACTTCAAATTCACCTTTAGTTCCCTTTGATGGAATAATTGTTCCTCCGCCGATACCACTGGCAGTATTCGATGGGCTATTCATATCATATACACCAGCTTTACTTTGATTTTCAGTTAAGCCACTATTTCCATGTTTAGCTTCAAAGACATGATATTTTTTATGTTTATCCTTAGCTACAAAATCCGCTCTTATTCTAATTCCATTAACTTTTATTGTTAATTCCTCAGCAACAATTTTATATCCATTACGTTCAATGTCATGCTTCGCTTTACTTCTACCACGATCTCCACTGAAATGACATTTAGAACGAAGACCAAGCGGATCAATCCACATTAGCGCATTTGGCGCATACTGATAAAGATTGAGTCCGCCGGCTAATCCAATCGGGTCAGGCTGGGTAAAGCGGCCTGTATCCGGATCATAGTACCTGAAAGTATTGTAGTGCAGTCCGGTTTCTCTGTCCAAATACTGTCCCTGATACCGCAGATTCTGCTGTATCTGTGTATGAGCAATCTCCTGTACCGGTTTGCCCCACAGCTGATATGAGCATTCCCACACAATTTCACCGGCTTCATCCGTCAGCTCCTCCGGCATGCCGTTCAGGTCGGTATGGAAGTAGTAGATGTGTTGTTCCTGATTACCGTTTCTGTCTATCCGCGCCAGCGGTTCATAGCTGCCTTCATCGGTATACAGATACAGGCTCTGCCGTTTGTCCGCGCCGCTTTCCTGAATCATCTGCATCCCGTCCCACAGGAAGGTGGTGCGGTTGCATGGCTTGCCGTCACGGTCCAGCCGGTGTTTTTCAATCCGCCGGCCGAGGGCATCGTAGACGTAGCCGTAGCGTTCAGTATGGTTCAGCCGTTCGATACGCACTTCGGTTAGCCGGTGTCCGGCATCGTAATGGTAATACTGGGTACCGCCGGCGGTCTGTTTGCTGCGGGTACGTCCGTGTTCGTCGTAGCTGTATTTCAGTCCGCGGAAGCTGAGCAGCTGATTAAAGCGGATCAGGTTCTGATTGCTTTCTTCTTCGCCGCGTCTTCTGTCCAGCAGGTTGGCCGCAGCATCGTACTGCAGGGTTTCCCAGTACGCTTCGCTGCGGCAGCTTTCGATGCGTCCGGTCA